>NZ_JPOS01000088.1 GCF_000759025.1 Phaeodactylibacter xiamenensis | reverse complement strand
GGTGGCCAACCGCTATAGTTTTGTCTGGGCTAAGAACGTAGCCCGTTACAAAGCCTCTGTTTTGGAGAAGGTGGCCCAGATACTGGCGCACATAGATGAGCTGTCCAGCCAAGAGGACAGCCCCCCGCCTGACCCTGGCGGGCCAGGCACAAAGACGGATGTGCTGGCAGAAGGGGAGCAGCCACTTAGCGACAGCAAGGCAGTCCGCGAGGCCATCAGCCGTATCAACAGCCGCTTGGACAGTGAAATGCCCGGGGGTGAAGACACCAAGCCGTCCAAGTCGCAAGCCAAGCAAAAGCGCCTGGCCGGCAAACTGCCAAAAGACCATCTGCCCAAGCTGGAAGGTTACGAAGAGCAAGAGCGGCTGTTGGGCGGGCGTTCCTCGTATTCAAAGACGGATGTCGATGCTACTTTCATGAGGACAAAGGACGACCACTTGGGCAATGGGCAACTGCGGCCTTGTTACAATCTTCAGGTCGGTACCGAACAGCAGTTTATCGTCAACTATACGGTGCACCAGACGGCTTCTGACATAAGCTGTTTTGTAGCCCATATGGATGACACCCTGGGGGTACTAGACAATGCCGGGTTGAAATTGCCGGATAATGTTTGTGCTGACGCAGGCTATGGCAGCGAGCAAAACTACGAGTATCTGGAAGAGAAAGGTATAGAAGCCTATGTCAAATACCCAGGTTACCATAAAGAGCAAAAGGGCAAGCATAAGCATGCGTTCCCCCAGCAGGCGCTGCACTATAATGAAGAGGGGGACTACTTTGTTTGCCCTATGGGCCAGCACATGCATCAAGTGGGCCAGACGAAAGAAAAAACAAAAACGGGATATATAAGAACCATCCATATATATGAGGCCCAAAATTGTGAGGGCTGCCCCTTACGTGGCCAATGCTTCAAAGCCAAAGCTCAGAACCGGGCCATAAAGATAAGCCACAAGGCCCGCCAGTACCGGCAAAAGGCTAAGGAGCGCCTGCAGTCGCTAAAAGGGCAACGAAAGAAGATCCAGCGCAACATCGATGTAGAAGCTGTTTTTGGCCACATCAAGCAAGACCGGGGCTTCAGACGGTTCATGCTACAGGGGCTTAAAGGCGTAAATGTCGAGATGGGGCTGCTTGCTATCGCCAATAATTTCACCAAATGGCACAATTTAAGGAGAGCCAAGAGGATACCTATGCCCGGCCCTCATCAACCAGGCCCAAATAACGCCCAAATTGCATTAGAATACCCCCAAAATGCACTCAAAATGGCCGCTTAGCCAACATCAGGCCCTCTGAGGCCTCACAGGACCGTCAAATAGCCAGCTTAGATCAGACATCCCGAAGCCAGTGTCTGACTTCAGGGTGAATCCTGTCCTCGGGCTTCAGGGCTTTTAAGACGGCCTCTTTACCCTACTCAATTCCGGAAAGTGGTTATTGATACGGTTTTTCCAGCCCGGAGTACGCTGAGCTTTCGTGGGTCTTGCAGGGCAAGCCATTCGTAGTATTTCAGGCGCGAGTCCCGGTAGAGGTTGTACAGGAGCCCGCCGTTGATTTTGCTCTGCAGGTTGGTGACCGCGACGGTCAGGCTCCCCAGTATGCCGTCGACTTCGAGGTCTTCCCCCAAGTCGTTGAGGGTTTGCTGTAGCATCGTTACACCACAGTGTCCCCGTTGCCGCCCGGGCCGTGCTGGATGATACCGTCCGCTACGATCTCGGCTAAGTCCTGACTGTCGAACTCGCTCAGTCGGTAACGGTCCCAGTATTCCTTTTCGTAGATTTTCAGGGCGGTTGCCTTAGTCAGGTTTACCATGTCTGCCTGGGTGATGTCCCGGCGCAGGTGGTGGGCGAGTGTAGCGGGCGTAATACCGTGCTTAGTACCGATGAACGCTCCGTCCAAAAAGTTCTCCTGCCAGTTGCGGTTGCTGTTGTAGCCCCCCTCAATCTGAAGGATTTTACCTGCGGATAAATTGAAACTTGTCATTAGCAGTATTTGTAAACTGCTATCCTTTTGGAAAAAAGAAAGCGCCTTCCCCTGAAGAGGAGAGAGGCGTTTCCCCCATTAGCTGCGGTTCGTCACAACCAAAAAATGATTGCAGCTCTTCGGTGCCACTAAATTAATTATCAGTTGCTTTATACGCAATTTTATAGTGAAACGCCCTTAGTAATTTTTGTGCTGCTAGCATGGAGTTTTAAGGGGATGGGTGCAATTGCGGGTGGTGTGTATTCCGGAGTGTGCTGGCTCTTCGTCAAGGCTGTAAGCCCAGCGCAGCGCTACCTTTATCCGGAAGCAGCAGGGGCCTTTCTTAATGTAGTCACAACATCTTCCTTTTAGGTATTTAGGGGCTGCGGATTTGACTACCTTGGCGGGCTAACCCAGCACTACACATGACTAAAGATTGGCTCAGCTTTTTATACCGACGATAAAGTGGTTTGCCACAGCAAACCGACTTGATGTCGGCATAAACGCCGGAAAGTAGCCTGCTCCGATGTCGCAAACGACTTTGTTATGCGTATAGTATCCAAGGCCTCGCATATTACGGCCTGCCTGTTTCTTCTGTCGTTCTACACGCCGTTGCAGGCTCAATCGCACACACCCGTATTCCCTGGTTTAACAGGGGATGAATTGCTGACAGAAGTCGTTAGCGAGTACAAGCCATGGACTGTCCTTGATTACGGTGAAGCCAGGGACTTCATGTACGGGACGCTGTTTAACGTAAACGATAGCGTGAGCTGTGTCTATTCCGGTCATAGGCTTTACTTGCCGCCCGGTGTAGACCCTTCGACGCACCTGTTTATGAACGGGTCCTCAAATGGTATCAATGCCGAACATACGTACCCAAGAAGTAAAGGAGCAGATGAAGATAACGGTAATCCCTACTCGGATATGCACCATTTGTTCCCGGTCAGGGCCGCAGTGAATACCGGCAGGAGCAACTTCCCTTTCGGAGAGATCGATGATGATGAGACGACGTCCTGGTACTACTTTGACCAGACCCAGAGTAATATTCCATCATCAGGCGTTGACGCCTGTAGCGAGAGAGTTAATGGAATGTTCGAGCCAAGGGAATCCCACAAGGGCAACGTGGCCCGTGCAGTCTTCTACTTTTACACCATGTACGAAGAGGATGCACTTGAAGCAGACCCTGGCTTTTTCGAACTCCAGCGGGAGACGCTCTGCGAATGGCATGGTAAAGACCCTGTGGACCTGCAGGAGTGGGAGAGGACCTTCGCAATCGCTGATTATCAGGATGGCAAGCCGAACCCTTTTGTCCTGGAATGTACGCTGGCGTACCGTTCCTATTGCCAGGGCTTTATCAATGACTGTGACATTCCGATGCCTGCTCAGGAGGAAGTACAGGCTCAGGTACAGGTCTACCCGAATCCCTTTACTGACCGGCTCCATGTTGCCGCACAGGGGCCGCATACCTTACAGGTAGTTGATATGCTGGGACGGGTCTACCTGAGGCAAGGCTTCTCGGATGAGGCTGAGCTGGACCTCTCTTTCCTGGGGGCAGGCATATATTTTGTGTGGGTTGGTGAACGGGTTTTTAAGGTCATAAAGGTTTAGAGAAAAGCCAGATGTGAGATGCAGAGCTGGCAGAAAATACTCATCCATACCCTATACAAAACCTACCTTAATTAACTCTAGTCAAATATCATTCCTACATACGGTTATATAGATTGCGTGGAACTCAATGTGATATCCGTGCGCTGACAGGGCTATTCCTGGAGCAAGGCACGCAGGATTTGGGGGTAGGCTCACTAACTAATGTCACTCACATTTAGATAATACGTATTTGGCAGGCGAATAAAACATAGAGGGAAAGGTGTTTTGGCGTGTTTTTAGAAATAATATTTTTAATTATTGTTTCCTATGAAATTTTATTTTAAATAGTTATGAGTTTTTTTGAGGGCTGTTCTTTTGCATCGTCACAGATATTCAGTTCATAGGTTATTGTAATTTAAAAGTCACAATAGCTTTGCTTATGCAAAAGCGCTAAAGAACGACGAATCGTAAGTGCATAGTTGTTTTCAGTTTTGCATTGGTAAACTTAATTAGGCTTTAATACTACATGAGCCTTAGTGAGTGTTTGGGCTCCTCTTGGAGCCACACTCCAAGTGTAATTATTTGTGCATATTTGAATAGGTTATGCTTCTGTATTGGTTTGTAGTTTTCCAGGAAAAAGGAGCTCGAGAGTGTTTAGAAATGTGTGTCTCGTAAAAAATGCGAGATTTACGACATGAAAAAGAACAACCAAGAAGAAGAACAGACAGAGCCTTTCGACTTCAGCAGCTTTGAAGAGTCAGCGATAGCGGGGCTACAATCAGGCCAGCCGCTATTTGGAGAAGGTGGTGTCCTCAAACGTTTAGTCAAGCACCTGATAGAGGCCTCTTTGGAAGGGGAACTGGACGCGCACTTGGCTAGCCAAAGAGCCTCTGAAATAGCCAACAAGCGCAACGGCAGAGGGCGGTCGAAGAAACTGCGCACCGATGTTGGGGAGATAGAGATTGAAACGAGCCGTGACCGCCTGGGGAATTTTACCCCTCAGACGGTAGGCAAATGGGAACGCGAGGTAGGAGCAGGCTTTCAAGACCAGATTCTAGAGTTGTATGCGATGGGCAATAGCGTTGAGGACATAAGGCTGCATTTAGCAAAGATGTTTGGTGCCCGGCTGAGTACCGGTGCAATCAGTGCTGTTACCGACCGGGTGTGGGGGGAGATAAAGACGTGGCAGGAGCGGCCTTTATTGACGTTGTACACGCTTATTTACTTGGATGCTATACACTACAAAATCCGTGAAGAAGGGCAGGTGGTGACAAAGGCGATCTACACTATTTATGGCGTGGACGCGCAAGGACAGCGTGATATTCTTTCCATCCATATAGGTGCCAGTGAGGGCGCCCACCAATGGTCGCTGTACCTGGAGCAGCTCAAGCGCCGTGGCGTCGAGGATGTCCTGTTCTTTGCCGTCGACGGGCTTGCTGGCTTTGGGGAAGCCATCAACCGGATATACCCACAAGCCACGGTGCAGCGCTGTATCGTGCACATGATACGCACTAGCCTGATTGGCGTACAGGACAAAGACCGCAGGGCGGTTGTCAGGGACCTCAAGGGTATTTACCAAGCCGCCGGGGAAAAGGAGGCGCTCCAGGCCCTGGAAGCCTTTGAGCTTAAGTGGGGCAAACGGTACCGCCATGTAAGCGACAAGTGGCGGGAAAGCTGGTTGGAGCTTACTGCCTTTCTTGACTTTGGCCCTGAAATACGGCGTATGATCTACACGACAAATGCTGTGGAGAACGTGCACCGTCAGATGCGGAAAGTGACCAAGACAAAAGGTGCTTGGTGTACGGAGAATGCCTTGCTGAAACAACTATATCTTAGCCTTCAGCGCAAGCGCAAGAGCTGGAGCCGGAATGTCTTCAAATGGTCGACTATCCAGCAGGAGCTTATCGAGCTGTACGGCGACCGTTATCTGCAGCATGTGACGGTGGAATGAGCCGCGGCGCACGCTGTTCCAGCCGTATTCTTTCGGCCTACGGCCTACAGAATACGGCTGGAACAGCGTGACAGAATAACTAGTTTTTAACCCAGAGACACACATTATTGAACATTACCAGGAGCTCAACCTCACTTTAAGTTTACTTATGTGTCATTTACAATTATTGCTACAGGTATTTCGTGTTTTTTAGAGCGCTGGTTCTAATAAATAAGGAATATTTAATACCCTCCTTAAGTAAAAGTACTCTCGCACAGTGAAGAGTATTTTTACATGCTCCAACTCCCTGAGCACTATTCGAAAGCACTAGTGCTTTTCTGGAATTTCTCTCTAACACATCGTATTCTGTGCTGCAACAGAATATAACTTTAGACTGGTCTCTACCTGGCTTAAAGCTTCATCGTGTACAGCTATGTTGTACAGAGTGGAGAGCTTAGCGTGAGCTCAATAGTTGCGAAAGTTGAAGCTTACGGTAAGGGCGCTAGCTTAGCGGTAGAGTACAGTAGCGGCACAGTAGCTGGTACGCAGGTTTTGCGCTGTACGAGAATCAGCCAAACCCATCTAATGGCGAGACGGCGTTCGGTTCCGACCCGGCAAAGGCAGTACAGCTAAGCAAGGACCTAAAGGTTTACCCCTGAGATGGTATGCATAAAAGGGTGCAAACATATCTCGGTTAAGCCTTCTGAACCTGTGGCAGCAGGCGGCAGTAGGACACACCATCCGTATCGGCGAGAACAGCGCCACAAGGCGGATGGTGATTATGAAATAGAAGAAGTGTTGGGAGTTGTTAAATTGGCAAGGTGCTTATTAAAATGGCGCCTTGCTTTTTTTGGTTTTCAGTCAACGCTGCGCTCCCTGCGCAATGATCTCGCTTTTGTTAATTAGCTAAGTTTCCGGTTCTGCAATAAGAGTCAGCGCTGCGGATAGCAGCGATTCAGGCTATTATCCTGTGTTGTTGTCATCAATTCTTACCTGGTTTTAGCTTAGGAAAACCGGCCAGAAGATTGCCTCAATACGCAGTGTGATTTTTCCAGACGAAAAATTTTCACGTAAAATGCCCCCAGAGCAGCATGAAAATCTGCGAAAGGAGTCTACAATTTGTCTACAACTCAGGAACGGTAAATCAACAGAATTGTATAATTACTTGTAAATGAGGGGGTTTTGATTCTTAAGACTACGTTGGTGCCGTTTTGCTGTATAGTTGAAATGTGGCATATTTGAGATTGAAATACGGTAATAACCTAACGATTTAGGTTGCTTATCGAAGCTGTTAATCACGTACGTACGCCCCCTCTCTGTCAGGAATTTCGACAAAGCGACAGCCTGTAGCGCTGTCTGGCTTTGAGCTGCTAAAAGCAAAGTTCAGTACCTGCTTAAGTTCTTATTTGAAGAGGCAAGCTTAACCAGTATTACCAAGCCCATATCGATAGTGCTGTCTGATGATGGCACCGGATCAGATTACTCCCCCCTTATTGATTCTATTGTTCACTTATTAATTTTTTTAATGAGAAAGCTATTACTGTTAATTCCCCTATGGTTGCTTGTTGCGCAAGTGCTGCATGCTCAGTGCCCTACAGGGACTGCGGGTCTATTTATCAATTTGCAATCACAAGCAGAGGTTGATGCATTCGCTGCCAACTACTCTGGTTGTTCGGAACCGCCTGGAAACCTAACGATAGGACGTGCTAATGGATCTACTCCAACGGATATTACTGACATTTCTGCTCTTTCTTTTATAACAAGTGTGGGCAAGAGTTTTAAAATAAGTTATAACCCTCAGTTAACTAGCCTGTCGGGCTTAGAAAACATAACTATCGTGGGTGAGTCTTTATCTGTAATAGGATGCAGTGAATTGGAGGACCTTTCCGGTTTAGGAGGCATTGATTCTATTGCTAAAAACTTCATTATCGGTTTAAACGATAAGCTAAAGGATATATCCGCCATGGATGGCATTAACTCTCTTAACGCTCTTATTGTTGATAACAACCCTGAACTGGAGAACCTTTCTGGCCTGGAGGGTTTGACAACTGTGCGTTTCAACTTAATTATTCAAGACAATTCCAAGATAAAAAGCCTGGAAGGCTTGGATAACCTGGGCACTGTTGGTTCCCAAATTCAATTGAAAAACAATAATGTGCTTAATGACATCAGTGCTTTGGGCAATCTGGTTGATGTTGGTAATGCGGTCACGATTACAGGTAACCCTAATCTTTCTGCCTGCAGTATTGAGCCTTTCTGCAATGAGCTCAATTCTCCTCAAAGCGCATTTTTTAATGTATCCTCCAATGCATCCGGATGCGGTTCATCGTTCGAAATTAAATCAGGTTGTCCTCCCGAAGCAATATGCAAAGATGTTACAGTTGCACTGCAGGGAGACGGCTCGGCAAGCATAAATGCCAATACTGTAAACGATGGCTCGATTGGAGTTACTTCCAGCTCGGTCAGCCCTTCTTCTTTCAGCTGCTCAGATCTGGGTGATAATACCGTCACGCTAACTGTATCCAATGGCAATGGTGATACAGATGAATGTACCGCCACCGTAACTGTAACCCTGCCCACTGATCTGCCGTGGCCATGGATCGCTACCGATATCGGGGACCCGGGTAGCGGCAACAGCTATAACTTTGACCCCTGCGTGGCTGGCCCTGCGGAATACACCATCAGTGCCGATGGCTACCACCTCATCCCTAATACCTCAGATAACATGGCTTTTGCTTCCCTGCCACTCTGTGGCAATGGCGGTATACAAGCCCGCATCGAAAGCGTGGAAGGTGGTTATGCAGGCCTCATGATACGCGAGAGCAGCGCTCCGGGCGCCAGAATGATTGGTATATACAGTAACCTGACGAGCCTGTTGCGCCGCGAGATCCGTTATACAGACAATGGGCAGAATGAATCCAATACGACATATGCTTCTTTTCCTTTCATGCTTCGCCTGGTACGTAATGGCGATCGGATAAACGGGTTTTATAAGAATGGCAGCAAGTGGATTAAGTTCCATCAGGCAGAACTCCCTATGGGCGATTGCGTGGAAATGGGCCTGGCCGTCTTCTCCACCAACCCCTTCGGAACGGCAACAGCCACCTTTGACAAAGTCAACTTCATGTCTGGCATGAACCTGTCTGCTCCGAACACCGGACCGATTGCAGATGCCCTGTCCGATGTGCAGCGGGCGCGCGTATCTCCCAACCCGACTTCCGGTGCTTTCACCCTCGACTTTGAGCAGCCCCTTGAATTGGAAGCAACAGCTATACTCCTCAACGAGCTTGGGCAGCCCCTACGGCAACTGCAGCTCCCTGCCGGAGCCATCAACCATAGCTTTGACGCCTCTAATCTGCCCCGCGGCTTGTATTTCCTGGAAGTGCGGGACGAGCAGGGCTACCGGGAAGTGCTGAAGGTGGTACGGCAGTAATCTGCCCCCTCACAATAGAAGCGCTTAGATTCCAAGCTGCACTGTATGGCATCGTGCCCTGCCGTGCAGCTTGGTTTTTTATGCTGACCTCTTTCAGCTTAGTTGCTCATTGACTGATAGCGCTTTAGCTTATTGACTTTGTAATTTCCAATCGAGTC
>NZ_JPOS01000087.1 GCF_000759025.1 Phaeodactylibacter xiamenensis | reverse complement strand
TCCGTTATACAGACAATGGGCAGAATGAATCCAATACGACATATGCTTCTTTTCCTTCCATGCTTCGCCTGGTACGTAATGGCGATCGGATAAACGGGTTTTATAAGAATGGCAGTAAGTGGATTAAGTTCCATCAGGCAGAACTCCCTATGGGCGATTGCGTGGAAATGGGCCTGGCCGTCTTCTCCACCAACCCCTTCGGAACGGCAACAGCCACCTTTGACAAAGTCAACTTCATGTCTGGCATGAACCTGTCTGCTCCGAACACCGGACCGATTGCAGATGCCCTGTCCGATGTGCAGCGGGCGCGCGTATCTCCCAACCCGACTTCCGGTGCTTTCACCCTCGACTTTGAGCAGCCCCTTGAATTGGAAGCAACAGCTATACTCCTCAACGAGCTTGGGCAGCCCCTACGGCAACTGCAGCTCCCTGCCGGAGCCATCAACCATAGCTTTGACGCCTCTAATCTGCCCCGCGGCTTGTATTTCCTGGAAGTGCGGGACGAGCAGGGCTACCGGGAAGTGCTGAAGGTGGTACGGCAGTAATCTGCCCCCTCACAATAGAAGCGCTTAGATTCCAAGCTGCACTGTATGGCATCGTGCCCTGCCGTGCAGCTTGGTTTTTTATGCTGACCTCTTTCAGCTTAGTTGCTCATTGACTGATAGCGCTTTAGCTTATTGACTTTGTAATTTCCAATCGAGTCTAAACTGGACTTTCGGCATTTATGCTACAGCTGCAAGCAGAGCCTGCTCAAGGTAGCGTATTCTTGACCTCAAACTTCCAACAGTCAACGCTGCGCTCCCTGCGCAATGATCTCGCTTTTGTTAATTAGCTAAGTTTCCGGTTCTGCAATAAGAGTCAGCGCTGCGGATAGCAGCGATTCAGGCTATTGTTAACTAAGGACTTATGAACCCCGCAGAAATGGGGGGCAGGCTCAGGCGTTATCTTTTTTTAGCCAGAACTCTGCCGGGCATTCTGGCACAGCAAGCGGGCACAATTCCTTGATCTTCATTACGAACCTGCTCCAAATATAGCCCAGGCAACCAAATGAATTGTACAATACCAGGCTATAGGTTGAATTTCGAGTTCCTCCCCCTGCGCCCAAAACAAGCTTGCCTCCCGTCAGGCCAAGTTTACCAATAGCATCCTCAATATCCACATCCGGACAGACTAGTTTTCAGATGGCTTTGCCCTTGGTGTATGTAGCGCTTGTGGCGGATAATGATCCTGTGTTGTTGTCATCAATTCTTACCTGGTTTTAGCTTAGGAAAACCGGCCAGAAGATTGCCTCAATACGCAGTGTGATTTTTCCAGACGAAAAATTTTCACGTAAAATGCCCCCAGAGCAGCATGAAAATCTGCGAAAGGAGTCTACAATTTGTCTACAACTCAGGAACGGCAAATCAACAGAGTTGTATAATTGCTTGTAAATGAGTAGGTTTTCGTTCTTAAGGCTACGTTGGTGCCGTTTTGCTGTATAGTTGAAATGTGGCATATTTGAGATTGAAATACGGTAATAACCTAACGATTTAGGTTGCTTATCGAAGCTGTTAATCACGTACGTACGCCCCCTCTCTGTCAGGAATCTCGACAAAGCGACAGCCTGTAGCGCCGTCTGGCTTTGAGCTGCTAAAAGCAAAGTTCAGCACCTGCTTAAGTTCTTATTTGAAGAGGCAAGCTTAACCAGTATTGCCAAACCCATATCGATAGTGCTGTCTGATGATGGCACCGGATCAGATTACTCCCCCCCTTATTGATTCTATTGTTCACTTATTAATTTTTTTTAATGAGAAAGCTATTACTGTTAATTCCCTTATGGTTGCTTGTTGCGCAAGTGCTGCATGCTCAGTGCCCGCAGTTTTCTAATTTTTTGAATACACAGGCAAAAGTTGATGATTTTGTTGCTGATTATTCCAATTGCCCCAACATACCAGCATCCTTAACTATATTTGGGTCTGGTATTACTGACATTTCTGGTCTCTCTTTTATTAATAGTGTGGGCGGTGATTTCCAGATCAAGAGTACTACCCTACAGAATCTGTCTGGTCTTGAGAACCTCACTTCTACTACTGGAAGTCTTATCTTAAGTGATAACACCAATCTGGAAGATCTGTCTGACCTTGAGGGTGTAACTACTGTAGGGGGAACTTTAACTAGTCAGAATAACCCTAAACTAGAATCTCTTGATGGTTTGGAAAACCTGACTACTATCAACGCCTTAGTAATTCAGGACAACTCTACGCTGAAGGATCTAGACGCTTTGGCTAATTTGACTTATGTTGGTCAACAAATAATTATTAGAAATAACTCTACTTTGACAGATATCGATGGGTTGGCAAACCTCACTACTATTGTTGGCCCAAGTGTGGCTATTCAACAAAATCCCCAACTCTCTTCCTGTAGCATAGAGTCTTTCTGTAATGAGCTCGAAAATCCCGATGGAGTCAATTTTAATATTAATGCGAATAAGGATGGGTGTAATTCAGTTGCAGCGATTCTCGGTTTGAAATAAAATTTGGTTAAAAAGTCAAAAAATATTAAGCT
>NZ_JPOS01000086.1 GCF_000759025.1 Phaeodactylibacter xiamenensis | reverse complement strand
CTAGTGCCTCCGGCACTAGAAAAGCGTATTTTATTTCTTTCGGTCAAAGCCTTGGAATTTCCACTTCAGAGGCTTTGCCAGATAGGAATTGTAATATTCGGTAAAGTTTTCGATTCTGGCTATCAAGCTTTCAATAGAATCGAAGCTTTGATGATTAAGTGCTTTTCGCTGAAGGTGCCCAAACCAGTTTTCGATGGGATTGAGCCATGAACAGTGCTTAGGCGTGAAAAGAAATCGAATGGCATGATGGTCAACTTCGAGGAAAGCTTTACGAGTGCTCTTTGATTTGAGTACCCCACTTTTGCCTTTAACGCCCAAGTCTCCCACATAACCAATTTGAGAAGCCACCCACTCGACCAAAGATGCTGACATATGGGTGTTGAGCTGGTCAACAAGAAAGACGGCCTGTTGGCCTTCCTGCAACACAGCAGTAGTACGCTGAATAAAGCATAGAAAGTCCAGTTCGGTACGAGTAGGATGAATGCGGTAACTGATTAGTTGTCCGGTAGCGACATCCTGAGCCGCCATCAGCGTGGTAGTGCCATGGCGTTTGTATTCATACTCTACACGCCGGTCTCTGCCTGGCCTAAGAGGCTGGCTCTTACGCTCTAATGCCTGGATGCCTGTTTTCTCGTCTACACTGAACAGGCGTATGTCCTTGTTCAGCCCTGAGATGACCAATAGGATTAGCTTGCAGATCGTTCGTACCCGTTGGGCGAAGGCCTCCCAATCGTCGATGTGGGGGAAGAGCCAATAACGGTTCTTATGCGGACGTACCTCCCGATTTTTTTAAAATGTTCCTCACATGACTGGGGGAAATCTTATCTACTATTTTTTGTTCCATGGCCATTTGGGCGAGCGTGTCTCTAGTCCAGGCCCCTTGAGGAAGCCCATAATCAGAGGGCTTTTTACACGCCAGAGCGACAATTTGTTCCTTTTGCGCTTGAGTGATGCGTGGCTTCACCCCGCTACGTGCACGGTCAGAAAGGACTAAATCCATTTGTTTGCCTAGTTCATGGTCGCTGATTGGTTTTCCAGCGCAATCCACTTCCAGGGCTTCGAGCCGCCCCTGATTGTCTGCCCATCGAGTATACCAGCGTATGCCTACATCCGCACGCAGCCCTAGGTCCTTAGCTGAGCTAAAGGCACTTTTGCCCTCTAGCATACCGTGGAGGAGAGCATAGCGTTGATGCAGCCGATGGCTAAGATGACCTTGCTTTAGGCGTTTGCTTACCAACGAACGCTGTCTTGGACTTGCTTCTAAGGGTGGGAGTGCTTTTGCCATACTTGAATTATCTTTATGATTGAGCATAAAGATAATTCAAATACTATAATCTAGTGCCGGAGGCACTAG
>NZ_JPOS01000085.1 GCF_000759025.1 Phaeodactylibacter xiamenensis | reverse complement strand
TATGATTGAGCATAAAGATAATTCAAATACTATAATCTAGTGCCGGAGGCACTAGAATCAAAGCTGTTAATAAAGCTGTTCTCTTGAGATGCAATTTTTTCAACATGCTACAATTTTTTCATTTTCCATGGCCAGGTATACTGACGATTAAGTGGTTTGCCACAGCAAACCTACTCAATGCTTGCCCTGACAAGCTATGCTTCGTCACGGACCGATGTCGCAAATCAGTTCGTATTGCGTATAATTTAATAATGCACGGCCAAACCCAACCGCTCAAGATACCTCCTCCCCCCAAATTATCCTAACCTAAAACTCCCTTCAAACAAAAATAGGCCAGGCAGTCAAAAACCAATGCGCATATGAAAATCAGGCTGGCTGGAGAGTGCCTGAGGCGCACCGTGGGCTTCAAAGCTCACGGCTGCCTACTCGATGGGCTGTGGTTTCTTCGTCTTTATAGCGTTTCAAACCATTCATTGAACTTTTGGCTCATTTGTTTTGGGTGGCTTTCAGTTAAAAAGTGTTTCCCTTTGCCCAAGTACAAATAGGTTGCATTTTTGAAGTTTCCTTTAGCGTATTCTACTGCTTCTCTTTGGTTGACCAACCCCTTTTTTGCGTAGAAATATAAAATCGGAATCTCTGTTGCTTTCATTCCGTTTGAAATCGTGTCCAGCATAGCTGCAAAATCACTTTCTCCCTTGCCTTTAGTAAAAGACAATACTGCCGGGTCTGGCCCATTGGTTATAGCGTAGCGTCTTTCTGTATTTTCTTGTTCATAGTTACTTCTTTCGTAAGTTTTTGAAAAGCCTGATGAAGATGTAGATGTGGCTTAGGAATGTCGCTAAACCATAGGTCACAAACATCAGCCAAATGAAGCCAAGGTTTTGATTGTAAAGTTCCAGGCCAAAGAATTGCGGAAAAGCGGTAATTAAATCTCCAAATCCTACGAGGTTGAATATCCAAACCAGCGGAATGGCAAAACGCCACTTATTTTTTAGGCCAATAGCGGTTATGATTGCTAAAACAGCCGTGGTGAAGTCTAATATGCCGACTGTGTTTAGAAATTCGGCAGGAAAGCCGTCATAAAACTGCTCTTTTGCCATAAATGACAAGCCTAAGTATCGAAAAGTATTAAGGAAAACGAAGGGTAAAAGTGCATCCTGAATGGATAGGTTGGCAAGGCGTGGTTTTATCCACCACTGGAAAGCAAGAATTATTGCAATTGTGCCTGTTATGGCTTGCAAGTTGATAATCGTAAAATTGTCCATCATTTTAAATTGTGTTTGGTACAGCTTGTTTATTGAGTTGTTTGAATATGAATTTTGGAGCAAGTCGGCTCATGAATTTCAGTTGTTTAGAAATTCCTGGCGTGATTTCCTCTTTGCCACTAATGAAATCCTTCCAAAAAATCGTTGCTAATTTTTCGGGTGGCATTGGTTTCAAATTATCGTCTTCGGCAATGTCTGCTCCGTGTGCTAAGGGAGTGTCTACGACTGGTGGTAAAAGTTCAATAACTTTAATACCGTGAGGTTTCAGTTGCGGGCGAATACCTAATGTCCAAAAATGCAAGGCTGATTTTGTGCCCGAATAAACGGGTGCTTGAGCAAAAGGCACATAAGCCAATCCTGAAGAGACATTGACCAATACTGCGTTCTTACTTTTTTTCAATTGTGGTAGAAAGTAGTGCAATACTCTAATAGGCGAATTGTAGTTGATTTCAATTTCCTGCATTTGTTTTTGCAGGTCATTGCTTTCGTTTCCGGCATCGACTAAGTTCATGATGCCGGCATTATTGACAAGGATATCAATGCCGCCAAACTTTTGTTGAACATCACCTGCCAGCGTTCTCACTGCTGCCTCATCTGTTACATCACTTTGGTAGATATGGATTTCAGGATTTTCCTGTTTGACTTTTTTAAGTTTATCGAGATTTCGGCCCGTTATGATGACGGTATGGTCATTCTCCAGGAACTTCATGGCTAAGGCAAGCCCAATGCCTGATCCTCCACCTGTGATCAGTACTTTTTGATTCGACTGTTTCATTCAAATTTTAGTTTAAAGTGAACCTGAATTGAGTAGTTTGGCCTGAAACCAAAGCATCAGGGTAGTTGGAATTAATTCAATTAGAATAAGAAAAATGAAAAAGGGGGTAGCAGGGTAGTTGACCAATGCCGCAGCTCTGACAAGACCACCAATGAAAACAGCCACCATTAAGAAGCGGAATAAGGCCGTTTCTGACGGATTCCAAGCCACATAGAAAAACGCCAAAGAGGTAGCCATCCAAAAAACACCAATTCCAATCAGCATGACAGCTGATACGATACTTGCCCAGATGCCAATGCGTATATGTTTTGGCTGGCTCTTAATGGCTAAAAATGATCCTTTTTCCATTCCTTTTGTTAGTTTTGCTATTAATTCAGTAGCAAAAGTAATCAAAAGTTTTCATTACTATCAAAACAGTAGTAAAAAATGAAAAATACTTTCCGCTCCGGTTGTCCAATTGCCTGCACTTTAGATATTCTAGGTGACAAGTGGTCGCTTTTGATCGTTCGGGATATGTTAGTTCAGGGGAAGAAAACGTTCAAAGAATTCTCCAGTTCTCCAGAAGGAATTGCACCGGGCATTTTGTCTTCAAGATTAAAGTGGTTAGAGGGGAACGAGCTGATATCAAAACAGAAGCTACCCGACAACAAAAAGGAAAACATTTATTTATTAACCGAGAAAGGAATAGAGTTAGCTCCTGTGATTACAGAGATCATTTTATGGAGCGATAAGAATTTAAGGAAGCACAATGCAGCTATGTACTCCATTTCAGAAGCAGGTTTCAATCAAGACAAGGTAAAAGTAACCGAGGGGATTCAAAATAATTATCGTGCAATGGTTCATTCCCTCTTAGGTTGAATGTGCTTTTTTAAAATTCCAGCCAATGGGGGAGCTCCGTGAGGCGCCGGACTCTGGCTCATGAAGCATCAGCAAGCCGTGAGTTGGTGTGAAAGGCGCTCCCCGCTAATCTGGCGACTGTCGGGCCATCTACCCGGCTGTTGGCTGCTTTTATACCTTCGGTACAAACTTTTCGAAAGTTTCTCCATTTTGCTTATATACCCCGTCATTATTGGTTCCTAGCCAAAGCGTCCCGTTGCTGTCTTGGTAAATGGAAACAAGAAGGATAGTTTCAATTCCGTTGTGAATTTCCTGGTTGGAAAGCGATTCTCCATCATATTTCCAAACTCCACCGCCATAAGTTGTCATCCATAAATTCCCTTCTTTATCTGTAATTCCAGAGTTGAAATACAGGATTTTATCTTTCACTATTTCTTTGGGCAAAGCTACAGCCTTCACTTTTTCATATCCTTTGCTTAGGTCAGGGTTGATTTTGTATTTACTATAAAAATTGCTTAGCCAGAAATATCCGTCTTTATCTTGAATCATTGAGCGCACACCGGGTACCCTTCCATCCGGAAGCGTTGAGAGTTCCTTTTCGCCAATCCACAAAAATGATTTTCCATCAAAGCGAAACGCCCCTGCATTGATTGTGCCGAACCAGACATTTCCATCTCTATCCTTGTCAATGCCATAAACAGTATAAGGGTTGTACTGCATTTCTTCAAGAGGCATATTAGGATCCATGCTATAGAGTAAAGAATCTTGCCGGGGAAGCGATAAATCATGAAGCCACTCTCCGTCAAAACGATATAAATAATCACCAATCCCATTGAACCACAAATCAGTTGGTTCATTTTTCCATTTGCTGTCTGGTGATTTTATAACCTTTAGGATCGTCAATTTTGTTCCGTCAAACTTGCTCACACCGATAGGCGTTTCCATATAAATATTGCCCTTTGTATCTTCCTGAATTCCCCGAACCTGATTATGAACCAATCCATCGCTCGTCGTAAATTGCTTTAGCTTTTTCCCATCATAGTGATAAATACCTTTTCCGTTGCTACCGAACCAAAAGTCCCCTTTTGTGTCCTGATAAACTTTCCAAATGTGGTTATCAAGCTCCGTGACCTTTTTGCCGATTTCAAAAGGTATGATTTCAGCATTTTCAGGCTCAGGTTTCACTTGCCCATTGCAAGAAATCAAGTTGCTGGAAACAAGAATCATCAGGATTAACTTGACCGGATTTATATTCATGTCGATTTTTTTGATTTTAGTTACCGGATAAATAGACCGGCTAGGTGAGGAGGCAGGCTCTAAGTTACGGTTTTTAATCGCCCCGCTGCACCACTGACCAAGTTACCAAAACCCAGACTAAGTACAGCACCCAATATGCCTTTTCCTGCTGTATTCATTTTTCGATTTTCAGGATAATACACCTGGAGTCCACATTTACTATTTGTGTGCCGTTTTCCATTTCAATTAGGGGGCGATCCCAATAGTTATGGCCACAACAAACAACATTCCTTTTTGAACGCTCCAGCACCGCTCTGATTTTATGGTTTCCGGGTAATTCCGGATTAACGTTATTTGGCCCTTCATGGAGTAAGATAAAGTCAGGTTGTGCCAAAAGCAGCTTTTTCAATTCCTTTAAGTGCTCACTTTCGTCATTTCTAAAAGGCTTATCAAGGCGTCCTATGATTCCACTTAGGCCCCCAATTTTCAGCGCTTTTACTTTTCTAACATGGTTATGCAAATAGTAAATCCCTTCTTCCCGGACAAAAGACTTAAACGCTTCGTGTTCTCCGAAATCATCATGATTTCCACTGGTATCTCTCCCCCCCCCTGTGCAACAACTTTATAACTAAACCGCTCAATCGGGTCTAAATCATTCAGCTCTATCTTCATTTTTATTGTTTTCACAGCAACTTAAAATGCTTGGTCTGTCACCGTTAAGTTGCCCGATTCCCGGGGAAGGCTACCCCAACATCTTACTCAGACGGCACAGCAAGGTGCCGGTCAAAGTATTCGATGATCTTGCCAAACAGGTAGCGATCGTAGTTCCGTTCACGGCTCCATCCATGCGTCGCACCCGGTGCAAACGCAAAGTCGAAGTCCTTGCCTTGTTTAATCAGTTCTTCCGCTAACGCGGCTGTGGTCTTGAAGGGGACCACATGGTCCTGCATGCCGTGGATGAACAGGAGTTTATCCTCCAGATTCGCTGCATAGTTGACCGCTTTTCTTTCGAAAATCTCCGGGTGGGTCTGTGGGGTACGAACAATCGCCACGTCGTCCGTGCCGAAAAACGCCGGGTCAACCGCTGCCGCTGCCGCCACCCCTACCTGGAACAAGCCCGGCTTCATCAATAGCGAATAAACGGAGAGGGTGCCACCGTAACTGCTGCCCCAGATGCCGATGCGGTCGGGATCGACATAATCCAGAGATTCCATGTAGGCAACGGCACTGGCATAATCCTCAATGTCCTGGCCGGCAAAGCCCAGCAGGAATGCTTCCCGGAATGCCCGGCCATAACCGTTGCTGCCACGTGAATCCACTTGCACGATGACATATCCCTTCTTAGCCAACAACTGCTGTACGAGGCTGTAGTTACCAGCCCAGCGGTTCCTCGCAGTATTCGAATAGACAGGCCCAAACAGCACCGGATATTGCTTACCGGGCTGCATGTTGGCAGGTTTGAGAATCCGCGCATGCAAGGTGTAGTCATCCACAAGACTGGGAAAGCTGACGTATTCCGCGGCCGCCCAGCTTCGCTTTGTGAAGGCGGGTAAGGGCGAGTGGGTTACTCGCGTAGCGTCACCACCTTCGCTGCTTACCACGTAAAGCTCGGGCGGTGAGGTGTCGTTGCTGTGCATGAACACCAGGTGCCGCCCATCCGGTGAGGGGTAGCCATCGTTGCGCCCCGGAAGACGCGTCACCTGCTCGGGATCGCCACCGGACAGATTCAGGCGGTACACGTGCTGTTCGTATGGATTAACGCCGTTGCCTGCATAAAACAGGGCATCACCAGCAACACTTGGGCCGGACAGCACATCGTAGGACGGATCAGTCAGGAGCTGCGGACGATCTCTGGACGGTGAGGCATCGATGCTGTACAGGCCGTAGCGATCGCCTATATCGCTTAAGAAAACGGCCTGCTTTCCATCCGGATGCCAGGCAGACCCAAATGAGGTGTACATACGGCTCTCCCGAACGCCCCGCCAAATCTCACGCACCTGGCTTTCTCCGGGTGCAACGACAAACAGCTTACGTTCAACCGCCGTATCAGATGCAGTATCAACCAACAGCGTACCGTCTGGTGACCAGTTGAAGTCGATGACCTGATTGGCGTCCGGGTCTGGCAAGTCGAGGTACGTAATATTACCGCTTTCCACATCGAGCAGGCCCACCCTTCGACTCTCGTTTGGATCGCCCGGGTAACCCCGGCGGACCTCGTTGGGATTGGTTTCGGAAGCGAGGTAATCCGGGAAGGGCACCTTTCGCATCTGGCGCCGGTCAACGACATGAATCGCGATGGTCTTGCCATCCGGGGACCACTTGTAGGTTGGCCCGCTCCAGATGCCCGGGCCAATTTCACGTTCCGGCCGGCTGTAGCGCCCCTTCGGTAAGTCCGAGAGACTGGCAATGCCGAGCTCGGTGAGCGGTCGATTCTGCTTGGAGGTGAAGTCAGCAAGCCACAGGTCACCGTTGCTGATATACGCCGCCTGTTTGCCGTTTGGCGATATCGACAGGTTATGTGCACCTGCCTCGACGGGCATCAACTGGATATCCTCACCCTGGCTCAGCGAAGTCCGCCACAGGTGGCCACCTCGCAGGCTAACGATGGTGTTCGCATCGGCCCAGGCCACATCGCGCACGGACGCGGAGGCCGTATCGGAACGGAGGCGCACTTCCTTCCCATCGCTTGTGGATACCCAGAGCCCACGCCCGGGATTTCCAGGCTCACTCCAGGAAAAGGCGAAGTGCCCGCTGTTCGGTGCCCACGCAGGCCGGGACGGAGTTGTTCCCGTCAGTTTTGGCGTTGCGAATAGCTCATCAAGCGTGAGCTCGCCTTCCTGTGCTGTGCCTGCTGCGTGCATCGCCATCAGTAAGGCGGCTGCTACCCATGTCTTCCAAAAAGAGATCTGTTGCATGTGTTTGCTTTAGAGAAACTGTTTGGTAAAATAATCTTATACTGCACAAATAGCACGTTCGCCATTGGAGCATGCGCTTTTTGAAGGTCTTCCAAATTGGGGTTTTTGGTTTTCTCGTCACCTCTTCCTTGGCGTATTACGGCAATATATGCGAAAACTATGCTCTCAACTGCTTCTGGATTAACGTAAACCTCCAATTTTCGCGCCGATACCATTCTGTTCCAGAGCGCCTGATACTTACCACCGGTGTTTGGTAGCAATACCTCACCAAAGTACGCTAAAGTAGCCTTTTTTCGGCTTTCGAGCCAGTTAATCAGCTCAGGAACGCGCACAGTAGACATAGCTCGCCTTAGATTGTAACCAATCGCAATCAAACTCCATTCTCCGCCGACCGCCCTTGAAGAGAGTGTAGGTGGCTTGGTTGTTCCGAAATGATGTTCCAAAATGGGCTGCCTTCGTTGGTAAAGCTAAAGGGGGGCAAATAAACCGAATTGAGGAACGTCACGACCTTGCCTGCGAGATATAAACCATGGGGAAATAGGTACGACTTTTACTTTCTTTTTGGCTTTTTTACGCAATACGAAGTGGTCTCCTACTGGCGCTGACGGCCAGCAAGGGGAACGATAAATGTCGGGTCTTTGATCCAGACATTCATCGTCTGGAATCTTAGATTTGCGACATCGGTCCGTGACGAAGCATAGCTTGTCAGGGCAAGCATTGAATAGGTTTGCTGTGGCAAACCACATCGTCAGTATAAATGGAAAATCAAACGCGGGCTATTACAATTTTCACTAAGAACTAACATTTTTCTCATCGCTCAGCCATGCCTTTAACTTGGAGGCATTGGCTTTACTAACTACAATTTTGTCCTTTTCCTGGGGTTGAAGGTTGACGATCAATCTGCCGTTAAAGTAAGTTTGCAGGGACTTGATAGCAGATCGCTGGATCAAATATTGCCGATTGGCTCTGAAAAATAATTCCGGATCTAAGTCTTTCTCCAAATCCTCCAGCTTCTCATTAAAGCTGTAAGTCTGATTATCTGTGGTCATACCTCTTACAATCCCATCCTGGATGAAAAAGAAAGCAAAATCACTAGACGCAATAGGGATGAATATTTCCTTCTTTTGAACCAGAAATGAATTTCGAAATATCTTTTTGGGACTATTTACCAGGCTCATCAGTGCTTCTATTTGTCGAGTAGAAACAAGCGTTTTCCGGTGCTTGTCTTTAAATTTATGTATAGCCTTTTTTAGTTCTGATTCCCGGATCGGTTTCAACAAATAATCAATGCTGTTTAATTTAAAAGCCTGGATGGCATATTGGTCATACGCAGTTGTGAAAATAATGGGGGCTACCGGTTCCACTTCCTTTACGATCTCGAAAGAGTTTCCATCTGCCAAATGGATATCCATAAATACAAGGTCATACGCCTTGTTTTCCTTAAAAAAAGCAATGGCATCCGATACCGTTTCGATCGATTCTATAATTTGGATGTCAGGTGCTACAGACTTTAGTAAGTAGCTCAGGTTATCTGCCGCTGATTGCTCATCTTCAATGATTATGGCCTTCATTTTTCAGTATGGGTAATTTGACAGTAAAATAGTTTTCATCCTGATAGATTCGGATGTCTCTCTTTTTCAAGAGTTTAAATCGTACAGATAAGTTGAGTAAGCCTGATCCCGTGCCTTCTGTTGCATCCCTTCTTTTATGGATCTGGTTTCGAATAATCAAATCCGTTCCATTCGGATAGATTTCCATTAAGAGGGGTTGATGGGTTGAAACGATATTATGCTTGATGGCGTTTTCCGCCAGTAATTGCAGCGAAAATGAAGGAATAAATTCCTTTTTCCAGCTTTCGGGGATTTGGACATCTACCTTGAATTTTTCACCAAACCTTTCCTTTTGTAGAAAAATATAGCTTTCCAGATATTCCAATTCATTTTGAATCGGGATGAAGTCATTTTCGCTTCTCAGTAAAGTAGCCCTTAAAAGCCAGGATAGCTGATCCACAAACGGTAAAGCACGATTGGATTTATTGCGAATCAAAACCGTAAGCGAATTTAAAGCATTAAATAAAAAGTGGGGATTGATCTGGGAACGCAAAGCTTCTAACTGATGCTGTAAAGCACTCTGTTTGGCCTGTTCCTTTTCCCGAATGGTCTGTTGTTGTTGAAAACTTAGATTGACGAAGCGGGCCAGTAACAATAAGATAGGATGGACAACCAGAAAATCGGTTGTTATGATCGCAATGACATGCCTGTTTTCAAAAGAACCAGATAAGAAATTCACCATTACCGTAGTGGTGGTGATGACTCCCAGGATGAATATCCCAAAGTTGATGCTGATATTGAATACCTTTCGTCTTTTGAAGGTAGCGTTCCATTTGTTTTTCCAGAGAATATTAAAACTCAATACTAAACAAGCATAAGCAAAAAAGAAAAGCATCCTTAGCAGAACGGCTTCGATAGTCACTCCAAAGTCTGCAGCCAGTCCCTCGCGGTCAGCTACTACCAATATTACGCGTTGAAAGTGCATTAAAATGGTAATCGCGAGTGCGCCGAGGATGACTATTTTGGTCTTGTTTTTTAGCATATACCTACCATCTGGTTGTTTCTTCAAAAAGTTAAGTTAGGCATTGTAAAGCCGTTAGGTCATAGGTAAGAGGCTCCAAGTCTGCATTTATCTTAGATACGCTTGTTGTCAGCATTCAAAGCTAAGAGAAGTTTCGCTGCGCAACTTGTAAAATCCAAGTGAACTCACCGAAAACGGTCGTGAAACGACTTTTTCGGCAGGTAAAGTCTTTTGCCATCCACTACTTCCCCGGATATCTTTTGAGCTACCCTCCAGTCACTTCACTGGCTTCGAAGGAGACTTCACCCTGTCCACAGGTTGCTTCACACCATTCGCCTGCGAGGTGCAGGATTCAAACTGATAGTTTCGCAAGTGAACGACAGGCCCAATGATGAAGAGGCTGCATCTTTATTTGAACAAGAAAACAACACCATTATGCTCAATTCCAAGACGATCTGGATCACATTGCTGGCCGTATGCTGTGAAATCGGTGTGCGTGCTCAGCAGATACCCTCATCAGAGTTCAGCGCACTCGTGGCGCTCTACAATGCCACCGACGGCCCAAACTGGACGAACAACACGGGCTGGAACACGGGCACGAACAACGTAGACGGCGGCGGATGGTATGGTGTAACGGTCGAAAACGGTCATGTCACGGAGTTGTTTCTGAGCCAGAACGGGTTGGCGGGCACACTCCCTACAGCCCTGGGCGATCTCGACCAATTGACCACGCTGTATCTGTCGTACAATGATCTCACGGGGCCGATCCCCGCCGAATTGGGCAACCTGAGTCAGTTGGAGATCCTCTTTCTCACAAGCAATTCACTCACGGGTTCTATCCCCGCTGCCCTAGGTGATCTTGACCAACTGACCGGGCTGTATCTGGCCAACAATTCGCTCACGGGCCCCATCCCAAGCGAATTGGGCAATCTGAGCAGCATCACCGACATGACGCTTTCGAACAACGCGCTCACGGGCCCCATCCCCCCTGAACTGGGCAACTTGAGCACCCTGATCTACCTCCAACTGGTCAACAACGACCTCACAGGGGAGATCCCGGCCCAATTGGGCAACCTCAGCCAACTGGACTGGCTCAGGCTTTGGGGAAACGAACTGACAGGTGCCATCCCTGCCGAACTCGGCAATCTGAGCAATCTGAGCTGGCTGGAGCTGAGCGACAATCAGCTTTCCGGCACGATTCCACAGGAAGTTATTGACCTGATCAATGGAGGAAACCGGCCAACCAGGATGTATCTGCAGAACAATGCATTCACGGGCATCGGGACAATGCCCCAAACGCTCTTCGCGGATTTCGAAGTTCACAACAATCAATTGGATTTCAACGACTTGGTGAACAACACCAGCAACCTAGCCACGAACAAATACTCACCGCAGCGCTTCGCGCAAGACCCCATGAGCATTGCCCTGAGCCAAGGTGACGCATTCAGCCTGACCGCGAACCCTTCCGGGCAGAACCTGGCCTACCTGTGGCAGAGGAACTACACCGTTCTGGGCATCGATGCCCCTGTGGTCTCTGTTTCGTCAGCCTCCCTTCAAGATGCAGGCATATACTTCTGTACGGTCACCAGCCTCGATATGCCCGATCTGAGGATCTTCTCTGACGAAGTGACTGTTACGGTGGACGGTCAGACAAGTACCTGCGAAGATGATGACGGCCTGCCGCTCGGTCTGATCTGGCGCGGTGCGGTGGTCTCCGCCGAAACGAACGGTTCGCCGGACTTTCAGGGCGTGGTCAACGACAGCGTGACCATCGTCCCTACGGGTCAACCGAACCGCTACACCATCTCCGCTCATGTGGCGGGTGCCTTCGGCTTCGAGGCCCCCGGCGATTTCTACGCCGATTGCGCGGGAGGCGCACACCTGTATGAGACATGGTCCTTTGGCATCGCCAATGACGGCAGTGACTTCGGTGGCGCATTCAGCAGCTACGACCCAGTCACGCACACCCTGCGCCTGTCGAGCCATACACTCAGTACATTCCCGGCATTTACCACCTTTGCCGTGACCGAGTTCACGCCCTACGTGGCCCCGCCAAGGCTGTCCAACCGCTCCGTGGCATGGACGTCGGCTTCTGGCGCAACGGTCGGCACGCTGTCTACCTTCATCGACCCGAACAGCGACAGTACGAACTACGCGCTGGTCAATGGTCAGGGCGACACGGACAATGCCCTCTTTGAGATCATCGGCACAGCGTTACGCCTTGTTGCGGACTATTCGCCTTCCGGGCCCGAAACGCTTTCCGTGCGATTGCGGGCCATACATGACGACCGCCCCCATACTATGGACAGCGTGTTCGTCATTGAGGTCACGGAGGGGACTGTTTCCGCCTTGGCAGACCGCCCTTACGAGTCCCTGTCTATCTTTCCGAACCCGACAGTTGATTTGCTGAATATTCGCTTCCATGGTGCAGGCAGTGAAGCGGTCGAATGCACCATCCACGACATGTCTGGTCGACGAATGCTCACGAGGATCTTCACCACCTCCCCCGGATCAACTACCCATCAACTCGACCTGACCGGCCTTCCACATGGCATCTACCTGCTGAGAATAGAAACAGATGCAGGGCCCGTTGTTAAGAAAATTGTCAAAAATTAGTGCCCCAAGTTGCTTCACCGGCCTCAAAGTAGATTTCACTTTGTGCATGGGTTACTTCACTCCAATTTCCTCAAGACTACACAGATCAGCGCTGTAATTTTGAATCAGTTAAAACATCCAAATTGAAAAAAGCATCATGAAGAACTTGTCCATATTTACGCTACTTGTCAGTGTTTTACTTTGCTCGACCTTGTCAGCTCAGCAAAGCATTTCGGGAAGTTTCTCCAGCAATGGAAATACCAGGGCTTACCTGGGAGCCATACCCGATAACCCTGAGCCACCCATGCGACTCGTAATCCTCTTTTGTGGAGTAGGAGAAACTGCTGAGCAAATGGCAAAAAGGCATTTTAATGATTACATAGGAAACAATACTATGGTGGTTTATCCAGAACCTTGGTTCTGGTTGAGTTCCTTTGGTTATGAAATTGGATCAGAGCAGGATGATTTTCAAATGGTAGAGGATTTAATTGGTCACATTAACTCCAATTACTCCATCGATCTAAATGATATATGCATTGGCGGGTTGTCCAATGGTGGTTCGTTTACCTATAATTTGGTGTGCGAGTACAATAGCACAACATCGACCCGGCCTTACCGATTTAAAGCCTTTGCAGTGGTTGCAGGTGCTATGCTAGCTTCCGATTTGAACGTGGATAGCTGTAATATAGCACAGGAGGTTCCCCTGATTGCCATTCATGGCACCGCCGATCCGGCAGCTTTTTACGAAGGAAATTCCTTTTACTATAATGGACAAGACACCTTTTGGTACTACAATGCGCACACGGAGGACGTGGTAGAATTCTGGGCCAGGACCATCAACGGTTGTGACGCAAATCCTTCGGTTACCCCTCTGCCAGATTTAGTAACAGAACCACAAGAACCATCAACGGTAGAACTCATCGAGTATGATTGTGATAATTGCAGCAACACTCAACTGTATAAAATAAATAACGGATGGCACACCTGGCCCACAAGTGATGCGGTAAACGACAATTTGTATGGAGGGCATAATCAGGATATAATTGCTTCCCAGCTGATTGCGGAATTTTTTGAATGTACTTCCACCGTAGTTTCAACTACTGATGTGCATTTAGATCCTAATAGCGTGTCGGTATACCCAAATCCAGTTGAAGATGAGCTTTCCATTCAAGTGAACGGTGACCTGAAGAGGGTTGAAATATATAGCCCAACTGGCAAAAAAGTGCGGTCTAACGGAGCGCCCGATTCTACCATTTCTCTGGGGCATTTGCCGTCTGGTATCTATTTTCTGAGCGTAGAAACCGCTGCAGGTACCATCATGAAAAAAATCATTAAAAACTAAGGACCACATCATGGTCGACCCTGAGTCGATTCCTTAGTTATCTGACGAAAATAAACCGATCAATTTTTCCAAGCAGTATTGATCATTCTTACAGTTTAACGCCTGTAAGACAGGCTAATCATTATCCATAAACCAATAAAAACAGTGCTATGAAAAGGTTTTTCTTATTTGCTCTAGTTATCAGTTTTTTACTTTTCTCGACCGGTTGCGACCAGGAAGATGATATAGTACCTGCTGCCGTCACTGCTGATTTTACGGCGAACCAGTTCGTGATAGAGGAAGGCGGCAGCATCGATTTTACCGATCTTTCAACGGGCGATCCGACTTCCTGGAACTGGGCGTTCGAAGGAGGAGAACCGGCCAGCTCTACCGAGCAAAATCCTACCGTGAGCTATGCCGTTGCCGGTACCTATGAAGTGAGCCTGACGGTCACCAATGGAGATGCAGCAGACACAGAAACCAAAGCCGCCTATATCATCGTCAATCAAAATGCAACGCCATTCCAGGAACTCTATGACCAGGGTATAGACAATTACCTCGGCGTGTTTACCCCAGCTTCTTCAAATGTGGTGATGCCAGGCCTTACCGAACATACTTTTACCGGGATGGATGGGCCCATCTGCTTTACCGGCAACCAATTCTCCATGTTTACCCGAGATGGAAGCAGTAACAACCTGCTGATTTTTCTGCAAGGCGGTGGTTTTTGTAGCCCTCTTGCTTGCGAAGCGGTCGAAGAAGGAATTCCACTCGTTCCTTTTGGAATATTAAGCCCTGCGGACTCACAAAATCCTGCCGCAAATTATGATGTAGGCTATGTGCCCTACTGTGATGGCTCCGGGATGATGGGCGATAATGAAGTAGATAGTGACGGCGATGGCATGAATGACCGATTTTTTAAAGGGATTCAAAATTTATCCGCTTCACTCGATGTGATTGCTCAAACCTATCCTGCTCCCGGTAAGATCGTGCTCGCGGGGAATAGTGCGGGCGGTTTTGCCGTACATGCAGCCTTGCCGCTGGTCCGAAAACTGTATCCGGATGTTCGGATTGAAGTGATCAATGATTCAGGCGTGGGTATTCTCGGCCCCGGGGGAATGCAAACGTTGATTAATTACTGGAATGCCGGCGCATTTTTCCCATTGAGCTGCACCGATTGTATAGGAGCAGACGGCAACCTTACCGATTACCATAAATATCAACTGGGCCAGGATCCTAATATTCGGATGGCATACATCAGCTCCAGGCAAGATGCCACTTTTGCTGCCTTAATTCCAGGTGGTGGAGCAGCCTTTGAAGCCCAATTGATCGAGGCGGCAGACGAACTCAATGCAGCTTTCCCGGATCGGTTTAACAGCTTGATTGCCAATGGGGAGGACCACACTTTTATCATCAGGGATTTCACTTTTCCGGTGAGCAACACCAGCGTACGTTCCTGGGTCAATGAGATGGTCAGTGAAAGCGGCACCTGGACTTCAGTGATTGATTAATACCGGCGGTAGCAGCGTCAACATCGATAGTGCCAAACTGACAAGGTGGTTATGCACCACCTGGGGCATAACCACTAACTCAAGTCAACATAAAATTTAAAAATCATGCACAGAATATTCTTTTTGTTTCTAATGTTACTCCCCTTTTTTACCAGGGCTCAACAAACCATCAACTACAGCATTTTAGTGGATTCCGTACAGCGTGAATTCATTCTTTATGTTCCTGCTTCCTATAATGGAAACACCAGTGTACCGCTTGTCTTTAGTTTTCATGGCTTAGGAGGTAATGCTCAGGCGCAAATGGAAGACCATGATTTTCGTCCCGTAGCTGATACAGCAGGTTTTATTGTAGCGCATCCCTTAGGTGATCCGGTTATTGGCCCCGGAATTCGTGGTTGGAACTTTGGTAATGATGCGCTTCCTGACGATGTACTATTCACTTCCGAAATGATTGATACCATAGCCGCAGATTTTAACATCAACCTTGATCGGGTTTACGCTTGTGGAATGTCTTATGGTGGTTTCTTCAGTGTCTTTTTAGCTGGACAGCTTAGCGATAGAATTGCGGCTATAGCTTCTGTTGCCGGAACGATTTTAAATAATGTTCCGGATACCCTTATTTCACTTACCAGACCAATCGCATTTCTGGAAATACATGGAACTAATGATTTCAACGTTCCCTACAACGGCAATCAACTTTCAAAATCCGTTCAATACGTGCTTGACCTGTTCGTTGATCACAACAATTGTAATACAAGCCCATCAATCACCCCCTTACCAGATATCAATCCCAATGATGGCAGTACTGTTGAGCATTATATTTATGCAAATGGAGATGATGGAACAACGGTGGAGCACTTAAAGGTAGATGGTGGTGGTCATACATGGCCAGATGAAAACACCAATGCTCAAGGGGTAAACAGAGACATTAATGGCTGTGTAGAAATCTGGAAATTTTTCTCAAGGTTTGATATGAATGGATTCATCGGCGCCCCTGTGACTACAAGACTTATAGATGGGGCCCCGACAATATCTGTTTATCCCAACCCTGCTCAAGAATACATTACCATTGAAATTAAAAACCCCAGGAAAAATTTAAGGGTATACAACTACTGGGGTCAAGAATTTAATCTTCCTACCCGTTTTTTTGATGAAAAAATTCAAATTGATATCAGAAGTATTCCTACTGGTATTTACATGATTTCTTCAGCCTTTGATGGAGGACTGTTCAAATCTACCACCTTCATTAAGCAATAAAAATGAATGACTTCTTCACCGTTCATAATCAAATCGTTAATAAAAAATGAAAAATAAAATAACCACCATCATCGTATTCCTACTGGCCTTTACCATGGGTTGCTCTGATGACGAAGTGCTTCTACCAACAAATACCGCGCCTACCATCTCCGATCAATCCTTTTCGATTGAAGAAGATGCCTCTGTAGGTACTTCTCTCGGAACTGTAGTGGCTTCAGATGTGGATGAAGACCCACTAACCTTTAGTATTGCCGATGGAAATAGTAACGAAACGTTCCAATTAGATAGCCTTTCAGGTGAACTCACCCTTTCCGGAATGCTTGATTTTGGCGTGACCAGTTCATACACCCTTTCCATTCAAGTAAGTGATGTGGAGGGGGTAGCAAATGCCAATATTACTGTAAATGTCATACCGGTAGAAGCCATGACCATTTGCCCTGGTTTCCCCGGCAATTCCTTCTTTGATGGACAGCTGGCAGATGCGGATTACTGGTCTGATGAACCCGAAATTCTGTCCGCAGGTTTAGGTTTTGCGGATATTGTCGGCATTGAAGTAGATGAGATCACAGAAGCTTTAGTTGAAAGTATCGGTGGTGCCTGGGCATCCAATATCAGTTGTGCAGACACGGGTGATCGAACGTTCACGAATACAAGGTCTAATTTGGAGGCTGTATTTTGTGTGCGAACCCCTTATAATGATACATTTAAAGAAGGAGCCATCGGGCTCGATGCTTTGCCCATGGTGTTGAGTTGGCCCTGTAAAACGAGTACGATTGATCTGAGCGACTTCAAAATTACTGTGAATAATGGGGAAGAAATAACCCCTTCTGCTGTTGGCTGTTTCCCAAACGTGGAGATCAATGAGCGCAATACTATCGTCCTCGTTGGAGAGTTTGCCAACAAAAGGCCAAGTAGCGATCCAGGATCCAGATATGTTACCAAAGTTGAAATTGTAGGGGAGTTGATACTTATTGGCCCTGATGGTCAGGAGTTCAACGCGCAGGGATTATTTAAAGAAACCTTTTCAAGTCCTTATGATGCCAATAATGGTCCGGTGTTAGTCGGTGCAAAAATAAACTATTGTGATCCTAATGTAGCAGATGGGCCGTCCATTCAACTTCCAATACCGCGGCCAGGCAATGATGAATATGCCCTTTACGGAGACATCTTGGCACAAGCACAAGCAAACGGGGAGGTTTCCTGTAGAATACGGGTACTAACCTCAGGAGGTTTTTCGCCAGATGGTGTTCGGGGCGTACTGCCCACCGATTATGAAAGATTCTTCAGAATCCATGCTCTTGGTGCAAATGGCGCTACGGTAATGCTGGACCAAACTAATGTTAATTATGCCGTACAAGGTGGCACTTTGAAAGTAATTGGTCTGTCTGATCTGGGTGGAAAAGAAGGAGAGAACGGGGTCCTGTATGATGATTGTTATGATGAAGATGGGGATAACTACATCGATATTATTCTAACGGGTGACGATGCCGCTATGAGAAACATTACCCATGTAGAAGTTCCCAGTATCGCTGGTGGTTATTCCGCATTCTATAACCCCGGGGGCCCAGGCCCGACTCCTTATCCAAATGTTAGTTATACAGCTCCGGGACCGCCTGATTTAGAACCCGTAAGCATGGCATTAGATAACCCTATGAGAATTTCTAATTAACAAAATACTACAGAAGCTTGTCGGGCATCGGAAAGGTGTCTTGTTAATTTGTGCCAAATGATAAAGTAGTACTTAGCATTTAGCTTCCCCTCAATCCAAAACCAGTAAAGCCGAAAATCTAATTAGACTGAAACAAACCAAAATACCGGTAACTCAAATAACCCACAGTAGTGAAAGCCTGCTGGACGCTGAGGGGATGCATGATATCAGGTCCACCTTTGTGCAGGCGCTCAACGACATAGAGCTTTGGGTGGAAAACCGCAACGGCTACCCCTTTAAAAAGCTCAAACACTTCGGCCGTTTCTGGCTGAACCTGCAACGATCTGTCTAATCAATTTTTCTCACCAAATACAATTTAGCAATGGATAAACAATCGAAAGCGAAGCTGGAAGTCATCGCCAGGCGCCGCAACGAACTGGCCGGCGAGCGCGAGCAGCTCTCCAAGATCACCAGAGAGGAACAAGACCTGGAGTACCAGGAATTCAAGATCAAGATGGGCTACACCGAATCGCTGGGCGATCAGGCCAAAGCCCTGGAAACAGAGGCGGTCGGCCACAAAGACCTGCGCCTCACCGTAGAATTCGGTGATCAGCAGATCGAGATCGACATGAGCCGGTCGACCACTGAGAAGGTAGCAGACCTCAGCAATATTTCCGAAAAGGTGATCCGCGACCTCGCCATGTATCAGCGGCAGCTGGGCAATGGCTTCCGGATGTTGCACACGAGCGGCAACGTGGTCATGCAAACCCGCTACAACGAAGAAAAACGGAAGGACGAACAAGCGCGCATCCGTGCCGAGGCTAAGCAAACGGCTGAGGGGTAGGCGTTTCGAAGAACATTGGGAAGCCTGGGTATGGGAGTGCCCGGGCTTCTTTTGTTTGGTCTGGTGAATGAAAGAGTGGGCGCTATATTTCTCCTGATTTCGAGCTTCTGGTGTTCGTTTAGGGATGTGAGATGATTTGCAGGGGCTTGGGCTTTGGTTGGGCTGCTGTGGCTGTGAGGGCCACCATATATTCTTTTTACTGTGACATTGACTAAACCGTATCGGTTACTAACGGGCTGTACGACATAAGTGGGAATGTATGGGAGTGGTGCTCGGATTAGTATAGTGGAGTTGATTATGGATTTTGGAGGGGCGTAATCTTAAAGGACCGGATTCGGGCTTTATTTACGCGAATCACGGTGGTAGTTAGCTCAACGGTTCGCTGGGCTGCCGCGCCGCTTATCGGTCCGGCGACACGATGGGTGGCAAAGTAATATAGAAGGATTTGGATAAATTCTTGCGGAGTCAAAAAATCCTTCAGGCCGCGACTTCAAGTCGGGCAGCTGACTTGAAGGGCGAAGAGTCTGCCGGATATCCACACCCTTATCCCTGTAGATAGTTGCGGTTGCGAGGTTCAAATAGCGCGAGTTGTCCTTCTGTGCGAGTATAGCCGAAGAAGTTGGTTAGATTCACGTATTCATTTATCTGCTCAGTATCCTGATCTCTGTAAGCTTTGCGTATCTTCTTTTTTAGACTGTTGGGTAGAGCATCCAGATAAGGGATTCTAAGTTTTTTTAAGTTCTGGCTTTGCCACCTGGGATATCCTCCGTTCATTTTGTTCCCAAGCTCAAGGAGTTGGTCCCGAACAAAATCAGACATTAGGATAGCGGCTAGTAATTCCAGATCGGGAATTTCTTTTCCCGTTATGTAGTAAAGATTGTGATGAGGGTAATAATTACCCTGGTCGATATGGATAAGGGGGTTGCCGGTAATGTCCGGTAAGATGATCTTTGGGGCGTGTGTCAGTTCAGCATGGACTTTGTCAATGGTTCGATACCAGTTCTTTGGGTTCTTTTTGGCAACATGGCGCTTTACCAGCTGCTCATAGTGTTTAAAAAGGTAAGCTTTTGCTTTAGGGAATTCTCCGAGATCAATCAAGTTGCCATCGGTAGTATAGGGATTTAGAAGATAGTTTCCGCTCCAATTCACCCGCTGCCCACGGATATCTTTTGATAGAAGGATAGGAAGTAGCAGGGTTTCCTCTATGTGGCCCTTCATATCTTTGCCTATGAACACCTTATCCCGTCCGGTAGCCACCCCAATTCCAATCTTAAAGCCCTGCTCAGAAATCGCGCTCAGCTTGACTGTAGAGCCATTTAAATGATAATCACGAGCAAACCAATTGTCCGGATTATTGCTTAAAGTTCGGCTAGGCGGTGTGCCGATTGAAAAGTTGAGCAAAGATTCCAGGTCATCAAGCTGGTAATAAGGTATTGGACTTTGTCGGGTTGTATTTTGAATAGTAGTAATCGCCGGATAGGCAATAACGGATTCTTCAAAAGCATCTACATTTTCTAAATCTATGATATACTCCAGGCTGAACAGCTTAGCAATCAGTGTCCGCAAACGCTTTCCATACTGATTTTTCAACCATCGGTTGGCGCAGATATAACATAGCCTTCCGTTCTCCCTGAGTAGTTTTAGCCCTTTTTCATAGAATGGAATGTAAATATCACTGCGATGGATAAAGGTGGTAAAATGCTTTTTGTACTGCTCTTTTTTATCATTGGGTATATTCTCGTGTCTAATATAGGGCGGATTTCCAATTACCAAATCACAGGGTTCGGTTTGTGCCGTGAGAAAATCTCCGCACATTATAAACTCTTCAGCCTGCTCTTCCGATATACCTTCGAACTCTTGGAGCACCCTTCCTTTCAATATGTCGAGTGAAGTACGGTCAATGTCATAGAATTTCAGGTTTTGAAGCGCTTTAATAAAGTCGAATGAATATCGTTGGGAGGACTGATAGAGCCTTCGAATTAGAGGTAATGCGAAGGCTCCTTCCCCAGCTGAAGGTTCAATGACCCTGACTGCGCGCAGATCCCGGTCTGCTTTAAAGCCTGCAAGGTCGAGCATTTTTTCAACGACTTCAGGTTTCGTCAAAACCACTCCGTGCTCTTTACCATTCGATCGTTCTCCGTACATCATAGGAAGAGCTTTGATTTTGATTGGAGATGCCCCATAAAAGACATCAGGAAAGTGTCCAGAGAGGCTTCTTTTCCTTAGAATTCTTTTGAATACCTCTGGTCTTCCAGAAGTGCTCAACCGCTTTTTTTATATCTAATCGGTATTGATCTGTTGATAGATGATCCATAGAGGTAAAAATACCTTTTTTAATCAATTGTCCGAAAAAAGCCACAGGCTACAGGTCAACGCTAAAAGCAACTAGGCTCGACTTAAGATGCAGTCCACACACTCCGCCTGGCTCGTCATCAAATTCTCACCTTCCGTTGTCTTTGCTTTTGATTTCAACTTAACGGCCAGTGTAAATGATTTAGCGTTATACTGACGATTAAGTGGTTTGCCACAGCAAACCTACTCAATGTCAGCATTCACGCTGAGAAGTGGCTTGCTCCAATGTTGCAAACCACTTCGTATTGCGTATAAGCGGGGATATCCCATTGTTATAAAAGGCGGAGAGCCGTATGCTTTCCGCCAACCGCACAACCTTCGGCACAACAATAACGGTTCCTCGTATCTCGCTGATGCAATGAGATGGGCAGTGCTCATTTATATTATTGGCAGTCTGTTGAGAGTCCGAATAACAGCAGGTCAGCCGCGCAGGGTGGTATGCCTAAACAAGAAGGCTTAATTTTTTGAATATATTTGCGCCCTGCAAATATTATACTGAACCCCAACATTAAGTTTTATGAATATGCTCAAATGTATCCGAAGTTACTCGATCTCTGTACTTATTATTCTCGTAATCACTACAACAGGAGCTCACTTACCAGATCGTACATCCATCATCAATTTAAATTGCCCACACCCGGATTATGATGCTCTCATGGTTCTTTATAATCAAACGAATGGTGCAGCGTGGGATGACAATACGGGCTGGGCAGAAGGTCAAATTGGCGAAAATTGTGACCCCTGTACCTGGTACGGCATCGGTTGCGATAACAACGGCAGAGTGATTAGCCTCATCCTTGATAATAATGCCCTGGCAGGGACAATACCTGATTTAAATTTACCCTTCCTAAGCCAGTTGGAGTTAGGTTTCAATCAGTTGGAAGGAGAAATTCCTGACTTCTCAGGCCTCCCAGCCCTGCAGCGATTTAGAGCTATGGATAATCAATTGACGGGTAGCCTTCCGGACTTTAGCAATATGCCTCTGCTCGAAATACTTCACTGTGCTAATAATGAGCTGTCTGGTACCATCCCGGATTTTACGAGTCTGCCCAATTTGCGAGAGTTAATCCTGATGGGGAATATGCTGGTGGGGACAATACCTGATTTTACCGACCTGCCAAACCTGGAGTGGCTGGAAATAGGCCAGAATCAGTTGGAAGGAGAAATTCCTGACTTTTCGGCTACTCCTCAGGTCTACCGGTTTCGGTGTATGAATAATTCCCTGACTGGAAACATCCCGGATTTCACAAACCTTCCATTGCTGGAAATTTTTCACTGTGCTAACAACAGCCTATCCGGTATGATACCCGCGTTTTCAAATACACCCGTACTTCGGGAATTGACTGTGGCTGGCAATGAGCTAACAGGGCCGATACCTGATTTAGCTTACCTTCCGGAGCTGGATGTATTCTATTGCAACAATAATAATCTATCCTGTTTTTTTCCTGCTTTCATATGCGGCTTGGATGTTTTTTCGTCCATCAATAACCCGATGATGCCCTGGCAAGGCGCACATGCTAACTTTTGTGCAGGAATAGATGAAGTTGGTGCGCCCTGTGATGATGGGAACCCGTTGTCAGAAGGAGATGCGATACAGGAGAGCTGCGATTGCCTGGGTGAAATTCCATGCAGCCTGAGCATCAGCTTTGACAGCACCGGAATATCATGCAATAGTGCAGCTGATGGCGAGTTGTCATTACTGATCTTTGATGGGGCTGCACCCTTTACTATCGACTGGAACATTGATGATTATGATGGAATGAGCACATTGGAAAGCCTCCCGCCAGGCAACTACAGCGTGGTGGTAACTGATACCTTGGGCTGTTCCGCGGAGGCGGCTATTGCGCTCACAGAACCCGTACCCCTGACCCTTAGCTGTTCGGAGTTAGCACCGGTCTCCACGGTAGGAGGTACTGATGGTATAGCCAGCTTAACAATAGATGGAGGGACACCGCCCTATGAGCTCAGCTATTCTGGGCCGGTCAGCGGTGTATTGGCAATCGACACCGGGAACTATACTTTGGATGATTTATCAGAAGGGAATTACATCTTTCAACTTACAGACGCCAATGGCTGTACTGCAGATTGCAGCACTGAGATTTCCGGGCCCAGCTGTGCGCTTGAGGTACTGCTTATAGCTACAGCCCCCAGCTGTTTCAACAGCAATGACGGCATCATTAATCTTGAAATTACCGGAGGGGTTGCTCCTTACGCTATCGACTGGAACGTGGATACGTTTGATGGGCAGGAAACCCTTTCAGGGTTACAGAGCGGGAGCTATCAGGTGGTGGTGACAGATACCGAGAACTGCACCGCTGCAGGAGAAGTTATGATTTCAGCGCCTTCTGAATTACAGTTTGGTGTAACCGCTATTCATCCGGTTTGTCTTGGTGACAGTAGTGGAGAAGTCATCATTGATTCGGTTTTTGGAGGGACACCTCCCTATAGCATGGATTTCAACGGGTCGACATACAACATGGGCAATACATTCCCGTATATCCTCAGTGGGCAAAATGCTGGCAGTTATACCGCTATTATCACAGACAGTAACGGTTGTCAGATGAGCAGTGGACTTACTTTAGAGGAAGGGGAAGCATTAATTGTAAACCTAGGTGCAGACCTTAGCATACAGGCGGGTGATAGTGTTCTGCTTGATCCTGAAGCAACATCTACGATAGATAGCGTTATCTGGTCACCATCTGCTGGCATAAGCGCGCCAAACAGCCCTAGCACCTTTGCTATTCCAGCTGAGACAACTACCTATGTGCTGACTGCTTTTTCCGATAATGGCTGTAGCGGTACAGATCTCATCACAATCACAGTTGAGCCGATCGATGGCAAGGTGTTTGTCCCTAATGCATTTAGCCCCAATGATGATGGCGTTAACGACCGCCTCATCGTATATGCAGGTGAAGATGTCATAAATGTAGAAGATTTTCAGGTGTTCGACCGTTGGGGCAATCAGCTTTATCAACAACAGGACTTCCCGCCAAACAGCTCCCTCCACGGTTGGGATGGTACATTCAGAGATGAGCGGATGCATACAGGAGTATATCTCTACTTTGTACAGTGCCGCCTAAGTGACGACCGTCTTCAGCTGCTAAAAGGAGATGTTACATTGATAAGGCCTTAATAGAGATGCTAACATAGCATCCCTAATGGACTTACCCTATTTTTTACACTTGACAGAGCACTGGGAGGAAATTTAGAATATCTAAGGTATTTTGATTGGTAGACAATCAGAATACAGCCATCTGTTAATGTCACTGATATTTAAATATTTCACATTTGTAAAATCAATGAAAAGACGGTGGGATAACATGCAATTTGCTTGGGGAAATTATGTTTAGCTCCCTTGTGTATTTTGTGAAAATAGCAAGGCTTCTTCGAGGTGTGAAATTGTTTTTTATTGTCACAAAAAGTAAGTATTTGTATTATACTTCTTCGATGCTCTTTTAATTTTAGGCTACTGAGAATCATAGAAGAGCATTTGTAAGCAGGTCAATCTGTTCTGAATCCTTTTCTCTTCATTGGTATGCCTCGGTATGGTCTAATAAACGCATTAGCCTAAGGAGAGTCTTTCGGTTCCGTTCTCAGCAATACAGCTCAGCCAATTAATTGTGCATAGTTTTTGGAGAATGAGTTATGTTACTTGTTTATGTTGTATTGCTAAGGAACCGTTAGGCTCACTCTTTACAATAATTTGTTATGGATTATAGGTAATTCTGTTTTCATGGTCATGGGTATGTTTAGGCTTATAGGTAGAGAAGGAAAAGATATTTGGAAATAGCTCTTTTACATTTTCTATCAGCCCCCCAGGCTGTCAATTACTCTGATTTTTAGTCAAGCCAATTCGTACCTGTGACTTTTTCCATCAAGGTAAAGCCACAGGTTCAGCTCCTCAACCTCAAACCAGTAAAGCCGAATATCCAGTTGGAGTGATAAAATGCCTAAAGAAGGCTTATGCTGTTGCCTCCCCGCTAAGATGCGCTCATATTGGATTCGTGAGATCGAAGGGCATGACCGGTTAAACATTTGAAGTTTGCCCCTCAACCAGTGCTTATTAATCCCTTTTTGGACTTGGCTATCATTAGAGATGCTAACATGGCACTATATTTAAGAATGGATTTTCCCTCCTCTGGATTAATTTCAAACCTTACACTCCCTATCTCACCGAGACAGGGCCATTTGTCAAATACTTCTGATTGTAAAGCAAACTCCAGGTAGTCCAGGTAAGGCTACATGGGGTCAATTCTTTCGGCAGAATACCCCAGGCAGTTAAAAGCCACTGCCCCGCTGTTGCAGCAGGTTTATCCCGGAATCCTATATGCCCGAATTTAGGTATTTTCAGCCCCTGTGGCTGTCCATGGCCACTGTTGATAAAGCAAACGGGGGGCTTCCGCAGTAGCCCTGAAATGAAACGACTTCACATGAAAAATACTCTATTGCTGTGCTTCCTGATTGTTGTCCTGACGGGCTGTCAGCAGGCTGGCCTACCTACGCCCGGCATTATTCCCCAACCGGCTGAAATTGAATACCAGCAGGGGGTATTCGAAGTCAATACAAATACGGTATTGGTAGTACCCGCTACTGGTAACGGGCAGAAGCTGGCGGAAGAACTGCAGGCTTTTCTCAAAGACCGCTTCCGGTTAGATTTGAAAACAGCTACAGAAGATCAGCCAAATGCCATTCGCCTGGTAAAATCCGGGACAGAGGTGCCGGGTGCTTATCAACTGACTGTTTCCGAATCAGGTATACTGATTGAAAGCAGTACGGAACAGGGGCTCTTCTATGGTATTCAAACCCTGAAGCAATTGATGAGCCCGCAGGCTGTAGTTAAAGCCCCGGTACTTCGCTTTGTGCGCATTCAGGACAAGCCAGCCTTCTTGTGGAGAGGGATGATGTTGGACGTGTCCCGGCATTTTTTTCCAAAGGACTCCGTGAAAAAAGTGATCGATATTCTGGCCATGCACAAGATGAATAAGTTCCACTGGCACTTGGTGGACGGGATCGGCTGGCGGATCGAAACAGAGCGCTATCCGGAGCTTACAAGAAGAGGGGCCTGGCGAAAAGTGAAAGCCGGAAAGCAACCCTGGGAAGACTTTGAAACGGCAGACCAGCATGCAGAAGGGGAGGTCTATGGCGGCTATTACACAAAAGCAGACATTCAGGAAATCGTAGCCTATGCTGCGGACCGGTACATAGATATCATCCCGGAGATTGAGATGCCCGGGCACTCGGAAGCGGCCTTGCAATGCTATCCCGAGCTGGCTTGCGATGGGCAGGGGGCACCTGGCGTTTATTGCGCGGGCAATGAAAAGACCTTCGAGTTCCTGCAAAACATCATAAGCGAGGTAGTGGAGTTATTCCCTGGGGAGTATCTGCATATTGGAGGGGATGAAGTAGGAAAAGAGGGCTGGCTGCAATGCCCAAAATGCAGGCGCAGGATGCAGGTGGAAAATTTGCAGAGCGGAGAGGAGCTGCAAAGCTACTTTGTGAAGAGAATGGAAGCCTTTATTCATTCCAAAGGCAAAAAACTGATTGGCTGGGACGAAATTCTGGAAGGTGGCCTGCCGGAAAGAGCAACGGTCATGTCCTGGAGAGGCGTAAAAGGAGGCGTGGAAGCGGCCAATGCCGGGCATGATGTCGTACTGTCGCCGGGGTCTCCTCTATACTTCGACCATAGCCAGGGTAAAAGCGAATTTGAGCCACCTTCCTGGGGCGGCTACAACAGCCTGCTCAGCGTTTATAATTTTGACCCTGTTCCGGATGAAATCGAACCGGGGAAAGAGCACCATATTCTCGGCGGTCAGGCCAACCTGTGGACGGAGCAGGTCAGGACATTACGGCACGCTCAGTACATGATGCTGCCGAGGTTGTGCGCCCTTTCCGAAGTTCTTTGGACCCCTCCCGCGCAGAAAAGCCAATCAGGTTTTATTGAGAAAATGGATGTTCATTTTGACCGGCTCTCAGATTTGGGGTACCATTTTGCCGGCAGCGCCCTCTCTCCTGATTATGAAGTGGCTTACGACAAAGGCAGCGCCACCTTCAGTCTGAGCCTGAAAAACGAGTTAGGCTTATACGAAATCAGGTATACCCTTGATGGTTCAGAACCCACAATGGATTCCAAACGGTATACCAGCCCCATCACCTACACGAGCCCAATTGAAGTGAAGGCACAATGCTTCAGAAAGGGCATTCCAATTGGTTTCCCGCTGCAAAAACTGTTTTCCACCGGATTTGGAGAGCAGTGCGAAGTAATCTACACGAACCCATATCACGAAACCTACAGTGGTGGAGGGGACAAAGCCCTGGTCAACAATAGATTTGCAATAGCCCGGGGCGATGATCCCAACTGGCAGGGGTTTCCAAAAAAGGATTTTGATGTAAAAATCGATTTGGGAGGCCCGAAGAAGCTCTCCTATGTGGGGCTGAACTTTTTTCAGCACATCAGCGCCACTTCCGTTATGCTGCCCACCCGGGTAAACATCTCTATCTCAGAGGACGGTCAAAGCTTTACTCCGGTATTAGAGACGTCAGTGGCCACGTCCAAAGAAAGAGATCCGGTAATTAAGAGGATAGAAACCGCCTTTGAAGAACAATGGGTTGCCTATATAAAGATCTCAGCAACCAACCGCGCTGTGCTTCCGGACTGGCACATTCGGGAAGGGGATGCCTGGCTTTTTGTGGATGAAATATCGGTGAAATAACAGGCCTGTTGGATCGGATCACAAAATATAGCGGTAAGGTACCTTATCCCGTCCCGCAGCATCGTGAGATAGCAGTGCTGCTTAGGGGCGGGCTCCAACGCAAAGCGTGCTCGGAAAGTCGCCACAGGCAACCCAACGCTTCAGGCCTGACAGAGCACTGGTTGTTGAAAATTGTCCTTTTAGAGCGCAATATATGCGATAATCAGTGTCACATACATTAAATTAATTTTCATTTGTAAAGAGAAGAGATGGTCGGCACGAGGGTGTTTGCCTGGAGGGGTCAGTATGATATTTTGTTTGTGAGTTGTTTTGGAAAATTTTAGGTCTGTAATAAAGGATAAGGCAGCGCAAATAATTATGTTTCATTGTCACAAAAAGTAAGTATACACATTATGCGGCCCTTTGATTCTTCTATTTTTGTTTTATCGAGGAGCAAAGAAGGGCATTTGTAAGTGGGTCAATATGTTCTGATTCTTTTCTTTGCATTAGTAAGCTTCGGTAGGGCTAATGAACGAATTAGCCCATGTGAGTCTATCGGTTCCAATTTAGTTAAATATGTCAATTTCTAATAGTGCATAGTTTTTTGAAGAATGGTAATGTTGATTTTCATCTTGTTTAGCTAAGGAACCGTTAGTCTCACTGAATAATCAAATATTCTATGGTGTATTAGTATAGTTTGTTTTCATGGCCATGGGTATGTTTAGGTTTGCAGGCAGAGAATGAAAAGATGTTAGGCAATAGTTCTTTAATGTTCTCTACCGTGGTTCCCCATAAGTTTCGATTCCTCCAATTTCCTAATCCAACCAATTCATATCTATGGCCTTTTTTGCTTTAAGGCAAAAGCACACGGCGTTCAATGCCCTGTTCGTGCACTTCTTTTAAAATAGCATCTTCCAGTCCCATTGGTTGCCTTGATTTAGTGAGGTCTCGCACGTTTCTCCTGCAAATCATCAGGGAGAGCCGGACCAGCGGTCAGCAGATCGGCTGGTTTACCAGTTTGTTTTCCCAAAAAGATAATGCGGAACCCTTGGGGCAGGCTCTGGAAAAGCGGGGGCGTACCCTTCAGCCAGTAGTGCCCGAAGAATATCGGGCGGCTTCCGGTAGGGTAGTGGGCGGTCTCAGCTTCCCGGAAGGGCAGGTGGTCCAGCCCCAAAATCACCGGGTATATTTAGTATATGTTAGCCGATTTGCAACTCCCTGACTCCAATATTACGGGATTATGCGGGCTGGAGAAGAAAGCGGATTGCTTTGTATTACACCTACAATCCTACTTGCCCAATTTGTCAGGTAGAGAGCAATAAACAAGCGGGAATTCAAAGTTTTAAGACTGGTGTATGGTGTTTATTGACAGGTGTTTTACGCCCCGCTATTGCTCCTGACTGATTACGTAACAGTTTGTGCTAATTCAAAGCGCCCCGCACTGGTATTTGGTGTGGGGCTTTTTGTTTGCATAATCTGCAAACTTGTTTTGAAGCCCCGAAGCGGGTAATTGCTACGTTATCTTACATAATAGCAGCAAAGGCCCTATGCAGCTAGGCAGATGGGAGCTATAAATTAGGGAGTTTCAGGGAAACCTGTGCACATATAGGAGGCCGGGCATTCATTAGAGTGTCCGGTATTTTTTTGGGATGCGCAACCCAGATTTTTCAAAATGAAAGCCTCTTCCTTTGAGTGCCTGGAATATATTGACGATTAAGTAGTTTGCTACAGCAAACCTACTCAATACTTGCCCGTGTCTCATCGCCTTTAGGCTTTGACGACCTTAAAGGCAGGAGGGTCAGCGTTTACGCTGGGAATTGGCTTGCGCTTGTCCTGACAAGCGAAGCTTCGTCAGTGGTTGATGTCGCAAATCTAAGATTCCAGACGATGAATGTCTGGATCAACGGCCCAGACGATGAATGTCTGGATCAAAGGCCCAGACGATGAATGTCTGGATCAAAGGCCCAGACGATGAATGTCTGGATCAAAGGCCCAGACGATGAATGTCTGGATCAAAGACCCGACATTTATCGTTCCCCGTGCTGGCCGTCAGCGCCAGTAGGTGACCAATCCGTATTGCGTATAATACATCAATATTCCATCGTTTCCGGTAAGCACTTTTCAACTCCCTGCATGTCAAGATTCCGATCGGGCATAACAGTCCTCCATATTTGGCTTTGCCTACGTACAAATTTACCACCACCTGATCTACGACCACATCTTGAGCATATGTTATGTAGTTATGGTGAACCACGAAATCTTGTTTTTACTCGCTTTTTTTAAATCTCACTCATAACCATCGGGTAGAGCACAGTCAATAAGTTATGCAATAGAGAATTGCACCTTTTTGAATATGTTTGTACTGGATTCAAAATTTTGCAAGCCGTTCTTAAATGGCGGTATCAATTCTTTTGGAGCTCTGTTTGTGTCGCTCAGCGCTGCACAAGCGAAGCTAGTGGTGAAATAAGTTGAGGTTTTTAAGAGGGTCGTCATATAGTAAGTCAGCCTTCGGTCCTGAACCTGTTTTGCAATTAAATAATATGCACAAATATTTTTATGATCAATCTGGCCAAAAGCTATGAGCTCTTTTCCGTGGTTATTATTCTTTTTTTAGGAGTGGTAATTCCAGTCAGTGCCGAAGAAACGAAAGAGCAGGAATTGTCGTATGAAACAATAAAGGCACTGCTCCCGGAAGAGATGGATAAGGCAGAGCCACTGATTGACGCTTTCTATGAAACAGCGGTACAAAATGGAAAAGACTCTCTGCTCGCTAAGAGTTACTATTTATACGGTCTGTACCATTATTACAGGGGGGAGCTATACTTATCGATCGATAGTTATCTAAAAGCCCTGGAAACCGATTATGCAGCTCAAGATATTGAGTTCGCTGGCGCCTGTTGGAACAACCTTGGTATCAACTATGATTACCAAGGTTACCCGGGTAAATCTATTGAGGCTTACAACGCGTCATTAAAAGCTGCGGAGGAGCTCAACGATTCGCTAAGCATAGGGCAAAGTTGGATTAATATAGGGCTGTTAGAGGTCAAAAACGGGGAGTTGTTGCAGGGTGAGAAGATATTGAACAAGGCACTAAGGTTCTTTGAAGTACTTGGGGATACCCTGAATATGGCATTGTGCTGCCAAAATTTGGCTGTGACGACTAAGAAGGCGGAGGACTGGGAGTTTTTTAAAGCCTATACAGAACGTGCGCTGGAGTTGTTTTCAGCAAAAGGCTACAGGCCTGGGGTTGCACAAATGAACAATAACCTCGGTGTATATTACTCTGTTGTAGGCCAAAACACAAAGGCAGAATCCTACTACGAGATAGCGCTAGATCAGGCGAGGCAGGTTGGAAATATCCTCCTTTTAGGGAGTATCCTGATCAATCAGGCAGATCATGCTGTACAAAATGGGAAGTATGGCCAAGCGGTTGATTTAAAGAAAAATGCATTACAATTATTTCAGCAGGCAAAAGCAAATGATCGCATCGAGCGAGCTATGATTGAGCTGCTCGACCTTTTTGCTGTTTTGGGCGATTACGATCAGTTCAAGGCTCAGCTTGAGCACTACGTCCGGTATAAGGAAGAATTCGCATCGAGTACAGCTGCTGCAAGGTTCACAGAATTAAAGTCGCTCTATGAGCATGAGCGACACATGAGCCAAATCAAACAGCAGGCCTATGAGCTGCAGCAGAATCAACGGTTCCTGATCCTAATAGGGGTAAGCTTGGCTGTTGCTTTGACCGGATTACTGGTATTGAGCCTGCTGTATTTTAAAAATCGACGGCTAGTACGGTCGCTTTACAAAAAAAATAAAAATGCCCTTAGGCAAACGCATTCAGCGTACCCGCATGAGGTTCCGGATATAGCACCGCTAGAGCAGGTTGCCGGTACAGATAAGGACGCGGAAAAGGCTCATCTCACAGCGGAAGAAGCCAGTATAGAAAGCGTTGACCGGCTGGAACAGCTCTTTCTCGACATCAATGCATTGGTCGATGGCTTGAAATTGTACAAAAACTCAACTCTGACGTTAAGCGAGCTAGCGAAACAGCTCAATACCAATGAAACTTACATTTCACAGGCCATCAATCAATATGCGTATAAGAACTTCAATACCTTCATCAACCAATTTCGTATTGAGGAAGCGCAGAAACTGATGATTGAAAGCAGGGGAGAGGTAGTCCTCGATCAGCTTATTGAGAACTGTGGGTTCAACAGTAAGTCCACTTTTTACCGTTTGTTCAAGCAGCAAACCGGATTGACGCCCAGCCAATATTTATACAATGCCAGTCTTGAGGAAGAGTAAACACGAGGAACTCTTTGATTGTCTTAATGCCCTTGAGCCCTTGATTTTAGAAGCATTTTCAAAGATTTGGGAGTAGGTTTTCAAAGATTTGGGAGCAGATTTTCAAAGATTTGGGAGCAGGATTCAAAGATTTGGGAAGCGGGCAATATGGGTAATGAGCTAATTTTACAGTGCCAGAAGTATAAAGTATAAGAATACTTTTTTTGGTACGAGCCTTTACAGCAGAGATGATTTTGTTGATGTGTTTTGCCGGTATCAACAGTCGTTTCAGCCCGGTAGTCGCTTAAACAGGTTGTTACCGGGGCTTGGGTAATAGTACATTAACAAATCATAATATGCACAATCTCATGAAACGAGTAGGTTTACTAACGTTTGTTTTGGCGCTGTTTTGGGTTTTCCAGGGCAGGGCACAGACTTCCGCAGCTGGGGAAATTGAATTATCCTACAATAGCAATGTAATTGCTTCCGGTTCAACCACGATCAGCACAGGTGCTGGTACCGATTACGGTGTGGGGTTTATCGGTAACGATGCCAATCTCCATCCCAGTATTGAATATCATATTTCTAATACGGATACTTTGGGGATTATTAATGTTTCGAATATCTACTTCGACGGTGATAATAGCACCGATTTTAGTATCAGCGGTATAACCTTCCCAATGGCGATCGGAGCGGGAGAAAGCATTTCATTTATGGTTACTTTTGCTCCTGTTTCAGCCTTGTCCGGTCCGGAAGACCTTACTCCTGTAGATATGGATCGCGTGGCTGAACTACACGTGATCAGCAATGATTTGGACGAAAGTGATTATACTTTTTCTATTGGGGGTATGGCAGCGGGCGAAGCTACTGTGCAAGTAGGTGTGGAAATAGCTGGAGAAACATACGATGACATACATGGATATTACACCTTTGCCAATATAGCAGAAGAGCTTTTGGCTACCTACAGTCGCACAGGGGCTGACGGTATAAAGACAGTTTTGGGTGTTGTAGATACCGTGTTTGGTTGTGGCGGTAACCGAGGTGTCGGTACCCATCCGAGTAGTGATGATGCGATATTGACCATCAACCCACAGGGGGTATTGCCTGATCAGCGCTGGTACTTCTTTTTTGACGATAACAGTGTAGCTGGTTATCCGGTCAGGAACACAACGGGTTATGCGGGTATTGGCACAACGTTGTACACCGGTACGGGAACGGGAACGGCTTTACTATCTGGTGTAGGCTTGGACGGTGCCTACACGGATTATCTTTTCTTTGTAGAGCCTGCTTATGAGGCGATAATGGGCAATACGCCCACGACTTTTACCAACCTTGAGCTTTTAGGGGAGTACTACGCCGACACCATTTTTTTAGACAGTAGGGTACTTATTTCAGATCCCGACCTTCAGGTTTTGAATGCCGGACAGGGATTTTACAATGGGAGTACCCTACAGATTGAGCGGCAAGGCGGCGCCAATGCTGATGATTATTTTCAATTGGAAGAAAGCATTCTGTTTAGCCTGCGCAACGATTCTATCTTTACACAGGAGTATTACATTGGCCAATATGACAATACAGGTCATCAAATAACCTTAAACTTTGAAGGGAGTTCTCAGGTGATCGTCTCACAAAGGATGCTTAACGATATTGTTCAGCGCATCACTTATTACAATGCCAATGGGGTTACGGCTCCTCTTTCGTTCTCGTACGTTTTCGATGATGGCACTTCAGAAACAACCGGTATTAAGACCGTCAATCCCAATACAGAGGAAGTATTTTATGTGGACATCAATGCAACCGGGCTGAACAATGGTACTTCCTGGGTCAATGCATATAATAGCCTTCAGGATGCGCTGGCCAGGGCGAGTTCAGGCGATCAGGTATGGGTTGCGGCCGGAGAATACCTGCCAACTTCCGGTACCGACCGGGAAGCTTCCTTCCGGGTTGCATCTGGCGTTTCCATTTACGGATCCCTCCCTTCGGGCGCATCTGCTTTGACCGCTCAGGATACTGCGGCTTACCCGACCATCCTCTCTGGAAATATTGGCGACCCTGCAACCAATACAGATAATGTATACAACGTTGTAACATTTGGGCCTGTCAGCGACTTTACACTTCTAAAAGGGCTTCACATTACCGGCGGTTATGCGGATCGTTCGGATAACTTCTTCTACGGCAATGGTGCGGGAGTTTTTAATTCGAATTTTGCCACGGATTCGACTTCCGGAGTTGTTCTGCAAGACCTCATGCTGTACGGTAATACTGCAGTACTCAATGGTGGTGCGGTTTACAGCAATGGTTCAATTTGGATCAGTGGCTGCAATATCTTTCAGAACGAAGCTGAAGATGGCGGTGCAGTTTATAACGGTGGTATAATCAGAATCAGTAGCTGTGATATATCTCAAAATCAGGCGGTAGACGGCAGCGGCATCTATAATGACAATGCTGTTGTAGCCTTTAGTGGTACCAATTGTGTGCTCCGGGATGTGAAAATACACCATAACACTGCTGGCGATGACGGAGGAGGTATCGCCTCTAAGGAAGCTATTTCGGTATATGATTGCGACATTTCCAATAACGAAATTGACGGCAGTGGGGGTGCATGTTATTTTGATTTGGATGAGGGGACCTTGGGAGACTCCATTAGGATTGTTCGTACAAAGCTTAACAACAACCTGCTCACGGATACTGAAGGCGAGGGTACCGCAGTTTATACGAATTCGGATTGCCCTGTACCTCCGGTTGTTTTGTTTGCAGAATGTTTGGTACAAGGCAATGAAGGAGAAGATGGCACTTTCTATTTCGATGTAGATGGTGGTAATGGCGATATCATTGTATTTTTGGAAAGCTGTCTGTTTTCGGGCAATACGGTTTATGATGATGGTGCGGCATTGATGGGATCGGATGACACTCAGTTTTGGGTGTACAACACTACATTTGCAGGGAACTACGCAGATGATGACGGTTGTGTGATCGAGACCGGATCTAGTTCTAAAGCGACCCTCTACAATTGCATTAGTTTTGGCAATGATGCCAATGATGGCAGCGATGGTATTATCGATGCAGCTGGTGATATCGATATCTTCAATTGCTATTTTGAACATGGAGAAGATCGTATGTCGGTAGACGGAGACCTTTCTGTAAATACGCTTTTTACTGCTGACGACTTCGAGGATGCAGCATTTGAAGACTTTACATTTGATGCAGTAAACGATACGCCTACTGCAGAAGGAAACTTTGCGCTAAGCAAAATCTCGCCACTGGTCAATTTAGGCGATAATGGTTACGCCACCAATTTGGAAAAAGACCTGGCAGGCAATGCCCGCCTTCAGGAAGGCACAGTGGATTTAGGGGCTTACGAGTTATCTCCCCTGTTTTTCGCTGGTTTGGGCACTGCAGCATCGCCTTATCAGATTAAGGACTGGGAGCACCTGCACAACGTCCGCTTCAGGATGGATGCACATTTTATACTGATTAATGACCTGGATAAAAACAGCAGCGGTTATCAGGAATACGTAGCCGATTCCGGATGGCTTCCAATCGGTACCATGGACGGGGATGTTTTAAATGGCACCGGTACCGTTACTGGGTTCACCGGGCATTTTGATGGACAAGGATACAGCATCAACAATCTGCAAATCGATAATGGCCTTTCTTATGGCAACGGGCTTTTCTTTGCATTGGGGGCTTTCGAAGGGGCGAACCTGATGAAGGCGGATGAAGAAGATTTTTTCCCTTCAGTTATAGTTGATCCTAGCTTTTTGGATAGCCTGCAATCTCTTGGCGGTGCTATGGTGCACAATCTAAAGTTGGATAGTGCCACGGTTGGAAGTAGTATTATGTTTTCGGGGGATAACCTGCCGTTGTTCCCTAACGGTATACTAGCCGGTTTTGTCCACAATAGCCAGATTGATAGTATCTCAGCTTCAGGTACCGTACGAATGGGGGGAGGTGTTGTTGGTGCTGTTTTGGAATCACAGGCAACGAATACGCAGCTCTCTTTCCTTACTACACATATAGAAAACGAGCTATTGGGTGCTGGAATTGCAGGCTGTCTTGGCATAAATACATTAGTTACAGACAGCCGGGCTCATATTCAAAGTAGTGATCAGGGCTTGCCCGTTGGTATATCGTTGCTCAACGCTGGAGCAGTCAGTAGATGCTTCGCGACTGTAACGTCAACGCTAGCCACCCCCTCGCCACCATTTTTGCCTTCAGGCATTAGCTGGTTGTTATCAGGCAAGATAGAGGAATCGGCTGCACAGGTTAACTTTTCTTTTGGGGCTGGTTTGGCTGCGTTTAGCCTCAGCGGGCAGATCAATAATGCATATGTAACCGGTAATATTGCTCAAGGGGCTGGGGTGGTTTATCAAAACAGTGGGCTGGTCGGAAACACCTACGTTGCAATTGAAACGGACTCGGTTGCCGGGCTCTTCGGTATAAATTCAGGAATGGTTTCTAATAGTTTTTGGGATGCGGAGCTGGCTGGTTTGTCGGAGAGCGCTGCTGGCGAAGGGAAAACGACCTGTGAGATGAAAGCAGCAGACCTCTTTACAGCAGCTGGCTGGGATTTCGAAGGAGAAACCAATAACGGCAATGAGGAAATTTGGCGCATCGTTGACAGTGCAAGTACTGTATCCTACCCCTACCTGTCTGCTCTGACTTACGATGCAATTGGAGCGGTACCAGAAGTGAATCCGATTCCAGGGTTGGATACCTTACTGCCTACTGCAGTTTGTATGGATATTACTGCTTATCTGGATGCATCGGGCGAGGCCAGTATCATGCCAGGCGATATTGGGGCTGGCAGTATGATTAGTTGCGATACCTTGACGCTATCGCTGTCCCAAACCGCCTTCAGTTGTGATGAACAGGGTGAGAATACTGTGGTCTTGACGACAACAGATAGCGCTAACAATACTGACACTTGCTCAGCTATAGTGACGGTGTTAGATACAATCGCTCCGGTAGCGTCCTGTACGGATCTGACGGTATATCTGGATAACGCTGGCGAAGGAACGATCAGTCCTGCACAGGCAGATGGTGGCTCAACGGACAACTGTGGTTCGGTCAGCCTGTCGTTATCGGATAGTACATTTACCTGTGATGATTTGTCTTTGAATACCGAGGCTATACTCGGTAGTAGCGCAGGCTTCCGAAGCCCACAGTCAGCTAGCGGTGTTTCTGTTGTATTGATCGCTACAGATGGGAGCGATAATATTGATAGTTGCATGCTTACAGTAACAGTACTGGATACGATCGCTCCGGTAGCGTCTTGTACGGATCTGACAGTGTATTTGGATAATGCTGGCGAAGGAAACATCAGCGCTGCACAGGCAGATGGTGGCTCAACGGACAATTGTGGTTCGGTCAGCCTGTCGTTATCGGATAGTACATTTACCTGCGGTGATTTGGGGCAGCAGGAAGTAACCTTAATTGTCACAGAGGGTGCTACTGCTTCCTCCGGTTCTGATAGCTGTATGTCGATGATAACAGTACTGGATACGATCGCTCCGGTAGCGTCCTGTACGGATCTGACGGTGTATCTGGATAATGCTGGCGAAGGAACGATCAGCGCTGCACAGGCAGATGGTGGCTCAGCGGACAACTGTGGTTCGGTCAGCCTATCGTTATCGGATAGTACATTTACCTGCGGTGATTTGGGGCAGCAGGAAGTAACCTTAATTGTCACAGAGGGTGCTACTGCCGCTTCCGGTTCTGGTAGTTGTATGTCGATGATAACAGTACTGGATACGATCGCTCCGGTAGCGTCCTGTACGGATCTGACGGTGTATCTGGATAATGCTGGCGAAGGAACGATCAGCGCTGCACAGGCAGATGGTGGCTCAACGGACAACTGTGGTTCGGTCAGCCTGTCATTATCGGATAGTACATTTACCTGTGATGATTTGTCTTTGAATACCGATGCTATACTCGATAGCGGCGAAGGCTTCCGAAGCCCACAGTCAGCTAGTGGTGTTTCTGTTGTATTGATCGCTACAGATGGGAGCGATAATATTGATAGTTGCATGCTTACAGTAACAGTACTGGATACGATATCTCCGGTAATGGCTTGTACTGATGTACCCGTATTGCTAGATGAAATGGGCGCGGCTTCGATTGACGTTTCGGACGTTGATACAGGAACCACAGACAACTGTGGCACACCGATGCTGCAACTGTCGCAGACCTCCTTTAGCTGCTCGGATATCGGTGAGGTATCCGTATCCCTGACGGCAACGGACGGCAGTGGCAACAGCAACAGCTGTGAGGTAACGGTCACCGTTTCCGGGCCTGATGCGGACTGTGACGGCGACGGGCTTACGAATGCGGAAGAAGATGAGCTGGGCACAGATAGTTTTGCTGCTGATACGGACGGCGACGGCGTCATTGACGGTACGGAAGTATCTGATATGACCTCCCCGACGGATGCCTGTTCTTTTGTGCTGGGCAGCCAAAGCGTTGCGCCGGCAACAGATTGGAATATGAGCGACTGTGACGGCGACGGGCTGACGAATGCCGAGGAGGCAGATACATACAGTACCAATCCGTTAGAAGCGGATACGGATGGGGATGGTGTCACAGATGGTTCCGAAGTAGCTGATAGCAGCAGCCCGCTGGAAATCTGTGATTACGTGTATAGTTCGGTCACGCTGCCGAAAGGCGAAGCATGGGCTGATGCAGATTGCGATGGCGACGGGCTGAGCAATGAAGTGGAAGGAGATGAGACCACAGACACGGACGGTGACCTTATCCCGGATTGTTTTGATCTGGACAGCGACAACGACGGGCTGCTGGATGCAACAGAACAAGGTACTGAGCAGGATAACGGAAATACGGCTGCACTGGCTATGTTTGCCGCGGATATAGATGGGGACAGCATCCTCAACTTCCGCGATGTGGATAGTGACGGCGACGGCTGCTTTGATGCCGTGGAGGCTAGCGATGACCTGACTCCGGCAGATCTGGATAGTGAAGGGCGCATTCCAGGTGGTGTGGATGAAAATGGTGTCCCGCTTACGGCAGGGATGGAAGGCTTTGCTGCGGCAGAAGCCTGGAGCAGCAACGAAATTGCAGGAGAATTCTGTGGTTCGGACATTGGGGGATATGTTTGGCTGGACAACGACCGCAACGGTTTCTTCAGTCAGGATGGGAACACTGACGCAGCCCCTGTGCTTGCGGCATTAGGCGAAGCTTATGCTAATCTTCCGGACAATGAAAATACTTTGCCCGGCGTACAGGTACGCCTGTACGGTACCGACCTCAATGGAAATCCTGTTGACGAGGTGCAGACCGCGGACGCTGACGGCTACTACCTCTTTGAGCTGGTGCTGGGCGGTGATTACTGCATGGAGATCAGCTTCGAGGGGCTGGACAGTGCGGAAGACTATGTGCTGACTATTCCTGATGTGGAAGGCGATGCACTGGACGAGCAAGACTCAGACTACTCTCTGGAAGGAGAGCTGTGCTTCACTTTGGAGGCGGGAGCAGCGAGTGTCTATGACCTCAACGCGGGCGTTTTCCTTGATGCCGACGGCGACTTTATCCCGGACGTGATTGACCCGGACATTGGCGGCGAGATGCTGGACCCACAGGGCTTCATCTACTGTGAGAATACGGGCGAGATCATCAGCGGAGCAACCATTGAGGTAACGGGCCCGGGCAATGTGACGATGGTCGCGGACGGCTCTACAGGCTTCTATCAGTGGTTTGTGGACGCAAGCGGGACCTACACGATGACACTGAATGCCCCGGCTGGCTATGGTATCAGCACGGACTGCACCGACAGCGGCCAGCTGGACCCTGAGCCGGGCATCACGATTGTAGGCAGCTCAGAGGAAGCGATGAGCGGCTTCATGGAAGACGCGTCCTGCGGTGCGAACCCGTTCTACATGGAGTTTGTGCTTTCACCTGGCGACCTGGTGCTGAACAACAACCTGCCGCTGGTATGCGCCGAGATCGGCAACCGTGCGTGGAAGGACTTCGACCGTGACGGTCTGCAGAGCCCCGGTGAGCCGGGCTTAGGCTACACGGAAGTGCGGCTGCTGGACTGCGCGGGCAACGGCGTGGACACAGTGGTATCGGACATCGAAGGGCGCTTTTTGTTCACCGGGCTTCCTGCGGGCGGCTACGTGCTGGACTACGAAGGGCGTGCCGAATGGGCCGGCAGCCTGCCGAACCTGTGGTCGTATGCGGGCTATCAGGCCGGCGCAGCGGAGCTGGACTCCGATATTACGGCGAGCGGTTCTACGGAGTGCGTGACGCTGGGCGTAGGGGAGAAGAACTACACAGTGGACGGCGGCTACGAAGTGCCGTACACGTACAGCTGTAACTGCGACGGCTCGATCACTTTGGAGTGGTCGCCGATCAGCGGGGAGCCTGGCGTGACGTACACGGTAGACATAGAAGACAGCGCGGGCAACCCGGTGCTGGACTACGTGAACATGACAGAAACGAGCGTGACGATCGCCCACGGCACGCTGCAGAACGGCGAAGAGTACCGCCTTGCGATCACGGAGAACATCAGCACGAGCAATGTGGTGTCCATCACCGGGCCACTGTACGCAGACTGCAACCCTGTGCCAATGGCATCGGTCATAAGCGCTGCGGGCCCTGCGTGCCCTGGGGGCACAGACGGCAGCGTATCGTTTGAGCTGGAGGAATCAGGCTGTGCGGGCCGCTACGCGTTGTACCTGGAGCAGGCTGGCAGCGATATATTGGTTGCAGCGGACACGACGCTTGCGAATAGCTTCAGCGTGAGCGGTCTTGGCGAAGGCAGCTACAGCCTGCGGGTAGAGCTATTGGACACGCTGAGCTGTGGCTACGGCGTAGGGTGCTTCCCGCTGGAGGTGGAAGATTTTGTGTCCCTGTCCAATCAGGACATGGAAGGCCCGTCGCTGGAGGTTTCAGCGCAGGGCGGCGTAGGTCTGGGCTCTGGCGCGTCGTTCACTTATACGCCCCCAGAAGGGGAGTGCGGCGTACAGCTGGAGTGGCTGGCAGAGGTGTCTGACAACTGTACAGCGGGAGATGCGATTGCGCTGAGCGTGAACATAGAGAGCGATGTTGCAGGCGTAAGCCCGTGGGCGGCAGCCGTGCAGACGAGCTCCGGCTATGCGGTGAGCGTCCATGCAGGCATAGGCACGAACACAGTGGTGCTGACGGCCACAGACGAGGCGGGCAACAGCACGGAGCTGTCCTACGAGATCACGGTAGTGGACAGCCGCGCCCCGGAGATCTACGGCCCTGGCGACATGCAGGTGCAGATCCCGGGCTGCGAAGACAGCGCCCCTGTGAACTGGCAGGTATCAGCCATAGACGACTGCAGCCTGGACGTGGAGCTGGAGCAGGTCAGCGGCCCGCAGCCGGGCGATGTGCTGGCGCCAGGAGTATACACAGTAGTCTACGAGGCTACAGACGGCTATGGCAATACAAGCCAGTACAGCTTTGACATCACCCTCACGCAGGCGCAGAGCCCTGCGCCGGTCGTGGACGTGTCCGGCAACGGGCAGTTCGTGATCGAAGACTGTGCGGAGGACGGCTTCATCGTCTTCTCGGGCCATATTTATGACTGCGAGCTGCAGCCGGGCGACGTGCTCGACGGGCTGATCAGCATCAGCGGCGCGCCACTGGAGCTCACCTACATCCTGGTGAACGAGGGCTATGCGTACTTCGAAGCCACGGGCAGCCTGAGCGCGGGCAGCTACCTGATCGTTACCAGCTACGAAGGGGTAACAATAGACCATGCTGTAGAAGTGGTGCAAGATGCTGACACGCCGGCGGTAATGACAATGCCCGGCAACCTGGCCTACCAGGTGCCGAACTGCGAAGGCGAGGCAGCGGTAAGCTTTGCGGTACAGCTGGAAGACGACTGCGACGAAGACTTCAGCAGTGCGAGCTTCACGGTGAACGGAGCGCCAGCGCCCCCATTCGACGCAGCGCTGTCTGACCCTGCAAACGGCTACTTCGCGTGGAGCCTGAGCCTGAGCCCGGGCGTGTACACCATCGTGGGCACGTACACCGATGGCGGCGGCAATACCACCGAGGCTACGGCTACGGTCACGGTGAATGCAGACGAAGACAATTCTGCCCCAATCATCGTGTACCCATCGCAGAACATCAATATCGCACTGGACCCATGTCTTGTAGATGCAGTAGCTTCTCAGACTTTCCAGGTGACTGCGACTGACAACTGCGATGGCGACCTTGACCCAACTGTATCTGTTTCTGCAGGTACAGGTTCTGTTACTGCAGTACCAGGCGGCTATGTATTCATGGGCGGCCCTGGCGTGCACACGATCACAATTACAGCGACTGATGCAGCTGGCAACAGCCGCACGGAGTCCTTCTCAATCAACGTAACTCAGGCGCCTGCACCACAGGAGAACCTGGCTTGCAACGATAACATCAACGTTACGCTTGACGACAACTGCTCACGCGTAATCACTGCGGATATGGTACTGGAAGGCAACTTCGGCTGCCTTGAGGAGTCTGACTTTGCGGTCAACATCGTAAACGACGACAACCCTGCGAACGGCAATATCCTGGACGGCCACGGCCAGTTCATCTATGAAATTGACTTAGCAGGCCAAGCTCAGCCAATCGAAGGTTTTACAGGCGACTTTGCATCAGGCAACTGGGCTATTCTCCAGCAGAATGGTGGCACAGTTAACTTCGCTGCTAATGGTAGTTCTGTAAGTTTTGTAAGCCCGAACGGCGGTTTCTGCCCAGGTGGCGCAGAGGCTTCTGTTGCAATTGCAATGCCTAGTGACGGTAACCTGACCTTCGACTGGTCTTACTCTACAGTTGACCTTCAGTTTTATGATCCGTTCCTTGCATTGATCGACCCGCTCGGAAATGTTACTGTACTGGTGAATAACCAGACTACAGGCCAGACTTCCGGTACTGTAGATGTGGACGTTGTTGCAGGTTCTGTCCTTGCAATGGGTGCTGTTTCGCTTGACTGTTTATTTGGATCAAGCACAACGGTTGTTAGCAACTTTGTCTTCTCTCCAGTAGCAGCAGACCTTGCAGGCTTCGAGCCATGCTGGGGCTACATCACCGGCGAAGACAAGACCGCACCAGTTGTTGAGTGCCCGGACAATACAGCTGTAGCGACAATCTCTGAGTCTGTACAGAAGATCCAGGGCGCCCTGGAGACGACTGACGCACAGCTTGAGCTTGCGGACTACTCTTGCTTCCTTGACGGCGCAGGCCCACTGGCAGGCGACCACTACTACGACATCATCGAGTTCCAGGTGAGCGCCGATGATATCTACACGATCTACCTGAACACTTCCTGGGGCGACGGCTTCACTGCACTGTACCAGGGCAGCTTTGATGCGGACAGCCCATGTGAGAATATCCTTTACGCAGCGGATGACAACATCCTTGGCAACGCAGGCCCAATCGGCGGCTTGTTCGACCCACAGGTTCGCGTAACGCTGCCACTGCGTGCGTACGAGACTTACTTCGTGCTGGTTTCCAGCTTTGGCTCAGACGTGACGGGCTCCTACGAGCACACGATCTTCAGCGACGGCAACGGCCTTGTAGGCGCATGGAACTTTACAGAAACGATGCTGCCAGACTGGACGATCCAGTATGACACGACGTTTTCTGCCCTGCCATCGACTACTGAGCAGCTGTCTATCCCGCTGTTCTGTGACGACTTCGGCCAGATCTACGGCGGCGACGCAGGTTCTGTAGCACAGGAGACCGCATTCATCAGCGGCACTTACCAGTGGGTAGGCGCGCCAAGTGCGACGGACAACTGCGACGACAACGTAGACATCACAGCGACGGACAGCTTCACTTCTTCAGGTGACTGTGGCGACGTAGTGATCACGCGCACGTTCACTGCTATTGACGGCCAGGGGCTGACAGACGAGTGCCAGCAGCAGATCACGATCCGCAAGCCAACGCTTGACGACGTGAACTTCCCAAGCTTCACAGCAGTGGTAGAGTGCGACGAGGACTACCCAGCGCTAGCGAACGGCAACCCGG
>NZ_JPOS01000084.1 GCF_000759025.1 Phaeodactylibacter xiamenensis | reverse complement strand
TGACGGGCTATCCGTTCATCTTCACAGCGTTCGGCATCTTTGACATTGCTCCGAATTACTGCAACATCGGCGCTTCTTACGAAGACCTGCCAACAGTAGACGAGTGCGAAGGCCGCTTCAAGTTCCGCCGTGAGTGGACCATCTTTGACTGGTGCGACCCAGGCAGCAGCCTGCTGGTGAACCAGCTGATCAAAGTAGGCGACTACACAGCGCCAGAGGTGTCTTGCCCAGCGGGCACGCCAATCGCTTACTCAACGAGCCCATTCTCTTGCGGCGCTTCCTTTGAGGTGCCAATGCCAAGCGTGAGCGACAACTGCTCTAACGTAACGGTATACACTGAGATCGTGACGACAACAGAGGAAGAGGTGATCAACCAGTACGGCCTGCCAACCGGACAGTTTGTGATCGACACCGTAGTGGTGCGCACAATCCAGCCTGGCGCGAACCGTTTCGTATCCTCTATCCCATTCGGCGACCACTTCTTCCGCTATGTGGCAGAAGACGACTGCGGCAATGAGACAGAGCTTTACTGCCCATTCTCAGTGATCGACCAGATCGAGCCAGTGGCAGTATGCGACGACCAGCTGAACGTAAGCATCGGCGGCGGCAACATCGTGCCAGGCCAGCCAGCGCTTGCACGGGTGTTCGCATCTGACGTGGACGAAGGCTCATGGGACAACTGCGGTGATGTATCTATCGCGATCTTCCGCAACAACTTCAACCCGATCACTTACACTTGCGGCACGCAGAACAGCGTAACCGGCGATTTCGTCGACTTCTTCTGCTGTGACGTAGGCGTTACATCTGATATCACACTGGTTGTAACCGACCAGTACGGCAACCAGAACTCCTGCTGGCTGAGCGTTACGCCAGAGGACAAGATCAACCCATTCTGTGACGCGCCAGACAACGTAGTTGTGGATTGCGACGACCTGCCATACGGCTTCGACGCATCTGACGCAGGCCAGCTGGAAGACCTGTTCGGCATGGCGACGGGCGCAGACAACTGCGGCGTAGCATCTGTACAGCAGGTAGCATCGAACGCTGACCTGGAGTGCGGCTACGGCTCCATCACTCGTATCTTCCGCGTCACTGACGTGAACGGCCTGAGCAGCACGAACAGCTGTGTGCAGGTGATCACGATCAATGAGGTGCACAACTACGAGATCTACTTCCCAGAGGACGCTGAGGCGAACTGTGGCACGCCAACGCCAGACACCGTTGAGTACAACGAGCTTGGCTGCGACCTGCTTGCAGTGACAAGCAACGACGAGCAGTTCTCTGCATCCGGCGACGAGTGCTACAAGATCTTCCGTACGTGGAAGGTGATCAACTGGTGCCAGTACGACGGCGAGAGCGACCCTTACATCGTGGGCCGCGACGAGGACTGCAACGGTGTTCCAGGCGATGGCGACCGTATTGCGAACAACGGCAACGGCTTCTGGCTGCTTGCACGCCCGAACGGCAAGATCTACTTCGACCAGGACACAGACGAGACACCTGACAACAACGTACCAGGCATCAACTTCTGTGGCGTATCGAACGACTACTACAGCTTCGAGTATGACGAGACTGGCTACTACCAGTACACTCAGATCATCAAGGTATACGACGACACCGCTCCTGAGATCAGCTTCACGCAGGCAGACGCATTCTGCTCACTGGACAACGTGAACTGTGATGCGAACGTGACTTATCCGTTCAGCATCGATGAGGACTGTACGCCAGACGGCCTGACGATCAAGGTGTTCCTTGACCCATTCCTGAGCGGCGACCTTGTGGAGCTGACAGGCGTGGTATCTGGTTCTTACCCAGACTACACGATCACAGTGAACGACCTGCCAATCGGCAGCCACGCGTTCGAAGTGCACGTACTGGACGGCTGTGGCAACTCAGACCTTGCGATCCTGCCATTCGACATCATCGACTGCAAGGCGCCAGCGCCATTCTGCCTGAACGGCATTGCGATCGAGCTGATGCCAGTAGACGAGGACGGCGACAACCTACCGGACCCGGGTGCAGGCATGGCTGAGATCTGGGCGAGCGACTTCATCGCTTCTCCGATCACTGACTGCTCTGAGCCGATCAAGTACTCTATCAACCGTGCAGGCGAGCCTAACGACCCTGACCAGGCCGGCCTTGTGCTGACTTGCGACGACGAAGGCACGCTGGTGATCGAGATCTGGGCGTACGACGCAGCTGGCAACAGCGACTTCTGCGAGACTTACATCCTGGTACAGGACAACATGGGCGTATGCGGTGCAGCAGCACCAATGGCAGCCGGTGCGGTCAATACCGAGGACAACGAGCCGGTAGAAGATGTACAGGTCAGCCTTTCCGGCCAGGCATCTGATGAGATGACAACAGAGAACGACGGCGCTTACGTATTCACGAACCTGACAGCAGGCCTTGACTACACGATCACGCCACAGCGCGACGGCGACTACCTCAACGGTGTGTCTACGTTCGACCTGGTACTGATCAGCAAGCACATCCTGGGCGTTGGCCCGCTGAGCACGCCATACCAGCGTATCGCAGCGGACGTTAACAACTCTGGCTCTATCACTACTCTGGACCTGATCCAGCTGCGCAAGCTGATCCTGTCTATCGATACAGAGTTCGCTAACAACACGAGCTGGCGCTTTGTAGAGGAAGCTTACGTCTTCCCAGACCCATCTAACCCATGGGCAGAGCAGTTCCCTGAAGTGATCAACATCAACGACCTGCCTGCGACAAGCATCATGGATGCGGACTTCGTAGCCGTGAAGATTGGTGATGTGAACGGTGATGCGGCAGCAAACAGCTTTGCAGTAGTTGACGAGCGCAGCTACGAAGGCACCTTTGCACTGCAGACAGACGAGCAGGAGCTGAAGGCGGGCAATGAGTACCGCGTAAGCTTCACAGCTGCTGAGCTGGCACGCATCGAGGGCTACCAGGCGACGCTGACGCTGAACAAGGGCGTAGAGCTGGTAGACATCGTAAGCGGTGTAGCTACCGAAGACAACTTCGGCCTGGCTTACCTGGGCGAAGGCATGATCACGACAAGCTGGAACGGCGAAGCATCTGATGCAGAGCTGTTCACACTGGTATTGCGCGCAAACAGCGACGTGATGCTGAGCGAAGTACTGGGCGTAAGCTCAGCAGTTACGAAGGCAGAAGCTTACGGCAAAGACGGCAGCTTCCAGGACGTAGCGATCGAGTTCAGCACCGGTACTGTAGCGGGCGCAGGCTTCGAGCTGTACCAGAACCAGCCGAACCCATTCAAGGGCGAGACTGTGATCGGCTTCAACCTGCCAGAGGCAGCACAGGTGACGATCACCATCAGCGACGTAACCGGCAAGGTACTGAAACTGTACCGCCAGGACGGCTCTAAGGGCTACAACCACATCACGGTCAAGTCTTCTGAGCTGGCGGCGACCGGCGTAGTGCAGTACACGGTCAGCACCGGTACGCACAGTGCGACGAAGCGGATGGTCATCGTGGAATAGCGATTGCAAGATGTTTTACTACGAGCAATAGCATGCGGGGCGTAAGGTGCTTTTACGCCCCGCTTTTGCTCCTGACTGATTACGTAACAGTTTTGTGCTAATTCAAAGCGCCCCGCACCGGTATTTGGTGTGGAGCTTATTTGTTTACAGATTCTGCAAACTTATTTTGAAGCCCCGAAGTTGGTAATTGCTATGTTATTTTGCAGCGTAGAAGCAAAGCTCCGTGCAACTAAGCAGATGGGAATTATAGATTAGGGAGTTTCAGGGAAACCTGTGTACATATCGAAAGCCGGGCAATCTTTCTAAGGTTGCAGGCAGTAGGGTAAGCCATTCCCACCTGAGTGGTTGTTGAAACATCAATGTATCTGGGCTGCTAATACTGGTGAACCGGTTTTTGGATGAACTCCTACATCAAAATTGACGCCCAATTGATTCCATCTTGCGGAGTATGAAGGATTGAAGCCTTTACGGATTGGCTTAAGCTGGACATCCGGACAAAACCGCGGGTTAGTCCCCTGTCAGTTTCATCCGGATGTCTCACAAAATCATATTTAGTTTTTCGAGAGCTTTAGTTTTGACAAGCCACTAGTGCGACTAAACCGAATTGGTTGATAGTATTTTCACGCTTAAGCCTTCTGTAGTGCCTGATCTTTAACTGTCAAATATTTACGGCTCAATCCACTAGTGGTCTGTCAAGTGTTAATTTATGGGTTGAGTGGGAGCGAATTTTGAGACTAATCGAGGCGGATGTTCCCGCGCATAGCAGCGCTACGTAAGGGGTTGTCCAACGAAGAGTAGCCTCAAAAGTCGCCGCAGGCAACCCCTAGTTTTAGCCTTGACAGACCACTAGATGTCATTTTCCCAGAAAAACTGTACTGTTGTACCGTTCCCATCTTGATTGACCAGCCCTTCGACAGTAAAGAGGTCCTGCCCGACTACTGTATGGACTCCAAATGCTTTAGCTTTCCAAAAAGTCAAAATAAAAGGACTCATTGGATTAACATCAGAAAGTGGCGTTACTGCCCACCACTCTTCATGGTTGTCTCCCTGCAGCTCCATCATCAAAGATTTTTCAGTACCATCTGAGCTAAGGTAGTGAATTTGTACTCCTTTCCACCAGGTAACATTGGTATTGGTTTTAAACCCAAACTGAATATTTTTGTCTGTCCTCGGGGTTTTAGTTACCGTGATTAGGTTGTCGTTGTCTACTGTATAGCTCTCTTGAAGTGCCTGTAGCTGTGGAATAGGCTTAGTGTTCCCTTTGAAAAAAGTACCTGCAGGGTAGCTTGGGCCTGAGTATTTTGCCCAGTAAACATCGTGATTGTTCGTGCTGTCTCCGGGAGGTGTCCAGACCAGCTCAAATGTATTGCCGTCTAAAGAAATATGTCCTGCTTTAGCAGTATAAAGGTAGCCTTCGCTTTCGACTACATAGGACCATTCCCGGTTTTTGCTCCAGGTTTGAATTGGAACTGGCAGACCAAGCCCCATATGTACCAAAGAATAGAGGTGGCTAACCTTTTGCCGGTCTTCCTTTTCTAAATCCTTGATAAGCTTAAATCCTTTTTTCTCTAACTTCTTTACGTCCTTAGCTATTTTATTCAGGGCCTTTAGCTCGCAAGCCATGTCGTCAGTGGGCGGATCCTCTGACTCGTAATCAATAGGATGGTCGTCGTCGTCAGGAGAAAGAACCTTTGCATAGAGCTGTTCTGCCGGACCTTTAATGAACTGGTACTGGCTGCGAAGTTCTTTGAAGGTTTCCTTCATAGGGTCAGGGATTTTAGCCTTGATATTCTTATAAAGGCTTTTAGCTTTAGCAATGGCTTTTTTTGCGGTGGTTAAGTTTTTCGTAGCACTTGAAGAATTGGAGTTGCAATCATCTTCGTCCTCATCTTCGTCTTCGTCATTAGAATTATCTCCATCCTCATCCTGGTCGTCACTACTATCGTCCTGGTTATCAGAACTATCATCACCACTGTCTGTATCTTCATCGCCATCAGGATCGCTGCCATCACCGCTATCTGTTCCGGAATCATCATCCGCTGCCTGATCAGCGCCATCGGCTGCATCATCTGCTAAGTCTTCCGTCTGCCCTTCCATTTGTGTAAGAGCTTCGCTGCCCATATCTGCTGCCGCATCACCACTATCTTCTGCCGCGCTGAAGACTTCCGGGAATTCGGTAGCGACTTCCGAGGTGGTTTCGATAGACATTTCGGTAGTTTCTGCTGCAGTTTCAATAGCTTCGGCGGCGTCAACGGCATCAAGACCAGCTTCTGCGCCTGTTGTAGCTACTACTTCTGCGATGGCACCCGCTTCCACTTCTGCTCCAGCCCCGGCTGTAACCACGGTGACTACAAGCCCGGCAACAATCATCAGTGCATCTCCAACAAACTGGAATACCTCTTTGAACGTATCCCAGTTACGAATAATATCAGGTGGCGTATAGCTCACCTCTTGCCCCGCATCAAGACCGTCATTATAACAAAGCGCAGGGATGGCGCTTTCAAAACACCCTTCATGGTAAGCGTAGACCCAGATTTTCTCGGTACCCTGGTTAGTGAACGATACAGCTTGTTGGCTGGTCTGTGCCACACTATGGACCGTCAGTATCCAAAAACTGAGGAGCACAAGCAACGTTTTCTTTAAAAGCATATTTGTTATTTTAAATGAGTGAATGAATGACGAACTTGTCCCAGCGTATATATTGGGAAATCGAGATACAAACCCAGATTAAACCGAAGGATATCAGTTTCCTGCCCTCCAGGGTCGGTCCTGCCGTTGTTGACCATAGCGGCACTAAGCCCCAGGCTAAGCGGGCTGTTCTTTAATCCAAGAAAATATCCTGCACCCGGCGAGACAAAGGCTTCCAGGTTGATCTTTTCGGGAAACTGTCCACTTCGGATATCTTCCGCATCCTTGATCAGAAAAGAAAACGGGGCTCCAAGGTCAATGATCTGTAGTAAGAATGTATGGGCATACTTCCCTGTACCCATACTTAGAGCCGGGCCAGCGCAGATACCCATCGCTGTATGGAGGCCTCTCATGTTGCGGTCCGGGTGAAGGCTTGTTTCCATCCCGGAATGCAAGCCTGCATATCCCATCAGAAGGTAGGTCCGCTTGTTCTTTCTAAGGCTGGAAAAACTGGCATGTGGGAGGTAGATTTCCTTCAGGACCTTCTGGAAGCTATCCAAATCATCCTGGACTGCAAGATTCCCTAGTAGAAGCAAAAGCGGATGATTGTAAAGAGCTAATTCTTCTGCAATATTCATCAGTGCTTTATGCTGAGCTGACTTCGATTTGTTATGGTATCTGAGGTTGGCAATCGCAGACAGAATTTGCTCAGCGTCAAGAGCATCCTCAACGGACAAAAAGCACCCTCTTAGATCAAGAAAAGTTTGGATGAAATCCTGGAGTAGTTCAGGTCGCCGTATATTCCAATTTGCCCGCCGGGTATTTCTAACGAATCTATGGTAACTAATCATACCCTGAACATAGTTATCCGGGAGATTATCCATTATCTCAGAAGGTGCGGAAAGCCCGGGGGCATATAGCCCTGCCCACCAATGGCAAAGCCGGGCTACTCTGCCACTCTCCTGCAACCGTTTGATTGTGATAGGATGGAGGGGCTGATTGGCACTTACTTCGAAAGCCTCATTCAGAAATGAAAGCCAGCTATTGACCGGAAAAGAGGTCTCATCGTTATCTCCAGGAAAAACCGGAGGATCAATATGCCCTTGCCAGTAACGGTCTAACCAATACTCCCCTTCCTCAATGATCCGAGTACTTTGACTACTAAGCCGGCCTGTCTGTTGCAAGGCATAAGGAAAACGAGCGTCAAGTTGCTGATAATCGACTGCAAGAGCCGCCTTGAAATGCTGTAGAGCTACTGATGCCGGCATACCTGTTGAGTAGTTGAGTATTTGCCGACTCACATTTGGGAATAAGATATGAACAAGAGTGTCAGTTTCCTGCAGCTGCTGCAACTCTGTTTTTATTATTCCAACAGCAGATTCTATGGCTTCTTCCTCAATTGCGTTAATCAGCAGCTCGTCGGTCACTTGCAGCCAAAACGGCTTGGGTGAATTTAATTGCTGGCGAGCGGGCATCCTCGGCTCGTCAGGCAATTCCATTACTCTGGTTAATCTCAGCGGTACAGAGTCTGATAGGGGAGGAGAAATCATAGTTTGCAGTGTATCGAGCGAGATCCATTCTCTGATGTCCCGGTACTGCTCTGACATCCGAGTACTATCATACAGCTGTTGCTCTATAGTGGCACGGAGCATATCTTGTATCTTATCTACGGGGAGATCGCTGCAAGCACCTGTGGAAAGGCAGGCTTCCCAACTTTCGATAACAGGCCTGTAAGTCTCGCCAAGTACAGACAGGAGGCTTTCTTCCTGAGTGTTTTCCCAAATGAGTAATTGCTCAAGGGGAGAGGTCGTTTCCTCCTGCGCAGTTAAAGGGTATGCCCCAACGATAATCAACAGGACGCTAAACCCTTTTATTAGTCTTTTCATATGTTGGATGATTAGAAAAAAATAGGCCATCAGCGAAATGTGCCGCCACTGAAGTGGGTAGGATTATACACTCAGAAGTCTTTTGTCATTTCTGCTCCGGCACTTCCAATATGCGCTGAGTTGAGTTAGGTTTTGATGCGATCCACTGAAAAAGTAAGAAGAAACAAACCAGACATATTTGTTTAATACGCTGATTATCATTTTTTTATAACGTGTTCTTTGCAGGCTTTTTAAAATCAGCAAATACTTGTATTTTAGCTTCTAAGAAGCAAACACAACAGAGCAGCACGCCATAAATATTCTATAATCTGCCCCGGAAGGGGCTCCGGTTTGAATAAGAATGAGTAAAATAATTATTGCTGCAACTCTGGTTTGCTTATCTCTCTCCCTGATGGCAGAATGTCCGCAAGTTATAAATGCTTTACCTCCTGATTTTTCCGCAGGACGGTTGATTTCCCATATCGTACAGATGGATGCGGAAGGCAGCCCGGACGTGGACTGCCTCGCTGCACATTACAATAAGCAATATGTAGTACCTGCACCCTTTTCGCTGCATGCACAATACTATTATAATCATCGGGCCAATCATTTTCTGAGAAGGAGCGCTTATGACTCTGCCTTTCACTACACCCGTTTAGCATTAAAGTGTGACTCCATACTTTCTGATTCCTTCTATCTGGCAATAGACCTTGGCCTGCTGGCGAACATTCATTTGATGAAGGGAGAGTTTGATAAGTCGATTAATTATTATGAACAATCCTTAAGTGTTCTAAATCCGGGAAAGCACCCGGCAAATGCACTTTCGCTATTGTCGAATCTGGGAGTAGCCTATTTAAAAACAGATTACTACGAAACAGCGATGCAGTATTTCAGGCAAGCTTTGGAGTATGGGCAATATGCAGATACGCCTTATGGAAGAAGAAGCAGGCACGTTACCCTTCTTAACATTGGAATTATTCATAAAAAGCAGGAAGATTTCCCACAAGCTATTCAGGCGTTTCATAGCCTTTTGGATACCGCACGCCTGTATGAATATCCCTACCTTAGCTATCTGGCTCATTTTAATATTGCACAAGTTTATCGCCAAACAGGAAGTGAAAAAAACTTTTTATCTCACCTCGATACAGCCTGGAATGTTGCGATAGAGCATGATTTTAACCAGCATTACCTGCTCACCGAAAGCATTTCCCATGCGCATGAGCAAAAAAACTGGAAGAAGTTTATAGACTATCTGGAAAAATACCGCACCTATTATGAAGAGGACGAGTTGAAATGTGATCCGGAATGGGCTATTTGGAATAGCCGACTTTTGCTGGAATATAATACGGAACCGGCACAAGCCTTATTCTTACTGAGCGAAGGGTTAAACTGTATTGATTTCTACACAGAAGATGCTCTTGATCTGTATGCGCTTCGGTCAGAAGTATTTCAGAAACTGGGTTCTTACAAGAAAGCACTCGAAAACTTAACCAAAAGCAAAGTTATAAGCGATAGTCTGGCTAGAAGAACTAACCTTCGGATTCTGGCTGATGCGACTACTAGCTATCGCGTTGCCGAATATCAGCAAATGCTGGATCAAAAGGAAAAAGAAAAGGCGTGGTTGCGAAAACGGGCAAACTACACCAATGCCCTCGCGCTGGGGCTGGGAGCTGTTTTGCTACTTATATCCTTCCTTTTTTACTTCTATCGCCAAAAAATGCAGTACAAAAAAGAAGCTCTTGAGGCCAGAAGACAACAACTTGAAACCCTGAACAAGTCCAAGCAGGAAGAACTAGCCCGTCAAAAACAACGTCTGCTCACTCAATCTGTACAGTCCAGTCAGCTGAAAGCTAAAGTCCTGGATGCTTGTGAGCGCTATCGGCGCAATTCAGCTATGCTTACCCGAAAAGTAGAAATGGCCTTTAACGAACAGCCTGTTTGGGAAAACTTTCTCTTGGATTTTAACCAGAATTACCCTGGCTTTATTGACCGTATCCTTCAGGAATATCCAGATACATCCAAGCGGCAGTTGCAGTATGTAGTACTTATAGCCTTGGGCTTTAGTAATCAGGAAATTAGCGATATGTTATTCGTAACGCCCGGTGGAGTGGAAAAAGCTAAATCCCGTTTAGCAAGGCAGTTCCAAATCAATGATAAGAGGAGGCTTTCACAGGAAATAATGAACTTGTTTTTTAGATTAAGGCAGGAGCAATAGCAGCCCTACAATCTCTATGATTTCGAGTACGCACAATTAGTGCTAAAGTGAGGCTGCGGGCTGTTCATTTGCTTTTAGTCAATGATCCAGGTATTAAAACACAGGGCGTTCAGAGGCCTGGCAAAGTCAGTGTCATAGGGAGCGGATTTAGGCTGCCGATGCAGCGTATCTTATCATTATTGGGAAAGCTAATGCAGAAGGAACGAATAACAAAAAGCGATTTTGTAGAAGAAAATTTTTTACAAAAAGAGGAGGGCAGAGTAAAAAAAACAGCCAAAAGAATATACAGTTTGTCTACAACAGCAGAACAGCTAATTAACAGCTTTGTATAAAACACTGTTAATGAAGGATTTGTGTTTTAAGGGACTGGTTTGGCGCAGTTGTATTTATTGTCGAAATATCCTATACTTGTAAGAGCAACGCGGTAATAATCTAACGGTTAAATTATTATCGAAGTGAGAAAACACGTGTGTGCGCTATCCTCTGTTAGAAACCCTCCTAAAGGGGCTGTTTGTTAGGCAGCCTGGCTTTTGTTAATGGTCACAATGCTTGCTCTTCCCCCGGAGGAGAGGTGTAAATATTTTTATTCAAACAATCAAAACGAAATGAAAGAACATTTGAATTTCAGGCAATGGATATTGCCGGTACTACTGTTTTTTTGTGTGTCAACTGTCCTTGGACAAAACCGTATCACTGGAACAGTAACAGATTTGGAAACCGGAGCGCCGCTCATTGGAGCTACTATAGAAAATATAGGCAACGGTAATGGTACGGTTACAGACCTCGATGGTCGATATGCTATCACTGCCGAATCAGGTTCTACCTTGCGATTTTCCTACATAGGGTATTCCAGTGTAGACCAAATAGTAGGGGCTGAGTCCGTTTTGGATATTGCTCTGGCCTCAGATGGCGAGAACCTTGAAGAAGTGGTTGTGACTGCTCTGGGTATCCGAAAGGAAAAGAAAGCGCTTACTTATGCAGTACAGACCCTGCAATCTGAATCTATTGTAGAATCTCAGCAGCCCAATATCGTTAACAGCCTGCAGGGGAAAATTGCGGGAGTGATGATCAATAACTCGAGTGGGGCACCTGGTGCTTCTTCTGTCATTATGATCCGGGGAGGAACTTCACTGAGCGGTAACAACCAGCCTCTCTTCGTAGTAGATGGCATCCCCATTGACAATAGCTCTCCTGTGGGCGGAGGGATAGGGCTTAGCGCTCAAAATACGAACAACAGCAACCGGGGAATAGATATTAACCCGGAAGACATAGCATCTTTGACTGTACTGAAGGGGCCTGCTGCAGCCGTATTATACGGTCTTCGTGCTTCAGAGGGAGCCATTATTATTACTACTAAAAAAGGACAGGCAGGAACTTTCCGTATCAACTACAGTAATGCCTTCTCCTATGATGTAGTCAATAAGGTTCCTGAATTCCAAACGGCCTATAAGCAAGGTATCGATGGCAACTTCAACCCCGATGCGCGGAGTTCATGGGGCCCTGCGTTCGGTGCCAACGAAACGGTATATGATAACCTTGGCAATTTCTTTCAGCCTGCGGTTTCACAGCGCCACGATATTTCAGCTTCTGGCGGTAGCGAACGTAGTACTTTCTACCTTTCCGCTAGCCGCTTAGACCAGAACGGCATAGTACCGAATACCAGTTTTGACAGGACTTCTTTCAGGTTGTCTGCAGACAGCAAAATCGCTAAAAACCTTAGTGCAGGTGGTTCCGTCAACTATATCAATTCTCAAAACCAGTCAACCCTTGGTGGATCTGGCATAGCAGAGACTAACATCATTGGTGCGACAGGTGGCGGCGGCGGCGGTACGATCAGAGGATTGTACAACTGGCCGCTCAATGATGACGCCCGCAATTATCTCACTGCAGATGGGAGGCAGCGTACACTGCTAGGTGTTGACAATGATGCTTCTTTTGTAGACAACCCATATTGGAGTGTATACAATAATCCGACAAGCAGCAATGTAAACCGTGTCATTTCAACAGTCAACCTAAGTTATGACCCTTTCTCCTTTCTCAACATAACCTATCGTGCAGGCACTGACTTTTACAATGAGCAGTTTACCTCCATACGAAGTGCAGGCACCGTAATTGGAGGAGAAGAAAAAGGCGCGATCACAGAAGTCGACCGTTTCAATCAGATTACAACTTCTACCCTTGTTGTTACAGGCAAGAAATCGTTTGGGGGGAATATTAACACGAGCCTCGCTTTGGGCCACAACCTTGAGTCAGCCCGAAACACTTCTGCCAACTGGTACGGCCGCAACTTCATCGTGCCAACCTTCGCCAGCATCAATAATGTTCTCCAAAACGAAAGGGTGATCTCAGCAGGAGGCTCCCGCCGCAGAATCGTTGGTGCCTTTGCTGATTTCAATGCGGACTGGAAGTCCATAGTATTCCTGAATATCCGGGCACGTAACGACTGGTCTTCTACATTGCCGGTAGCCAATCGTTCCTTCTTTTACCCCTCTTTTAGTGGGGGCGTTGTGTTGACAGACCTGCTCAATGAGATAGGAGCGGTCAATGGTGAAAGCGACTTCATCCCTTACGCAAAGCTGCGTGCTTCATGGACCCGGGTAGGTAAAGATGCCCCCCCACACGTGCTCGGCAATACTTACTTTAATACCACCAACTCTTTTACAGCAGGCCCTCGTGGTTTTATTGCTAATGTCTATGCTTTCGGTGCACCGGCACTGCGCCCGGAGTTCACCAACGCATTCGAAACGGGTGTGGATATCCGCCTGTTCAGAGGAAAGATCGGCGTTGACTTCACATACTACAATATGAGCTCGGACGATCAAATCCTTTTCACTCGTGTACCTCCTTCAGCCAGTTCTTTCATCTCCTATCTCAATGGTGGAAGAATAGATAACGAAGGCATTGAGCTTATGATAAATGCCACACCGATAAAAAGGAGCAACTTCACATGGAATGTAGACCTCAACTTCTCCCGGAATACTTCCACAGTTGTGGAGCTTCCAGGTACGTTAGACCGGGTAGAGCAGTCTGATGCCTCAGTAGATGGCTTTGTCGCTCAGGGAGCCGGTTTCCTGGGAGAGTCTCTATTTGGCATCAACGGTGATGTATGGAAGCGCAATGAAGAGGGACAATTATTGCTTGACGATATGGGCTATCCTCAGGTGAGCTCCATTAAAGAAATAATTGGGGACAGGAACCCTGATTTCATTGCTGGTTTGACCAACTCTCTTCAGATTGGGAATTTCAATTTCTCCTTCCTATGGGATTTCCGAATAGGAGGGGATATCTACAACGCCACTGAAAACGCTCTGGTCCGCAATGGTTTGAGCACTAAAACGCTCGAACGCGGATCGGTCACCACATTTGAGGGCATTATCGAATCAACGGGTGAACCTAATACCCAGCAAGTCGTATTGGACCAAAACTACTACCAGACTATCCTGCGCGGCAACGGCCAGCTGTTTGTAGAAGACGGCAGTTGGTACCGCCTCAGGTATGCCACCTTATCCTATCGCATACCAAAATCATTTTTGGATCGAATTAATATTAAGGGTCTGGAAGTGTACGCTACCGGTCGAAACCTCATCCTCATCACGGATTATTCGGGCGTAGACCCTGAAGTAAGCTCAGGGGGGGCAGGCGTCCTTGGCACAGGCTCTATGGGGATGGACAACCTGGGCACCCCTTCGACCAGAGGTGCGGACTTTGGTCTCAGATTGAGCTTTTAATCAATGATTAATTCAACTAAATTACTTTGAAATGAAGTATTTATATATAATTGTTCTTACGACAATCGGCCTCTTACTGAGTTCATGTCAAGAGTTTCTTGACATCAATGCTGATCCTAACAATCCGCAGGAAATCCCGCTGGAGAGCCGTTTGATCGGCGCTATAACAATGACCAACGGAGCAGCGATGTGGAGAGGGGCCCGAGAGGTTTCCGCAGTATGCCTATATACCGCTTCTGGCAATGAAACTAGCTCACCAGAAACCTGGCGCTTTACCTCTAGCTATTTTTTCTGGCAAAACTCTTATACCTGGGCTATCCCCAACTGTGTCGATATGGTCGTGATGGGCAAAGCTGAGGGAGCGCCTCATTATGCAGGAGCTGGTCGTACATTAGAAGCACTGGTTTTTGGAATGCTAACGGACCAACTCGGTGCGATCCCAGTCAGCGAAGCCTATGATGGCGTTACTACAGCCCGCTTGACCCCTGCATTCGATTCTCAGGAAGAAGTGTATGCCCAAGTCATCGAAAAACTTGATGAAGCAATAGCACTTTTTAACGAGACAGAAAATGCTAAAGGGCTAAATCTGGACAATGGTGACATCATGTATCAAGGGGATATCGATAATTGGCGGCGCTTTGCTTATGCTCTGAAAGCCCGCTACCTGAATCACTTGAGCAAAAAAAGCATATACGATCCTCAGGCAGTCATCGAAGCGTGTAGCAATGCTTTTAATTCGGATGGCATGGATGCGGAATTCCCCTATTTGGATAACGGTACAGCCACTGAGGCTAACCCTTGGAGTGATAAAGGATATGGTGGTTTCACCAGCGCAACTGCACCGCGCTATTTCTCCTTTACTCAGTTTTTTGTGGACCTCATGAAAACAGCACCCGTCACCAACGATAGCTTATTAGACCCCCGAATTGGGATCATCATGAATCCTGCTCCATCAGACGGGGAATTCAGAGGCCTGATACCGGGCCAGGGAGTTCCTGGAGGCATAGAAGTCAATGGGGATAACTATGGAAGAGTCACCGGAGGTTTTTATAGCCGGCCCACTTCTCCATTCCCTTTTATCACCTATGCAGAAGTCAAATTTATAGAAGCGGAAGCACGGCTTCGTTCAGGAGATAGCGGCGGAGCACTTGCCGCTTATCAGGAAGGAGTGAGTGCAAATATGCGCAAGTTGGGCGTAGCAGGTGATGACATAACTGCTTACTGGAATACCTTGGTTGACAATGGTGTGCAACAGCACTTCGATGACCTCACCTCCGGACTTAGCCATATCATGCGGCAAAAGTATATCGCGCAGGTCTTCAACCCGGAAACATGGGTAGACATGCGACGAATGGATTACAGCCAGGAAATCTATGGCCCTTCTCTTAACAGGCCGACAAACCTGAATCCGCTCTTCAACGAAGGCGAGTGGATCCGCGCTATGATAGTGGAAGGTAACGAGGAGGTACGAAATGGAGCAAACGTAGGCAATAACACTCCTGTCTTCCGGTTGAAAACACCACTTTGGTGGGATACTCTCGATTAAATGTAACTAGTGGCCTGTCAAGGCTAAAACTAAGGGTTGCCGGCGGCGACTTTTGAGGCTACTCTTCCCTGCCTGACTGTGTCCAGCCAGGCAGGGTTGGGTAACCCCTAACATAGCGCTGCTATGCGCGGGAATCCCGCAGATGTTGCGGGACAGGCTATCCACCCCGCCTACCTTAGTACCTAAGTACGGTTTCCGGTAGTCAAAGCCAAAAGGCGACGAGACACGGACAGGTTGATTAGCCTCAAAATTCGCTCCCACTCAACCCATAAATTAACACTTGACAGACCACTAGGAGTCTTTTGCCTACTTCACCTGCGTGAATCATATTAGCAACAATAAGCTACATATTGAGGCCCGTACCCGTCATGGCTTGTATACTTTTAAGTTTCGGCGGTTGTAGAGCTTATGAGGGGTGCAGGCACCACCACTGCCTCTACACCCAAACCAATTTCCCCTCATTCAGCTCCCGCTCCCCATCAAACCGGTAAGCAGTGAGCACCCCGCCCTTCGCCACGCTATAGTCGAGGCAGCAGGCATTGGGCGTCAAAAGCTCAGGCGTGCCTTTCAGCCAGTAGTGACCGAAGAATACCGGGCGGCTTCCGGTAGGGTGGTGGGTGGCCTCAGTATCCCGAAAAGGCAGGTGGTCGAGCCCCAGTCCCGGGATGACGCTCATATCCTGAAAGGACTGCCCCTCCGGATCTTGCCACCACTTGATGCGTATTTCCCGCCGCTCGTGCCCGTCTTTGTCGTGGAAGCTATAGCCCTCCGGCAGGTCGGCTTCCCTGCCTTTGCAGGTCACTTCCACCCAATAGTACAAATCGGTGCCCTTTTCTGCCGCTTCGGGCAGTAAGCTTTCCGGAAGGACTGCTCCGCCCAGTGTCTTGTGCAGCTTCCTGATCACCGCTTCATCCCAGCAGGCATGTACAGCACGTAAATCTTCCGTTTCCAGGAATAGCGGTAGTGTTCTGAACCACGCAATAGCCGAGTCATAGTCGCCCGGTTTGTCGCGGTACTGCTCCAGCGTAGCGGCATGCTGATGCGTATTCTTGGCCGTATGCGGCCGCAGGTATCCGCCTCCTTCCTTTGACGTATTGTAGCAGATTGCATTAAACTCGTGGTTACCGCACAAAGCTACCGCACTCCCCGCATCCACCATCGCCCGGACGATATCCACCACCTCCGGGCTGTCCGGCCCGCGGTCGATATAGTCACCAACAAAGATGATTTTGCGGTCGGGATGGCGGTAAGCACCAGCTTTGCGCTCATAGCCGAGCTTACGGAGCAGGGCTTTCAGTCGGCCGGCGTGACCGTGGATGTCGCCGATGAGGTCGGTTGGGGTGGTCATGTTTAAATCCGTTTGATCGAAAAAGCTATTGTGCTGCCCGGTTGGCTTTTTTTTAATCTAAACCAGGTTGATGTCTTTACTAGCCCAACAACGGATGTAATCCGTCCAGCAGCGGGACACCCATCATTCATCCTGTGGGTGCGTTTGCACATACTGCTTCTACGCTTTTGGCAGGCTCAGCTGCTCATACGATTTGAGGTGTTGATAGGCGACTTTGAGATAAGCCGGCTTGAACATCTTTACCTTTCGCTCTGACCAGTCCTTCAGGCGTTTCTCTATATCTGTAATATCCAGGCCAGGATTCTCTTCCATCATAAAAGCTACTGTGGCCAATAATTCCATAGAGAAAGCAGATTCAAAGCCCTGAATGAAGCCCAGCAAGTTGTCTAGCCGCTTTTTCTGAGTAGTATCAAGGTTAGAATCAATATAGGCTTGCACCTCTGCTTGTTTCTCATAGCTGAGCAAGAGTGGCTCAAAGGGTCGGGCGTCTTTTTGTTCCAGCCCATTCAGGTAGGTGCCATTTAAAGCATACAATACATGGCGTATCTGAACGGAGTAAGGACCATAATGATGGGCGACAAATTTCAATCTCAGCGGCTCTCCCATCCGCTGCAAGAAATAGGCTAGTTTATTGGCAACAAACAGGTTGGCATGTTCTCCCAGCCCTTCGTACTGGTAGAGGGCGGAGAGCAACATAGCTCTTGCCGATGTCAGGTGGGCTTTTTTATGCTTATCTTCTTTTTGTAAGACCTTTTTGATGGCTTCATTAGGTTCGTAGACATACACCTCAGCATTTAGTTTACCTAGTTGCTGCTCTATCATTGTCTTAACTTTTTCCCACTTCAATCCACCGTTCCCACAGCCCAGGGGTGGGATGGCAATACTTTTGATATTCCTTAATGCTATCTCTTTTGCCAGTGCGGTCAGACCGTCTTTTATATAATCATATTTAGATTTCAGCCACCACTGTGTCTTGGTGGGAAAGTTAATAATGGTACGCGGCCCCATAAGGTCCTGATCTTCTACTATCAGCAACTGACCTGGCTTCAGAGCGCCCTTTTTGCAAGCTGCACGGTATTGCCGGTAGTTCTCGGGATAGGCTTCTTTGAACTGCAATGCTATACCCTTACCCATCACCCCCATGGTGTTGACGGTGTTTACCAGTGCCTGAGCATCTGAATTGAGGAGGTTTCCTGTGGTGTAGTGCAACATGATCAGTAGTAGAATTTACCTTTTGGGTTAACGTAAATATCCAGATTTAAGCCCAGTTTTTCAAGTATTGGGCTGACTGCGTGTTTCGATTCGTCATCAAATACAACCAACCGATCTATGCAGCTAACAGGTACGTGTCCCTTGACCAACAACTCTGCCTGCTTACGGCGCATACGGTCGCGGTCTTCTTCATCGTTTCGCCAGTATTTTTGATAGACAATGTCCCAGTCTACTTGTTCCAGGTCAGATTTGTCCTTATAAAACTGCGTAATTCGCTGTTTGGCATGACCATCTGTAAAAAGATAGTTGCAATTAGCCGCTTCTATTGTACCCAATGTGCAGCAAATATATACAATATCGCTCTGTGGGCGTTGCACAATACCTCTATAACCCGTGTGAATATTGTACAACATCGGAGAAAGGTGCCCGAAGTAAAAAGCTACATACTCTCCAATATGGCCACGCCCCTCCAGCGGAATTGGATAGTGCCTGCGCTGTTCAGTGAGCTTTGTGTCCCCTATGAAGACATAGTCCGGGTCTTTATCCGGATGTGTACTTGCGAACATTCCTCGCTCCAACAGGAAAGGGAGGTTGTCGATGTGCACAATACGAAACAGCCATATCTCATCGGGTATGTTGCCGGGCATAGGCTATACTTATATTACCAAGGAGGCAATATACAATAGAGTTTCTATTCTGCCAACCCTACTCCCTCTTCCCCCAACAACTCCGTCACCCCCACCCCCAGCGCGCCCGCCAGCTTCGCCAGATTCAAGACTGCAATATTTTGGTCGCACCGCTCTATAAAGCTCACGTAGGCACGGTTAGCGCCACCAAATTTACCTTTCCTCTCGATTACGCACTTTTTTGTCGGGTACGTGGTGCATTTTTAATACCGTTTAAACAAGCCAAACAACCGCTTCATTTCCGCAATCTCAAATGCCTCCACCTCATCCAGGTATTCGTCCATCAGTACACCCGCACAGTCCCCATTCGCCAGTTGATGGATGGCTTCGCCATTGGAATAGTAAGTGATTGTAAAAAAGCTTTCGGCAATCAAATCTTTGCTGATTCCGTAGCTGGGGTAATCCCAAATATCGGGTAGCTTTTGCCATGGAATATCTTCTGAATAGTGATCAGCGTGGCTCGTGGCAGCAACTAATTGCTTGCCTTTCGGGTAATAGGTGTCAATAAAGTACCGGCGCTTACCTGTATGGTAATATTCAATATATTTAATTTCATCTTCAAGGATGAAATAGCGTGCCACAGTAGGCCCAAGCGAGTCTGCTCCGGTGATGGTTCGGATATCATCCCAATCACGTATGTCATGAATCAAGGATCGGTATTCATCGACCGGGTTGACGACTTCTTCAAAAGGGCCCCAATAGGAGTATTCCTCTTCGGGCGCCTGCCCGTGTAAGCTCAGGATTGAGGATAGCAGCCCTAACAGGATAATTGCTTTTTTCATTTGGTTGGATTCGGATGTTTTGCTGTCCATTTAAAAACGACAGCAGAGATTTCTTGTTGCCAATTCCATACTTCATTTCCCACCGGCAAAAACAAGAGACTCCCTGCTCCCCAAGATTCCAAACCCACCCCGGGCAGCGGTGCAAACCGACCATTGACTGTCTTGTTGCCTCCAGGATATACCAATGCCGCCTTCTCCGCCCCGTAGTATTTCAAATACACATACAACTGCCGCAAATCATCCGGTGAAGGGCCGTAACCGTTAGGGCGCTTCCACTTGGTGTCGAGGACAATGGTTTGCCCGGCTGACTTAAGTAGAATATCCGGCCGCATAGTCCGTTTTTGGCCTTGATCCGGAGTCCAGAAGGTCTTTGTGTTTTGAGCGTGTACGGTCATGCCCTGAGGGGCGTACTTCCGCAGGCTCACATACACGAAGCGTTCCCACAGCTGATTCATATCAAACATGAGCGCCAGCACGTCCTCCTGCCCGCGGCTGACATCCGGGTGGTAGTTGAGGAGCAGCATTTTGGCAATTTGGATGGCAGAGCGGTAGGGCGCTGTTTTGCGGTTGAACGACAGCCACTCGAATAGAGTAGGGTAGACCCGAAGCCGATCCTGCCCTGGCCAATCGAGCAGCAGCCGACCGATGCGGTGGTGGAGCTGGGGATGGGTGTTGAGGCGTTGCAGGAGCAGCAGGGCTTCGTACAGGATTTGATGCAGGAGGTGCCTGCGGTCGTAGGTGGTGTGGCGCACGTAGAAGCGCTCCCGGTGCACCAGATTGTGGTTGAGGTGCTGCGCAAATTGCAGGCTGCCCTTGAGCGCGGTACGGTTGCCGGTAGTTTGGCGGTACTGCTTGACGAGCCCGTGGTGCAGCAGTTGCTCCATTTCGGCGATCAGCAGCTCAAAGTAGAGGTCAAGCACTGAATTGGGCTTAATCTTCAGCTGGCTGGAGCTGGTATTTTCCACCTGCAGGGTGCTGGTGGCCCGCAGCATGTCGATCAGGCGGTTGCGCCAAAGATCTTCCCCATCGTCTTTATCCGCCTTGGGCAGCACCTCTATAAGCCGTTTGCCCACCTGCAGCACACCGACATACTGATTGAATTTGACACCTCGATGGATGAGCGAGAAGTAAGGGACACCCTTTTCCCCATGGTGCAATTGCAACGCCTGTAGTTCTGCTGCACTAAGCTGAGCCGCACCACTACCCTGACGAACCGGCTGATGCTCAAAGACAGTTAGGGTATGAATACGCTTAGCCATCCTCCCCTGTATTGGAATTCGGTAAAATGCCCCACACGGCCTCCTGGAAGTCCGGAATAGACATCCTGGAAACATCCTTTAGCGTATACTGCGTTTGGGTGGCTAGGTCGGCACTGGCTTCATAGGGGAAGTCGGCGAATACGTCTCCTTCCCGCGCTTCTTCGACGCCTACAAAACCGTTGCCCAGTACCAGCCCAATTTTGGCATAATCCCCAAAGAAATACTCCTGCAGCAGGGGCAAAATATTCCGGTGAAAGACCTCCTTCAGCGCCTGCCAGGGATCAGGGGCAGTAGCAATACCCATAAAGTAAGCGTGGCCAATCATGTGGTCGCGGTCGATGAGTCGGGCAATGCGGAGGTTGATGGTCCCGAGCAAGTGATTCAGCTTAACACCAGTGAAATCATCAGGTGATAAATGTTCGAGATCAGACTTTTCCCAATATCCTTCTCCCACTTCAGCTCTTTCCCTTAGTGGCTCCTCCACACCATCTGGTGCCACGCCCAGAAAATCATACAACTTCCGTGCATGCGAGTGATAAGGCTCCTCCTCCCATCCCAGATCGGCATACGCCTCCCTATTCAGCAAGCTCAAGATCATGGCTTTGGGCGACAGCAATTCCGGCTTAGGCCCTACTTCCGTAAAGCTGAAGCGGCGGCGCAGGGCGGTGTCGAGGGCTTCTACACTGCGGTCGGCGGTGTTCATGGTGCCGATGAGGTAGAGGTTGGGCGGTACAGCAAAATTGGACTTTGAATAAGGCAGGGTTACTTCCAGGCTCTCCGTTGCCCCGCCTCGCTTGTCTGCTTCTAAAAGCGTAATGAGTTCGCCCAGGACAGCGGCAACATTACCTCTGTTTATTTCATCTATGATCAAAAGGTATTTGGGAACATCCTGATCAGGATTAACCTTAGACCAATCTATACGCTCAAATGCCCGTAGCTTGTCAGAATAGCTGATAGACTTCTGAGGCGCCGTCTTCTTATCTTGGGAATAATCGTTCTTAAGCTTGTAGATCTGATTAAGGACTGCCCAATTGGCGCTTGCATTACTGCCGCCAATGACTTCGCGGAAAAAGGAGTAAATATTCGGTAAGTTGTCAAAGTCATCGATAGCGTTGAATAACTTCTCCAGCCTGCTTTTGGAAGCGGTATATTCACGCTGCCCATCTTCATGCTTCAGTAGCAGGTTGCCTTTGGAGCTCGTCCCTACCACATTTATCGGACTGCCGGACTTTTGAGGAATGGCAATCGTTTCCTCATGTTCCAGCCGTTCTTCAAATTGGCTAACGAGCCCATCGTACAGTTGGGAGAACGTCAGTGTCTTGACCGAAGATTGCTCCTGAGATTGCAGCTTCACATACTCTTGTGATGCCTCTACGCACATCCGCTTGAATACTCCATCTTCAATAACATAGTTAACAGTACTATCTTCCTCTTCCTGATCAGCAGACAATACTGGTTTGATGCCCTCAATGAAGTCCTCATAGGTTGTTCCCTGATGGAAAGTCATGAAGCGGATACGGCCCTGTTTGTAAAGATCATCATACTGCCTTTTAATCTCTTCACGACTGTGGTCAGGAGTGCCATTGAGAATTTGGACTGCGATGTTCTTAGTGCGGTAGGTTTTTCCCGTACCGGGTGGGCCGTAAAGGATTTGGTTGAGCGCAAACTCCTCCTGAATAAAACTGTCCCTGTTTTCTTCCTTTCGGTCTACTGTCTTGTTGAATTGATGATAGTCCTTGAGCATACCCTTTGCTGCTTTTGCCATCTGACTGATGAGCTGCTCCCAATCGAGTGTTAATACATCTTCAAAGCTAAAAAGCTTGACGATATCAGAGTTAAAAATATCCCCGCGCCATTTCAGATACTGCTTTCGGATCGGATCGTCATCTTTCAAACCGACAGTGTCTATTTTAATATCAACGTAGCGTTTTGCGTCAATACTCACCGTAAATGCGAGTGCTTTCTGCTCTGCCAGTTCCTTCGTTGGATAAACCTGTGCCCAGAGGTACGGCATGAAAATGGTCCCTGTTGTGTTGAGCGGGTTGCGCCTGATTTTGATCGCTCCTTCCGGGAAGGCCGCCTCCTGAATTTGTTCAGCCAGATACCCAAGCTTATCATAGAGCGTTCTAACTGTAGTAAACTGCTTCTTATCTTCCTCCTTGTTTTTGTCGTAAGAGGTACTGGCACGAGTACTGAAGGTTGATAATTCGCGTTGAGAGAAAAATTCCATTGACGCTAATATTTTTGTTTTATAGTAAGACTCGGAACTTATTCAAGGTTTTTCCTGATCCGTATTTCCTACTTTGACGCCAGCGGGTTAGAAAGAGCCTTAAAAGGTTTTCCTTATCAGCAGCTAAAGGGGGCAGGCTCATTGAGAGTCGTCTCGAAGAGCGACAATATCAGGGGCTATTACATCTAAACATAAACTTGGAGAAACAATGTCAATATGCTCAGGTTTGTCCTTGATCCAGGTAGTCTTTTACAATCCGGATTGGGCTCAATATGGGTACATGAAAATTAGATTGAAATTTTCCAAAGGTTCGAGTTGCGATCATACCACGAACAGTGCTAATAGCTATTCCTGTTAAGATTGCTAGGACTTCCTCCGTAAATTTAACGATCTTCCTTTTAGTATCAATAAATTTGCCTAGGTCTTGAATGTTATATTCTACCTCTCCAATATATCGAAGAATTTCTTTATTCAAACCATCTTTATCATATACGTAGATTACTTCAATGGCAACTGAGAAAGAGTCTTCAGATAGATTCCAAAAGTAATCGAAAGTAAAACCATAGTCAATTTTACTTTCTTCAAAGTCTTTTTTTAGCTCTTCGGGTAAGAAGGGGATATATACTTCTAGTTCCTTAATATCGCAAATACGATATTTTACGTTTTGTGTATTTCTCTTAGCCATAAAATGGATTACTATGATTCAGATTCAAGTAAGGCTTCATTGTAAAATATTGGTCTTTTCATTTCCCAACTGCCTTCCTTCCCTGATGAAGAGGCATCAGGCAAAGGTTGACGCTTGCTCTTTTTTTCAAGAGGCTCTGGAGTATTTGCGGTTTTATGATTGTAGGTAACTGAAAATGGAGCCCTTGGCACATAGCTGGAACTACGGCGTATCATTCCTTTACTTTCTTTATCCGCCAAGCTGTTGAGGTCTTCGAAATCCAATACAGGAGCTTTACCTATAGCAAGCGCAATTTCAATAAGCTTCGCCAAACGATGATTAAACTCCCCATTCAGAACCTGTGAAATATAACCTTTACTCACACCCAATTGCTTAGCGAATTGTGTGCGAGTCATTTTATTGGTTTCCAAGTACTCTTCTACAGCATTAAATAAGTCATTTTGGATTTTGGTTAACCAATAAGTTTCGGTCTTGAGTAGTTCTTTGTAGCTTTTCATCTTGCTCTTGAGTTGAGATTTTAACAGTGCCAGTACGACTAGGATAAATCACTATATAGCCTTTAACGCTTTTGGTGACAAGCCCTTCTAAAATGATTTAGAATCGATTCGCTGGTGATTTATCTTTGTTTAAAATAGGCTAGCTTTAGTTCACGCATCTTCTTTATTGATTTAGATTGGGTTTTCCAACCTTTCTTTACTTCCCCAAGGACGATTATTTTGCCTGAGTCGGAATCATCAAATAAATAAAGGCGCAATTGTTTAGCTCGAATTTCATAGTCAGGGTAAGGATCATCCTTTCCTCGGTTTTTTAACTCTTGAAACTGGCTGGAAGGCAATCTTGTCCCTTGGCTTTTCAAACTGATGATAGTTTGTATTTTGTCTAACATCTTTTTTTGATTGCCTGACTTTTCCATTTTTTCCCAAAACTCATCAAAATGACACTTACCATCTACAATGAGTTTGTAAAAAGGCTCTACCGGTGAGGGTGGCAATCCTGTTATTTCTTCAACGGTAAAAGTAGACATAATGTTTAGTTTTTACTAAACTTTTCAGCATTTTAACATTTTCTGGCTAATCAAGAGCCATGCTTAAAAGTAAGTTTACACCCGCGCCACCAGCCGCTTCACCAAGTCAAACATCCCCTGATAGTACGCCTCATCCTGCCGGTAGCGCTTATACTCTTCCAGGTTGGCTTTCCGGCGTTTGAGCATCAGGTCGTCCAGGATTTTCTTTAGGGCGAGATCGCTGTTTTGAGTGTCGGCATTATTGGCGACTTTGGACTCGAAGTCGGGGTGGTTGCGGACATTCTTTACAAGAGCTACGAACTTTACCCGTGCTTCCTCCGGTGTTTCTTCCCAACCGGTGTAGAAGCGGTCGTTGAAGGCGCGGATGATTTCATCCAGGGGGTCTTTTTCTTCTTCTTTTCCATGGGCACCGCGTGGGTTAGGGTTTTGTGGGTCGAGTTCGGTTTCGGAATCGTCAAGCCCTATCGTGTGGTTGAGGCGGGTGCGCTCCAAGCCGTAGGTGGACAGGTCTACGGATTCGAGGAGCTCGTCGATGGCATCGTCAGATTTCGTGCGGACCAGTAGTTTGGGAATGAGGAATTTAAGAAACCAGAACAGCTGCTCCCAATCGAGGCGCTCGTAGGGGATGATGGAAGATACCTGACTGTAAATTTTGACAAATTGCTTGGCTTTGATTTTGAAGTCGGCCTTCTCATCGTCTTCCAACTCCAGATCTTCGTTGAAGCGGTCAGCAGCCCGGTCAATTAGCGGGCTGAGGTCTTCTGCTTGTACATTATTGAAATACTGCTCTGTGAAGGATTCCACTTCTGCCCATTCGTACACGCCCACTTCGTCCAAAGCCCCCTTGATTTCGTGCAGTACGTTGACGTCGGTAGCCTGCTCCAAAGAAGTAATGGTATAGTAAGGGTCAAAGGCCTTTTTGATGTCCTCTACGTCGTTAAAGAAATCCAGCACAAAAAGGTCTTCTGATTTTTTACCATACTTATTCGCTGACCGGTTTAGGCGGGAGAGGGCCTGCACAGCCAGTACACCCTGCAATTTCTTATCGACGTACATGGTGCAGAGCTTGGGCTGATCGAATCCGGTCAGGTATTTATTGGCCACGACCAGAATGCGGTAGTCGTCTTCGTCAAACTTGTCCTTGGTATCCTTGTCGGGGAACCCATTCATGGAGGCCTCGGTGTGCTCTACTCCATCTACTTTCTTCTTGCCGGAAAAGGCAATAGCAGCTTTGAATGGGTTGCCCTTTTTGTCCAGGATCTCCCGGATAGCCTGGAAGTAGCGGATAGCAGACTCAATATTTTGGGTGATGACCATGCCCTTGGCCTTGCCTTTCAGCTTGCGGGTGCGGAACACTTTGTCGATGAAGTGGTCCATCATGATTTCTGCCTTGGTCGCTATCGTCCTTTTGTCCCGCTCCACGTAGGCTCGCAGTTTTTTCTGTGCCTTGGTGGTCTCAAACTCGGGATTTTCCTCTATCGACTTTTCCAGCTCGTAGTAGCTCTTGTAGGTAGTGTAGTTGACCAGTACATCAAGAATGAAGCCTTCCTGAATGGCCTGCTTCATGCTGTAGAGGTGGAAAGGGCGGAAAGAGCCGTTTTCCTGCCGTATCCCGAAGCGTTCCAGCGTGGCATTTTTTGGCGTTGCAGTAAAGGCCAGGTAGGAAGCATTGGGGCTCATCTTTCGGCCCTTTATAGCCTGCAGGATTTTATCCTGTGTATCTTCCAGATCAGGGTCTGCACCTCCGGTCATCGCCATGTTCATCTTTCCGGCCGTGGTGCCTGACTGCGAGCTGTGGGCTTCGTCAATGACTACGGCGAAGCGTTTGTCGCTCAGATCCTGTATGCCATTGATGATAAACGGGAATTTTTGAATGGTCGTAATGATGATACGCTTGCCCTGCTCCAAATTGTCGCGCAGTTCCCGGGCGCTATTTGCAGGGGCTACGATATTTTTAACCACCGAGAATTCCTTGATGTTGTCGCGCAGCTGCTTATCGAGCAGGCGGCGGTCGGTTACCACAATGACGGAATCAAAGAGCGGGGTTTCCAACCCTCGCGCCCCCGGCAACCCTTCCCGTTCCGGATAGGTATCGATTAGCTGATAGGCGGCCCAGGTAATGGAATTGGACTTCCCGGAGCCTGCGGAATGCTGAATGAGGTAGCGCTGCCCCACACCGTGGCGAGCGGCATGCGCCAGGATTTGGCGTACCACGTCCATCTGATGGTAGCGTGGGAAAAACAGCGTACGCTTGCTCAGCGGGTCTTTAGCTTTACCGTCAAAGCGGACAAAGTGCTGCAGGATATTGGCTAGGCTTTGCCGCGTGAAGACTTCCCGCCATAGATAGGCGGTTTTGTGCCCGCCCGGATTGGGTGGGTTGCCTGCACCGTTGTTGTGCCCTTTATTGAAAGGGAGGAAAAACGTCTTTTTGCCGTCAAGCTTAGTTGTCATGTAGGCTTCATCCGTATCGACGGCGAAATGGACGATACAGCGCCCGAATTGCAGCAGCGGTTGCCGGTTGTCCCGGTCTTCCTGGTACTGTTTAATCCCCTGTATCCGCGCCCGCTGTCCGGTCCAGGGGTTCTTCAGTTCCAGGGTGGCGAGCGGCAGCCCGTTCAGGAAAATCACCATGTCGATTTCCTGCCTTGGGTTTTCCAGATTGTAGCGCACCTGCCGCATCACACTGAATTCATTCTGCTCAAAGCGTTCCCTGACGGCTTGCCCGCTGCTGGCGAGCGGCAGCTCATAGAATAGCGTAAAGTGAGCATCCTCCACATCAAGCCCACGGCGCAGCAGGCGCAACAGCCCGTACTTTTTCACCATGCGGTCGAAGCGCTGCAGGATTTTCAGCTTCCAGTCTGGCGAGCGTTGTAGTTTTTCCAGTTCTTCGGGCTGCGTGGTCTCCAGGAAATGCCAGAACCGGGTCTCATCAATAGCATATTCGGCATTGAAGTCATTGGGCCAGCCAATCCGGAAGCCATTGCCACCGTAGGGTACAGCGACTTCTTCCACGGTCATGCCGCGTTCCTTCATCTCCTCCTGACTGATGCCAGTCAGGGCCTGCTCTATGGCGGATTCAAGGGCTTGTTCGTTGGTTTGGCTAGGCATTGCTCTCTGCTGTTTTGGCAGATACGCTTTGCTCGATCCGCTCCATTATCTTTCTGGAAAGTCGTTCAAAATCTTCATAAACCATTTTTACGGCATGGTAGTGTGCTCCAATGGCACCATCGGCAGGTTTTAATGCGAATATAGGTTTCCTGGCTTCCATCGCCATGGGCATCAAGCTATTATAGTGCTTGACCAGGGCTAGGCAATAAGGGTCATTGTCAAAAGACAGTTGCTGGGAGGAAGTGGATAATTTGAAGGAGCTTCTAAAAACCTCTGGTATACGGTCCGCAAACTTTTTATAGGCTTTCACAGGTTTATTCGCTTTTACACCGTGTTGCATCAATACATAGCCGAGGGGTTGAATTTTTTCGCCGGGTAAGTCAAGGCTCATGGTATCTTCTTTTCGTTCTCCGAGCCGTTTCTTCCATTCCTTCACCCAGCTTTCTATCCGCTCGCCTATGTTAGACAATCCTCTGAGGGAGAACAAATCGGCTGTGCTGGGCACAATCAGGTAGTCAGAAGAAATCAGAGAGGCCCGGTTAATGGCACCAAAATTGGGCCCCACATCGATGAATACATAGTCTATAGCGTATCGTGCTGCCGCATCTTTGATGATCCTGTAAAACGCAGATTGCAGCGCAAAAGGGTACCACTCTCCGGTGAGGCATTCGTACCACTCTTTACTCAGTTGGTCTTCAATAAGCGAGAGGCTTAAATCACCAGGCAGCAAATACAAACGGTCATTAATGGGCTCAATGTAAGCTTCCAGTATGTCTCCCTGTTTTTTCTCAATGCGCCGGAGTGCGTTTTTGATGGTCTTCTCTTCCTCAACTATGGCAATGAAGCGCCCCTCCTCCAGGAAGATTTGCGAAAGATTGGTCTGCGGGTCTAAATCTACGGCCAGCACTCTTTTGCCTAGTTCCGCAAACATATGAGCCGTGTGGTACAGCAACGACGTCTTGCCTACGCCCCCTTTATTGTTGAAAAAAGTAATGGTCCTCATTTTGAAAATATTTTCACAGCAAACCTGCCCGTTTGATCGGTAATGAATTCCGGTTCCGGATTGCCGTTTTGCTCCAATGCTTTCTTTGCCCGCTGTATACCCACTCCAAACCGGTTTACAAATCCTAATATCTTGGCTGCACCAGACAGTACCGGATTCCGGTAGTCATTATTGTTGGGAAAGTCGTTCCGGGCGTTACCGTATAGCCCTCCATTGTTGGTGATCTCTATCCGGTTCGTAAACTGGTATATTTTTATCGGTGCGTTGACCGTGTAATCGTTGTGTATCAACGCATTGAAAACCAACTCCTCCAAAGCCTTAGCGGGGTAATTGTATTCGTAGGCTACCCCAAGCTCGGGCAGGTGGCTGCTGACTATGTTGTTGTTGATAAAGGACTTCAGCTGGCCAAACTGGGTTAAAAAATCCCCTTCAAACGTCTTCTCTGCAACGTCATCATCATACAGTTCCGTTCCGTCAAACCGAACATACTGAATAGAAGCACCCGGAATAAAGAAACGGGGATTTTTGCCAAACATCAAAATACCGGCGTGAGTGGGGGCATCATACCGGGGGCTGTAAAACTGCAGCGACCCCAGCTGCAACTGAATACTCCGGTTATTGGCAGCTAAGGTATCTGCATCAATCGCCAATGGCAGGTAACCCAGCAAAAAACCATTGGTATCTAAATCCTGCAGGGTACTCCCAATGCAGGGCTGCACATCGTAGGTTGCGCCCTTTTGGTTGCGCTTCTCAATGAGGATCTTTTCCTCCTGCTCCGTAGCGTAATCTTTACGTGGCCCCTTTCGCACGCAGATTTTGCCATTAAACCGGACGGGGGGCAGGGAAGAAGGCATGACTTCCGCTACACAGACGTCTCCCCCGAGCAGGTGAAATATCTTGGTAAGAATGGTGGGTGCCGGAATAATGCGCCCATCTTTGGAGAAATCAAGCAGCCGCTGCTCGATACTTTCGTCCAGTTTCAAGCCCGCCACGGTATTGTCGGGGCTGACGCCAATCAGCAGGTAGCCCGGCTGATCCTCCCCGGGCAGATCATTGGCAAACGCACAAATGGCCTCACCAAACTTCTTGCTGTCGGTTTGGCTCACGGTCTTCTCCAGGCGCCAGCTTTCCTCCGGGCTTTGGATCATCTCGTACAGTTGCTTCTGATCAATCATGGCCTCTTTTTTTAAAGATACGGATTTCCATTAACTCACCTTTATCTTCGCCCGCACCGCACTATCAATCAGCGTAGCCTTGTACTCCCTGAGCTTGTCAATTTGGGTTTGTTGGAGGGTGATGGCTTGGTCGATTTTTTTTGATTCAGTAAAAACCTGCTTTACAATTCTTTTTTGCTCTTCAAGAGCAGGGACAGCTACTTTAATACTTCCAAACCTATCAAAATACAATCTTAAACGCATTTCCATTATTCCTCTTGAATGTTTCTTCAATTCTAATGAGCATATTTTCGTCCGGAACAACAAATGAAAAAAATGACCATCCAAATCAGTTATAGGCCTTAATATGTCGTACGCAGGACTAGTAACACCCTTATATTCTGAAAGCCCTATTGCTCCCATCCATGCTAACAGCTTATTTACAATAAAATCTCCTTCTTCAACTTTCCAATACCCATCTGTGGTAGAAGCTCTATTTCCCTTTTGTTCTAGGTCTTTTCTTGGACGAACGCCAATATTGGTATAAATGGACAATAATTCCATGTCATTATTTAAAGGGGCAGGGTCTACTATAAGCTTAAAGAGGTTTTTTACACGCTTCACCTCCCAACCCACCGGAATCTCCCCAATCCACTCCACCCCCGAGTCCTTCACTTCCACACCGCTCTCAGCCACCGGCACAAAAGCCTGCGCCTCCTCACTCCAGACCGTCTTGCCCGTCACCGCATTCTGAATCACAATCTGCTTGCGCTCTTTGAGCAGGGCGATGAGCTTTTCCTTCTGCGCGATGGCGCGGTCTATTTTGGCGCATTTGTCATCCAGGAAGTTGGCGATGACGGTTTGTTCGGGGAGGGGAGGGAACCATAATACCGTGTTCTTTAAAATGCTATTCGTAATACTATAGACTTTGACTCCTTTGACGGCTTGCCTTATTTGAGTACGAAAAGAAAGAGAATCAATGACATAAGCTACAAATCTGGTATTAGTATCTGATTTTTTTAATCTAGCAATTATTGTATGGTAGCCAGCGAATGCTATTTGATCGCAATTTAAATAAGTAAAATTTCCTGACCCTTCGATATCTTCAGATGTATCAGCGAAAATGAAGTCACCATACTGGATGATAGATTTACTTGATGTCTCAATGTACTTATTGCTAACGCATTTTAATAAATGTCTAGAAGGGTCAACTTCGAACCCGTATTTAGAATGTATTTCCCCATAATTGATGCAGGGTATACCAGTGTCCTCAAGGTCTTGCTTAGTTATATTCAACCCTTTGCTGAACCTGAAAATATTTCGAAATCTAGCTAACTCCCACCCTTCCGGAATCTCTCCCAACCACTCAACACAGGAGTCCTTGTAAGCGGGGTATTTTGGGTATGTTATGGTTTTGGTCATGGTTGTTTGTTTTCAAAGCTGCCTTCGGCTCCGCTCAGGCAGCAGTAATGTCATTACTATCCGCTGGCTGAGCGAAGCCGAAGCCAGCATTTTCGTCGTCTTCTCCCGCTGGCTGAGCGGAGCCGAAGCCAGCACTTTCATTCCTACACTTAGCCAATTCATGCAAAGCATCAAAATCCGCCCGCATCAATGCCTCCTTCTTTTTACGGCTCCAGCCCTGAATCTGTTTCTCCCGGTAGAAGGCTTTGTCGATACGGTCAAAGACTTCAAAGTATATGAGCTCCACGGGCAGGCGCTTTTTGGTATGGTTGGCACCTTCCCCGTTTTGGTGCTGCTGCAGGCGGCGTTCCAGGTCTTTAGTACTGCCGGTATAGTAGCTGCCATCAGCGCATTTCAGGATGTACATATAGCCTTTCATAGTGCTTCTGTTTTGAGACCGAGTATATCCATAATCAATCCCTCATTCTCTTTCTCCAGCTCCAGTATCTCAGCACTCACCGCCTCCAGCGACCGCAGGGGCTTATGCTGATAGAAGTACTTATTGAAGCTGATCTCGTAACCGATCTTGGTTTTGTCCAGTTCTATCCAGGCTTCGGGTACATGAGGCTTTACCTCCCGGCAGAAGTAGTCGTGGATGTCCTCTTTTAGGGGCACATTTTCGTAATCCCGCAGGCTGCTTTCGGTTTCGTATATCGTGTACTGCCCGGGCTTGCCGGTGGGATAGTAGCCGTAGTCGGGCAGCTCCGCTTCGGTGCAGCCCAGGTGTTGCAGTAATTCCTGCAGCTTGTCGTCTTTGAGTTTCTGCGTCTTTTTGACCACCTTCTCAGCCTCCTCATCGTACCAGGTGATGGCATTGAAGATGGCTTTTTTCTCCGAGGCGGAAAGCTTACCATAGGGTAGCTCTTTTAAGGCTTTGTCGACCATTTTCTGGAAAGCATTGAAGTCGCGGTGCTCTTCCTGACCGATTGCTTCCATCAGGGCGGTGGCGATTTCGTGCAGTTCCAGGTTTTTCTGCCACATTTGCTTGCTCACCAGCTTCTCCCGCTTCTTGCGGTTGAGGTTGAGCTCGTTGTCCTCACACCATTGCAGGATGGGCTTCTCCAGGCTCTTGAGCTCGGTATATACCCGTTCGCCATAGGTGTCCCAGGCCCATTCCATAGGTTCCTGCAGCTGCTTGTCGAAGCGCAGGGTAGCCACCCGTTCTGGGCTGAATTGGGCGGCGAGGCGCTGTGGGCGCTCTATAGTCACTTTGTAGTAGCCGAAGTCGGCATTATCGAATACCTGTGCGGCCAGTCCGTCTTCCGATTCGCGGGTTACCGGCTGGAAAGCGTGGTAGGCATCCAGAATTTCCCGGATGTGGTCGCGGGTCAGCTCGCAGTTCTTCGCGCCCAGGTTTTTGCGCAGTTTGCTATAGCGCTGTGAGGCATCGATCAGCAGCACTTTGCCCTTGCGCTCCTGCGGCTTATTGTTGCTGAGGAGCCAGATGTAGGTGGTAATGCCGGTATTGTAAAACAGGTTGTTCGGTAGCTGTATGATGGTATCGAGCCAGTCGTTTTCGATGATGTAGCGCCGGATGTTGCTTTCGCCCCCGCCTGCATCACCAGTAAACAGGCTGGAACCGTTGTGTACCGAAGCCACCCGCGAGCCATTCGGGCTTTGGGAAACCGGCTTCATCTTATTCACCATCTCCATTAGGAACAGCAGCTGCCCATCCGAAGAACGGGGCGTGGCATCCACTTCTTCTGCTTGCCCCCAGTAGTCTGTGAGCGGCACGATAAAGCGGGGATCGATGACGTCTTTTTTGTCCTTGATGTTTTTCAGCTCTGTGCTCCAGCTTTTGCCGTAAGGCGGATTGGACAGCATAAAGTCGAAAGACTTACCAGCAAATTCATCCGTGGAGAGCGTAGAGCCCAGGCGGATATTTTCCGGGTTATTGCCCTTGATCATCATATCCGACTTACAGATGGCGTAAGTCTCGTCGTTGATTTCCTTACCGTACAGGTACACATCCCCAATCGCCCGGATTTCGCCTTCCTCATCTTTGATAAAGTTCTGCGATTCCGTCAGCATCCCGCCCGATCCACAGGCCGGGTCGTAGATGGTCATCACCGGCGGCAGATTCTCCTTGATGGGTTCAAAAATGATGTGCGTCATCAGGTCGATAACCTCACGGGGGGTGAAGTGCTCCCCGGCTTCCTCGTTGTTTTCTTCATTGAATCGCCGGATCAGTTCCTCAAAGACATAGCCCATACCGAGGTTGGTCAGGGGCGGCAGTTTACGGCCCTCGGGATCTTCGCGCTCCTCCGTAGTCAGGTTGATGTAGGGCGAGGTGAATTTCTCCAGTACAGCAAGGAGTACATCTTTGGAGGCCATGTGCTTCGCCTGACTCATCAGCTTGAAATTGTTGATGATCTCCTGCACATTCGGGCTGAATCCCAAGAGGTACTCCTCAAAATTAGCCATCAGCAGCTGTTGGCTGTTACCGGCTCTATCGTACAGCTTTTGCATCGTCCACTTGCTGGTATTGTAGAAAACAAAGCCGCTTGCCTGCCGCAGCGCAGGGCCATCCCATTCGGTCAGCCCCATTTCTTCCTTTTGGAATTGGGCTTCCTCCATGACGGCGTCATGGGTGGGCTCCAGCAAAGCGTCAAGGCGACGGAGTACGACCATCGGCAGGATAACATCGCGGTATTTGCCTCGTACGTATACATCGCGCAGGCAGTCATCGGCTATGGACCAGATGAAGGAGACGAGGCGGTTGTGGACAGCTGTGTTCATGTATTTTGGTTTATGTTTGGTCTTAAGTTGATACGCATTAATTGTGATAATGATGCGGTTGTTAATTATAATCGAGAAGCAACCTCAGATTGTTTTGTCAGCCTTAATGCAAGAAATTAAAATACCTCTTCACTCTTCAGGTAATACCCTCTGGAGTTGGTAGTATTCCTTCGATAGTATTCTGGATTGTTTAGCCCGGTATCTTCTAAAACTTTATACTCCCTGACGATACTTCCCTTTACAAAAACCTGATTACCCTGATTGCCCCGGCTGCTATGCTCACTGACGATATCCGTGGAGAAAACCACCACTTTGGCTTCCTGCGTGATGCCGGCAAGATCAGTTGTCTGGATAAAGTGGCGAATGAATAAGAGTTGCTGTTCGGTATGGTAAGCGTTTTTCAGTACCCTCCGTCTCTTTTGGTAAGCCGAAAGGCTGACCTTGTCCACTTTTCCGTTGCGGTAACCGAAAATCAGGAAGCCCCGGAAATCCAGGGTAGATAACCGATAGATTTCTTCTTCTGTACCGTTCAGCAATTCCTCAATGCTTACTGTGTCTATATCTACACCCCCTGGCACTTCCTGCAGGTAGACCTGAGCTTGATTGGTGAATACCAGCACCTGCTGAGTGGAGGTAGAGGAAGCATCACTGTAAGCTGTAGCTACAGGTTCAGGGATAGTCTCAATTTGCGGTGAGGTTTCATATTGAGGAACTCCATTAACTGGCTGAGACTCCTGAGCGGGCACCGGTGCTGTGGCGGCCCGGAGCTGACTTCTCTTTTCCAGAATTTCCCAAAGCCCACGCAGTGCATCTTCCGGATCAAAACGGTAATAAGAGTAACGGACCCGGAAAAACTCAAACTGAGTCACGCGGCGAAGAAGCAACTCGCGCTTCATATCAGCTTCTAATACGTCATTCCCATGGAAACGGTCGCCATCGCACTCGACGGCTACCTTCACACCATTGGGCAATTCAACCACCAAATCGATAGAATAGGGCCCAACTCTGTATTGAGGCTTCACGAAGTACCCCCGTTGTACAATTTCATTATGTACCTCTACCTCAAACCAGCTGTCGAAGGGTTTCGGCGGGTCTTGTTTCTTATCTATTTCAATTAGGGATGCCTCCTCTAACGGTTCAATCCGGAAGTGCTTGAAGTAGTGCAGCAGTTTTGCCCTCAGGTCATTAGGGTTTTTCAAGTCATCCAATCGTACGGAATGGAAAAGAAAGACCTGTTCCCGCGCCCGGCTCATCGCCACATTAAAACGCCGTTTATCGGTATCTCTGGTCTGGGCATTGCCGATCTTATTATTGGCGGTAACCAAGGATAAAAAGATCACATCGCGCTCATCGCCCTGGAAATCTGCCGGCCTGCCGGATATGATGCGACGGGCAATGATCTCCTCCGTGGGGATGCTTTGCCGCAGCAGGTCATCAATCAAAACATGCTGATGGGTCCCAAGCAATGAAATAACACCTATGGTTTTCCCTTTGTATCTGGGGTCTTCAATCAGCCGGCTAATTTCCCGGACAATGGCTTCCGCTTCCGGCCGGTTGACCTTACCTTTTCGGTAGCCTCCTGGTACAAAACGGGCAACCAATGGTTCCAGGCGGTCTCCTCCAAACTGTTTGAGCGGGATTAACTCTGTGCCCTGGTCCCGGTAGCATAGCTGATTGGAGAACTCAATGATTTCAGGCATGCATCGGAAGTGCTCTTTCAGCCCGTCTTTACTGCCCGACATCGCATAGGCATGATCGAAAAAGCTGAACTTGGTAGAGAAAAACTGATTATTGGGAATGCCAGTCAGGAACTGCCGAATCAGGTCGTTCTGTTTATCAATGGAAATACCGGCTCCTTCAGGTGCGATTTGCTGATCATCCCCAACTACGATTACCTTCTTTCCAATATACATCAGGAATAAAGCCTCTGGCCCCAACTGACTTGCCTCATCAATAATCACCACATCAAAGCTATCTGGCGAAGGAGTCAGGGTAGCTGCCAGACGATACATCGGTAAAATCCAGCAGGGGATGTATTCGCTAATGGTTTGCAGTTTAGCCTGAGCTTCGCGTTTGTATTGGAAGACCATCTTGCCCATGCCTCTCGACTTTTCCACGGCTTGCATCCACCGAATCAGGTTGCTGTTAAGCGCATCTACGTTGCCGGTACGTTTAACGAAAGCGATACTTGCTCTTGTCTTGAGCAACCGCAAGGTACAGTCCTGAATGTCTTCCACAAGACGGCCAAGGGTCTTCAGGCGGTCATTCACGGAATCCCCAAAGGCCTGAGCCAGTTTATAGCCGGCATGAGACCAGTAAATAGCGCGAATGATATCGGGCTCCGAAAGTTCAGGGAAACGCGCTTCCTGCTTAAACCTGTTGATGGTTTCCGGAAAATGAATACAAAGGGCTTCTTCCCGCAACCGGCAATTGGATGCCAACTCTTGGTAGCTAATTATTGTCTCCAGTGCCTGATACTGGCTTTCATATACCGCCCAGTTGAGTTGGGCAATACTATTGCTCAATCCCTGAATCAGATCGAAGGCTCCCAGGCTATCCAGGTAAACAGCCATATCAGTTACCTTGACCTCCTGCTGCTTAAACTGTTTTTTGAGTTCCAGCAATCGGAGTACAATCTCCAGCTCCATGCCCGTGCTCTCCAGTCCAAACTGTATGCCTGTACCGGAAAATATTTCTTTAAGCTGTTTTTCCTTCTGCTGGAAATCGGGGAAGAGCTTAAGAAATTCCGACAGTCGCCTGCCAGCTTCAGTATGTTCATTCAGGCGGAAGGATAAGTAGTCTGAATTCGAGATCTGCTGCCCCCAGATGTTGTCGAGCGTTTCCAAGATATGCTCGGCAACAGCAAAATGATAGAGGGTTTCCAGTTGGTCAGCTTCCAAGCATGGATGACCATTAATCCGGCATTCCTCAAAAATGTATTGCCGTTGTTTAATCTCTTTGGGCAAGGTCAGGGCCTTTAGAAAACCTTTTAGCTTCCCACCGCCCTGAACATATTCCAAAACCACTTTAGCATCCGACCGAAGCTGTGCAAATGGCACGCCATTTGGCAAGGCTATTTGTTTGTTCCGGGCGATTTCTTCTATCTTTTCCGTGCGGACCTCGCTGAGCAAATTATTTATCTCCTGCGATACTTTCCGCCAATGCTCTGTTTGGCCCCGTTCACACTCGTTACGCACCTTTTCTAACCAAGGTGCAGGTTTGGAGATAGCGGTATCCAAACTGCGGTAGGAATGGACAATGGGAGCCAATGCTTCAGCAGATACAGCCAATTCTTCAATGAATGGATAGCGCCTGATTTCGTTGTTGTAGTTTTGAAGTGTCTTGACATAACTCTTAAAGGCATCCGGCAGCAACAAGCGGCTGAGGTCTACTTCCGGAAACCCAGTGGGCGGAGCGGTTAACTGTTGAAGCTGATTCATGGAAGATAGCCATTCCGAAAGCTGCACAGCCGTTTTTTCGGCGGATTCAGGAGCAGGGGCTTTAACCTCATCCCTAAGCCATCCATAATTCTCACTGTCTCTCTGATACTGTTCGAGCAGATTATTAAGTGTATCATTGGTGTAATGGCTATTCAGGTGCGCTTCCCGCTGATCCGCATTGATGGAAGCTTTGATTTCGTCCATCAGCCGACTCTGCCTACGTCTAAGCTGATCAAGTTCTGACTCCTGTTCATTCAATTGGGCTTCAGCAGCCTCCAGGTCAAAGTCATTGATGGTCTCCTGCAGTTGTTTGACGCTCTTTTTAAGGTCGTTTGCCCGGGAGCTGCTCTCCTGAATGAAGTAGATCACAAGATCCCAAAACTCCTCAGGCAAATGTTGCCGGAGCGCCCGAAGTGCCTGATCAGTCTGAGCGGTCACCAATACCCGCTTCCCCTGACTGAGCAAAAACGGGATAATATTGGCAATCGTATAAGACTTACCCGTACCCGGCGGGCCTTGCACCACTACAATAGGCTTCTTTTGTATCTTTTCAGCAATCGTAATTTGTTCCTCATTGGAAGGCTTTGGCAAAATGACTTCTTCAGGAATAGCATGTCCCGCACCTTCAGAGTTAAAACTTCTGTTTTCAAAAACAGCCAGATTAAGTAGCTGGCTTTCAGCGAAAGAAGACACCTCATTGGCATCCTGTAACTGTTCGAGTATTGTCTCAAATATGGCAGTGAAATTTCTGAGGCTGCGTTCTCTGAAGAAGAGCAGCGGTGCAAAATGCACCTGGGGGTAAGTGGGCGCTTTGTCAATAGGTGCCATTGTATCCTGATACTGTGCATCCGTTGAAATGGCGTGAACAAACGACTGAAGCCCCTCTCCGCGAAGAGAAGTTATTTTGTCCATGAGGCTAAAATCTTCCCGTTCAATAAAGGGCATAATCGCCTGGGAACCACTATGGATTTCCAATCCCCCCAAACCCGCAATGAAGTCTGTTTCCAGCCCCAAAAGGTTTTTTTCTGCCTTAGCGCGAACTTCAATCATCCCATTATCGGTCATTTCCAATTCGAGAGGGAGCGTAAGCAGAGAGCGGTTGTATATGGTGCTACCCCGGCGCCAGGTAAATTGTCCAAGCCCGAGAATGAATTCAAAGCGCTCTGAAAAGGAATCTATCCGATTGTTAATGCTAAAAAGTTTATCGTAGACTTTTTTGTGTTTTTTGAAGACCTCATACTGACGCTGATACTCCTGTTCCTCCAGCCGCCATACAGACAATTGCTTTTCCACTTCAAGGATAAGGTCTTCTTCTTCCTCTGTAAGGTCCCCAAAGCGTTTCTCCGTTTCATCCAGCTGAATGGCGGCCTTAATTGCGGGGGCATCCTCTATTCCAAAAAGATCTCCTTCAAACCATATCCGGGCTTCGTCCGGGATTTCCGGTCGAGCCACAGGTTTTGGTGGCACCGGTCGGGGCACCTTTAGAACGACGGGCTCTTCAGCAGATTTATTTTTTTCGTAGAGCATTGACTTTAGCCCTGGCAGAGCCATCGCCTGATCAAGGCTTAGGGCTTCATATTTTTGAGACTCCTTAAAGTTGGTTACCGTGGTTTCCCTCAGTTGGTAAAACGCCTTAAGGAACTGAAAGAGCTGGCTGTATTTGTTCGCTGCTGTCATGAATTAAAAAAGGTAATCGAAAATAAGAACAATGATTATAGAGCTTCTGTGACAAGGTGCCGGAGAAAGGACTCGTTAATCACCCTACCTGGGTCTTTTATTGACCCTACACTACTTATCGGAGAAGTATCAAACGAAAAGAAGGGCGGTATTGCTACATAGAGGCTGTTTGGCCGAAGAGCGTCTGGTATCATCATATATAGTGGTTTTATAAGGCTGCCATTGTAAGGCAGGAAGCAATATAGCAAAAAAACGTATTGGTTGGTATTGGGTAGGAGTGGAGTTGTTAAATCCACGCTTGTGTTTTTTGAGCGGAGAGGGCATAGGCGCCTTAGCGAGTCAGCAGAGTGCTGAGAGCCATCATTTCGGAAAACAGATGACAAAAGCGAATTTTCGCTAAAAGTGCGAACGATTTTTATTTGGCTAGTGTTTATTAGGTACAAATCTGATTTCATGAAAAGGCCTAATGGTAGTTGATAAATTTAATTGGTCTAATCATGGAGAAATTAAAAAAATTGCTTTCGCGGTTGTCTTCACCGCCGAAGCAGGAAAAGCAAAATGAGCCGGAACAGCGAAAGCGTTCACTGATTGGTGAATTCTCAAGCGATTTTAAGAAGCGGCTTCTGGGGGCATTGTCAATGTTTCTTATTGCCCTGATCGGTAGCGGTCTGACGTTCTTGTTCCTTATCTTCGGTGGATATGAATATGTCCAGAAAATCGGATGGATTGAGCAGAGTATCAAAGAGAGCAGGGAGGTCTGTTTCGAGGGGCAGCTTGTACGCCTTGACGAAAGCTATGAAGTGCCTATAGCTAATACCACTGTAGTGCTAAAGGGCGTTGATGACAGTAGCGGACAAACTAACGATGAGGGCTATTTTGAAGTGACTGCAAGGGTGCCTTTGGACTCCACTTATGTTTATCTTCGGTTTGTGGATGACCAAAATCGGCCCATTCATACCTGTAAAGCAGCAGTGCCACTCAATCAGCTGGAGCAAAGGAGGCCTGTTCGGTACGTTGTGTCTGATGAGCCCCTGCTTATTGCCCTGTAGGGAGGCTTGAAAGACCAGGTCTGATAATTAACATTGTTTTTAGTTGCCAAATTGGGGTTATTGCATTAAATTGCGAACTTATTATCCCAAAACCCTAATTTCGGCATGATTATGTCTGTTAAAAAGATTATCCCTTTACTTTTGTTTTTGTCTTCATTGGGCGTCCTGTTCGTATATGGTTTCAGTAAAAAGGTCAGTACGTTTGGAATCGAAGGGACGCTGGTTTTTGAAGCCGACAACGCTGCAGGCACAACGGTGATTTATACCACCGGAACCCAATCTCCCCTTGATAAAGACATCGGACTGTTTGTCCATGAGGTCGTCCTTCAGGATGGCGCATTTTTTCGGCCTATTAATGAGTATGCGGGTGAAGACATTAATATCTGGATCTATAAAAAAGGGTATCCGATTTTCAACCTTTCAAGAGTGCTTAACCCCGACCGGAAAAATATCGACTTCGGAAAAATCTTTATACCGAAAGCATTCAAAATACCGACGTCCACTGTAAGTGCTTCCGAGGCCCCTTTGCAGGGCTATCGGGATATTTGCCTGCAAGACACGCCTCTCCTGATTAATCCTTCTGAAATTAAGTGTATCATGAACTACACCATGCGGGAAGATGCTTCTGAGCGCTGCAGTAAGTCGAATGCCCGGAAGGTATATGGCGCGAAATTCCTATTTAAAGTTCCTAAAAAGTATTCGGCAGAGCAGTACCTGAGAGAAATGCTTTTATTCTTTGGTCGCTAACGGATTGATGCGTAATTGCTTGATCATTTGACCGGATAGCACCAACAAGGGCTGTAAGGGCAATAAATTGGGCGGGCGTTGGACTAGTCGCACAAGTGGGCTTTAGCTGCCAATAATCGACCTTTCAAAGTCCAGCTTAGTAAAGGCTATCCTTTATGCTGATGTATAAACACTACTCTCCCCGAGACTCCTGCTCTTCAAATCCCACCTGGTTTTGGTAATGAATCGGGCAGCCTTACTCAATTGTAGCCAAAGTGAAGCAAACGGTATTCCATCATGTTGCGAAACCACTGCCGGAAAGGGATGGAAATACGTTATACTTACGATTAAGTGGTTGGCCATAGCAAACCTACTCAATGCTTGCCCGTGTCTCGTCGCCTTTGGGCTTTGACCACCTTAAAGACAGGAGGGGCAGCATTTACGCTGGGAAGTCTTTTGCTCCTGCCCTGACAAGCTACGCTGCGTCAGTGGCCGATGTCGCAAATCTAAGATTCCAGACGATGAATGTCTGGATCAAAGACCCCAGACGATGAATGTCTGGATCAAAGACCCCAGACGATGAATGTCTGGATCAAAGACCCGACATTTATCGTTCCCCGTGCTGGCCGTCAGCGCCAGTAGGTGACCACTTCGTATTGCGTATATTTTAGATAGCGTTTGGACCGGGGAAATTGATTTCGTTGGAAGGTGGGTATCGAGACTACTGATGGTAAGGTATTTCCTGGAATAGCACGAATTAAACCTCAGCATTGGAACAGACGTACTCTTTGCCCGCGCATATAGCATGACTATGGCTGCTGAGACCTACTTATTGAAATACCCCAATATTCTATTGTTGATTATATGTTTTTTCGAAAGATATATTGTATTATTGCTTTTACTTTCCATGAACACGACGCTGGCCTATTTATTTGCAGCTTTTTGGTCCCCGCAGCAGGGATGAGGCGGCTCACCACAATTGAGATTCTACTGGCATCTACTCATACAATATAAAGGCGGCTACTATACATGAACTATGAGGCTTTTTATATACAAACGCTGAAGGAATGTAAGATTGACGAAGCTTTTCAGCAACTCAAAATAGACAAAGTCAATTCCCTCAGGCGTAAAAATTACGAACAATATGCACAGGTTATTATCTGTTACGTACGGTTAAAACTATTTACCGCTGAGTATCATGATTTGGAGCGGAAGTTAAAGGATGTTGCTGACTCCAGCTACTATGTGTATCTCAAACAGCAGACGAAAGCTCATATATCTCTGCTGCTTTCCAAGATTGCTTATTCAAAGGGCGGATGGGAGGAGGCAGAGCAGCTTGCTGAAGAGGCAATGGCATATGGCAGGGCCGCCAAGGAGAACGGCGAACCTGATGACTGCTACTTGTTTTGCAGAGCGTATCTGGTGCTGGCAAAAGTACAGTTTCGGCAGCGGGATGTTTACAGGGCTAAGCTGTTGATGGCCAAGAGCTTCCTTTGCTATAAAGATAGTACGGAGCATACCAACGGGCACTACATGCGTGCCCGGCTCTTATCTCATTATGCCCAGATTTGTATGCTGGACCATACCATTGTGATTGCTACATCCCTCATCGAAGAGAGTAAACAGGTGTATGATAGTGCGGGCTACAAGCCTTATTTCTATTTGCCCGAAATCAACAGCCACTGGGGCGCCGTCTTAATTGCTCAGGGAGAAGAATATGATAAAGCGAGGGAAAAGCTAAAAGAGGCTTTTCGGCTGTTGCACATGCATTTTCCAAAGTGTATGAACAGGCAGAAAGCACACATATGTTATTTACTTGGTATGAGTTTTCTGAAGGAAGCAGAGCTGCCCGGAGTTGAAAAGGGGGCATTGCTGGCTCAAGCCGAGTTGTACTTTGGGAAGGAGCTGAAACTAAGGTTAGGTCTTTACCTTAAACCGTGGCATAGCACAATCGCCCGGGCCCGAAATAATCTGGCTCAGGTTTACACCGAAATTGGCGGTGAGCATTATTTCGAGCGGGCCATAGAGATGGTTGATCTTGCATTGAAAGGTAATTATTCTAGACAAGACAGTGCAGCAAAAAAGCTTTCTGCCTTGCAAAAAATCAAGGGCTCCAATTCGCCGTTCGAAGCCATACGGTCTCTTTTTTTACTGGCAAGGCTAAAGTACCTGCAGTTTCGAGCTAAATTAAAAAAGAAGGGGGCTTTGAAGGAAGCCTGGGATACCATCAACCTGGCGCATCTCGCCATATTGCTTATTCGGAAGGAGTACTACAATCTTGAAACCAAAATTGCTGTTATGGGGCAGCAAGCCAGGGCGGTTTATGAGATGGGGTTAGCCATACTCTATGAGCAACAGGGCGCCTTTGGAGAAGATGAGCGGCTTGTGTTGGAGCAAGGTATCTTTGAGTTTTTCTATTTCAGTAAGTCCTTCCTGTTATTGGAGTCGTTGTCTCCGTTTTCCCTAACCACTCTTTCTGCCAGGCCGCAGCAAAGTGGCAATGCCTCTCCTGATATGGTGGCGTCGCTGATCAAAAACATCGATGAATGCTTTTCGGAGGGCTTGAAATACACCTTAGAAGATGAGCAGGATAAGATCACTCTGCTATTGAAAATAAACAAGAAGACGGTGAACTCCGATTGGTCCAACGACCATAAAATTAAGGACGTACTAGGTGATATTCGTAACCAATTGAGAGAGGAGGAGGAGGAAGGAACGGTCTTGAGCTATTTTTTGGGTGAGCAGGGGCTCTATGCTATGGTCATCAGGGGAAGCGAACCACTTCAGTTCTTCCAGTTGCTGGATAGGAGCAAAGAGGTGATTGAATTAAAGAAATCTATATTGGACTGTTCAGCAATACTGAACGGTTATGAACTGGAGGAGCTCGACGATCAGATCTTCAGGCTGGACATAGAGCAGGGGTTGTATGCCGGCCTGAAAGATAAGAACGTGAAATGTATTGGATACTCAAGTCAACTCTATAAAATACTGATTGCTCCCCTCAGGCATGCTTTGGGGAACCGAATTTACATTATTCCTGATGAAGAGCTGTTTTATGTGCCTTTCCCCTTTTTGTCGGAGCGGTTTGATACATCTGGCAAGAATAAGTTTTCAGTGCAAACGTACTTGATAAACAACTATAAAATCAGTTACCATTTATCTAATGCATTGCTCTACTGGAATCATAATGATAAAAGAGGAAAGGAGCCTACCCTGGCAGATGCATTTAGACTGTATAGCCTACCTGGGTTGTACACCAATATTGAGCTCGGTAGTGATGAGCAAAGACTGAACCAAGCCAAAATCGATGCAGTCATATATATTGCAGGGCTTTTTCAACTGCGTTTTCCTAAAATGCAGCATGAGCTGTTATCATATAGTACTGCGGAAATTAAAGGCAATTTACAGAACGAAGGAAGTGCAATACAAATACTACATTTTTTTGGGCACAGTTACAGTGAAGGTGGATATGCCAATGCCCCTTGCCTGGTACTGAGAAAAAATCTCAGAACCGGGCAGTTGCATATGTTGAGTCAGGCAGAAATACAGCACCTTACGCTCGATTCGAATACACTTGTGATTATCAATGCCTGTAAAGGTGGGCATGGGGGAGTCGGTAACGGAGAAGGACCTGTTTCACTGGTACAAGCTTTTTTAAAGGCAGGTGCCAGAAACATTTATTATTCTCAGTACAAAATGGGTGCTGAAGAAATATTACAGTTTAGCTCGAGGGTCATAAAACGTTTGCTGGAGGGGGACAATTTTCTGGACGCCTTGGTGAACATACAACGCCAATGCCTGAAAAGTGGCACCTCAGACAGCCATCCGGCTATCTGGGCGTCCTATTCTTTTATTGGAAATCAGATGCAGAAAATTTGGAATCCGAATCAGAAAGGGGAGCAATGACATCTTTGCGCACCGTTAAGGAGAACCAAACTGGTTTGTACCGGATTTCTTCATTTGCCCCATTGGTACTTTGCTCAGAAAGGCTTGCGTAATATAATCCCGGACGAAGCGGAATATCTTCGATGATGCTGTAAGACTCTTCTGATGTTCCGGAGGGAATATCGACCTCATGGAGGAGCTCTTCCTTGTTATCATATATACGCAAAACTACATCCGTAAGCAGTTCAGACCTGAAAGATAACACAAGCGACTCCGTTACATTTAGATTACGGTTGTTAAGAGATATGGGCACCGTAGTCTTTACTGATTCGATTGATGGCTTTGGTGCTTTGGCACTATTTGCTTTTGGTGCAATTTCAGGTTCAGCATTGGTGCTGAGTACTTCTGTAATGGAAGAAGAAACCTTTCTTTTTAATTTATTATTCTCTTTGAAGCCAGCCTCTAAGTCTTCAAAAGCTTTGATTTGCCTGCTAATCTCATTGGCTCTAAAGGGATTGTTGTTTCGGGTTTTTATCTCCTTATCGGTAAGTTTTTTCGAAATAGCGTAATCGGTCATCCGAACACCTAGCTGTTTTCCAAGCTTTTTAAGGCGGACGATTTCCTTCCTGGCAAGGATATTCCTGGGGTCTAGATCTGCAGCCTGTTTTCGTCTGAGCGCACTTTTCATTTGAGAGCTGCTTAGTTTGAGCGCTTTCATACCCGCTTCAGGTGTCGGCCTGTTGCTGGGTGCTGCACCCGGCTGACTAGCCATTTCGTCCCGCAGCGCCTTGGCATTGGCATACCTTTGATCCATTATATTAACGAACAAGCTGAGCGACTCCTTATTAAAGTGGTCAAGATCTTTAATTTTGAAATCAATTTTTTCCCGCTCGATGATTTTAAGGTATTCAAGAAGTACCTCATCTTTAGAGCTTTCCAGGTAACCGTTAGAATCAATAATTAACGTCGCCTGTTTTCTGGCAGCAAGATTAGCCGCATCTTTTAAGACTAATTCAAAAGTACGGTCTTTCTTACTTCTCTCAATCGCGTCAAACGGATATTCAATAACAGCAATTGCACCTTTTTCATTTACTATATGATAATCTGATGATGCAATAGCTTTAGATTGAGTAGATTCCTCACTTATAGGAGGTTTGACCTTCAGCAAGATAATACCAGTCTTTTGATTCATTGTTTTTTGATTTCTATCCTTCATCAACGCGCCACTCTCACTAGTCAGAACAAAATACAGTAAAGACCATCAAGTGTGGTTTTTGTGTTTGCTCTGCTTAGTGTTGCGGTATTTTGTTTTGTATTAGCACAATGGCGCGAAACATAATATATTTTCCGACTAGGACGAGAGCAAAGGTAGTAAAAGATTACATGTTCTCAAAAAATATATTCGTGTTTATAACCAGAAAGGCAGGATTATAGTTCATGTACTCACAAAAAATATCTCAGGCTGCTTTTTTTGGATATAAACATTAGCAATTAATTTTTTTTGAAGTTTTTAAACTAAACTTAATTACACTCTGTTATTAAAATAAAACATGACCATTTGTTTATGGCAGGAGTGCATAGGTTAATGTTTTGATTAGAGCTTTGAATTTGACATATTTCTTCATTTCCCAAAAACGATTTTCCTATGATACCGGAAATTAAGGAGATTTTTGAGGACTATCATAAGTACCGTGTAAAACAACAACTTTTACCCTTCACAGTAGGGGCTGCGGTACTTTTGACACTGAGTATTACCGGAGGGGTATTTGGCTATCTGTTGTACCAATCTGAGCAGAACCACAGACAGACAAAAGCCAAAATGGCTCGCTATAAGTCCAATCTGGCAATCTACAAATCTTATGCAGACTCCATGAAAGAGGTTCATGGGCAGTGTCTCGAAGAAGCAGAACGCCTTGATGATGCCTACCGGGCGGAAGCCCGGAAAAACAGCGATTTGGTACAAAGCCTTTCTGCTACCCGAAAGCAGTTGCATGAATCGAAAAAGGAAACACACCGAATTAGCAAAACGGCAGACTCCATTTTAGCGCTTTATTCCAATCAACGCCTTGCTTATCATCAGCTCAGCCAAGAACATGATGCGGTCTGCACGGACTATCAGTTGAGTCTGCACAAGCAGGAAGAAACGGCCGCTCTCTTCGCCCGCTACAAACAATCGCATCCCGACAATCAGGGCCTCGCCCTTACTCCACGACAGCTATATACTGTTCATCCATATCACATCGCTGCCGCTTTTCTTCCCATCGCTGCGTTACCAATCAGCAGGCATGGCCGGGCAATGGTCTACGCTGTTGTAGCTGGGTTTTTTACCTTTTTCATTCTACTGCAACGCAAGTCAGGTCACTTAAAATCAATGAATTAGGCCTTGCGGGAAGATTGAATGAGATCTTTGTTATTGGCAATAGCCGCGATTTTTTTTGATACTAATGTAAACATCAAAATCTATTATAAACAAACGTAACAAATGAAACATCTAACCTTAATATTGTTGAGCTGGGCTGGTATGACAATGTGTAAGCGACCGGTACCCCCTGAGCCCTCTGTGTTGCTCCAAGTGTGGTTATTCGATCAAAGTGAGTCGTACAATTACGCTGATACGGATCTGGAAGCCATAAAAGCAATCGTTCGCCAGCGCGCAGCCCGGCAGCCGGTTGTGTTTACTGCCATCGCTGTTCAGAGCGATAGCAGCTACCGGCAGGACCCCTTCGTTACTGAGCCCATGAGGCTTGATACCATTGACCTGCATTCGCTGTCTATTTATCAGCGCAAGAAAGCTGCTGCCCATAATAACAGGGTCAAAGCCAGGTTTGAAGCAGAGCTTAGTGAGCTTTCTGACGCCTTAACTGATCAGTATATGAATATTCGTTCAGCCCCCTGGACAGACCTGAATGGAGCTTTATCCCTTGCAGAAAGTATCAGCCGGCAGGCGGAGTTCGCGGATGCAGATATTGAGATCGTGGTGCTCAGCGATTTGCATCATGACCTTGAGGAAGGTCCGGATTCCCTTGGGGTCTTTCGCTTCCCTAACGGTACCGCTGTATACCTGGTGGGGGCGCAAAGGCAGATAGATTCGGAAAAGGTTTTTCCAGGGATTGTCCCGGAGCCGAAAGTCAAGTTGCACACAAATTTCTTCACTTCCGATAAACTAACAACTGATGATTAATTATAACAGATTAAAGAGCAACAAATTTATCAAGGTAGCAGATAGCTATGCCATCCGCGTGGTGCGGCTACAGCAAAAGCTTGGGCGTTGGAATACCAGGCAAGAGGAATTAAAGAAAAAGTATACGAAGCTACTTGAGGAAAGTTCAGGAAAAAAGGCAGCCTCGCTGTTGGCTATCCCTGCCCACCTGGCGGCCGCCATTATGGCTGGAGTCAATATTTCCCCTATTCTTTACAGTGCGCATAGTTTGCAAATCGAAAACCTTGAGCTAAGAGCACTACTGCAGTCCGTGCTTCCTATTGTAATGATCTTTTTCGTTTCAGCCTATATCTGGATCCTTATTGGAAGAGCTAACTTGTACTGGTCGCAGGAGGAGCCTGGGCACCGTGTGCTGGAAAACAAGCGCTTCATCCTGGCGGGCATAGCCGGTATTGTTATATATCTGGCTTTTCTTTCCCATATCATCAAAATGGGACTGGATCAGAGTGGAGCAGAATACGCTCCAGCCGTCCATTTGATCTGGTGGCTCAGCTTTATTGAACTGTTTATTGGCATTGCGGTGCATACAGGTTGGACACTGGCGGCATATTACATCAGGATGGGCTATTTGGGGCGTAAAATTCGCAGAGCAGAGCGTAAAATTCTGGTATCCCGTCAAAATTGCGAGCGGTACTATCACTACCATGTGCAAGTTACTCCTCCCGAAGAGCTCTACACCACTACGAATATAGAATACGTAATGGCTTCCGAGTCATTTGATGATAGCGCATCTCCGGAATTTATTAATGCCTAATTGTAGAATCACCTGCCGGATTCTGTTTCCCGGCAGGCCCAAAAACTATTTCAAATGAATCATGGATACTTACTTGTTAGTATACTACTGCTGTTTGCCGGCAGTTGTGAATTTGAGGCAGCTCAGAAAGAACCGGCTCCATGCCATTACTATGAATTCACGGATGGGCCTCACATCAAACAATTTTGGGAGGAGTCTTGCCAAAATGGCAAACTCGACCTCTGGGTTCACCGTCTGGCACAAAAACTGGAAAAGCACCTGGAGCCAGAGGCTTTGGGGATTCCCTACGATACCCTGGAGGCGCTTGGACAGGAGCAGTTTAACCGCACAATGCAAAGCGTGAGTACGGTGAGGGGAAACACATACCGCCGTGTAAACCGGATATTTAAGACCCTGGTCCGGCATACGCTCCGTACAGATGTAGACTATGAAATTTTCGTAATCCGGCATCAAAAGCAGCCCGGTTTAATCAACGCATGGGTTACAGCTCACGGCAAAGTTTTTATTACCACGGCTATGCTGGAGTTTGTAGAGACAGAAGATGAATTGGCCTTCATTTTGTCGCACGAACTGGCACATATTGAAAATATGCTGCCTGACCGCCGATTAGCCCTGAGGGGAGAGCTGCGAAGCGTGTTAGGGTACAGTGAAATTGGAACATTGCTTTCTAATACTACCGAAAGTGCTTTGACAAGCATCAATCAGTATCATGAGCTTATAGCAGACCGCTCTGCCCTGTATTTTATGAATGAAGCCGGGTTTGACCCTGAGGGCGCGCTTCAGTTTTTTAGCCGGCTTGACAGGACATTTAACGACAATCAAAGCTATTTTTTTCTGGAGCCTTTGAGTAATACCCATCCCTACGATCACATCCGTTTCAATTGTGCTTCCCGGTACATTTTTGATTCTAAACGTGTGGTGCCAGGGTGTGAAGAAAGCAACGAAATGCCTGCCCCGAATGCGGCACAGTTTAGCAAGAAGTAACATTCATATGATAGCTGCGGGTGTGCCGCCAGAACTTTGTGTGGTACGCTCGCATGCTTTCTCAATCCAGTTTTTGATTTCTTTTCGCTGGTCAGGGGTGAGCTTTCGGTAACGATCAAATAAATGAAGAGCCAATTGGTCAATATCCAGGCTAAGTTTAGTTTTTGCTTGTTTGATCGTTAATACGAATGCCTCGTGGTCTTCTGTGAGAAAGCGCATCACAAGTTCGCCAGATAGCCGGTTGAGAAGCTGTCGGTCAAGCTCCTCCCTGCTTTGAGTGGTGAATGGATCTCTGAGGAAAGAAGCGCCCTTTTGGGTTTGAAAGATGGTGGTCGGTTTACTTTTCAACAGCTTTAGCGCAATCTGAAAGCCTTTATCTTTCAAATATCCCCGAACCTGGGGAGAGGCATCAGCATTGAGATTGATGGTTTGATATCTGGGTTTGTCAGATTCCTGTTGTCTGACCCGCTGAATGACCAGCAAATCAGAAAAAGGCTCATCTGCCTGGCTAAATGAGGTAAGCATGCCTTGGGTGAATTCCCTGGCATCATGCAGGGTGTTCATGATCAGAAAGCCATCAATTCCGTAACCGCTGTTGCCATGGAAAAACAGGAAAACACGTTGGCCATACTTAAAAGCATGCCCTTTCATTTGCGCATTATGCCGGCTAAGCTGTACCACGCCGTTCTGTTTTACCGAGAAAGTATATTTTTTTAAAGCAGATTTATCGAAATTCATACGGTAATATACATAATCGCCTGCCACTTCATTCATGTCGTCAGGCACTGGTAAATTGACGAGGTAGCTGAAGAGGATGTTTGATCCCTGAAGATAATTGTCTCTGGCATTCAAAGAGAAAAAAGTGTGAAACCCCGGATAGTGTTCGTCCAGTAAAGCAGGTGCGTTTTTTTGATTTTGGAGGTCATAATAAACAGGCATAAATTGAAGGTTGTTGCTGTGCTTGCGGCATAGCAGTAACTTATCACCCCGGGGCAGCATATCTTTGCTCAAGCCGGAGCCAATTCCCCATAGCATTATTGGTTTCCTGCTGTTTTGGTTTAAGTCTCTTGGGATTTCGAAAACCAGGTTATAATTTGATGGGCCGTCTACCTTTTTAAGATGGACTTGAAGTATGCGTTGCTGATATATGTGATATATGCCGTGAAATTTACCCTTGTCAGGGCTTTCGCAGTTGAATTTCCCTTCTTTGGTGAGCTCCACCGTCATTTGTTCAATGCCTTTTGAGTCTTCATGCTCTCTGTAGGTGGTAAACATAAAATATTTTCCCTCCAGCGCAATCCTTAGCTGCTGATTACTCTGGAAGTCTGGCCGGTTCTTTTTCATCTCCGCAATTAGCTCGAAGTAGGAGCTCAGGTTAGTATGCGGAACAGTGATCGCTTTTTGCTCGAGGAAAAAATTATAGTTAATCAGTTTTTGGTTACTTATCCACCTGGCGATCTTAGCGGGAGAGCTATTCTGCTGGTTTTTACTCTCCCAGAGTTGCTCAAGGAGCACTTTATCGGAAGGTGAAAAGAAATGAGAGGTGAATATAGTATTTAGCTCATTGGCAGAAAGGAGCTGCATTTCTTTTGCTTCCAGGTCTTTCCAGAAATGACTTAATGTATACGAGTGTGTTTCAGGTCCGGGGGAGGCTTCTTCCATCTTCCTGAGTGCGTCGCGAGCAATAAAATGCTCCGCAATCAAGACACCGGAATAGTATTCAATATCGGAGACCATAGACATATAGCCCGTTGAAAACCACCGATGATGAATGGGCTTTTGTCCACTAAGCACAACATGGACTTCCACTTTAATATTTTCTGATTTTTCAGAAAACAGCGTAATCGACTGATTGCATTTATTCTCTTTGTACTGGTCAATAGCGCCTTCATAGCGCTTGCCAGATATTGCATTGTTGATAAAGGCCTTTTGCCCTTCAATCCGCAGGGTAAACCAATTAACGGTCCTGTTGATCTTTGAGTAATAATAACAATGGAAGGCTGCATTAGGCCCCTGATTGTGAGATGACTGTGGTTGATTGGGAAGCTGCATCAGCCTTCTCTGCGCAACGAGGTCTTCTCTGGAAATTTGGTTTTTGCTGGCTGCCTTTTCAACAAACTCCGCTAAATTGGTTTCTAAATAAAATAAATAAGAATACAGATAGGAAGCCCTGACCTCGATGAATGTTTGCCCGGACTTGGCTAACTTAACTTTGAGGGCATCTCTCAGGTATTTACCATTATAATTTTCCAGCTCTTTAGGGAGCTTTTTACCTTCCACCTCGTACTTATTCAGAATAGCTTTCCGGATGCTGTTAACGGCAGCTTTTTCCTGATTATATCCATACAATTGGTATTCAGGCTCTGCATAACCAGGATTATCTGCTTTAAACTTCCTGACCACCTCATCGTGCAATACTTTGAATACCGCTGCTTCTAGTGCTATTTTCTTCATTTTTCGAGGTATCAATAATGGTACAGTGTGAATTTAGCCTAAAATCGGGTTTAAATCAAGTGTCCAGCGATATTTAGTTTTGTTTTTTGGTTTAATTTTAGAATAATGCTTGACATTATTTCCGTAATGTGTTATATTTGAGGAGATTCATTGATTTTATAATTTATTCTTGATTTCTGTAATTTTTTGAATTGACTTCCACGCTCCTCTATAATTTGACCCCTGGCTGTATGATATCCAAATATGCATATATGCACTTGCACCATACGTAGAAATTGGAAGTGGTACCTTCCTGACTAAAGTCCTGTCAATTGTCTGCTCCAATTTCAAGGTAATAATTATCTATTCTGCTTTTCGGTAAGAACGGTTACGTAATTGCTATGAACCAAGCTCAAGGCGAGCTTTGCTGGCATGGTGCTCTGCCCTAAGAATATCGACCTTATTATCATTGTTTTTTGTTTTCTGTTAGGGAGGTCTGACATCAGTTCAGACCTCTTTGACTTTAAGCCAAAGTAGAGGTGGCGATTTTAAGGTAGGAGAGGAGAGGGGCTGTGCAAGGCAATAAAAATATCCATCAACACCGGAACGAATCCGCCTGAATTTACGTATATTGCTTGTATTCCGGCAGGATGTTGTATGTCCTGTTCGGTAATACTCTATTAAGTAAAAGCAGTGGTCTCAAACGAAAAACCCCTGTTAAAAAGTGTTAAAATTTCAAGTTATTTGATATTAACTGTTTGATTTTTAATGAATTATAAGGGTTGCTGTCAGAGCACATATCCAGTCCAGAGTAGGATTAAGATCAGGTTACTCAGTGCACGAGCCATACGCAATCTCCGGTCAGAGCACATATCCAGTCCAGAGTAGGATTAAGATGAGAGGAATCGGTCAGGCGGGCGTACTTGGCCTTCTGGTCAGAGCACATATCCAGTCCAGAGTAGGATTAAGATTGCCCTGGCCGTTCATAGTGCCAGTAAAATCAGAAAGGTCAGAGCACATATCCAGTCCAGAGTAGGATTAAGATTTTCGGGATTTGGTAGAGCCGATACCGCTTCGAGGTGTCAGAGCACATATCCAGTCCAGAGTAGGATTAAGATAAATCCTCGTCAACAATGGACGAAGAGTTTGGATCCGTCAGAGCACATATCCAGTCCAGAGTAGGATTAAGATAATCCTCCGGACTTGGAGGTCAAGCTGCCGAAGCTCCTGTCAGAGCACATATCCAGTCCAGAGTAGGATTAAGATCTTTACCTTGACGTCTCTGGAGTGCAACCGCACTGTCAGAGCACATATCCAGTCCAGAGTAGGATTAAGATCGATTGTTGGCAACATATGTCGATCATATCCCAACACGTCAGAGCACATATCCAGTCCAGAGTAGGATTAAGATTCTCTTGGAAAATGCCAATGGTTGCCCTTTACTCTGTCAGAGCACATATCCAGTCCAGAGTAGGATTAAGATTTATTCGCATTCTCTGTATATGTAGAAATATGTGGATGTGTCAGAGCACATATCCAGTCCAGAGTAGGATTAAGATCCGTTCATGGCCCCAGAAAAATCAGAAAGGATTCCCGGGTCAGAGCACATATCCAGTCCAGAGTAGGATTAAGATAGAGCTGCAGTAGAGGAGAGACGGGTCGAACCCTGGTCAGAGCACATATCCAGTCCAGAGTAGGATTAAGATTCGCGCTTGGTCGATAGAATGAACTATTCCAAATGCCGTCAGAGCACATATCCAGTCCAGAGTAGGATTAAGATCGGTTAGTACATACTATTATAAATTTTGTATGTACCTCGTCAGAGCACATATCCAGTCCAGAGTAGGATTAAGATCGCTTAGGGCTTAGTTCCAGAATTTACTTACCATTTCAGTCAGAGCACATATCCAGTCCAGAGTAGGATTAAGATCGTACAAGGACTAGCCTTGGTTATTTCTTCGGTTTAGTCAGAGCACATATCCAGTCCAGAGTAGGATTAAGATCCCGGTTCAAGACTTACTAAGGTTCGCCTTTGTGGCTCACCAAGTAAGTCTAAGGCCGGGACTAAATCGGCGCTGTTTCTGTCCTGGGGCAGCCGATTCAGCGTAGTATGATAAATTGTATTTGGTTAATCCAGCTGGAGCGCTCCACCGGTCTCGCAAAGGAAGCGGAAGTCCCGGTTTTAGCGTAGTCGCTAAGTGTAACGCAGCGTACTCAGGGTACGTTTTGGGCACGAAGCTTAACCGGGAAGTAGGATTAAGATCCCGTCCCTGGGCGCTGTAGCCTTGCGAAAGCGCCTTAAGACTTACTAAGGTTCGCCTTTGTGGCTCACCAAGTAAGTCTAAGACCGGAACTAAATCGGCGCAAAGTGATTTTTAGCAGCGCCTTTGTACCGGAAACAGGGTACTTTGCTCCTAAATTCCAGGTTATGCAGACGATTAAGTTCAGGGTCAATAATAGGGACGATGCTTTTTTTCAGGCGTTGCAGAAAGAGGTGTCGACCTGGCTGGACAAACAAAAAAACGGGCGCTATGCGAATATCTTAATGCTTGGCAAAGGGGTGCTCTTCTTATCGTTTTTCTGGGGGGCTTATGCGCTTATCCTTTTTGGTGGTTTTTCCAGCATCGTAACCATCCTGTTGTATGCCTCTATGGGGGTATCGGGGCTGCTGATTGCCTTCAATATCTCGCATGATGCCTGCCACGATGCCTTGACTTCTTCGAAGCTTTTCAATAAAGTGGTGTATTACCTCACCTTCAATCCACTGGGGACAGATGCCTATCTGTGGAAGCTTCGGCATGTGCATTCCCATCACCCGTTCCCAAATGTGGACCATTGTGATATCGATATTGATAATAATTTCTTGATCCGGCTTTCGCCAAACCGGCCGCTGCTCCGGCATCATCGGTGGCAGCACGTCTATGGGCCTTTCCTGTATGCACTCTACACCCTGCACTGGGTTTTTATCAAGGACTGGGCTTACTTGTTCCGGAAAGACCTGGCTAATCTCCGGGATATCAAACATCCACCGGGGGAAGTGTTCGGCATGATTGCCGCAAAGGCATTTTATTTCTTCTACCTGATTGTCCTGCCGGTTGGGATGGGCTTGCATTGGGCTACGGTCTTAATCGGTTTTTTGGCCTTGCATGTGGTAATGTCTTACTTTTTTCTTCTAACCAATATCATGAACCACCACGCGCAGGAAGCGGATTTTCCCATGCGTGATGAAAAGGGGTATTTGCCGGGAAGCTGGGCGCAGCACCAAATTGCGACTTGTGTTGATTTCCACCCTAAAAGCAGGGTTTGGAATTTCTTCTTCGGGGGCTTTAATTCCCATGCCGCACATCATTTGTTCCCTACCGTATGCCATGTGCACTATGTCATGCTATCGGAATTCATCATCGATAAGGCAGCAGCCTATGGCGTCGCGCATAAACAAATGAGCTGGTGGGCAGCACTGTTGTCTCATTTCCGGCACTTATATGATTTGGGGCACATTCCGCTACGCTCCCAAACGGATCAGAAAAGTCAAGAGCAATATGAAAACCATCAAGTTTCAGGAGAGCAGCCATGAAGATGCTTTCTTCAATGAAGTCCGCGAGAAAGTCAGGGCCTATTTTAGGCAAAACGGTTACGATGGCTATGCTACCCGGGCAGTGTGGCTCAAGGGGAGTATCTATGGGCTGGCATCCGTTTTTCTGTACGTCCTGATACTCACCGGCGGGCTGCCTGTAAGCTGGTGGTGGTTATGCTGGATAGGCTGGGGTATTGCCAGCTTGCTGTTCGGTTTGAACATCGGGCACGATGGAGCGCACAATGCCCTGAGTGGGCACAAAGGCCTCAATAAGCTCCTGTTTTACCTCAGTTTCAATGCGCTTGGTGCCAGTGCTTACCTTTGGGGGCTCCGGCATGTGCAGTCCCACCATCTATTTCCCAATGTGGATGGCTGCGATGCCGATATCGATGATACCCGGGTCTTACGCCTGTCTCCGAACCGCCCCATATATGATTTCCACCGGTACCAGCATTTGTACGCTCCATTCCTGTACCTGTTTTATTCGCTGGTCTGGGTCTTTTACAAGGACTTCAACATCCTGAACAAAAAAAGGCTGGCCAACCTCCGCAACATCCGTCACCCCCGTTCAGAAGTCGTGGCCTTTTTCCTCCTGAAGGCACTCTACCTTTACCTGGCCCTGATCGTGCCGCTACAATACTCCGGATATACACCCGGGCAGGTATTGGCAGGCTTTATTTTGATGCACTTCTGTCTTTCCTATGCCTTCATATTTGGCTTGATCGGTTCTCATTTTTCCGATGAGGCCCATTTTCAGAGCCTGGGTGCCAACGGGTACCTGCCGCACAGCTGGGCCATCCACCAATTAATCACCTCCGTTGACTATCATGCCAAAAGCCCATGGGCCAATCTGATTTTTGGCGGATTCAATGCACACTCCGCCCACCACCTTTTTCCGAGCGTCAGCCATATCCACTACCCGGCTATTTCCAGGATAATCGAGGAGGCCTGCCATAAGCACAACATCCCTTATAAAAACCTTACCTTAGGGGAAGCCATTCGCGCTCATTTTCGCTATCTTAAAAAAATGGGGGTGGATAGCCGTGCCGGGGAGCGCATGCAAATGAGTTAGGCACAGGTAAGCCATTTTTATAGACCGTATTTTTGTCCCTACCTTGTGGGGTATTCGGGCAATCAGCCATTTCACGAAAAAGCCATCAGAAAACTGGCAACCGGAAATTTAAATTTTTTTGAACTTAGATTGCTGATTGATAGACTTTTAAAGTTATACCAGATATTTTACCTGCAAATCTGCAATAAAATGAAAAAACTCCTCCTCTTCCTTTTCCTGTTTTCTGCTCTTTCCGCAACCTACTGTCAGGCGGTTTTAGAAGATGGGCGCTATGTGCCGGAAACCGACCCCCTAGTCCTGCAAAAGCTGGAGCAGTGGCAGGACATCAAGTTTGGCCTGCTGATGCACTGGGGCCCCTACAGCCAATGGGGCATTGTGGAATCCTGGTCCATCTGCCCGGAAGATTATGGCTGGTGTGAACGCACCAAGGGCAGCCATGCGGATAATTACATGGACTACAAAAAGGAATATGAAGGCCTGAAGGAAACTTTCAATCCGGTAAAATTCAATCCGGCGAAGTGGGCAGAGGCTGCCAAGGATGCGGGCATGCGCTATATGATCTTTACGACCAAGCATCACGATGGTTTTTCTATGTTTGATTCAAAATATACCGATTATAAAGTCACGGACGAAGGCTGCGCATTCAGCAGCCACCCCAAAGCCAACATCACTAAGGAAATTTTTGAGGCTTTTCGGGCGGAGGACCTTTGGGTGGGCACCTACTTTTCCAAGCCTGACTGGCACCACGAAGCTTACTGGGACCCCTACTGGCCACCGTTCGACCGCAACGTGAATTACGATCCCGCCCTCTACCCGGAAAAATGGGAAACCTTCGTTCAGTTCACGCACAATCAGCTGCTGGAACTGCTCACCGATTACGGAGCCGTAGACATCATCTGGCTTGATGGGGGCTGGGTGAAAAAGCGCGATCAGCATAACCTGGAGGAAAACTACGCTGGCAAATTTTCCGAAAATAAAGGCAGTAACGGTTTCATCAAACACCGCATCGTTTCCCAGGACATCCGTATGGACGAGCTGGTGGCTAAAGCCCGCGAAAAGCAGCCGGGCCTCATTGTCGTGGACCGTGCCGTTTACGGCAAAAACCAGAACTACCTCACGCCCGAAAACCGCGTGCCGGAAAAAGAACTGCCCTATCCCTGGGAGTCCTGTATCATTTCCGGCGGCGGCTGGTCCTATACTCCAGATGCCACCTATATGAGCGGCCGGGAAGGCATTCAGATGCTCGTGGATATTGTGGCCAAAGGTGGCAATCTCCTCCTCAACATCGCCCCATCGCCGGAAGGGGAATGGCAGGAAGGCGCTTACCAACTGTTAGAAGAATTCGGCGCATGGATGGACGTAAACGGGGAAGGTATCTACAACAGCCGCCCTTTACCGCCTTACAAGTCTGGTAATATCTGCATGACACAGCAGGATAATGGAAACGCCTACTTCTTTTACCTGGCTGCAGCCAGCGAGCAGCGCATGCCTGCCCGCATTACCTTGCCTGCTCATCAGCCCGCACCGGGCAGCACGGTGACGCTCCTTGGGCACGATAAGCCCCTGGACTGGAGCCCCGAAGGTGAAGGTTTTACCGTGAGCCTGCCCAAGGCATTGCAAGCTAATCCACCCGCCTCTTATGTATGGACGTTCAAGGTGGGGCAGTTGCGTTAGTGAACCGGGTAATTCGCTTAATAGACAAAATTGAATCCGCGTTTTGAAAACAAGAGAAGTTTGACTACTTTTATCAGATGACTAAACCGGTTTAGTTAATATGAAAAAAATCTTCCTCAAAGATATAGCTGAAGCGTTGAACCTCTCCAAGACCGCCGTATCCATGGTGCTCAACAACAAAGGGGATGAAAACAAGATCAGCAAGGCAACGCAGAAACGGGTCTGGGCCTATGCCCGGGCGCATCACTATCAGCCCAACCAAATGGCGAGGGGGCTAAGCCTTGGCAAAAGTGAGACGATCGGGCTGATTGTGCCCAATATCTCGGATATCTTTTACGCCACCATTGCGCATTACGTAGAGCGTAAGGCTAAAGCACTGGGGTACAACGTAGTCTTTAGCAGTTCCAACGAGGACCCGGAGACGGAGAAACAGCTGATCTATTCCATGCTCAACCGGCAGGTGGACGGGCTCATCATTGCTTCCACCCAAAAGAATCAGGAAGATATTGAGGAACTGAACCGTTCGAAGTACCCATTTGTGCTGATCGACCGCCACTATCCGGGCCTGGCTACCAATTATGTGATTGTCGATAACCTAAGGGGCACAGAGCAGATGACCCGGCATTTGTTGAAGCAGGGGCGTCAGCGCATTGGGCTGGTCAGTATAGAAAGCGGGCTGGAAGCTATGCATCAGCGGCAGCTGGGTTACGAAAAGGCCCTTCGGGATGCCGGGCTGGAAGACGGTGCGGAAACGGTGAAATTACTTTCTCCATTTGGGTATGAATCAGAAATGAAGGAAGCTATCCGGAGTATGTTGCATGGGCCCCGGGCCGTAGATGGGCTGGTTTTTACGACCCACTACCTGGCTGCTTCGGGTCTTAGAGCGTTGAAGGCACTGGGCGTAGAGGTGCCCGGGGAGGTCGCCCTGATCAGTTTTGATGAGCTTGGGGCGTTTGACCTGGTAGAGCCGCCCATCACTGCCAATCAGCAGCCGGTGGAAGATATCGGGCGTTTGGCAGTGGAAATCCTGGTGCATGAAATAGGCTGTAAAGGGGCGGGTATGGACAAACAGCGGGTCCTGCCCACCCAGCTTCTCATCCGTAAATCCTGCGGGGCATAAGCGCTGGATTCAGTGGGGCTGCTCAAATTAGTATTCGTATGATCAAGTACAACTCATTTCATACCTTTTACAATATCTGCTTTTTCCTGTGTGGGCTGGCCACAGCCTGGGCAAGTGATGGGCACGCTCCGGCATCAGCCTTCTACCACGGGGGCAATGGGCAGGGGCACCTTCAGGAATTGAATGTCAACTATCAGTTGTATCAGCGCTGTCGGCACGACCTGGAAGGCTATAGCGAAATGCTCTCCGGCGCTGAGTTCTTCACTTATCCTTCGCTACGGGAGGACGTTACCGTTTCCATGATTGCCCGGGCTACTACAGGTGAAATGGGGTTTGAACTCCTGACCGGCACGGTCCCGGCAGATTTCAAGCCGGAAACAGCCACTTTTGCCTTTTTGAGCGATATCGACCTCAATCAGCGGCATCCATTCGATGTCTACCTCAATGGAACCCGGCTGCTGACCTTTCAGGCCAATGAGGAGGGTACGCTGAGGGTTTCTGAAAACCCCGATCAGGCTCAGGCTGAATTCCTCCTGATCCGCCGGGATGCTAATGGCGATGGGCTCGGCCTGTTCCGGCTAACGGTCCCGGCCGGCTTATTGGCTAAAGGGGAAAAAGCCCGCCTTCGTTTTGTCGGGCACTGCAAGTATGCCAATGCCTGGTTCATGATTTTTAAAGCGGATGATGTGGTGGAACGCCTGCGCCGGTCTGTTGAAAGCGAGGCGGCCTTCGATATCAGAGAACGGGACGGCCAGCTTTTCGTGGATGCTCCTGCCCACTTTGCCGGTAAGCCTGTTTACCTGGTCAGCGATGGAAAACGGAGTGCTACCAACGTTTTGAAGCCTATAGGTAATTTCTCAAGCGCTGCGTTTGCTATAAAGCCGCCAAAGCACAGCTTCTCTGTCACTTGCGGAGATATAGAAATGGCGCTTCGGTTTGAGCATCAGGACGGAACGATGACCGCTACCGACCTAAAGGGCAATTTCGTTCATCACCACAAGGCCTACTATCAGCAGGGGTGGAGGGTAACTCTGGCCAAACTCTACCGTCCGGAGTTCTTTGAAGTCTACAGCGACTTTTTTGACCGTAAGTACGAAAAAGGGCAGGTGTCCCTGATGAATTCCAGCCATCAGGACATCGCCTGGGTAGATCGCCCGGAAGTGTGCATCATCCTGCGGGACACGCTCTTGCTGACGCCGGTCCTCCGGGATGCCTTCGTCCGGGAAGACTATGGTTTTGATATCGAAGACGGGCTGATGTTGCGCGAGTACCTGGAGCGCCACCCGGAATCCAAAGAAAAACTGGCTACCCTCCTGAACCGGAAGCTGATTTCCGTTGGCGCCACTTACAATTGCCCCTACGAAGACATGTACGATGCCGAAGACCAGGTCCGGCAGCTCTACCTCGGCAAAAAATGGGTGAAAAAGACCTTTGGGGGGTATGACTCCAAAGTCTATTGGAATGTGGATGTGCCAGGCAAGTCCCTGCAAACACCGCAGATTCTCAAAAAGGCGGGAGTAGACTACATGGTCATCAGCCGTCATGCGAAAGGAATGTTTCATTGGGCGAGCCCGGATGGCAGCTCGGTTTTTACCTACTCTCCCGGGCACTACGGCAATGACCTGCTCTACCTGTCCAAAAGCATGGACCAGCAACTGAAGTACGGGGCATCGCAGATCCGGTATTGGGCAGACCGGTTCGTAGGCAGTGCGGTGCAAGCGCCCCTGCTGTCCAGCCAGGACATGCTGCCGGCCATCGATTATACCGACCTGATTAACACCTGGAATGGCTTCGATTCCCTGAAGCGGGCGGACGGCCTGGCCCAGCCGGTGTACCTGCCCGAGATGGAGCTGATGACAATGGATGAATTTATGCCCCGGGCGGCGCAGATGGCCACTAAGGTGGATACCATTATGGGCGAGCGCCCCAACGTATGGGTTTACATTCATGGCCCGGGCCACCGGGAGGCGCTTACAGCCAGCCGGGAAGCTTCGAAGTTACTTCCGGCAGCGGAAAAATTCTACACCATCGCCAACCTGTTAAGCCCGGAGCAGATGCCGTACCCCTATGGTCCGTTTGACGAAGCCTGGCAGGCCAAAATTTACCCCGATCATGGCTGGGGCGGCCACGATGGCGATATTACCGATAACCTTTTTAAGGAGAACCTGGTGAAATCCAGAGTGATGGGGGAGGGGCTGCTCCGGGAGAGCACGGCATTTATCGCCCGCCACATCCAAACCCGGCAGAGACAGGACATGCCGCTCGTTCTGTTCAACAGCCTTTCCTGGTCCCGCACCGATCCGGTCACGGTTAACATCCAATTTGTAAAAGGGCAGTTCAGGCAAGTCGCGGTCTTCTCCGCTGATGGGCAGGAGGTGGCCGTTCAAACCTGCAATGAGGCCTATCACGAAGATGGCAGCCTCAAAAGCGCTGATCTTACTTTTATTGCCGAAGCAGTCCCGGCAGTAGGCTACGCCACGTATTACCTCCGCGATAAAAAGCCTGCGGTGGGCGATATGCCCCAATCTGCCTCCACATCCGTCTACGAAAATGCCTTTTACCGGGTGGATTTTGGGCCGGGCGGCATTCAGCAGGTGCAGGACAAAGCGCTGGGCCGCGATCTGTTCGATAGTGCCCAATTTAAGCCTGGAGAGGTTTTTACCCTGCAATCGGTAGGCAACGGAGCCGGTGAATTTGGAGACATTCAGCAGCCGGATCTGACCGGTTTCGATCAGGTCAGTACGCACAGGGCGGATTGGGTAATGATAGAAAACGGGCCGGTCTATACCCGGTATCGGCTGGAGCAGCAAATCCGGCACGCTGTTGTCCGGCAGGAAGTAACGCTCTACCACAAATTGAAACGCCTGTACTTTGATACCGCCCTCCGCAATTGGTCCGGGGAGTTATTTCGTGAGTTTAGAACGGCCTTCCCGCTCAAAATGGATAGTGCAGAGGTGTCCCATGAAGTGCCCTTTGGCCGGGTACGGGTAGGCAAAGATGAGATCAAAACAGCCGGGGAGCGCTACACGCCACTCTGCAAGGACGTACACCCACGCGCTATTATCGACTGGATAGCAGCAACAGATGCAGAAGTGTCGGTCACGCTGAGCTCCTCCGTGGCGGCAGCTGACTGGATAGATCCTACCGGTCAAAACAAAGGGCGGCCGCTGCTGCAGCACCTGCTTTTGGCCAGCCGGGTCTCCTGCCACGGAGAAGGCAATGAGTATTCCCAGGCCGGGCACCACGATTTCCAGCATGTCCTGACTTCCAGCCCGGCGGGCAGCCTTGAGGGCCAACGGGTTGCCAAGCAAAAGAACGAACCGTTGCAACCCATCATTTACCCTGACCGGTCAGTCCGCGCAAGCCTGCCTGAAAAGCTGAGCTTCTTTTCCGTTGATGCGGAAAATGTCATGGTCTCGGCCATTAAAAGGGCAGAAGACTCTGATCACGTCATTTTACGGATGTATGAGTTGGAAGGCACTGCTACAGACACCCGTGTCGGCTCCTTTTTTAAAATTGGGGCGTTTGAGCGCACGAATATAATTGAAGAGTATCCACAACCCACCGGGCCCGGGTTGAAACTGGGAAAATATGCCATCGAGACCTTCCGGCTGAGTTTGGAGGATTAGGCTATTGAGGGAAACCGGCAACAAAGCCGGGTTTGCAATTTCACGGACAATGAGGGGCCTGTAAGAAATGCGATCTGCTGTAGCGATATTTTAACTTTATTAACTAAACCGATTTAGTAAATCATTATACCCTTATGGAAAAGCATCAGAGATCCAATATTCTGCATCTTGATGAGCGCACTGCAAAGCGAATCGGCATGAAATGGAAAGTCTTCTTTTCCGTTCTTTTTTGTGTGGCGCTCTGGCAAGGGCTGGCAGCTCAACGCTCCCACTTCGCGGGTTTTGGCAAAGCCCTTGGGGGGCAGGCTTTTGCTTACCATTCGCCATTTTCCTACAATGAAAAGAGCCTGCTGGTCCGCGCTCGTGCCGATTCAGAGCCTATTTCCTGGGTTACTGAAGTGGTGCCTGCCTCTTATGCCGAAAAATCAGCCACCTTCATTTGGGCGTACGGCATAGGCGCAAAGCAGCCTTCCCAGTCTTTTGACCTTTACGTGGAGGGCCAAAAGGTGCTTACCTTTACCACACCGGATGGGAAGGAAGTGACGCGGGCCTTTACCGGTGAAAACGGGGTGGCACTGACCTTCAACCGGTCTATGATAGACCTCAACAAGGACGAAATGGGGACAGCAACCCTGCTTCTCCCAGCATCTTATTTTACCCCGGGCAAGGCTGTCCGGCTGAAGGTGGATGGGGTGGATAATGAGAGCTACGAGTGGTTTATGGTTTTTCAGCGGGCGCTTCAGGAAGAGGTTAAAGCCTTTCAGCTCAATACCGTTACCAAACAGGACGGGCTGCATTTCCATACCGTCCGGCTGGAGTTCATCCACCTGGGAGGGCCTTCCGAAGTACGTGTTGCCGCAAAAGGGGTGAAAGCGCAACATTTTGCGGTGAATACCGGGTTCAATGAGGTCGACTTCCTGGTTCCAGTAGCTGAAAAGGCGGGGGAGTTAGCAATGGATATCACCATCGGGGAAACACAGAGCCCGTTAAAAGTTGAAGTCGGGCCGGTCAAAAAATGGGTTGTCGACCTGGTACAGCACAGCCATACCGATATCGGCTACACCCGCTCTCAGACGGAGATTCTGGCCGAGCACCTGCGGTTCATTGACTATGCACTCGACTACTGCGATCAGACGGATGATTATCCGGACGATGCAAAGTTCCGTTGGACCTGTGAAGCCGCATGGACGGTTCGGGAATACCTTAAAAGCCGGCCGCAGGAACAAATCGACCGCCTCCTTGCGCGTATAAAGGAAGGCCGGATTGAAGTAACGGGCATGTTTTTTAACTTTTCCGAAATCATCGACGAAACGGCCCTCGCCATTCAGTTGCAAACCCTGAAGGCATTTAAGGCCAAAGGCATTGATGTGACAGCTGCCATGCAGAATGACGTCAATGGCATTGGATGGGCCATGATTGATCTTTTTGAAGGCACCGGTGTGAAATACCTTACGATGGGGCAGCACGGGCACCGCGCCAGGATCCCCTTCGATAAACCTACGTCCTTTTGGTGGGAATCAGAGGCCGGCAACCGCCTGCTGGCTTACCGTAGTGAGCACTATATGCACGGCAATGCCCTGAGCCTGACCTCCGGAGCAATCGATCAGTTCCGGGCGAACCTATCCGGCTACCTGAAGAAGCTGGAGGAAAAAGGCTATCCCTATGACCGTACAGCTTTTCAGTTTTCGGGCTATTTGACAGATAATTCCCCTCCCTCTACCATGGCTTGCGACATCGTGAAGGAATGGAATGATAAATACGAGTGGCCAAAACTCCGGCTTTCCCTGGCGAGTGCGTTTATGGTCTATCTGGAAGAAAACGAAAGCGGTACCCTGCCTGTTAAAAAAACCGCCTGGCCTGATTGGTGGACGGATGGCTTTGGCTCCGCTTTCAATGAGACCAAAGCGGCGCGCCGTGCTCATGCAGATATGATAGCCAATACCGGTTTGTTGTCCATGGCCCGCCTCATGGGGACGCCTATGCCCAAGGATATGGACCGCGATATGCTGCGTGCTTTTGATGAGTTATTTTTCTACGACGAGCATACCTTCGGGGCTGCTGAAAGTATCACCGACCCTCTGAGCGAAAACTCAATTGTGCAGTGGGGGCAAAAGTCCGCCTATGCCTGGACCGCTTTCAAGGAAGCCAGACTGATTCAGGAAAAGGCGCTCGGGCTGATGCAGCAGCATATCCCCAAGGCTGGTGTGCCGACGATTGCGGTATTCAATACCCTCAACTGGGCGCGTGCCGGGCTGGTGGAAGTCTACATCGATCATGAATTGCTGCCGCCCAACCGGGCATTTACCATTCTTGACCCTGAGGGCAGGGTGGTGCCTGCGGGGCTTGTATCAAGCAGAGCAGACGGCAGTACCTGGAATCTTTGGGTTCAGAAGGTGCCTCCTTTGGGGTACACGACCCTGCGTATTATTGTGCAGGAGCAAGGGGTCGTGCCTGTCGGCAGACCGGAAGCCGCTTCTGGCAATACCCTTGAAAACGACTACTACCGGCTGACCGTAGATGCAGGACAAGGAGGCATCGTTAGCCTTTTTGACAAACAGTTGGGCAAGGAGTTAATCGATCAGACTGCTGATGTGCCACTCGGGGCATTCCTCTACGAACGCCTCGCCAACCGTGCCGACATGGAACGCCTGACCAATAACAACCGGGATACCGTTTACGTCCCGCTAAAAAAGGAAATCAGCCGCTTGTCTGAGGTCGAAATCGCTAAAGTGGAAACAACACCACTCTGGAAGCGCATGGTCATTCACGGGGAAATCCCGGAGTGTGCAGATGCCCGGGGCGTAACCCTGGAAATCAGGCTTTATCATAGCGCTAAAAAAATAGAACTGGCTTACAGTATGGTCAAATTGCCGGTAACGGAGCCGGAAGCGGTTTACGTCGCTTTCCCATTTGGCATGAGCGAAGCGGATCAGCTGGCCTTTGATGTTCAGGGCGGCATCGTTTATCCTGGTATTAATCAGCTGGAGGGAACGGCCTCGGATTGGAACACCGTACAAACCTTCGCAGCAGTACAGAACAAAGAGGCACAGGTTTTATGGAGCTCAGTGGATGCTCCCCTGGTACAGGTGGGCGCTATCAATACCGGCCGGTTTTACTACAAGCATGAGCCAGAGCTGCCCCACCTTTACTCCTGGGTACTGAACAACTACTGGACGACCAATTTCCGGGCAAGCCAGGAAGGGGAAATGAAATGGCAATATTGCCTCACTTCGGTACCGGACACCTCGAAAGCAGCTGCTACCCGCTTTGGTTGGGGCAATAAAGTGCCTATGCTTGGGCGGGTCGTTCCACCAGCATTTAACAAAACGGGCAGTCCTCCTGTGATGCAATCCCTGCTGGATCTCGAACTTCCCAATCTGCTGCTTGTGAGTGCCCGCCCCCTGCCTGATCGTAATGCTGTGTTGCTGCATCTTAGAGAAACGGACGGGCTTCCGGCAGTCCTGGACCTGACACGTATCCTGTCCCAAACGGGCATGGGGGGTGCCTTTGAGGCCAATGTGCTGGGCGAAACAACAAAAGAAGCAATCAGCACCTGCCGTATGGCACCTTACGAAACGCAGTTTATCTTATTGGTACCTTAAGCCAAGCCGACAACTACATTCTTTAGACTATGTTTGGAGCGGGTTCGTCATGAAGATCAAGGAATTGTGGTTCTGGCTAAATCTTTTTTAGCGCGTTTGGCGGGTGTTTGCATCCAGACATTTATCGTCAGGGTCAAATAAGCTAAAAAAGATGACGTCCCGGTTTGACCGGGATTCATAAGTCCTTGGTTTGCAATAGGAGTAAGCTCCAAACATAGTCTTAGTCTTAAAGCTAATTTAACAATGAAGCATCTATTTCTTTTTTTTCTGCTCCTACTTTCGTCTGCACGGGCATGGAGCCAAAACTATGGGCTACAGTTCGATGGCCTAAGCAATCACCTCGTTCTTTGCGATGCCCCGGAACTCCAAATTGCAGAAGCCTTCACCGTGGAAGCCTGGGTCAACGCGGCAGAATGGAAACCTGCAGCCTGGCAGGGCTCTATTGTCACTAAAGATGGAGCTGCCGGCACAGGCTTCGCACTCCGGGCGGGCAATAACGGCACCCTGGATTTTGTGATGGGGACCACCGCCGGGTGGCAGTCCGCACAAACCACGACCATTATGAATACCAATCAGTGGTACCACGTGGCGGCGGTGGTTGCGGACGGGACTATTACAGTGTACATTAATGGGGTGCCGGAAGGCAGCCAAACCTATGCCGGGACGCCCGTTGTGGGTACTTCGCCTGTGACCATCGGTGAATCTTCCGGGTTTCCGGGCAGAGGCTGGCCCGGGATTATTGATGAAGTCCGGATTTGGAACCTGGCCCGGAACAGTCAGGAGCTTAATCAAATGATGGCAACACCACTCACCGGCAATGAGCCCGGGCTCACGGCTTACCTGCCTATGAACGAAGGGGCTGGCACCACCACGGCCAACCTTTTGGGTTGTGATGCAAGCTTTGCAGGCGGCCTGGGCGATGACGCCTGGGTGGAGGGTTTCGTACTGGCAGCTACAGACGTAGGCGTAACGGCCATTACCAATCCTGATGTCCTCAGTATCTATGAGCGGCCGGTAAAGGTAGGCGGTACGATCCGGAACTTTGGCGTGGACCCCGTTTCCGGATTCGCCGTGCAGCTATTGGTTAATGGGGAGATAGCGTTGGAGCAAACGTATGAAGGTAGCCTCGCAGCGGGCGAAACTGAGCCCTTCGTTTTTGATGCCCCCTACGATTTTACCGATAATGACAACAACGAAGTTACTGTTCAGATCAGCTACGCCGAGGATGACAATGCAACGAATGATGCTGCTACGATTAATTACGAGCGGCCGGATGGAGGAACGGTCGTGACGGTTTTTGATGCCCGGCAGCACAATTTTGGTGCAGCAGGGCAGACGCAGTCCCGTGAAATTATCCTGCCGGCCAATATGGAAGACTACGAGCAGTTGTTGCTGCACTTCTCCGTGGATTGCCCGGGTACCGGCTGTGACCCCTGGGATCAGCCTGCCAGTATTTTCATCGATACGCCTCAGGGCTCCTTCGAGATTGCAAGATATATTACCCCATTTGGCATCGCCTGTGGCCCCTGGACGATTGATGTGACGGATTTTAAATCGGTCATGGGCGGCCCGATTACATTCCGGTCTTTTATACAGGTTTGGGGGGCTTCCGGGTGGCTGCTGAATGCAGACTTAGAATTCGTAAAAGCGGAAACCCCTTCGTACCAGCGCATCAACCGCCTGTGGGAAACCTCCAACCTCGTGTACGGAGACCCTGCGATCAGTTATGACTTGCCTGAGCAGGAGGTGGAAGTATCCCCGATGGCACAATCCACACACCTCCGTATGACCATCTCCGGGCACGGTCAGGGCAATACCGATAATGCAGCCGAGTTTTCCAACCGGACTCACTCTCTCTGGGCAGATGGAGCGTTAGTGGCGCCTCACCATCTCTGGAAGACCGATTGTGCCCAGAATACCTGCGCCAATCAGCTGGGGACCTGGCTGTTCTCCCGTGCCGGGTGGTGCCCCGGGCAGGAGGTCATACCTTTTACGGTCAATCTTACGGACCTGGCTACGCCGGGAGCGCCGCTTTCCCTTGATTATGTACTGGAGGATTACACCAACTTTCTGAATACCGGCTACAACGGCAGTTCTCATACCGAGCCCCACTACCGGATTTACGCCTATCTCGTGGAGCAAAGCGATGTGCGCCTCAGTGCCTTTAATAACCTGCGCGCAACGGGCCTGCAAATAGCGACCAATGGTAACCCCGCCAACCCGGTTTTCGAGGGCATTACCTTTACGGTTGAAAATACAGGCTCGCAGGATATGCAGAACCCCACGCTGGCCTATTTTATTAATGGCGATTTCGTTTTTGAGGAGACTATCGCCGCAACTATTGCACCCGGAGAAACTTACCTGCACACCTTTACGGAAGTGTCTGGTTTTACCCCCGGTGCGTTTAACACCGTTGTCGCTACGCTGACCGCTTCCGGCGATCAAAACCTCAGCGATGATGCCATACATACAGTCATTAGCCCGGATTTGGTGGTGGATACGGAAGTACAACAGGCTTTGCCAGCTTTCAGCGTTTTCCCCAACCCGACATCTGGCCGGTTTGAATATGAGGTTGGCGATCCGTTCCTTGGCGGCAGCATTCAGGTATTCGACAGTCAGGGGCGGCTGATCAAGACGTTGACGATTCAATCGAACAGGGCCATGGTGACCGGACTGCTTCAGCAAACCGGGGTGTTTTACCTGGTCGCGCAGGCTCCCGGTGGGCACCGCGGCGTACAGCGGATAGTGGTATTGTAAGGCATATGACCAGACTTTAGATTTGCAAAGGCTTTGCCATGTTTTCGAACTTTTACACTTGCCCGGCGGCCTTAAATTGGCGGCCGGGCAACTATAGGCTATGAATGAGCCTTCATTCTCAATTATTGTTTGTTATTCGTTTTCTCTTTCTTAAAGTTGAACTTCTCCCGGCCAAAGTCGAGGTAGTGGTGCAGGTAGCCGGTAAGCATCTCCAGCCCCCGGTCGAAGTGGAGGTTGTTATTGATGATGATGTCTGCCTCATCCATGTAAGGCTGAATGTACTTCTCAAAGGTGGGCAGGACGTGGTGCTCGTACCGGTAGAGGACGTCCTCCAGGGGGTAGTTGCGTTCGATCTGATCCCGTTTGATGCGCCGGATGACCTTGAGGTTCTCTTTGGCATGCAGGAAGATGCGGATGTCAAACAGGCGGCGGATTTCATGAAAATGATAGATGAAGATGCCTTCCACCAGGAGGATAGGGGCAGGGCTGAAGGTCAGCATTTTGGGACTCGCGAGCTCGTTATTGAAAGTGTACTCCTGCCTTTTTACCGGCTGCCCATCAATCAGACGCTCAATATCACGGGCAAAAGCGGCTGCATCAATGGATTCCGGGAGGTCGAAGTTGTATATGCCTTTGAGGTCCTGCTGTTGTTCTTCCCGAGGGCGGTAATAGTCATCCTGAGAGACCACACAAATCTGGTGGTCGGAGAACCGCTCTTTGAGCCGGCGGATGAAGGTCGTCTTGCCGGACCCGCTGCCGCCCGTAATGCCAATGATCAGAGGTTTTGCCATGACAGTATTGCTGTTTGGGCAAAAGTATAAATATTGTGGAGCAAACCGGGATGATCACCAAGTTTTCTTACTTTTGGAACCGTTCAAACCAACAGGGCAAGTATGGAATTTTTCATTGGGCTTTTACGTGGCGGACTCGGAGTCGTTGCATTACTGGGCATCTGCTACTTACTCAGCGCTAACCGCCGCGCCATTGACTGGCGGCTGGTGGGTATTGGAATTGGCATGCAAGTTGTGCTTGCTGTGGCTATTTTGAAGGTTCCGTTAGTCAAAAAAGCCTTTGACCTGGTGGCCAGCTTTTTTGTGGTCGTGCTTGATTTTACAGATGCCGGTGCGGATTTCGTGCTGGGTAACTGGCCCGATTTCGTAGAACTGCCGGGCGCTGCTGATGGTCAGCTTTTTGCTGTTGGCTACATCTTTGCCTTCAAAGTGCTGCCCACTATCATTTTCTTTTCGGCCCTGTCTTCTGTTTTATATTACCTGGGTATTTTGCAAGTGATTATTAAAGGGTTCGCTTGGGTGATGACGAAAACTATGCGCCTGACGGGCGCGGAAAGCCTGGCGGCTGCAGCAAATGTTTTTATCGGGCAAACTGAAGCCCCTCTGGTCATCAAGCCCTATCTGGAGGACATGAATAAGTCGGAAATCCTTTGCCTGATGACCGGTGGTATGGCTACGATTGCCGGGGGCGTATTTGCCGCTTATGTGGGCTTTCTCGGCGGTTCTGACCCGGTAGCCAAGCAGATGTTCGCCACCCACTTGCTCACGGCTTCAATTATTTCTGCACCAGCTGCGATTGTGGCTGCCAAAATGCTCTTCCCTTCCACCGAAAAAGTTGACCTGGAGCATCAGAAGCTGGATATCCCTAAGCAGGAGGTAGGCAGTAACTTGCTCGACGCCATCTCACGTGGCACTACAGACGGGTTGAAGCTGGCGATCAACGTAGGCGCTATGCTGCTGGTGTTTACGGCATTTATTGCCATGCTCAATTATATTTTCATCAACTGGATTGGTGGGCCTACCGGGCTCAATGAAATTGTACAGCAACAGACGGATGGACGCTTTAAGGGCTTCAACCTGGAATATGTACTGGGGCTGCTTTTTGCGCCTATCGCATGGTTGCTGGGTGTTGCTTCCGAAGACATTCTTGTAGTCGGGCAGTTGCTGGGCCTGAAAACGACTCTCAATGAGTTCTTCGCCTACGCCGCCATGGAAGGGCTTAAGGATCAAATGTCTTATAAGTCAATGCTGATCGCGACGTACGCCCTTTGTGGTTTCGCCAATTTCGCTTCTATTGGTATTCAGATTGGCGGCATCGGAGCTATTGCACCCGGGCAGCGCAAAACCTTAACCGAATTTGGCATTAAAGCGCTAATCGGAGGGACGGTCGCTTGTTTCCTTACTGCTGCCATCGCCGGAGCGCTGTTCTAAACAGCAGCCTCTTTCAGTACCCGGTTGATTTGCTTTTGATGGCGTTTGATGTGCATGCCAAAGAATTTCAGCATTTGCCGTAAGGTCATTTTACCCGCGAAGGGGTGCTTGTACAACTCGCGGTCAAACCGTTCTTCCGGAAGGTGAGACAGGTAATGCCTGAGGGCCTTTCGTTGGGTTTCCCATTGCTTGCGGGTCGATTCAAAATCCGACTCATCCGGCAGGGCTGACCGGTCTACGCCCTTCGGTGCTTTGAACTTGGTTGGCATTCGGAAGTAAAAGTCTACTACAAATAGCCGCCAAGCCGCTTTTGCTCCGGCTTTATCCAAAATCGGATTAAAACTAAGTTTCTTCCGGACGTAGCCCAGGGAGGCAGTCTCCGCTAAAATCAAATGGTGGAGCACTTGCAGGACAGTCCAGCCTCCATCCGACGGGCGATGGTTGAGCCGGGTATCATCATAGCATTCCAACTCACTGAACAGTGCGGATAACTCCTGGTCCAGACGGTCTAGTTGATGGAGCGTCGCTGCTTTTGTCATATCTCTTGATTTGATTCAGGGAAGATACACATATCTTTGTACAAAAACCATGAAGAACCCCTGGACCACGCTCTCCAACGAAGAAGTCTATGACAACCCCTGGATTCAGGTGACGCACCGGAAAGTCATTACGCCCACCGGTACGGATGGGATTTACGGGCTCGTCCATTTTAAAAATCAAGCCATAGGTATTGTGCCAATCGATGAGGAAGGCTATACCTGGCTTGTCGGGCAGTACCGCTATACCCTTGAGGAGTACAGCTGGGAAATCCCTGAAGGGGGCTGCCCCATCGGCGCAGAAGCTCCTTTGGAAAGCGCTAAGCGGGAACTCCTGGAGGAAACCGGGTTGCAGGCTGCACAGTGGGAGCACATTCTTGACTTCCACACCTCCAATTCTGTAACCGATGAGGCTGGTAAAATCTACATCGCCCGGCAACTGACGCAGGGGCAGGCGCAGCCCGAAGACACGGAGGACCTGAAGGTGAAGCGGCTGCCTTTTGAGGAGGCGCTGCAAATGGTCTACAAGGGGGAAATAACGGACCTTATGTCTATTGCGGGCCTTATGCGTGCCGCCGTGGTGCTCAAATAAAAAAGCGCCATTGAGGTAGATGGTCCTCAATGGCGCTTTTGCGGCTTCTGTTTTCCGTTACCGGACCAGGGTCACATCTCCCTGAAAGGTGCCCAGCTCGAAACCGTTCGGGCGGGCAATCCGGATGAGGTAGAAGTAGACCTCGGTAGGTTGCTCCTTTCCATTGGCGTTGCCGTCCCATCCATCGTCCGGCGTTTCGTTGTCGTAGACCAGTTGGCCCCAGCGGTTGTATACCTTGAATTCCAGCACCTCCAGGTCCTCGATATTGGCCTGTGCTACGAAATTGAAGAAGTCGTTGGCGCCATCCCGGTTAGGGGTAAAGGTATTGGGCACAGCAACGATAATTTCCATAAAATTCCCTTGCACGGTGGCGAAATAGGAACAGCCATCTGGCGTGGTGATTTCCACCTGGAAAGTATGTACCCCGCTAGGGAAGATTTGCGTCTGAATGGTATCGAGCCCAAGCCCGCTAGCCAGTGGCGAAGCCGTAGTGGAATCCTGGTAAAGGACCGTCCATGTAAAGTTCAGCTGGCTGGGGTCGAAGGGCGAACCGTAGTTGACGCCTAAGATGATCGAGTCCCCTTCAAAGAGGTCTCCAGGTACTTCCTGAATGATCTCTGCGCCGGTCGGGAACACGCCGTCGCCTACCTCAATAAGTACAGAGTCGGTAATGGTGGTACAGCCGCCGCCGCTTTCGTAAACGAGGGTGTAGAGGGTGGAATCCTCCGGCATAACCGTGATGCTGTCCCCGGTGTAGGCAGAGCCATCGCTGCCGGTCCAGGTGAAGGTCTCCTCGCTGCTGCCGCCCACAGCCTGAGCAATGATGCTGGTAGAGCTGCCCGGGCAAATGAAGAAGTCTTCGGGCAGTATGTCCAGCAGGATGTTGCCAATGACTTCCACCGTAACGGAGCCCACAAAGTCATCGCACACCCCATTGCTTGCTGTCAGGGTGTAGGTCGCGGTCTCCGTAGGGCTGACTACCGGCTGAGGATTGTTGAAATCGCTGAACAGCGGGTCAGTGGAGGTCCAGGTGTAGGTGGTATTCTCATCCTCCGCGAAGTTGAGCTGCACGGATTGTCCTAGGCAGATCGTTGTGTCGTTGGCCAGGGCTACGGTTGGGGCAGGGGAAACGGTCAGGTCAAAAGTCTCCGTAAGGGTGCCACACTCCGCCGCACTAATATAAATCAGCGTGTAGGTACCGGATACGGTGGGCTCGAAAGTGCCACTTTGCCCGGTAGCCAGTTCGTTGCCATTTGGGTCGAGCCATTCGTACCGGTCTTCGGCAATGGCATTGTCGATATCTACGCTGAAGGTCACTTCTTCGTTTGAGCAAAGGTCCGTAGGCGAAACGTTAACCGCATTAATTTCTGCGGCCTGTACTACTCGGACCTGCACCTGGTCTTCCACATCCGGGCAAATGCCATCGCCGGCTACGAGGAAATAAGTGGTTGTGGTGTCCGGCGTTACGGTGAGTGCGCCATCTTCAATCGTGCCAAAGTCCGGGTCTGTAGCGGTCCAGGTGTAGTTGTAGCCCGGATCGGTATTGAAAATCAGCTGTATGCTTTCCCCTTCGCAGATGATGGGCGAAGCTTCCAGTTCGTAGGGCGGTGGCTGCAGCACATTCACATTCGCACTCACCTCCGTTGGGCAATCGCCCACGGATGCTTCAAGTGTGAAGGTGGTACTTTGTGTAAGGTTACTGCTTAAGGGGTTCAGGCAGTCCGTACAGCTAAGTTGTTCGGTCCCGCCGGTCCACTCAAAAGAAGTGGCGTTATCGCTTACGGTCGCCTGGAAATCGATGCTGTTGCCATTGCAAATCGAGGTGTCAGATGGCGTAATGGTAATCGTCGGGGTTGGGTTCACATTGACTTGCGCGAAGGAAGTATCCGTACAAACGCCATTTTGAGTTACCCGGAAGTACTCTATGGTATCCACCCCGGTGATGACCAGGTTGTAGAGTGAATCCGGAGACTCCTGGCCCGTTTCCGGGCCCCATTCGAAGGTTATTCCTGAGAAATCGGAGGGTTCATACAAGGGCGATTGCAGCACTAGTATTTCGCCTTCGCACACGGTCGTATCCAACGGCATAATACCCAGGCCTGCTGCTGGCAAACTGTCCACAACCACATAAACAGAGTCTTTGCGGAAACAGGTGCTGCCCACTGCTACCTCCGCGTAGTAGGTAGTAGCTGTTTGCGGGCTAGCCGTAAGGGTGGGAGCCACAAGCGTATCGAAACCGGGTGTGGAAGCGGTCCAAACCGGCGTTTCGGTTGCCGGTGTGATATCCGCTGCAAACATCAGCTCTGTTTCCCCCCGGCATATCCGGAGCGTATCTTCGGCGATGATGTCAATATTGATAGGTGTAATACCCACCTCTGCAGAAGCGGTCTCCTCGCAGGCACCGCGCACGGCGGTAAGAGTATAGGTGCCCTCATTTTGCGGGAAGATAACCGTATTGAGGTCAGCAGGGTCTTCAATACTCTCCGGTCCGGCCCAATTGTACATAACGCCTGGTTCAGGCAAAAGCTCACTTAAAACAAGTGGGTCTCCCTGACAAACCGAGGTATCATTGCCCACCTGAATGATTGGTGGAATGGAGACATTGACCGTTATGCTGTCCAGCGAAGGCACCGGGCATTCCTGGTTTTGTGCACTGACGAAATAAGTGGTCGTCGTATCTGGCGTGACCGAAGGGTCGGCATCTGTTGAGGTGAAGCCGCCTGGGGTGGCATTCCAGGTATAATCTACGCCAGGGGTAGCTGCGCCGCCAACGGAAACGGTTTCTCCAAGGCAAATATCCAGGTCAGGCGAAATAGCTATGACCGGAGCCTCCGCATCCAGTACCGTAATGGTGACGGCATCTTCCAGCGTGCAATTGTCAGCAAACAGGGTCACAGGAAGGGTGTAGGTGCCGACGGCCTCTGCTATGATAAACGGGTCGGGGCATTCGGTGCAGCTGAGGCTCAGCCCGGTCGGGGGCACCCACTCATAAGCGGCATTCAGAAAATTACTGCCCGCTACTATTTGAATTTCTTCGTTCCGGCAAACGGTTACGTCAGGGCCGGCATCGATATCATAAACCTGTACCAGTACACTCACGGTATCCTGATAGCAAACGGCATCGACCAAGCCAACGTATTCTGTGGTCTCAGTAGGGGTAGCCAATGGATCAGGGCAGTCATCGCACGACAGTGTGGTAGTATCCTTAAGCCAGGTGATATTACTAACGGAGGTTTCCAGGAATAGCTGTACACTTTCTCCCTGACAAATCGCGGTGTCGCTATTGAGGAGTTCGCTGGGTGTTGGGGCAAGTACATCCGGATCAGAAGCAGACCAGTCTACAGAAATCGCACCACTTTGGATATTGTCTCCCCAGTCATTAATCAATACCGCATATACTTCACCGGGCTGGCAGTTAATGACCGAAGCAAAGTCATCAACGTTGCCGTTAGGGTCTGGTGCACAGTCCAGTTCATCCAGTACTTCTATTCCGGTAACGGGGTGGATGCTGGCCAGTCCGGTAGGGTCGGCACCACCGGCATAGGAAGACCGGATGGGTTGATTGTTCTCCACAAAATCTACAATAGCCTGCGGGTCGCTGCACACTTCATCTTTGTCCAGTGGGCCCCAGACCTGGAAGTCAATATCAGAGTCTTCCGCAGGCAGGTTGGCAGCTTCCACCGTGAAGCCAAAGGGGCCTGCTGCCTGAGCTTCTATAGTAAACCAATAGTAATTGGGGTCAGCAGAACCGGTATTGAACCAGCAACCGTCATTTAGGCCTGGATTGAAGGCGATGTCCTCAAAGCCTTGATTGAAGGTGAAAACAGAAGGGAGGTTATCCGGAGGAATGCAGCCATTGAGCGGATTACACAATGCGTTGAGCAGGGAGGGCTGCAGGTTGCATTCAGCTTCCGTGATGGAGAGATCGAACTCCGTGCAACCCGTGCCGTTGGCTACAATAATATAGTAAGTGCCAGGCGATTCAAAATTAGTTCCGAAGGCACTGCCACTGCCTCCAACGCCTACACATTCAGTAGCAGGGTCAAGAGGTGAGCCATCCAGTATAAGCACACCCGTACCGGCGTCTGCACCACTAATAATAACATCCGCACAAAAGCCGCCATCAGTAGTATAGGAAAACACAACGTCCGGCCCATTCAGGAAGGGCGTAGGGCCACAGGGCGTTTCCGCAATAGTACCTGCCTCACCGCAGGTTGTAAAGCCACTGCCTTCAAAGGGTAAGCCACTGATTACAGTGGGATTGTCAACAGAAGAACCGCTACAGGCCAGGGGGCTGCAGTTCCAGGTGAGCTCGAAACCGGGAGCAGTAGCCGATCCATCAGAAGTAAACTCTATAGTCACGGAAGGCTCTGAGGTTTGTATGGTAATGGGGTCCGTATTGCCACCAGTGTAACTGCCAAGGAGTGTGCCGGCGGCATTGGGCCCGGCGTAGATATTCAAAAAGTCAAAGTTGTTCTCAAGCTGAAAATCCTGAATCTGAATTTCCAGACATTCAAATAAAGTGGAAGGGGTGATGGTAAAGGTGGCATTCTCCCCGTTGCCATAATCAGCATCGGGCCCTCCTGAGTCATATAGTGTGCCGAAGCAGGCAGAAGTAAACGTCTCATCACCAATATTGATAGCTGGGACGTATTCGTCCACGCAGAGACGGAAATCTCCCGCATTCGGTGTGCCGGTAGGAGAGTAATCATTGACCCGGATGAAGTAGGTCGTGTTAGGGGTCAGCCCTATGATGTCTATCTGTGCCGTTGCTTCTCCATCTGCGGCAGAAGAACAGAAGCTAAGGTCCGCAAGGCCATCAAACATACACTCACCACGGTAGATATTGATCTGAGGGTTGAGAATGCTGCCGTTGGGGCCATCTGTGGCGCCCTGCAAGGTGACGGTGACATCAATAATATCAGCGGTAGTGGTAAAGGAAAACCACACATCGCGGTCAACACTTCCACCGTTGAAACAGTTGGGTATGTTCCCTGACCCAATATCGGAAGGTGTCGCATTGATATTGTCATAGATCTCATCGCCACAAGCCGGGAGTGCGCCAAGTGCGATTAAACCATCACAGTCATCATTGACGGGTTGGGCAGAGAGGGCAAATTGCAATAACAGTAGTACAGTGAGTGTGGAAAGTATTCTCATGCTTGCCAGGTTAATGTTTGTTTTTCCAGCCTAAATCAGGCTTGAACTTGGCTAAAATAATCAAAATTTGAAACTACACCTCCCACATTTCTTTATCGGTCGGATGGTCAACATAAATCCAGGGTCAGGAGCTCCCGTGAATGAAGTCGGCAACTTCGCGGATGAGGTCAGGGTTCTTCATGAGCCGGTAATGCCCGTAGCCATTGGCAATGAGCATGCTTGCGTTGTCCCATGCCTCAAAAACGGAGCGGGCTTCCTCAATAGCAACGACGGCGTCCGTTTCATCATGAACGATCAGCACTTTTCCCACACTTGCTGAGATTTTTGCGTTGGAGGTGTCGGCGTGATGGAGTGGGAACTTCACTTTCTGCTCTATATACCGGATAAACTCCCGGGCAGTAGGTGGCGGGACATTGAGGGTTTCCATAGCGTTGTTCAGCACCTTTTCCATTTTGTCCGGTACGCCGATCAGGACGAGCTTTTCGACCTTGATGGAAGGATCGAGGTTGGAAAGGGCAAAAGCAGTGGAAGCGCCCCCGAAGGAGTGAGTAATAATGCCGTGCACTCCTCCAATTTGATTGATAATGGCCCGGACAGCCCCGCCAAAGTGAGGGAGGTTTGTCCGTTTGCCATCAGAGTGCCCGTGAGCAGGGCCGTCGAAAGCGACCACGCGATATCCTTTTTCGACCAGTGGAGGGACAAAAGTCCGCAGTGCTGTGCCCCGCGACTCCCATCCATGCACCAGGAGTATAGTCCGCCCGCCGTAGCCCCATTCATACCCTTTGAGCAACTGCCTGCCGTACATAAATTCAAATAAGCGGGCGCTTTCGAGCAGGGCATCACTGGTTTTGTGCCGGGCGCGAATGCGGGGCGTAGAGAAAAAGCGGTACGCCAGCCTGGCCATGGCTTTGGGGAATATATAGCCAAACAGGCCAAACATAAACCGGATAACCTTTAAAACCGGTGGATATTGGACGGGCTGTTCCGGCGAAGGGTCCTGATAGTCAGAAGAGAGGTAGCGGATATCTTTTGTGATGGGCATGTATTTGAGGATTTAGGGTTGGAGTTGTTCAATCATCTGCAACAGCAACTGGGCTACCGGACTGAAATACCGGTCTTCTTTGTGCAGCTGAGCCAGCATGATCCCGCCCTCCAGGGTGGCAATAAACTGGGTGGCGAAGTCTTCGGGAGATACATCAGGATGAATCTGTCTCTTTTCCTGCCCGGTTTTAAGAGTGGTTACAATCCGGTCGTGCCAAATCCCAACCGCTTTGATGGCATGTTCCCTGAGGAGCAGGTTACCGTCATCTGCCTCAATAGCGGTGTTCTGTATGGGGCAACCACCTTCAACGGGGGGCTGGGCAGCATGCTCCTTATAAAAGTAGACGACGGCTTTAAGTTTATCAATGGGGTGCTCAATGACGCGGGTCCGGGCACGGACTTGCTGGTGCACCTGATCAACGGCGTGCTGAAAGGCCGCCACGGCAATATCCTCCTTGCTGGAAAAATTACCATAAACGCCGCCTTTAGACAGTCCGGTCGCTTTTATAATATCGCCCATTGATGTGCCGGCGAACCCGCGCTGATTGAATAGTGCAGCGGCTTTTTCGATGATTTGCTGGCGTGTACGGTCTGATTTTGACATGGGTTTCATGTATGGTTGGTACAAAAATAAACCGATCGGTCTGTAAATGCAACTTGCAAGAGATGTAATCCCGGATATCAGAATAAAACTTTACCTTCACACTAATATGAAACGGGTCTTTTTGCATACGGGCAGCAATCAGGGCGACAGGCTCAGAAACCTCAAACTCGCGGCATCCGCACTTAAGGACACCGTCGGGCCTATCCTTCACTTTTCCCGAATTTTTGAGACAGCAGCGTGGGGTGTCCGGGACCAACCGGATTTCCTCAATCAGGCCCTGGAACTGGAAACCGCCCTTGACCCTATTGGGTTGTTGAATACGGTTTTGGAAATCGAACTTGATATGGGGCGGGTAAGAATACAAAAATGGGGGCAGCGGCTGATCGATATTGATATTTTGTACTACGGTGACATCATCTGGGAAAGTGATCAGCTGACCCTTCCTCACCCGCATTTGCATGAGCGCAACTTTGTCCTGGCCCCTCTGCTGGACATTGCGCCTGATTTCGTTCACCCACGTCTAAAGAAAACGACCCGGGAGCTGAGGAGCCTTTGCAACGATGCTTTGCCTGCTTTGCCTTTCCAGTCAGAATAATAGCGAACCTTCTGGTAGCTTCTCCGTTTGGTGAATATGAAGCCTACCGTTGCTATTGCTGGAGCTACTGGTTTTATTGGTCGCTGGTTTATGGACCGATACCGGCATAAATACCGGTTTATTGCGCTAAGCCGCAAGACGATGTCCCCGGAAAAAGCAGACCCTAATGTGGAATGGCGGCAGGTTGACCTATACTCCCTTTCGGCCAGCCGCGAAGCACTTAAAGGCGCGCACTATGCTTTGTATCTGGTGCACTCCATGCGCCCTTCCACCCGCCTCAACCAAGGTTCCTTCGACAATACTGATTTGCTGCTGGCAGACAACTTCGTCCGGGCGGCAGAGCTCAATGCAGTACAGCAAATTGTTTTTCTGAGCGGTATACTGCCGGAGGGGGAGCTGCCGGATGCCCGTCCCCTGAGAAGCCGTGCGGAAGTGGAAAAAACCCTGGAGAGCACATCTGTTCCGCTGACCACTCTTAGGGCGGGAATCATCGTAGGGCCGGGCGGGACTTCCTTCAAGATCCTGGACCGCCTTGTAGACCGCTTACCGCTCATGCTGTGCCCAAAGTGGACGACTTCCCAAACACAGCCCATCGGATTGGAGGACACCCTCAGGGTTATTGATGCAGTCCTGGGGAATTCTGACTATTACAACGCGGAATATGATATCGTGGGGAAAGAGGTGACTACCTACTTTGATATGCTCAAAAAGCTGGCGAAACTGAAGGGCAGGAGGCGCTGGATTTACGCCCTGCCTTTTAATCTGCCTGGGCTTTCCCGCCTTTGGGTGGCTTTGTTTTCAGGGCTAAGCCCGACCGTGGTCTCCCCGCTGATTGCCACGTTGCGCTGGGACCTTAAAGGAAGCTCCAATCAACTGATGGCAGAGGTGCCGCCCACTCAGTGTTTTGAAGAGGCAGCGAGGCAGGCACTAAAAGAGGAGGAACAGTTACCGGCTTTACCCTTAGCAGACGAGCAGCAGCGCAGGGAAGAAAAAAATACGGTAAGAAGTGTACAGCGACTGCCTAACCCGGCCGATCACACCGCAATTTGGGTAGCCAAAAGATATCAGACCTGGCTGCCCCGGCACTTTCGGTATCTTCTAAAAGCCGACCACCGGGGGCAGACTACGGTATTTCGTATTGGAGGGTTTGAACTACTGCACTTAAAGTTTATCCCGGACCGCAGCGATGCGAACCGGCAACTGTTTTACATCGTTGGCGGGCAATTGGTGAAGCGCCGGGACCATGGCTGGCTGGAATTCCGAAGTGTGTTGGGCGGCCGGTACGTTATTGCGGCTATCCACGAGTTTGTGCCCCGCCTGCCCTGGCTGGTTTACAACCTGACGCAGGCACTAGCACACCTTTGGGTAATGTATCACTTCGGGCGCTACCTTAATTCCCAGCCTCTTGAGCGTCCTGACGGTCATAACGTTCCACTCTCCGACGGCTCTTAAGCGGCATATACCGGTAGGGGCGGTCCTGGAAATCGGTAACCAGAGAATCAGCTTCGCGGGTCAGGTTGGAGAGGTTGCGGTACAAGGCTTCATCTTTCATGAGTTGCCCCAGGGTACCTTCTCCTTCCTTAATACCATCAACCAGTCCGGATACACCGGCAATTGCCTTGTTGGCATTTTCAAGGGTGCCTTTCAGCTCCTGAATAGAGGCATTGATCTCGTTGACGGTTTTCTCCAGGTCGGCAGCTACCAACTGACTGCTCAGACTGTCTGCATTGGCGATAATTGCTGCAATTTTGGCATTGTTCTTTTCCAGGTTCCCGGTTATAGACTCAACATTTTTAAGGGAACTTGCGATATTGCCGGATGACCGCCGCATGAGCTGATCGAGCTGAGCGGTGGAAGAGTTGAGGTTGGCCATCGTTGCGTCCAGGTTACGCATGGTATTCGCAATGGGCGATTGGCTTTCTTCGCTGAGCAGGGCGTAGTTGAGGGTGTCGATGACCTTTTGAAGGCTCTTTTGAAGGATGGCGGCGTAGTCGCCAACAGCTTCCTCTCCAACCATAGAGTCCAGCAACCCCCTGAATTCTCCTTCGAGTGTATCACCTGGCTCCGCACAATCTTCGCCGGAACAGGGCGTATCGTACATGAGCTTGACCGCTTTGCCACCCATAAAGCCGGTCGCTACAATCACCGCGCGGGTATCTTTAGGAATAGTCATATCGGGAATGAGGTCGAGGACCACCTCTACAGTACGGTCCACGTCATTGAGCAGTTCCACTTTAGCCACACTACCTACGGTGACACCATTAATAAAGACTTGTGTGCCCACCTGCATACGGTCTACCTTTGGGTAGTAAACCTTATAAGTGTTGGACTTGAGCAAGACATTTTTGCCCATAATGAATTTATAGCCCCAGTAAGAGACCGCGATGGCTACAATAGCAAGAAGACCTACCTTTACTTCGTTTGACATGGTCGTATTAGTTTAAGCGTCGCAAAGGTATAGCCCTTTAGGGTAAAACGGTAATTTTCGGCCGTTTACTTCTCCAGTAGAGCAGGAGCTGTCGGCAGGAGATTCCTTTGGCCACCTCAATAGCCAGTCCATACAGAGGCTAAGGTGCGCCCAATGCCTGCCGCACTTCATCCAGGGAAATGCGTTTGCCATTGCGGTAAGCCACGATGAAAGCCCCCGGAAACCCTCGGTTTTCCAGTAAACCTTTAGCCTGTGTGGCATGGTAAATAGAAGTGAAGTTCTTGGCCTGGTATTTGAAAAATTCTCCTTCCCGGACCACCTCGATCAGGTAACCGGTATTGTCCCACTTGGGGTGAGAGGTATCTAAAGGGTCTTTGGAAGCTGCCAGTTGGACATGCAGGCTAATGCCCAGATCATATAGGGTGACTTCGCGGAGCATTGGGCTGCCCTCAGTAGTATGTTCTGGCTGTGGGGTCAGAGGTTGTATAGCAGGCTCAGGACGAACCTCAACGCTTTCTACCTTTCGTTGGTAAGCAGAAGGGATAGGATCAGGCTCGGCTGGCGGCCTATAAGACTTGGGTGCTGCTTCTGGTGAACGGGCAACGAGATAGCGCCCCTTAGACAGAGGCGGCGGGTTGGGGTCAGGCTTTTGATCGGGCTGAAACTGCTCTTCCTGCTGTAAGACGCGCGCCGGAACAGCAACTGGTGCGGTTGCCAAAGGCTGGGCTTCAGGGCTGTTTTCTACGTGCCGCCGGTAATCTTCAAAGGCAGCAAGCATCGCTCCGGCCACCACCGCCTGGCCCTGTGGCGTCATCAGGTAAGCTTCCTCAGAGCGGTTGCTAAGAAAACCGGTTTCCACCAGCACACTCGGCATCGTTGTTTCCTTAAGGACTACGAAGCCGGCCTGCTTGACACCCCGGCTCTTGCGGTTGGCTTTTGCAAAATGCCCCTCTACTTTTTCTGCAAACAGAATACTTTGTTCGAGGTAGGCACTCTGGAACATATTGAGCATAATATGCCCTTCCGGAGAGTTGGGGTCATAGTCGTAGTTGGCCTCATAATTTTCCTCCAGCAGGATCGCAGCGTTCTCCCGCTTGGCCACTTTAAGATTATGCTCTGCGGTATGCAGGCCCATTACGTAAGTCTCGCTTCCGTGGGTAGCCGAGGAGCCAGGCATATAATTGCAGTGGATAGAAATGAATAAGTCTGCATCGTTGCGGTTGGCAATCGCCGCCCGTTCGTGTAGTGGGATGAAAACATCGGAATCTCGCGTCAGGATCACATTAAGGCCCGGATAATGGAGCCGCATCTCCTGAGCCAGCTTCAGCCCAATAGCCAAAGCCAGGTGTTTCTCCCGGGAATTACCGCCCAGGCAGCCGGGGTCATGCCCGCCATGGCCAGGGTCAATGACTACGGTTTTGATCCGATAATCGGGCGGTAAGCCCAGGGCTTTTTGAAAAGCCGGAAAGGGAAGTGGTATCCCTTGTGAGAAATCCTCCGATAATCTGGCAGGTTTTATAACTTTGCCGCGCCTGTGCACCGGGCAGCCCGAATGATCGGAGCCCGAATGGCAGGCAGCCTCAGCCATAGCTGGTGCGGGAAAGGATAATGAAAAGTTAAACCCGGTACCGGTAAACGGCAAAGCGAGTAGAAACAGCGTTGGTAGAAAAGTTACCGCTTTCGTCATAAGCACAACTTAGAATTGTATCCTTGAAGACAAAGTTATTAATAATTATTGTATTCCTGCTGTGCAGCCTTCCTTATCTACAGGCGCAGGAGCCTGTAAATGAGCGGGATAAACGGCCGCCATCGGCTCAGATGCAGGTGGACAGCGCAGCCCGTGCCATGCCCGGGGATACCTTGCCGTTCAGTACCAACCCGGTAAGGGCCTCTTTAGATACGCTACCAAAGGATACCTTGTTGCCCCGCCAGCGTGAAACCCGCGAAATTTCTTTCTCCAAGGATTCTCTCGATGCTCCGGTACAATACTCTGCTGTCGATTCAATGGTTTATGATATTGCCAATCAGCGGGTACATCTGTACGGGGAAGCGGAAGTGACTTATACCACTATTAACCTGAAAGCGGACCATATTATCTTTGACTGGAAGACGAACATCGTGACCGCTTCGGGTATGCCCGACAGCCTGGGGCGGCCGGCGGGTTTGCCGGAGTTTTCGGATGCCAGCCAAAGCTTTACGGCAGATAGTATGCGCTACAATTTTTCGACGAAGAAAGGGGTGGTCTACGATGTGGTCACCACGCAGAATGATGTGGTAGTCCGCGGGCAAAAGTCCAAGTTCGTCACACAGGAAGCACAAGACAGCACGGCGGAAGACCAAAACGTGGTGTACAGCTCCAATGCCATTTTTACCACCTGTACGCATGAGGAGCCCCACTTTGGCATCCGTAGCCGCAAGCAGAAAGTCATTCCCAATAAACTCGTTGTGGTGGGCCCTTCCAATCTGGAAATCATGAACGTGCCTACGCCGGTTTGGCTACCCTTTGGGTTTTTCCCGATACCGCAGGGGCGATCAACGGGCTTGCTGTTCCCGCGTGATTACCAGTACTCCCCGCAGTGGGGCTTTGGTTTGGAAGGCATCGGCTGGTACTTCCCCCTGGGCGACCACTTCAATCTGTCCCTCACAGGAAATATTTACCTTAAAGGGACCTGGGGGGTCAATGCGCTTTCCAACTACAACAAGCGCTATAAGTACAACGGCAATTTCAATATCGGCTACGACGTACGAAGAAGCGAAGATTTGGAGGGTAACATTTCCCAGCCCAAGTCCTTCATCTTTCAATGGAGCCATCAGCAGGCACAGTCCGCTCATCCGACGATCAACTTTGGTGGTTCTATCAATATCCAAAGCAACAACTATCAGCAACGGGTCTTCAACGATCAGCGGGTACTGGAAAACCAGCTTCGGTCCAACCTGAACTTTAGAAAAAACTGGCGGGACAAGCCTATCAACCTGACGGCTTCCTTCAACCACAACCAAAACTCTAATACGGGCGACGTTACAGTCAGCTTCCCCAATGTAAGGTTTCAGACACAGGCTATTAACCCGTTCAAGCGCAAAAACAGGACCGGGCCTGAGAAGTGGTATGAAGCCATTACTTTCCGTTACGATGCGGAGGCCCGTAACCGGTTTCAGGCTAAAGATTCCACGCTTTTTACGCAGGAAACAATTGAAAATGCCCAGTTTGGTGTCCAACAACGGGCCAATCTAGGTACCTCTTTTAAAGTCCTCAAGTACTTCAACCTCAACCCTTCGGTCAACTACGATGAAGTCTGGTACCTGCGCACCCTGCGCCGGGATTTTGACCCTACGGCTTTGGAGCTGGACACGATTTCAGATAGGGGCATAGACTTTGTGGACACACTTTCCTACGGCGAAATCACAGAGCGGCAGGTGGGCGGTTTCGAAGCCTACCGGCAGTTCAATGCCAGCGTAAGCCTCAATACGCAGGTTTTCGGTACCATGCGCTTCGGGCAGGGCTGGCTGCGGGGCATCCGCCATGTGATGAAGCCCAGTATTTCTTTCGGTTACACTCCTGATTACACAAACCCGGATCTGGGCTATTTCCGGGAGGTGAGAGACCCGAATACCCGGGATGAGTTCGACACCTACTCTATCTTCCAGGGGGGGATTTTTGGCAGCCCATCCACTGCCGGGCAGCAGATGAGTGTTGGCTACAGCCTCAATAATATTTTTGAAGCGAAGTACTTCTCCAAGAAGGACTCCACGGAGGAAAAACTGAAGCTCTTCGACAACATCATCGTTTCCGGCAACTATAACTTTGCGGCAGACTCTCTCAAGTGGAGCCCGGTCAATATTTCGGGTACCACGCGGATGTTCAAAGGCATGACTACGGTAGGCCTGCGCGCCACTTTCGACCCCTACCGGGTCAACGAGAATGGCCGGCGGGTAGACGACCTGCTTTGGGAAACCGAAAACCGCTTATTGCGTTTCGATCAGGCCACAGCCCGCTTCAATACCAACCTGACCGTTGGGAAGATCAGAGCCTTATTCCAGGGCGATAAGGAGGAGGAAATTTATGATGCAGAAGCAGAATTGGAAAGACAGGAAAGAGGACTGCAGCGGGTAGAAGAAAAGGACTTCCTGAGCCTGTTCGAGAATTTCCGCATCAGCCACAACCTTTCCCTCAACTGGGAGGGGATGCCGGACGGGCGGGATACCTTTTTCATCGCCACAAACACCATCAACTGCAGCGGCAGCATACAGCTGACGCCCAACTGGTTTATCAATATCGGTAACTTTGGGTACGATTTTGTAAGAAAAGGGATTACTTATCCATCGGTAGGTTTCCAGCGTGATCTCCACTGCTGGGAAGCAGGCGCCAACTGGCAGCCACTTCGGGGTACCTACAGCTTTTACATTCGTGTGAAGCCTGGCTCACTGGACTTCCTGAACATTCCCTACAACCGAACGAACGGGGACGGACGAGGGCAGTTTTAAAAAAGCGGGCGGAAGCTGGACCACTCGCCAGCTTCCGCCCGCTTAACCGTCGTACGGTTCTTTGTTTAAGCTACCTGCCGACGCTGCTGCATCCGCACCAGCATGCTCATAAACAGCCCAATCATCATCATCGTTGAGCCCAGCCAAAACAGGTTGATGCCCGGGAATTCGATAGCCTCCAGCACAATATAATCGGCACGCAGGGAGTCTGTCGCCACCTCGAATGGGATCGGGTGCTCGCCTCCGGTTTCTGCCTGCCCAATCATGACCTCCACGGTTTCTTCCTGTGGGTTGATACCGGTGAAGCGGAAGTGCAGCCCCAGCTCGGAGATCTCGTCTTTCAGGTTGAGGGGGCGGCTGCCGCGAATGAGGTAAAGCGGTTGCGCCATATAGGAATTCCCATCCTGCCCCTGTACACTAATCATAGCACTTACGGCAATGTCTTCTTCCTGAGGCTCATAGGCCTCATGTTCCGGGTTCTTGTTGAAACCTGCAAACTGAATGGTGTGCCCGTTGTACGTAATCTGGTCTCCCTCCTTAAAAGTGAAGGGCTGGTACTCCATATTGACCTCCCGGCCAAATACGGCATCAAAAATACCTTCACTCAGCCGCACTTTGGAGCTAATATCATTGATCTGTACCGGATAGCTATAGAGCATTTGACCCCGCAGGACCAGCACCGGCTGAACAGTGAATACGCTGTCTTCATCCAGGCGCTGAATACGGATGGTGGCCCCGATAGGCAGGTCTCCTTCTTCCTTGGTGTAATCAGGATGGGAAGGGTCGCGGTCAATGCTGACCAGCTCTGCACGGAAGCGCTTCACAAAGAAGGTGTCCTGATCGCGGATGGGCACGGTGTCCTGAAAGGCGATTGTCTCTCCGATCAGCGCTTCGTACACCTTGTAGTTCAGGCTGTCTTCCCGGTTTTTGCGGTATTCCATATCGATTTCCACCCGTGGCAGGGAAGCAATATGGGTGAAAATATCACGGTCCAGGTAACGCTTAGTCGACGGATTGGAGGCTGCTACCTTGGTGAAAGATTTATCGTAAAGAATATTCGGATAAAGGTTGAATTCCTCTACCACATCCCCTGAAGCATCCCGCCGCTTGTAGTTCACCTTGAAGGTACGGGAGAACTGGCTTACGGTATCAGAAACATAGGTCACTTCGTAATCACCCATGATCAAAGGCGAATCCTTGAAGAGGATGACGTTTTTGCGCAGCTGGTCTTCGGTGGCGCCCTCAATCAGTCCTTCCATCACAAAGGTATTGTTGGAAATCACCTCCTGATTAAGCCCGGAGGCCAGGATACCGATGATCATCATACCGAAACCAACGTGGGAAACCGCAGAGCCTGCCATCTTAAGCCGGGCTTTAGCTACAGTAAAGAGGTAATCCATATTAGCGACGATGGTAAACCAACCGAAGAATAACATGACGGTGTACTGCCAGGCATTCATGGCGATCCAAAGTGTCGTAAGGTAAGTCAGCAAAGCAGAAATGCCGATGGCTGCGCCCGTATGAATGCTAAATTTCTTAAGCTGCTTGCTAAAGTTAGGCTCCCGGAAGCGCAGGTACTGGCTAATGCCGGAAAGCAAACTGATGAAGATGGCAATCCAGATTTGGTATTTGTTGTAGTGAGGCACCGGATCAGTGATGACTCGGCCGATGTAATCCGGGTTAAAGTACGTCATGATCTTGTTGTACACCGGCAGGGAAGTGGAAGCCGAAATGATGAGGCCTGAGAACAGCAATACCAGCGAACCGATAAACATCCAAAACTCCCGGGAGGCAGTGGCTTCCTCTTTCTGAGGCGCAGGTATACTGTTGTAACGCTTGCCAATCAGTACTGCTGACAGCGCGATGTAAAAACCAATTAGCAAAATCAGCTGGGTTTCCAGCCCCATTTCCGTAAAGGCATGCACCGAGGTATCGCCCAGTACCCCACTCCGGGTTAGGAAGGTGGAGTACAGAATGAAGATAAAGGTCAAGGCATAAAAAATATGCGTACTGCGGATGGAGTGTCCGGTTGCATTGGCAATCAGGTTGGTATGAATGCCGGCAATGAGGAAAAGCCAGGGCACCAGCGACATATTTTCCACCGGGTCCCAGGCCCAGTACCCACCAAAACTAAGAGCTTCATAGGCCCATGCCCCGCCCATCAGGATACCGATACCCAGTATGGCACCACTAAAGAGACTCCAGCGCAGGGCAGGCTTCAGCCATGCTTTGTGGTCATTAGTCCAAAGAGCTGCTATGGCGTAGGCAAACGGAATAGTAGTGGAGGCAAAACCCAGGAATAAGGTGGGCGGGTGGATGGTCATCCAGTAGTTTTGCAGCAGGGGGTTAAGGCCGGTACCGGTAATTTGAGAGACGTAATCAGCACTCTGGAAAATCGGCGCATCGACCATATCCCGGAGCAGCATCATAGGATTGCTGCCCAGCCGCATAGGGTCGTCTCCAAACCCGATGTAAATACCGAGGATCATAGAACCTAAAAAGACCTGTACGGAAGATAGCAGTGAGAGGGTAGGGGCTTCCCAGCGCTTACCAGTAGCCATGAGGACACCGCCGAGCACGATATGCCAGAACATCCAAAGCAGAAAGCTGCCTTCCTGCCCTTCCCAAAAAGCGGAGAAAATGTACTTCATAGGCAGATCTTCGGAGACGTGCGCCTGAACGTACTGATACTCATAATACTGATTGATCATCACGTAAAACATGGTACCAATCAGCGTGAAAACAGCGATGCCGTGAATGAGGAAGGAAAACCTCCCGATCCGGAGCCAGTTAGCCGCCTCAGCGGGCTGTTCGCGGCGCTGTGTCGCAAAAAAGTAAGCTATTGTAGAGAGCAATGCCGTAGAGAATCCAAGCATGATCGCCATCTGGCCAATATGCCCGGGGATAAGATGTTCGCCTACGTACTGAATGTCTTGCATGGAGTATTGTCGTTGATCGAAAATTAGGTGGTGCAGCGCTATGGGCTGCCTGTTTTGTTATCGGCTGAGTGTAGCAAACCCCGAAGACTGCGGGAGGCTCCGGGGTTTACAATTGAGGTGAGGAACAACTGAAGCTATCCTGCCTCGCTCTTGATGTAAACCTCTTCCTCTTTATATTTGGAAGGGCACTTCATGAGCATGTCAGTGGCCACAAACTCGTCGCCTTTCATAGAGCCGGTCAGTACGATCTGCTCAGAAAGCTCAAAGTCCTGTGGTTTTTCCGAAAGCAGGACTACCTTGCGCTCATCTCCCTCCGCATCCTTGATGTAGAAGCTGAAATAGTTAGGGTCTGTCTCGGGGTCATAGTGCATTTCCTTATCTTTGGAAAGCTGCCCGGCAATTTTGACCCGCTCCCCGCTTTGTTCTGCGTCAGCGAAAGTGGCATAAGTGCTCATGTCATCCGCTGCGCTCGTGAGCATAGCGATGGCAACCCCTACCATAATGATCGCGATGATATATATTTTCTTCATGACATTAGCTGTTTGTCTACAGTTTTAAGCCGGATATTCCGCGTTGGTTAAATTTGATAAAGCTGTAATGAATACAAACATACGGTTAGTTTGTTCCTTCGGGGCGCTCCGGCATGGTCAAATCGTTGTCAATTCTGCAAAGGTAGTCAAGGGGGGGCTTTCGGGGGATGATTTTTGTCAGAAAATGTGGTATAGAATGGCTGATCCCCTTACAATGCCTATATTTGTCTACCTAAAAAATGCCCCTGCCTATGAATGAACGAATTATCGTCAACTTAAAGAATCTGGCCATTGAGCAAATGGACCATCAGGTGCTGGGCGGGGTCTCTCTGAACATCACCAGAGGCGAGTTCGTCTATCTCATCGGGCGGACCGGCAGTGGCAAGTCAAGCCTGCTCAAAACGCTCTATGGTGCTCTGCCTCCGGGGGCGGGCAAAGGCCAAGTGGCTGGTTTTGACCTCGCTAAACTCAACCGAAAAACCATCCCGTTGCTGCGCCGCAAGCTGGGCATTGTCTTCCAGGATTTCAATCTGCTTTCCGATCGTACCGTTGAGGACAACCTTCGTTTTGTGCTCGAAGCAACCAATTGGAAGGACGAGCAAAAAATGCGAAGCCGCATGTCTGATGTGCTCGAGCAGGTCGGGCTGAAGGGCAAAGAACAAAAGCGCCCGCACCAACTCTCCGGCGGCGAGCAGCAACGCGTGGTCATTGCCCGCGCCCTGCTCAACAAGCCCGAACTCCTCATCGCCGACGAACCCACCGGCAACCTCGACCCCGAAACCTCAGATGACATTCTCCTGCTGCTCCGCCGCCTCGCCCAGGACAACGATACGGCCGTCCTGCTTGCCACCCACGATTACCGAATCATCGAGAACTTCCCGGCCCGTATCATCCGCTGCATCAATGGCAGGGTAATGGATGATGAAGGCTTTAAGGTATAAGTGTCACTGCATTTGACGAACCGCCTCCTCCGCCTCGTGCACCGGTAGCTGGCAGACTTTATTCTGGCAGACATATATGAAGGTTTCCCCTTCCTGCAGCTTCCCTTTTAGCAATTCCAGGCTGCCTTCATCGGCCCCGCCCAGAAATAAAGCATTGGGCAGGTAATGCTGTTGCAGGGCCTGCCGCCTTTCAGCGAAAGCTTCCCCTACGATAGCCACTTCGTATAGCGGGTAAGTCAGCTCACTGTACAGGTTCGTCCAGTTAGAGAAATAAGAAGGGGCAGTAGTCTCCTCCATTTCCCCGACCATGCGATGCAGCATTTGCCGGGCCCGCTGGGTGTAAGTGGTGTCGTAAAGGTACGTGCCCAGGTGCAGCAGGGCACGGCCCATCGTGGAGTTGCCGGACGGGATGACATTATCCTCGGTCTTAGCTGTCCGTGCGATGAGTGCCGGGTCGAGGTCGGAGGTGTAGTACAGCATCGGGCTGTCTTCAGCGGAGAAGTGCTTAAGGGCATATTGGGCAAGGGCCTCCGCGCGTTCCAGCCACTTTTCCTCAAAGGTGATCGCGTACAAGTCTAAAAAGGCTTCAATCGTAAAGGCATAGTCATCCAGAAAGCCGTTGATCTTAGCCTGCCCGTCTTTATAGGTACGGAGGATGCGCCACTCATCCTGCACCAGCTTTTCCTGAAGCAGTTCACCAGCACGGACGGCGGCATCACGGTAGCCCGGCGTTTGCAGCGCCTGAAAGGCATGGGCATAGCCACTGATCATCATGGCATTCCAGCTAGTCACCTGCTTGTCGTCCAGCCCGGGGCGGGGGCGTTTGGCGCGGGCCGTAAAGAGTTTTGACCCGGCATCGGCGATGATTTGATTTAACTCAGACGAAGATAATTTATACTCATCCAAAATTTTCTGCACATTTTTTTCTCGTATTAAAATGTTGCGCCCTTCCCAGTTACCGCCGGGGCGAAAGCTGTAATAATCCATGAAAACCTGGGCTGCCTGTCCTTCACCGAGCACCGCAGTCACTTCTTCGGCGGTCCAGGTGTAAAAGCGGCCTTCTTCCCCTTCACTGTCTGCATCAAGGCTGGAGTAGAAACCACCTTCGGGGCTGGTCATTTCCCGGGCGATGAATTCAAGGGTTTCTTCCAGCACCGTTTTATAGGCTTCCTTGCCGGTAAGCTGATAGGCTTCGCTGTAGAGGCTGACGAGCTGTGCGTTGTCGTAGAGCATTTTTTCAAAGTGGGGCACTTCCCATTGGGTATCGGTGGAATAGCGGGCAAAACCTCCGCCGAGGTGGTCGTACAGCCCACCGCTCATCATGGCATCAAGGGTGGTTGTGGCAAAGCGGAGCAGGCTGTCCTGACCAGTGAGCACATGCTGCCGCAGCAAAAACCGGAAGACAGAGGGTAGGGGGAACTTGGGCGCACCTTTTAGCCCTCCGAATTGCAGGTCCGCTTGTTCAAGGATGGCTGAGGCGCCTGTCTGCAAAGCATCCGGTGAAAGTTCAGAGGATTCCTCCAGTGGTTTGGGGCGGCTGACCGATTGAATGCCTTCTGCCAGCAGTTGCCCGTACTCCTCCAGCTTATCCCGGTCGGTTTGGTATAAATCAGCGAAGTATTTCAACACCTCCAGCCATTCTTTTTTCGGGAAGTAGGTACCCGCCCAAACCGGCTGCCCGTTGGGCAGCGCAAAGGCATTCAGGGGCCACCCGCATCCCCCCTCAGCCGCGAGCTGACAGGCCGTCATGTAAATATTGTCGACGTCCGGGCGCTCTTCCCGGTCCACTTTAATCGCTACAAAGTTTTCATTCATAATACGGGCTACTGTTGAGTCTTCAAAGGATTCGTGCTCCATCACGTGGCACCAGTGACAGGCCGCATAGCCCACGCTTATGACGATGAGCTTGTCTTCTTCCTTTGCTTTTTGAAGAGCTTCCGCTCCCCAGGGGTACCAATTGACCGGATTATGAGCGTGTTGAAGCAGATAGGGGCTGTTTTCATTGACGAGGGCATTTGTGTGCTTATGAGCTTGGTTGGAGCCGCCACAGCTGGCCAGAAGCACGAGCAGCCCAAACAGGCAGAACCGGGGCCATTCAGAAATACGCATTTTCAGGTAGTTTAGTCTGTTCATCGAAGATGATAATAATAGTGAATAGGCGGGAGGTAAGTCCGTGATACCAAATGTGCGGAAAAATGGGGAAGAAGGAAGCACTCGCTACACACTTTTTATCGGAGCAATGACAAATCGCATCTGACAATTGGAAGCCCTTCTTTATTTTTCGACCATTAATACGCAAGAGCCATGCCTTTTTTTCAACTCAGCGAAACCGATACAGGCTTTCCACCGGCACACTTTGCCGACGAACAGGGAATGATTGCTGTAGGGGGAGACCTCTCCGTAGAACGGCTGTTGAATGCCTATCAAAGCGGCATCTACTTTTGGTTCAGCCCCATGGATTTCATCAAGTGGTGGTCGCCTGACCCCCGTTTAGTTCTGAAGCCGGAGGATGCAGAACCACCGGAACAGCTTCCTGGCTACCGTATGGATTTGGAAGTCACTTTCGATCAGCATTTTGAGCTGCTGCTCCGGCAAATACAGGAAGCCCAAAACACCCCGCCCATGGACGAAAACTGGGTAACAGAGCAAATGGCAGCAGTCTACCGGGCTTTATTTGAGCAGGGCTATGCGCACTCCCTGGAGGTCCGGCATGGGACCACCTGGGTTGGCGGTATTTTTGGAGTGGCTATTGGTAAGGCCTTTTTCGCAGAATATACGTATAGCTGTACGGAAGGGGGCGGGGCGCTGTCGCTAAGCTTGCTGGCCCGGCAACTTCAAGCTCAGGGCTACCACTTCATTGACGTTCAAAAACCAAGTATCGATACACCCGATCTGGGCTTCACCGAGATGTCTCGCCTGGCCTATCTGGACTGGGTCAAAAAGGCTTGCCTCTAAATCAGGAAAATATGGAAAATTCAATCAACGACTTGTTGCAGGAAGCCCAGGTGTACTACCAAAGTGGAGCATGGAAGCAGGCCGCCGATAGCTACGAATCTGTACTGAATCAGTGTGAAGACCCATTGCTTTGCGGACAAGTGTGCAGCGCCATAGGCGCTATTTACCAGGAACAGGGCGAGCCCAATATTGCAGTCCGCAACTACGAGCAGGCTTTTGAGGCGTACCAAAAAGCCGAACCGGAAATGAATGCCGAAGAAAAGCACCAAATGGCAGGTTTGAGCAATAACCTTGGCAATTTGCTTGCTGCCCTGCGGCAGTACAAAGCAGCCGATGCCTATTTCCGGTCTGCCGTTAAGCGGTATGAGGCTTTGGCAGAGACCGACGAAGCTACTTTCCAACCCTATCTCGCACTCACTGTTTTCAACCGGGCACAGGCAGCAGCTCGTGGCGGCGATCATTACAACTGGCGCAAAAGCATCAAGCAGGCCGTTGCACTTTATGAGGGCCTTGTCAAACAGAAACCTGTCTTTCAACCCTACCTGGGCAATGCCCTGACCTCTCTGGCTGACAGTTACACCGATGAGGACCCCTTGATGGCAGAGCTTTACTGGAAGCAGGGCATCCGTGCCTACGAAGCAGCTTTGTCGAATGACCCCTCGGTACTGCCTTTAATTGCTGCTGGCTACAACAACCTTGCTTTCGCTCAAAAACAAGAACGGGCCTACAGCAAAGCGGTCCTGTCTTATACACAAGCCCTGGAGGCTTACAATGACCTTTCGGAAACCCGCCCGGAAGACTTTCAGCCATTCGTAGCCAATACCTATAACAACCTCGGTGTGCTCTTCACCGAAATGGGAGAACGGGAGGAGGCCATCCTCAATTATCAGCGGGCGCTGGAACAGTACAATGTACTGGAAACGCAGCAGCCCGGCTTATTCCTGCCGTATCAGGCTACCCTTTACCACAACCTCGGTGTGCTTCACGACGAAAAGCAAGCTTACGAAGAGGCGCTGGCTTACTACCGAATGGCCCTGGAGCAGCGGCAGGTGCTGGCTGCAGACCACCCCGAAGGCTTTATGCCGGATGTGGCCGTGACCGCCCTGAATATGGCAACCCTCTTCCAGTCCCTGCTTGAGCTTACTGCCGATATGCAGTACCAGGCGGAAGGATTGGCGATGCTGCCGGTCATTGAAGAAGCGCTTGGGCAGATAGAGCAGGAGTCGCCTGCGCTAAACAGCATGCAGAGCGACCTGACTTATTTCAGGGATTTCTTTTCCAATGCGGAGCAGGCTACCCTGGAAGCGGCCCGGCTGATGCGGGAAATCGCGCTTTGGCAGGAAGAGCAACTCTCTACGCTGGAGCATACTGAAAAGTTGGACTGGCAGCATAAAATTGTTGATGCGCTGGCCAACTATCATCAGCAACATTCAGACAACCGGGCTATGGAGGAGGAGCTCGCGCAAGCCTATGCTTATCAGGCCTGGTTGTTCCTGCTGGCCGGGCAAACGGATAAGGCATTATCCCCCGCGCAAAAAGCTATCGATTTCCATCCTACAGATCCTCAGCCCTTCGTCAACCACGGGCACGTACAGCTGATGCTTGGAAACCTCGGGGAAGCTCTAAAGTCTTACCATCACGTCAAAACACAAATCACGGCCGACAAAAAACGAGTGGTGGACCTGGTGCAGGAAGATTTAAAGGTGCTAAAAGGCTACGGGTTAGATGCGCAAACAATCGCAAAAGTCGGTAGTGAGCTACAAACTCAACAGGCAATCGCATAGGCGCTGCCCCAAAACCGGCAAATGAGGTCCAACAGCCATGCATTTTTGAAATACCGGCCAGACAGTAAAATACTATCGGCTTGCTGTACTTCAGCTTGCCGCCCTGCGTAATCTCCAAGGGAGAGGTGAAGTCGGGCAGCGATCAGCGCTGCTTCGTGTCCTTGCGAATGGGCTTCAGCAACCGCCTTCAGCAGGTAGTCTGGTATAGCCGTTCTCCCATCCCAGTCTTGAAGGAAAGATAAGGTAAGTTTCGGGAAGTTGTGCCGGAAGTAAGCGTGGGCAGCGGACTCCAGGCGCATCACCGCTTCATATGGATAGTGCACTTCGGACATGCCCAGCAAGATCGCTGCGGCATTTTTAAATAACCCTCCCCAATCGCCTTCAATTAGCAGCGGTGTGGAATGCTTCCCGGTAATCCTGTATTGCAGGCAACCCCGCTCATCCCAGAAGAGCCCCAGGCTGTTGTGTGCTTCCAGTTTAGACTTCTGCCTAAGCGCCATCAGCTCCTCCAAAGGATGTTGAGTTTTTGTTGCCGGCCTAAAGCGTATTTCAGTGCGGTTCATGGGGCTGTGGAGGAGGATTGGTAGTTGCGGCACTGGGGCTTCGTAAGGCGGGAGCTGGAAGAGCATGGCATCAGCTAGCGCTGCCAATTGAGTCCGGTCCCGCTGCGGATGGGTAGCCGGTGGCGCACCATGCCGGTTGGCGCTGCTCATAACGGCTGGCTTTTGCCAATGCGCCATCAGGTGCCTGAGCAGCGGAGTGCCGGGCAGGGCTGCCCCAATTCTGGATAAACCGGGGGCAAGGGCATCAAAGGCAAGAGGGGATAGGGGATCGGCATTACGGGTGAGTAATACAATGGGCTGTTCTTTAGATTGAAGGGCCAGCATATCAGCCGCATCGATTTCCAGGTCTTCGGCAAGGATGAAAAGCTCATGGTAGAGTAGGGGGAGCGGCAGGGGCGTACCTTTGCGCTGCCGGAGCCGTTGTATAGCTTTTGGATGGGCGGCGTCCGCAAGGAGTTGAAACCCGGACGGGTGTTGTATGGCTAGAATTTTACCCTCGTTGATGCCCTCAACCGCTGCTTCAATAGCAGGTGTGCCCCTTAGAGGCGCCGCCGGGGAACCGAATCTGTTGAACCGGTAAGGGGTCATACCGTTTCGGGTGTCGCTAATTGTTGAATGAGCTGGCCCACTTCCCTGGTTAAAACGGGAATACTGTTTTCTACAGCCGGGCTGAGGGCCACGGTCATAGGCTGTATCTCTTCAATAGAGATGGTAAACAGGTAAAGCTCCGGTACCCTGCCCAGGAGGTACATGGATTCGACCATGTCTTTAAGCCCAAAGTCGTGAGCAGTGAGCCCTTTCGGGAAATCAGAGGAAAAGCGGGGCTTGATCAGGGAGACCGTTCCCAGCGGCTTTTGGTCCATAGTCGCATCCACAAAGATGACCTTGTCGTAGGAATCAAAATGCCCCATGAGCGTAAAACCGCCCACTCCGCCATCAAGGATGTCTGTATCAGGCAGTTGTATGTTGTTTTCAGCCAGCCATTGGATAAACTGCACCCCAATACCCTCATCGCCCATGAGATAATTACCAATGCCAATCAAGAGTATCGACGGGCGCTGAGCGGTGGCATCGGGCGCAGCTATCCGCTGACTGAGTTTTGCTTCGAGTTCTCGCATGTTGATTTTTAGTGTGCTTCTGCTGCCGGGGTCTTTTCGTCTTCGACCCAGGGCTCTTCTTCCTGAGCCGGCGGGGTTTCCCCTTCCAGCGTATCTTCCGGCTTGATCCGGTCCGTCAGTACAAATTTGTAACCGCTGAACATAGAGGACACTTCACCCCGGCCTTCCAGCCAGTCGTGGTAGAATACCAGGTAAACGTGGATGATAACAAAAAGAATCATCAGCCAGGTGACCGCGTGGTGGATAAACCGGACGGTGAAATCGCTGCCAAACAAGGGGATGACCCAGCTAAATAAGTCCGCCACAAAAAAGGCAGACATAGGCTCATACAGCCCAAATCCCGTGGCAACCTGCACCAGGGCTAACAAAAACAGGACTACATAAGAGGCACCAGCAACAGCATTATGCCCAATCGCAATATTGCCCAGGCGGTGCTCCTTGTCCACACCAAGCAGAATGTCGATCTGCAGTACGTGTCTAATGTTCAGGAGGGCCTTTTGGGTCAGGGGCAGAAAAGACCGCCAGTTGGCATAACGGTTGCCGACAAATGCCCAGTAAATCCTTAGAATCATAGCGCCCAGAAATATATAGGCGGTGGCAAAATGAATGTAGCGCACTGTCCCAAACCAAAATTGCCCGCTGGCTTCCGTACTTGACATGATTGCCGGCGGATTGGCAATCACAAAGCCTGTTGCTGCCAAAACGGTGATGCAAAGCGCATTGGCCCAATGGAAAATCCGGACTGGTAGCTCCCAGACGTATACGCGCTTAAAGGTCAGGTCTTTTTTTGTAGAGGCCATGGTCTCAGATTTTTCCGGTTAAATCTCGCAGGAGGACAAATGCCGAACCTGTGAAATATGCTTGCCTTCCTCATCGTACAGGTGTACCGAGCAGGCAATACAGGGGTCAAAGGAGTGGATCGTCCTCAGAATCTCCAGCGGTTGTTTTTCATCTGCCACGGGGGTACCAATAAGGGTAGACTCATAGGAAGAGCGTTGCCCTTTGGGGTCTCGTGGAGAGGCATTCCAGGTGGATGGTACGACTTGCTGGTAATTTTCGGTTTTACCGTCCTTAATTTTAATCCAGTGGCCCAGGGCACCGCGCGGTGCTTCCATATAGCCCACGCCTTTGGCTTCAGCAGGCCAGGTTTCCGGTTCCCAACGTTCGGTGTTTGCCATCCGGGTATCCCCGTTTTTAATGTTGTTGATCATCTGATCGTAAAACTCCAGCCCCCAGTTGGCGGTCAGCTTTGCGCAAATGCCGCGGGCAGCCGTGCGGCCCAGGGTAGAGAACAGGGCTTCAGCCGGTACATCCAGATGCTTTAAAACTGCATCTACCTCCGCTTTGATCTCCTCGTTGCCACGGGCGTAACCGACCAGGACACGGGATAGCGGGCCTACCTCCATAGGGAGCCCTTTCCAGCGTGGGGTCTTAATGAAACTGTATTTTTTATCGATATCCAGGTAGTCATACGGCGGCTTGGGCCCGGAGTAGTTGATCTCGGTCTCGCCCTCCCAGGGGTGGAGGGACTCCTCGTCCCCTTTGGTATAGTCGTACCAGGAATTGTTGACAAATTCGCGGATTTCATCATTGTCACGGTGGTTGACATCGTGGACTTTGGATAAGTCGTTGTTCAGGATGACCCCCTGCGGGAATTTGAAGGAAGAAACATCCCGGTACCCATTGGTTGGGAACTCACCGTAGGACATGTAGTTGCCGAAGCCTTTGCCGATACTGCCCCAGTCTTTGTAGAAAGAGGCGATAGCCAATAGATCGGGAATGTAAACCTCATCCACAAACTTTTTGCCCTCTTCCAGCAATTGCCGGACATAAGCCAGGCGCTCGGCATTCAGTCCGCCGGGGTCTTCCGTATTGATCGCGCAAGCCATTCCACCTACGAGGTAGTTGGGGTGTGGGTTTTTGCCACCGAAGATGGTATGCACTTTGACAATTTCTTTTTGCCATTCCAGGGCTTCCAGGTAGTGAGCGACTGCCATCAGATTAGCCTCCGGTGGCAGTTTCATACCCGGGTGGCCCCAGTAGCCGTTGGCAAAGATGCCCAACTGACCGCTTTCCACGAAACGGGTAATCCGTTTTTTGATGTCTGCAAAATAGCCCGGTGAGCTCTTGGGCCAGGGCGAAATACTTTGTGCGAGTTCGGAAGTCGCCTTGGGGTCAGCCTTCAGGGCATTGACCACATCCACCCAGTCCAGAGCATGAAGGTGGTAAAAGTGTACAACATGGTCGTGCATGTACAGTGCCGTAGCCATCATATTGCGGACCATTTCCGCGTTAGGCGGTACCACAATATCGAGTGCATCCTCTACGGAGCGCACCGAAGCCAGGGCATGCACCGTCGTACATACCCCGCAGGTGCGCTGTACGAATGCCCATACATCGCGCGGGTCCCGGCCACAGACTATTTTTTCGATGCCCCTCACCATACTGGAAGAGCTCCAGGCATCAGAAATGACGCCGTCTTTTACTTCAACTTCGATACGAAGGTGGCCCTCAATACGTGTGATGGGGTCCACGACTATTCTCTTTGACATGGTTTTATGATTGGTTAACCGGGAATGTTAATCTTCTCTGACTTGTTTCTCGTTGCGGGTGCCTTCGGCAATGCTATTTTTTAGCTCGTTGCGCTTGGCGACATTTGCGGCTATGGCGTGGGCGGTAACACCGACACCAAGGGCGGCAGCGGTTGCCTTACCAACCTGATCGGCTGAAGCTTCAATACCGAACCCGTTGAGACTGGAAATGCGCTCGTAGAAAGGCCCGTTGTCCCAGAAGTTATCTTCGCTACAGCCTATACAGCCGTGGCCGGATTGGATGGGGAAGCTTACACCGTTGTTCCATTTGATGGTGCCACAGGAGTTGTAGGTCATCGGACCGCGGCAGCCTACCTTATAGAGACAGTAGCCTTTTTTGGCGTTTTCGTCATCAAACGACTCGGCAAACAGGCCGGCATCGTAGTAAGGGCGGCGGTAGCAGCTGTCATGTATACGCTTGGCATAGAACGCTTTAGGCCGGTTGAGCCGGTCGAGTTCCGGCAGGGTGCCGAAGGTGACGTAGTGCACGATCACACCGGCCATGACCTCGCCAATTGGCGGGCAGCCCGGTACGCGTACAATCGGCTTGTTTTTGATGATCTTATGGATGGGCACAGCCTCAGTTGGGTTAGGGTAGGCGGCCTGAACGCAGCCATTCGAAGCACAGCTGCCCCAGGCGATAATCACCGCTGCACCTTCTGCTGCCTCTTTGAGGTGGTCAATGGCAGTGCGCCCGGCAATACAGCAGTAGTTGCCATCGTCGCCCAGTGGCACGGAGCCTTCAACGCAAAGGATGTACTCGCCGTGGTATTTCTCCATCGTGGCATGCTTGGCGGCTTCCGCCTGATGCCCGGATGCTGCCATAAGGGTTAAGGTGTAATCCAGGGAGATCTTATCGAGGATGATATCTGATACAATAGGATGGTCTGAGCGGATGAAGGATTCGCTGCAACAAGTGCATTCCTGATAATGCTCCCAAATGACCGGGATGCGGGGGGTGTTTTCCAGCTGTCTGGCAACCTGGCCTACCACGCTGGTTTCCAGCCCCATGTAAGCAGCCATGTAAGTTGCGAACTTCATGAAGTCGCGGCGGGAGTACCCCTGCTTGAGTACACTCTGCAGGTAGGTCTCCCTTTTGTTTTTGATGGATTTCATCTTGGCAGCATTTTTTGTTTGCTTATAGTCGTGCTGCAAAATAAAATAGTGTAGCCTGACGGTATTATGACACTAATCAGGCTTTGGGGTGATAAAAGTCACTATATTCGCTCCTGACCTTTTTTATCATTGCATTTATCTAAAATCTATTACAACTATGAAAAAGCCTATCGCAATTGCTGCGGCACTTATGCCCGTTACCCTTTTCGCTCATAGCGGGCACGGAGTAGGCCACGGCAGCCAGTTTTTCCACTATTTGGCATCACCAGATCATTTCATTCCCATGGTACTGGCTTCTGTAGCCGTCATCGGGTTTTTCGTGTACCGAAAAGCGCAGCGGAATAATGCATGAAATGTCGATCGCCCTGGGCGTTGTTGATATAGCAGAAAAGGCTTTCCGGGAGTCAGGCGCTTCCCGCATTGAGTCCATCACGCTTCAAATCGGAGCATTGGCTGGTGTGCAGTTGGAGTCCCTGTATTTCGTTTGGCCTTCTGCTGTAGCCGGTACCGCCCTCGAAGGGGCTGATCGAATCATTGAAAGTACAGATGGGCAGGCGGTATGCCTTGAGTGTGAACAACCTTTTGCGCTGAAGCATCATTTCGATGCCTGCCCTCACTGCAACAGCTATTTCAAAAATATCATTGCCGGCAAAGAGCTGAATGTGAAGTCCATGGCTTTCATCATGGACGAATCCCCTCAGCCGGCACCTTCCAATAATTAAACGACTATAAATATGTGCGGAGTTTGCGGATGTGGCAGTGATGCCCAGGGGCCAAAAGTAGCGTTGCCTTCTGAGAAAGGGCATGACCACCACCATCATGAGCATGACCATCATCACGACCACGGTCACCATCATCACCACGGGCATGACCACCACCATCATGAGCACACCCATGGCCATGACCACCACCATCGTGGGCATGACCATCATCATGACCACGGTCACCATCATCACCACGGGCATGACCATAGCCATGACCACGGCAGGCAGGCGGTGGTGGAACTGGAGCAGAACATCCTGCATCGCAATCAGCTGCTGGCTGAGCGTAACCGGGGGTATTTTGCTGCCAAAAATATGCTGGCGATTAATCTGGTGAGTTCTCCCGGCTCAGGAAAGACCTCCGTGCTGGAGCGTACCCTGCGCGAGATGAAAGACCGTACCGATTTTTATGTCATTGAGGGGGATCAGCAAACGTTTAACGATGCGGATCGGATTGATGCGATCGGGGTGCCTGTCGCACAGGTCAATACCGGTCAGGGCTGCCACCTCGAAAGTGATATGGTACAGCAGGCGCTGCAAAAACTGAAGCCTCGGGACGGCAGCTTACTGTTTATTGAGAATGTAGGCAACCTGGTGTGCCCGGCGATGTTCGATCTTGGCGAAAACTACCGGGTGGTCATCATCAGTACTACGGAGGGTGATGATAAACCGATCAAATACCCGGATATGTTCCACTCGGCTCAGTTGTGCCTGATCAATAAGATTGACTTGCTGCCTTACGTGAATTTTGAAGTGGAAAAGGCGATGGACTATGCCCGCCGGGTCAATCCACACATTGAATTTCTGGAAGTTTCTGCCACCAATGGCGAGGGTATGAATGCCTGGTACGCGTGGCTGGAAGCTCGTCAGACTGAAAATTCCTGATTATGTGCTTAGCGATTCCAGGGAAACTCGTTGCCATTACTGAAGAACTCGATGAAACTTTCCGTATCGGGAAGGTTTCATTCGATGGCATTATGAAAAAGGTAAACCTGACGATGGTACCGGAAGCCAAAGCGGGCGATTATGTGCTCGTGCATGTTGGCGCTGCCATTCAGGTGGTGGATGAAGCTGAGGCACGGGAGACCTTCGACCTGCTCAAAAAAATGGGCGAGCTTGATGAGCTGACGCCCTGAGCAGCGGAGCAGGGGCTGCCTTAAACCCTCGCCGTACGTTGCCGCAACAGATGGTCAGCCAGTGTCAGAGCGGCCATAGCTTCCACGATGGGGACCGCCCGGGGCACTACGCATGGATCGTGCCGCCCTTTGCCTTCTACCGTTACTTTTTCTCCGGCTTCGTTTACTGAATCCTGTGCGGGGACAATCGTGGCCACCGGCTTGAATGCGAGCCTGAAATAAATATCCATACCGTTGGAAATGCCTCCCTGCACGCCTCCGGAGTGATTCGTGTCGGTGACGATACGGTCGCCTTCTGTACGGAATACATCGTTGTGCTCACTACCGCGCATGCTTACGCCGTCGAATCCTGAACCATATTCGAACCCTTTGCAGGCATTGATGCTGAGCATGGCTTTCGCCAAATCGGCGTGAAGTTTGTCGAATGCAGGTTCGCCCAATCCGGGCGGGCAACCGGTAATTACGGCACTCACGACGCCGCCCACCGTATCTCCGGCTTTGCGTACTTCCTTGATATAAGCTTCCATCTGACCGGCCATCTCCGGGTCCGGGCAGCGCACCGGGTTAGACTCGGTCAGCTGAAGGTTGAGTTCCTGATAGCTTTTGTCCAATTTAAGGTGCCCCACCTGAGTGACATAAGCTTTGATGTCAATGCCGTATTGCCGCAGCAAAAGCTTTGCAATAGCGCCCCCGGCAACCCGCGCAGCGGTCTCCCGTGCAGAAGAGCGCCCGCCGCCCCGGTAATCGCGGCGCCCCCACTTGGCATGGTAGGTGAAGTCGGCATGGGAAGGGCGGAACTTATTAGCAATATGGCTGTAGTCTTTTGAACGGGCATCGGCATTGTAAATCACCATAGAGATTGGGGTGCCGGTGGTGGCCCCCTCAAAAACGCCGGAAAGGAATTCCACTTTGTCGGCCTCTTTGCGCTGAGTGACGATCTTGGATTGCCCTGGCCTTCTCCGCGCCAGCTCTTCCTGTACGAATGCTTCGTCAATCTGCAGCCCGGCCGGGCAGCCGTCTAAAATCAGCCCGATGGCCCGCCCGTGGGATTCCCCAAAAGTTGTGATCCTGAAAAGTTGTCCGTAGGTATTGCCCGCCACAATTGGTTGATTTAAATTCGAAAAGCCCCAAATTTAGGTTGGGGGAAGGGAAAAAGTTAATTTAGCCGCCCAAAATTTCAGTTGGGCAAATAAATAAACCTAGCGGGAACTCGGCTGTTTAGAAATACTGTTTGAGCATTGCCTAAATGAAGAAGATGCAACTGTTACCGAAAGATCTGTTCGAGAAATTAGAGTTTGATAAAGTACTGCACCTGCTGGAGCAGGAGTGCATGGGTGAGCCTGGCCGGGCTTTAGTGCGTGAATTGGTGCCGTCCGACCGGAAGTCACAAATTGAGGTGGCACTTAGTGAAGCTCAGGAGTTTGCGCGCTCAATAGAGCACAATGACCACTTTCCGGTGCGTGCCTACGAGTCGGTGGATGAGGAGCTGGAAATGCTTAAAGTGGAAGGTTATGTCCTGCCTATCAAGGGTTTGCAAAACCTGAACCTTATCCTGCTGTTCACCCGGGATGTTTTCCGCTTTTTTAATGCGAGGCGGCGGGAAACCTACCCCATGCTCTACAAGGCCATCCGGGAAGTATCTTTCAATGAAGACCTGATCAAGGCTATTGAGGGCGTAATTGATGAAGAGGGGAACATCCGCCCGGATGCCTCTCCGGAATTGATGCGCATCCGCCGCCAACTGGGCTCCAAGCAAAAAGAGCTGGAGCAAAAATTCCGCGTCATCATTAATCAGTACCGCTCCAAAGGCTGGCTCACAGATAACGTGGAGAGCTTTCGTAACGGCCGGAGGGTGCTTAGTGTCCCCTCCGAGCATAAGCGCAGCATCCGGGGTATTATTCACGATGAGTCGACTACTGGTAAGACGGCTTTTATCGAACCGGAAGGTATTATCGAGATTAATAATGATATTTTTGACCTGGAAACGGACGAAAAGCGGGAGATTTACCGCATTCTCCGGGAACTTAGCGCGGAGCTGCGCCCTTACCGGGAGGACATCCGCACCTATCAGGATATCCTCATCCACTTTGATTTTGTACAGGCTAAGGCACGCCTGGCCCGGCAGATGAATGCCGTAATGCCAAAGACACTGTTCAGCCACCCACACTTTGGGGTAAGGCAGGGGCGGCATCCGCTTTTATACCTTAAAAATAAGCGCCTGAACAAAGTCACTGTTCCGTTTGATTTTAATCTATTCAAAGGCAATCGTATCCTGATGCTCAGTGGGCCGAATGCAGGGGGGAAGTCGATCACTCTCAAGTCTATCGGCCTGATGCAGCTGATGTTGCAATCGGGGCTACTGGTACCGGTGGATCAGGAGTCTGAGATGGGCATATTCAAAGCGCTTTTCGCCGATATTGGCGATCAGCAGTCTATAGAAGATGATTTGAGTACCTATAGTTCTCGCCTGGAAAATATGCGCAATTTTCTGGAGCGTTCTGACAAAGATTCACTGGTCCTGATTGATGAATTTGGATCGGGCACCGATCCAAAAATCGGTGGCGCCATTGCCGAGTCTATTCTCAGACAGCTCAACGAGCAGCGGATATACGGCGTAATCACGACCCACTATTCTAACCTGAAAATTTATGCTTTTAAGACGAAAGGGATTGTCAATGCTTCCATGAATTTTGATAAGGATACGCTTTCGCCAACCTATGAATTGCAGGTGGGCCGGCCAGGCAGCTCCTATGCTTTTGAGATTGCAGAGAAGAGTGGGCTGAGTAACAAAATACTGAATTATGCCAAGCACCGCACTGGCAAAAATGAAAAGGCGGTGGACCAGTTGCTCGTGGAATTGCAGCAGGAAAAGCAGGAGGCAGAAGAGAAGCTGGCTGAACTGACCGACAAGCAGAAAAAGCTGGACGCGCTCATCAGGAACTACGAGCAGCTCCATAAAGAACTTGAATACCGCCGCAAAAAGGTCAAATTGGAAGCCAAGGAGTGGGCGCTTCAGCAAACCTCAAGGGATAACCGCGAGATGGAAAACCTCATCCGGGAGATTAAAGAGCAGCAAAACCTGGAAAAGGCGAAGCGGATTTCCCGGCAGGTGAAACAGCAGCGTGGCAAGCTGGCGGAACAAGTCACAGACTTGCGCGAAAAAATCTACTACGAGCCCACAGAAAAAGACAAAAAGAAGGAGGCCATCAAAGCCGGCGACTTCGTGAAAATGAAAACGGGCGGGGCAACGGGCACGGTAGAGTCTGTTGATAAAAACCGGGCGGTGGTCCGTATGGGGGAGATGCGCATGACCATTAAGCTGAGGGATTTACAGCACGCCAATGCCCCCCTTGAGGTGCAAAGCGGCAAAAGTGTGCAGTCTCAGACCTCTACGGATACAGCGAGCTTTCAGCCCAAGCTGGATATCCGGGGCATGCGCTATGAGGAAGCGCTGAAGGTGGTGGAGGATTTTGTGGATCAGGCGCTGATTGCTAATGCGGCCCACCTGGAGATCGTGCATGGGAAGGGTAGTGGCGCGCTGCGGGAAGCGGTACGCCGGAAGCTGCGGGAGTATAATGTGCCGATGGATATTACGCATCCGCCTCAGGAGCGTGGGGGCGATGGGGTGACTTTGGTGGAGATGTAGTTTTGGGTTTTCACGCGAAGGCCGCAAAGGGGCTCACGCGAAGTTCGCAGAGTGGGGCATGAAAAAGGGCTGCCCGGGTTTGAGGAACCCGGGCAGCCCTTTTTAGTCGCGGGTGCGAGCTTTAAGTAGGTAAGAGACTAACGGCCGCCCCCACCTCCACTGTTGTTTCGTTTTTTGAAAGGATTGAACTTGTCCAGGTTGTCTTTGATCTTATCGGTCGCATCGCCACCTACTTTGTCTAGGACGTCGTCGACTTTTTTCTGAGTTGTGGAGTCGAGTTGCTCTCCCAGTTTGTCTTTTAGGGTTTCTTTTGCCTGGTCCTTCAGGTCTTCGGCGGCTTTTTCTGCCTCCTGTTTGGCCAGATTTCTTAGTGAGTCGGCTGCTTTTTTGGCAGCGGCTTCGGCTGCTTTCTTGCTTTCTTCCACTTGCTGATTAACCTGGTCCCTTACCTGGTCTTTGGCTTGGTCAACCAAGCCTTTGTCCTCGCCTGATTCTCCATCCAAGCCAAGTAGCTTAACGCCAATTTTAGGGTCTTCTATGGCGCCTTTCAGGTCGATACCAACGTTAATGAATTCGCTCTGTCCGATATTCAGCCCCAGTTTAGAAGCTTGAGATTCCAGTAGTTTGAGGCCACTGTTGGCTGCTGCACCGAGTGCGTTTTGGGACATCTTATCGCGGGGGATTTGCGCTTTGATATCGAGGTTCATCAGGTCGGTAACGCTGTAGGTGCCACCGATTTTCATGTCAATGCCGGCGATTTTGGCATCGTAGGTTTTTAGCTCAAGCGTACCGTTGTTGATTTCGAACCAGTTCTTAGTATTTTTAATACTGATATTTTCCTTAAGCTCCTGTACTTGTAGCTTATTGCCGATGGATTGCAGTGGCTTAAATTGCTGGAGAACAGCATCCATCGTTTGCAGAAAGCCCTCAGCGTTAAGGGTGCTGAGCTTGGGGTAGAGGTCCTGCCCCAGTTTGCCGTCCAGGATCAGGGTACTGTTAAAGCGCCCCTTGATGTACTTGCCTATGGGTGCCAGTTGTTCAAAGGTATTGAAAGTGCTAAAGGCATCCTGGAATTGCAGGCCACTAAGATCATACTTAAAGCTGAAACCCGGTTCTTTCGGATTGGTGGTTTCGTAACTACCGCTCATGGCGAGTTCACCACCCAGGCCGTTAGCACGCACGTTGTCCAGGATAATGGCTTCATCCGCTATGACCAGGTGGCCTCTGACATTTTTAAGGTCAATATTGGTGTAGGTCAGGTGGCCGATAGTCGCCATCATTTCCATATCAATATTTGGGGGTATAGGGATGACGCCGTAGCTTTCCTCCGTAGCTGTTTCATTAGTTGTTGTTTCTGAATCCGGCATGAACTCATTGAGGTTGAGCCGGTTGGAATTCAGTTGCAGGTCGCCGCCCAGGATGCCATCTTCAAAGAGATAGTCGAAAATACCAGTAATTACCCCCCTGCCGGTAAAGTCGCTTTCTCCAATTTGAGCTCCGATATCGGTGACACGAAGGGTGTTGGGCCGAATGTCGCCCACCGCCAGCGCATTTTTTATGGTGTAGCTGTCGTAATCGATTTCCTTAGCCTGTGCATCCAGCTGGAAGTCGAAGCGGTCAAACACTTCTCCGGAGGTGGCTGAGGACGTGGTGTCTGGCATGCCAGTTGTTGCCGTTTCCTCGCTTTCGGGCATCCATTCGCCGATGTCAAAATAATCAGAGCGGACTTTAAGTTGCCCGGTCATTGTCTTCTCCGGAGAAAAGTAGGCCAGAAGATTATCGATGCGGCCGGAAGCCTGCAGGTCGCTTTTGCCCAGCTGAGCCTTAAAGCTGCGCAAGTCAACAAACTGAGGAGAAAAGCCCATTGCTGCATCCTGTATCTGAACCTTCGGCAGGCCAGTAGCGGCATAAGTGAGCCCCTGTACCCGCAGGTCGCCATTCATATTGACTTGTTCGTAATCTTCCCGCTCAATGACAGACAGACGGGTGTCGATATTGAGATCGGCAATAATAAGCCCCGCCATTTCCTCTACCCCTTCTACAGGAAAAGCCTGGCTAAGCGCGGCCAGGTCGATGCGGCCATTGGCGGAAGCCTGTAGGTCAGGGTCGCTGATTGGCGTGCGCAACCGGAAGCTGGCTTCAAAGGGGTTGTCGCCCAGGGTCATGGAAAACCTTGGCACATCCACCACCAGGTCATTAAAATCGCTGCTGGGGCTGTTGACGTTAGCCCTGGTATTGATGTTGTCGATGCTCAGGGGGAGGTCAGGGTACTTTACCCGCCCGTCGCTCACGGAAGTGCTGATGGCGAAAGCAGGATAAGTTTCCGTGGTGCCGTTGTAGGTGCCGGATACATTGCCTTCCAGCGTGAACATACCGGTCACATCTACGTCCTCGTACCCCTCAATGTAGGCATTGGGTATGAGGGAGAGGAGGTGGCGGAATTCGTTCTGCGGGCTGTTGAAAGCCAGTTCCATGTTGATATTGTCTCCATCAAGCTGCACAAAACCATCGGCGTTAAGTTGCAGGGCATTGACCGTGAGTTGGTTGTCTTTCAGGGTGTATTTACTGTTGGGGCTGTCAATGTTGAAAATGGCGTCCAGTTCCGCTTTGGCGCTATTGAGGTAGGTGATGCCACTTTGTGCCACCGTTAGCCCGGCGATGTCGGTATGCGTATCGAGATCATAAACATCAATGGTGAAGTTGCCAGAGCCGGAATGGTTGAGCCCTTTGATTTCAAGGTAGGTATCCAGGCTATGATCATCATAGAGGAGGCTGCCATTGGCAATACTGTAGGAAGCGAGCTGAATGACCAGGTTACTGTAGTCGCCTGTGGCAGCGTTGGTATCGGCAGGGGCATCGGAAGGCAGGGTGATGTCATAGTTGGCCGTACCGTTTTTGAGCACGATGATGTTAAGTTCGGGTTGTTCGAGGTGGATAGACTTTAGCGCTACCGGCTCGCTGGACCGGATGACGGACATAAGGTCGAGGGTAAGGGCAGCGTAGGCTCCTTTAGCCAGTGGTACTCCTTCAAAAGCGTCTTTCCCGATCACAGAAAATGAGTCGATCCGCAAGCTGAAATCAGGAAAGCTGCGTAGGAGGGAGAGGCTGACATCCGAGAAGTCGACCTCCGCATTTACTGTTTTGTTGGCTTCCTCACGTGCCATCGTTACCAGTTCGTCTTTGAAGAAGTAAGGAATAGCGATGGCAGCTCCAAGGAAAAGGGCGATAAGCAGGAAGAAGGCGATCAGTAGGCGTTTGGCAATTTTCATGTTCAGGCGTTTGCTTTTCAATACAACGTATGAGGTTTGGGAATGGTGCTGTGGAGATCAAAAAAAATCGGAGGGCGGCACAAGGCATTTACGGAACGGCAGCGCTTTAAGCAAGATTAAAGCACGAAAGCCCCCCGGTATTACGTTTGGGAATAAAAATCAATCAGACACCATGAATCGACTCTTTTTCTTATTATTCTGTTGCTTTCTTTGGGGCAGCAACTTACTCGCGCAGCCCGATAGTGTGGCTTATAAAAGCACAGAGGCTGTAGCCTTTGGTGTGACGGACGCAGATTGGATTGACCGCCTGATGCCCGTAGTTTCGGGCGTAGCTATCGATCCTAACGATAACCTGGTACAGCAGAGCGTCAAGCCATATATGATGCCCGTGCGTAAAATTGGAGCTAAGGGCTCGGCCCTGAGTTACGCGCTGGCGACCTGCCTGGAGTTTTACGTCAACCTGGAAAATAATTATAAGGATAACCTCAGCCCGGATTATATTTCAGTCAATCTTGAGAATTCCGGAAAGCCGGTAAATCTGGAGGAAGCCTGCCGTTTCCTGGCGGGAGAAGGCACAGTGAGCGCCGCCATTATGCCCTATGATGCCCCATCGGTGCCCAATTCGGTCTATGCGGCGCAAAAATACCAGATCAACAATTACCTGCACCTGTTCCGGGAGACAACCAAAGGCCGCCAACGGGTTTTTGAAACCAAAAAAGCGTTGATGCGTGGCAATCCGGTACTGATTGAGCTGCATGCCAGCCCGGAACTCAAGCAAATGGTAAGGGTGCAAACCTGGAAAGCCCCCCGCAATCCGGACGCGGTTTATCCCTTGCTGGTAGTGGGCTACGATGAGGTAGAGCAGGTGTTTGAGGTTATGAGCAGTTATGGCAGCACCTGGGGAAAAAGCGGTTATTTGCAAATTCGTTACGATGACTTTGGGGAGTATGCAAAAAATGGGTATGTTTTGGTGCCAAAACCAACCTATTAAAATTTGAATATGAAAGCCATCGTATTGGAAGAAAAAGGGCAGCCTATTGGCTACTGTGATTTTGAAGCCCCCGTGCCTGCTGCCGGCGAGGTTGTAGTCCACCTGAAAGCCGCAGCGCTCAACCACCGGGATGTGTGGATTACCAAGGGCATGTACCCGGGCATCAAAACGCCTGGCATACTGGGCTCCGATGGTGCCGGAATTGCTGAGGGGCGGGAAGTAATAATCAACCCGAATATAGGCTGGGGAGATAACCAAGAGCACCAAAAGCCCGACTATACCATTCTGGGTATGCCTTCGTTTGGTACAATGGCCGAACAAATTAGTGTGCCGGAAGACCGCCTGGTGGACAAACCCGGGCACCTGAGCTGGGCAGAGGCAGCCGCTCTGCCTCTGGGAGGACTGACGGCTTATCGGGCCATATTCACAAAAGGCAACTGTAAAGCCGGGGATAAAGTCCTTATTTCCGGAATAGGCGGAGGTGTGGCGCTGTTTGCCTTTCAGTTTGCCCTGGCAGCCGGGGCGGAAGTGTATGTGACTTCAGGTAGTGCTGACAAATTGTCCCGTGCCATAGAGATGGGCGCTAAGGGAGGTGCCAATTACAGGGAAGAGGACTGGCACAAAACACTGGGCAAGGCCTCTGGTGGCTTTGATCTTATTGTAGATAGCGCGGGAGGTCCAGGGTTTGCCCGTTTTCCCAAGATTTGTAATTTCGGAGCCCGCATCGTGACTTATGGTGGCACGCAGGGCAAAGTGCCTGACTTTTCCCCACAGCTTATATTCTGGAAGCAAATTGCTATCCTGGGTACCTCAATGGGCAGTGATCAGGAATTTCAGGATATGGCCACTTTCGTCAGTAAGCACAAAATAAAGCCTGTAGTCGATCAGGTATTCCCTATAGCAGAAGCCACAAAGGCCTTTGAGCGGATGGACCAGGGCAAACAGTTTGGAAAGATCGTCCTTGAAATATGAAGCGCATCGGATTGATTTCGGACACGCACAGCCACCTGGAGGAAAGTGTATTCAAATACTTTGAGCCCTGTGATGAAATCTGGCACGCCGGGGATATTGGTGATGCCAGCGTAGTTGACCAGCTAGAGGCCTTTCGCCCGGTGAGGGCGGTATACGGTAATATTGATGATGCGCCCCTGCGTCGGCGTTTTCCGGAAGACCTCCGTTTTGTTATTGAAGGCGTGGATGTTTTCATGACCCACATAGGGGGGTATCCCGGTCGTTATAACCGCCGTGTTCGGGAAATCCTCAGTACTTCGCCCCCTGATCTGTACATTTGCGGGCATTCCCATATCCTTAAAGTGATGCCCGATAAGAAGCTCGGATTACTGCATGTTAATCCCGGGGCTGCCGGCAATCACGGCTTTCACAAAGTCAAAACCATCATCAGGTTTTCCGTTGATCAGGGAAGGATAGAAGATTTTGAGGTTATTGAACTGGGTCAGCGAGGGGCGATTCCAAAAAATGGAAGGCAGAAGCCACTCTATTAAACAAAAGACAGGTCCGGCGGCATTACGCTTCCGGACCTGCACTGGTTTTGCTAACTAGTGGCTTAAGACATAAGTTTCTGACAATTTAAATGAGAGGTTCCCGGTCCTTGTCGAAGCCTTTAAATTTCCATTTTAGAGGTTTAGCCAAGCACTCATTGTAAAAAGCCACGTAGGCTTCTATTTTGATTTGTAGCTCTTCGACTGAAGAAAAATTGCCATTGCTAATCACATGACGCTGCAGCTTAGCGAACCAATTTTCGATTGGGTTGAGCCAGGAGCAATGCTTGGGCGTGAAGACAAATCTGATACGGTGCTCTTCTTTTTCCAGGAAACGCCTACGAGTTACCATGTTTTTTAAGATGCCCTCCCGGCCTTTTGTGCCCAGGCCTTCATCATACCCTTCGCACTCGGCAATCCAGCGGACCAGCGATTCCGACATATGGGTATTGAGCTGGTCGGACAAAATAATAACCTGGTCCATTTCTGGCAGTGCATGGACGGTGCATTTGATGAAGTCAGCATAATCTGTTTCATCCCGAGTGTCTCCCATACGGTAATTGATGACCTGGCCATTTTCCACGTTGTTAGCGGCAATCAGCGTCGTTGTACCGTGACGGATGTACTCATATTCCACCCGTTGGTGTGCCCCCTTGCTTTTGGGGGCTGCACCTTTGGCACGCTCTATAGCCTGGATACCCGTTTTTTCGTCGATGCTTATGACATGGCGGTTGGGGTGCTTGCGCAGCACAGAATCGAGAATGAACTGGCAAACCAAAGCAACCCTGAGCACGAAGGCTCCCCAATCTTCGATCTTTGGGAATAGCCAATACTCTGATTTATGAGGCTGAAGAGGGCTGCTTTTTTAAAATCCTCCCTACTTGCCGGGAGGAAATACTGGCCACGATGCCTTTCGCTATGGCAACTTTGGCCAGCATCTCGTGCGTCCAATCAGCCATTTCTACCTGGTAATCGGCTGGGGGCTCGCAGGCTAGGGCTATGATCTGTTTTTCCTGGGCTAAGGTGATGGTTTTCGGCGCTCCCGAACGAGGCGAGTCTTTTAACGTACTGATTAAACGTTTGCGTAAATCCAAGGGGCTCACTTCTTGATTCTCCAAATACGATTCATAGGATACCAAATTATCATAGTCTGCCTCCCAGCGCCTGCGCCAGGATTTTACCGTATTCAGTGAAATATCCAGTTCCCTTTTGATGTGGGAATTGCTTTGTCCTTGATTGGCCATTAGCAATAGCTTGATGCGCTTGGCTAGTTGCTGGCTTGTCGTATGCCGGCGCCCTATATCCTGCAATATCTCCTTTTGTAGTAGAGTCATCGGGATTGGGGCAGCCGGTGCTTGGCCTCTTCCCATGGTATTTTCTGTCAAAGAACGTTTAAAATTATCAATTATTTATGTCTTAAGCCACTAGTTTCTATTAGCTCAAGGCTTTTTTGTTACCGTACATCAAATTCCCTAGTATATACATTGGCTTCTGTTTCGACCTGAATAGTGTAGCGTCCCCATGGAAGGGTTTTCAGGTCGTAACGCTTCTCCACAAGTAACACGTTGTCCAGGCGTTCTCTGTAGACTGTGGAACCATTATTGTTAAAGATGGTCACTACGACATCATCGAGTTTGCCGGCAAAATAGGATACATCGACGAACTGGTTGCCGTGCACCTTAAAAATAGGCGCGTAAAACTTCCTGATTTTATTAGGGTCTGCCTCCACACCATACTTATTCAGTGTAATGGGCTGTACGATTTCCTGCATAGAGGTTTTCACGCTCACGTAATACATGCCAGTTTCGAGGTTGTCGAGATTGAAGACTTTGGCAAAAGTCTTTTTAGCATCTGCTTCCTCTGAAGCCAGTAGTGCACCTGTTGCACCATCGCGCAGGCTTATTTCAGCACTCTCTTTGAGGTTGGTGATGGTGAGTGCAAATTTCTTTTCAGAAGGAATGGCAGAAACCTTTATAAAAGGCATATAGTCGGTGGCAAGTGCAGCAGTGGCAGCGCTCATCATAAAGATCATTGCCGTCGTAAGGGTTGCTAACTTTTTCATAGTCATTGTTGGTCTTGAGTGATTGAATAGCACATTTTTAAATACAATTACAAAAGTAGAGCGTATCGGCAGGGGATTCCACTATTAGATTAACAAAGGATGATACTATTTTAACGCGCTTGGAATACAGTAATTATTTGTGTGAAATAGACAATGTTTGTATTAAAGAAGCATGTTGGGCAAAGCTTGGCAGCCGCCACATTTTGTAGCTTTTACTTAGTGTATGATTTACAATAATTCGGATTTCAGGCCCGCGGGGTGTTCGGGGGAGGGTAGAGGTGTATTATGCCCGGGCACAGGGCATTTCCTTGATTCAAGCGTGCTTGTTGTTACACATTATTTGTCGGATGGGGTTTTGGGGCGCGGCTGCCAGGTTCCGGGGCAAGCATTCGAAATACTTCTTATGCAGAATAAAGCAATGCGAATAGTGTTAACCAGGCACAATTCTTTCCTTATTAAAACCGTTAAACAAACAAATCTAAGCGATTGAAACAAAAGTTTTTGTTGGCTGTTTTAGTAAAGTACTGACATTAAAGAAAATGTAGATAAGCATCATTTCTACTGTCACAATATATTGTTTTACGGTAAGCAATGTTTAATCTTTTGGATTAGATTCCAAGTTGTACTATTTTTGGTGTTGATCCATGTCCCCGCTTTTTTTGATTTAAAAAATGCATGAACAAGAAATCAAATAGTGTGAGCGGGTTCAAAAATGATACATGTGTTTTACTTTAATTTCAAGGAAAAAAGCTATCTTAGCGGGCAAAACAAACCGTTACAGGCTATAAAAGCCTAGACAAAAGTGATCTACCCCATATTACCTGCCTGAGTTAAAGTTCCTGATACTCAGGCGACCCTTAAAATACCATGTGTCTAAGCTAATGTTTAGCCTGACCTCCACCAATGACTCCGATCTGTAGTTTTTGTGGATGGTCTTAAAAAGAATCGTTTTAATTTGAAATAGGATTTCCCTCCCTGAAAGCCATATTTTTTTAGCGTGTAGAAAAAAACAGGGAAGTAAAGATAATATCAACTGAGTGTTACATTATGCAAAAATCAAATTCATCCACCTCTGAAGCCGCACTTCAAAAAGGTGACGATGTTCCTAAGGTCAAATCCTTTTGGAACGAAAAATGGGCGCCCGTAGAATTCGGGCGGGAAACCAAAACCTGCGATTACCAAATTTCCAGTTTTGGCCGTATTAAAAGCGTTGAAAAGACTACCGGAAGGGAAAGGCTGCTCAAAGGAGCCAAAGCCCGGGGCGGATTAGTCATGCTCAACCAAAAGCTTAAAGACGGCAGCACCGGCATTGTCTATGTGCACCGGTTTGTTGCAGAAAATTTTGTGGATCGGGAATCTGATGAGCAGGAGTATATCTTGCATCAGGACTACGATAAAAGCAATAACAACTGGACAAACCTAACTTGGGCTACTGAAGAGGAGTGGAAAGCTTATCAGAAAAAAAACCCAAATCACAAAGGCAGGCCAGCCCGGACTAAAAACTATAAATTGACTGAGACACAGGTCCGAATGATGAAAAAATTGCTAAAAAGAGGCAAAACTAAGCGAAAAATAATCGCTAAACAGTTCGGTGTTTCAGAAAATTGTGCTTATAAAATTGAGAAAGGAATTCGCTGGGGCCATATTGTTGTCGATGACGATGATGATGAGGATATGCCAATGGAAGAACAGGCCTGAATAAGTGCTGATTCCTGAGCTTTAATTTTAAGTTTACTATTGCTGTTTTGCATTAGCATGGGCAAGCTATATCTGCATTTTAATTATTAATGCAGGAATAGCTTGCCTGTTTTGTATTAGTTTCTAGCCAAAGATATTAAGGTGATAAAATCTTGCTTAAAATTAAATTTTTAAAAGCTTGTTTGTTAAGGTTCTGCGTGATATAGCCAGGTTTGGGTTAAATTGAAAATTACAGGTTTGCCCATTCAATCATTACCTCTTTTATTAGCTTTTGATAAAAAATAAAAATATTAATACGATTCATTTAGGCAGGCATTTGCCTGATTGCCATGACTTATTTTAGAGTCTCGAAAAATAAAGTCGCTGTATCATCTCAGGTTTCAATCTGATTATTCAAAGAGCAACTGCCGCTATGTGACCACTGGAAAAGTCAAGGCTAAATTTTTGGCCGGGGATTAATCTTTGTTTCCTTATTTTGTTTCCTTTACCTTGTGGTTGTATACTTCATCTAAGCAAAGAAAATGAGTCAGCAAGCTTTTGATAAATTATGGAAGATGATTGGGTTGCGTTACACTTCGCACCCTTGGCATGGTATCTCTATTGGAGAAGATGCCCCTGAGGTAGTCACCTCGTTTATTGAGGTCATTCCATCGGATACGGTCAAGTACGAAATCGACAAAAAAACCGGATACCTTAAAATTGACCGGCCGCAGAAATTTTCTAATATCGTTCCGGCGCTGTATGGATTTATCCCGCAAACGTACTGCAAGGATGAGGTCGCTGAATATTGCCAGGAAAAGACCGGCCGAAAAAATATCGTAGGCGATGATGACCCGCTAGATATATGTGTACTAACCGAAAGGGAAATTACACACGGTAACGTCATTGTACGGGCTATACCGATCGGTGGCTTCCGTATGATAGACGGAGGCGAGGCTGATGATAAAATTATTGCAGTTTTACGTGAAGATGAAGTTTACGGTGCCTGGCGTGATATCACCGATATTCCGGAAACGGTAGTTAACCGTTTGAAGCATTACTTTCTAACTTACAAACAATTGCCTGGTGAAGAGCCAAAGTGCGAAATCACCCACACCTATGGCCGATCGGAAGCCATAGAGGTAATCGAAGCGAGCATGCGCGATTACAACAAAGTATACGGTAATTTGGAGGAAGCCCTTTCACTCACCCTTTTTGAGGCGTTCAATTTCAGTAACCGGCAGCAGAATATGCTGAACGACTTGGATTAAGTTGGGCAGGAGTATTGCTATTCTTGTGGCTATTTTGATTGGGCTGTGTGTACCTTCAGCGGAGCGTTTTACATTCGTCATCCGCTACAACCTGATGGTCATGCTGTTCTTTGCCTTTCTTGAGGTAAAGCTCTCGTTCCGGTTGTTCCATAGGGTACATATTTTCGTGGCGGGGCTAAACCTTGTGTTGCCATTATTTTTTTATCTTGTTCTTTATCAATGGCAGCCTGCTGCAGCAGAGGCCGTATTCGCTATCGCCTCTGCTCCAACTGCGGCCGCGGGCCCGGTCATTGCCAGCTTTCTGAGTGCAGAAGTAGGGTTTGTAACAACGGCTGTGCTGCTCACCAGCCCCATCGTTGCCCTTGTGTTGCCAATTACTGCAAGTGCCATACTTGGTGGTGGGTCTGCTGCGTTTTCTTTTTGGGACATTGCGCTGCCCATAGCCTCTTTAATATTCATCCCTCTGTTGGGAAGCCTTCTGCTGCGAAGGTTATGGATAGCGGGGGCGGATACTATCAGAAAATACCAGTTTCTGTCATTCCGGTTGTTTTTGGTAAACGTTTTTATTGCTGCCGCTGCTGCATCTGATTACTTCAGGGGGCAGCAGTCAGAAAGCCTGGGCGTTATTGCAGGTATCGGTTTAGCGATCACCGCTTTGTGTTTGTTTCAATTCAAGGTAGGAGAGTGGCTTGGCCGGGGGCACCTGCCACTGGAGACCGGTCTGGCGCTCGGGCGCAAGAATACGATGTTTAGCCTTTGGCTGGCCCTGACCTATTTCAGCCCGGTGGCCGCTCTTGGCCCTATATTCTATATTTTGGCCCAAAACCTTTACAATTCCTGGCAGATTTATCATTATCGCCGGTCTTCTGCTGGCTCAAACCCCTGATGAATACCTCGCTCCAGAGGAGGGACTCCTTTGTCCATCCATTTTGGCATCGGGGCGTTTAGAAGATAGTAGTCAAAGAACTGCTGCATCCGGCGCATAAAATCTCTCCGGTTTTCCTTGCCCATAACCCAGTGTGGGTTGTCGTTATAATTGAGTAGCCATGCCGGTTTGCCCAGGCGGCGCAGGGCGACAAAAAACTCAATACCCTGATACCAGGGCACCGCACCATCATCATCATTGTGCAGGATAAGGACGGGCGTATTGATTTTATCAGCATAGAACAGCGGAGAGTTTTCGATGTAACGGAGCGGTTTTTCCCAAAGCGTGCCACCAATCCGGCTTTGGCTCTTCTCATACTGGAACATCCGGCTCAGCCCGCTGCCCCATCGGATGCCTCCGTAGGCAGAAGTCATATTCACAACCGGTGCTCCGGATTCCGCACAGGCGAACAAATCGGTTTGGGTGATCAGGTAAGCCACCTGATAACCGCCCCAGCTATGGCCCTGAACGCCCAGCCTTTCTTTGTCGATGAAGCCCTGGTTGAGCAAAGAAGTGACGCCGGTAGTGATCGCATCCAAAGCACTTTCGCCTGGATAACCAATCCGGTAATGGACATCCGGAATAAAAATAACATAACCCCGGCTGGCATAAAAGGGAAAATTGATGATCGACCGGGGATAAGTAGGCGTCCAGTGCCGGTGAAGGCGGTCTGCATAGCGCTCGTAGAAATAGGTCATCATTGGGTATTGTAGACCGGGGTCAAAGTCTTCCGGCTTGATGAGAATCCCTTCCATCTCCTGACCATCTGCTCCCGTCCACCGGTAGGGCTCAGCAGTGCCCCAGCGAAAATCCTGCTGCTGAGGGTTGGCCTCACTGATCTTTTTGAAATTCGATAAATGATCGTTGCTGATCAGCAAGTCCGGAAAGATCTCAAAATTTTCACGTGAAAAAAGATAAGCATCAGCATCCCGTGCTTTTTGAATTTGCCGGTCATAGCTATACGCCCCAAACTGTACGAGATCCTTGACACCCGTGTGGATATTGAACCAGGTGTAGCCGGAGGACTTCTCTGTCTCACTGAAGGTATAGAACAGCATCGGTTTGACTTCCTCTATAGACCGCTCTTCAGGGTCAAGCTTAATGTAGCGGTACTGTGTCCGGGATGCCCGCCCTTTAGTCAGGTTGTTGGAAGCCAGGCTGCCACTGGGGTCAACCAGCCAGACATCATACCGGTCATACACCAAAAGGAAATCATCATCGGTAGTCCAGCCGGCTGTTCCATGTGGATAAGGATGCATAGGGTGGTCATCCAGCTCATCATATAGTGGTACCGGGATATCCCGGGCAATTTCCCGGGTTTGCCGGGCTGCAATATCATAGACCATCCACGAGGTATCCGCAACATTATACCAGTAGGCATAGTCACCCATGGGAGACAGGTCGGCATTGCCGGGCAGGTTTTTCACAATGGGCTGGCGCTTGCCATTTTCTACATCCACCAGATAGAGGTCATGCCTTTGCGGAAAGCCTTCCCAGCTTAGCAATTGGAGGTAGGATGAGCCGTCTTTGCCCAGTGCATAGCGGGCATTGCCCTCATTGCCGAGGATCAGCTCAGGCATCTGCTCATCTGCGAGTTGCAACAGGCGGCGGGTGTCGGTATGAAAAACAGCGAGGTAGTTTTGCTTTTTTCTTTCCTCCAGCAGTTCTTCTTCATGGGTGTAGAGGCGGGCATCCTGACTGGCCCAGACTTCCACATTAACAATTTCCTCCTCCAGCAAGGTTGTGTCCTGAAGGACTGGGGGCGGGCAGGTGCCAAAGAATAACCGGCTGCCATCTTCTGAAAATTTCAGCTGCCCGTGTTCGCTGATCAGCCATTGTTCGGGGAGAAAAGCCGCGCTGCTGTCTGCAATAGTAACTGCTTCATCCTGCTGGCTCTTCCAGTGCCAAAGCTGGTAGGGGACCACCCTGAAGTCGGTTGTATCCTGAAGCGCAAGGAAGCCGGCCTGCCTGCCGTCCCGGCTCAGGCTTAGTTGGGTGTAGTGCCCTTTGCCTGTGAGTAGGGGGCGGAGCTTGGCATCTGGTCCGTCATAGAGGTAAATGCCTTCCTGGAATGTGGAATCATTGCCGGTTGAATAAATTAAAAACCGGGGCGATTCTTCGGCTGCAATGAAGTCTTTAACGAATGGGATGGAATCCTGCTGCCCGGTCCTAAGGTTGCGGATAACCAGAAGGCTGCCATTTTTTTTATTTTCGGGCTTTACTTTTATGCTGTCAGGCAGGGCTGTATCTCTGGGTGCAGGCAAGAGCTGATAGGCCATCCAGCCTTCCCATTTTTCAGGCATGATAAAGCGCTTAAGACGGGGTATCTTTTCCTGACGTCCACTGGCCAGCTCCAAAACAGAAAGTGTGTCTTTAGGCAGGTCTTTGTCCTTAACCTTTGCTCGCTTTTGGGCTTTTAGGGTGTCCTCTGCCGGGCTGATCTGAAAAGCGACAAACCGGCTGTCCGCGCTGAAAGCAGCTTTATGACTCCGCTCAAAGGACTGGGATTTTGCCTTGCTATGGTTGTATAGGATTAGGGTAGGATCGCCCTGATTAGGTGTGAGTTCGTAACTGACCCAGTTGCCATTGGGTGCGATAGCCTCCTTTTCTATAGTATTCCACTGGTCAATATCTTCAATGGAGAGTGCAGGTTTTTGTGCAAAAGCACTTATGGTAAGACTCAGAAAGAGCAGGACAGGTAAAGGCTTCAATTGCATGGCTTCAGGTTTGAATGGTTTTTCGTTGAACTTTCTCAAAAATAATGTTCGCAGAGGACTCCTCCTATTTTTCCAAAGGCTTAAAAGAGGTACTTGGCCATACGCAGGTAAATAGCGGTTGCTATCAGTCTTTTTGAAGGCAGAAGGATGCGTGCGTCCCGGAATTTTTGGCAAGGGCAAGCATACGGTGACAACGGTTAAGCGATTGCCACAGCTCAGGTTGCAAAGTAATTACTGCAATTGGGGATTATGGAAACTTTTATCGTTGAGCAGTTTGGCTATGTTACGGTCTTCCAATGCAGCTCTCAGATTTTCAGCGTGCCGGTCGTGGTGCAGGTCCGTACCCAAATAGTCAATCAGGCCGGCTTTTAGCAGTGCAACAGCATTTTCCCGCGTGGGTTTGCCGTAGTATCCGGTTAAGGAAAGGAGGTTGAGCTGGAATTCACAGCCACGGTCCTTAAGCTCAGCATATCGCTTAAAGTCCTCCCGGAAAAACAGGTAGCGTTCAGGATGCGCCAGCAATGGCCGGTAGCCTTTGGTTTGTAACCGGAAAAGATAGTGCTCCAGTTTTGGCGGAGCGGATATGAAACTCATTTCCACCAGGACGCGGTTGCCAGGCAGGGCAAGGAGGTTACCCTCCTCGAGCAGAGGCTCAAAGCCTTCGTCCATCAGGTACTCAGCGGCAGCATCAAGCGTGACATTCAGCCCGGCAGCCTTTGCGGCAGTCCGTACTTCCGCAAGTTTCTCCCGTATAATTTCCGGTGTGTTTGGATAAAGGTCCGCCATAATGTGCGGAGTGGTGATGAGGTGGCGATAGCCCATCTCCTGCAGTTGAGCGATGAGGGAGAGGCTGTCCTCTATATCTTTGGCACCGTCATCAATACCGGGCAGCAGGTGAGAATGCATATCGGTTTCGAGGAATGCGAAATCACCAAGGGGGGGCGTTTTTTTGAACAGGTTGAACATAGAGGATTATTGCGTTTTTTCAATAACCTCGCAAAGGTAGGGAAAATTGCCGGGGGCTTTCCCCCGGCAGTACCGTTAAACTTTTACGACTTCCCTGAAATATTCCATGGTGATTTTCAAGCCTTCTTCCCGGCTTACCGTTGGTTCCCAGCCCAGGATTTCCCGGGCTTTGGTGATATCCGGCTGCCGGACCTTCGGGTCGTCCTTAGGCAGAGGCTTGTAGGTGATTTTTGCATCCGGGTTGCCCACTAGCTTCACCACTTCTTCAGCCACTTCTTTGATGGTGATCTCATCCGGGTTGCCAATGTTTACCGGTAAGTGGTGGTCACTCATCAGCAGGCGGTAGATGCCTTCCACAAGGTCGGCTACGTAGCAGAAAGAGCGGGTCTGAGAGCCATCGCCAAAGACGGTGATGCCTTCTCCGCGAATGGCCTGGGAGAAGAAAGCAGGCAGTGCGCGGCCGTCATTCACGCGCATTCTCGGGCCATAGGTATTAAAAATGCGGATGATCCGGGTTTCCACACCGTGGAAGTTGTGGTAAGCCATGGTGATGGCTTCCAGGAAACGCTTGGCTTCGTCGTAGACACCACGCGGCCCAACCGGGTTGACGTTGCCCCAGTAGTCTTCTTTTTGCGGGTGGATAAGCGGGTCGCCGTATACCTCCGAAGTGGAAGCTACAAGGATACGAGCGTTTTTGGCTTTGGCAAGGCCGAGGAGGTTGTGTGTACCCAAAGCACCGACCTTCAGGGTTTGGATCGGCATTTTCAGGTAGTCGATTGGGCTGGCAGGTGAGGCGAAGTGCAGGATGTAATCCAGGTCTCCCGGGACATGCACGAACTTCGAAACATCATGGTGGTAATATTCAAATTCCTTGAGCGGGAACAGATGCTTGATGTTATCGAGGCTGCCTGTCAGGAGGTTGTCCATCCCAATTACATGGAAACCTTCCTTGATGAAGCGGTCGCACAGATGGGACCCCAAAAAGCCGGCAGCACCGGTTATAAGAATTTTTTTCATGGCTGAGATTTAAAAGCTTTCGTCTTGTTAAATAAAATCCCCTCCGCGGCAGGAGCCGGGGAGGGGAATGGGGTTTAAGCTTCCGCTTTTTGCACGACCTTATTTCGGCCGATACTGTCGTAGTAAAAGCCTTCAGTTTCCATAACCTTGGGGTCATAGATGTTGCGGCCATCGAAAATAACCGGCTCGCCGAGCAGTTCCCGGAGCACTTTATAGCTGGGCGCGCGGAATACCGGCCATTCGGTAATCACCGCCAGGCTGTCCGCACCAATCAGGGTCTCGTACTGCTCTTCTGCAAATTGTATCCGGTCGCCAAATACCTGCTTGACGTTTTCCATCGCTTCCGGGTCAAAGGCTTTGATAGAAGCACCCGCATTCAGCAGTTCTTCAATGATGGTAAGCGCCGGCGCTTCCCGGATGTCATCGGTATTCGGCTTGAAAGCCAGTCCCCAGACCGCGATGGTCTTACCGCTGAGGTTGCCGCCGTAGTAGTCGATGATCTTTTTGCTGAGAATGTGTTTTTGCTTGTCATTAACGCCCATCACAGAATTCAGGATGCGGAAGTCATAGCCATTTTCGGCGGCTGTTTTGGCCAGGGCCTGAACATCCTTAGGGAAGCAGGAGCCTCCGTAGCCAACTCCGGGGAAAAGGAACCGTTTCCCAATACGAGAGTCACTTCCCATGCCCAGTCGGACCATATCTACATTCGCGCCTACCTTTTCGCAGAGGTTGGCAATCTCATTCATAAATGAAATGCGGGTAGCCAGGTAAGAGTTGGCAGCGTATTTAGTCATTTCTGCAGAGCGCTCATCCATAAAGTAAACAGGGTTGCCCTGACGCACGAAAGGCTCATAAAGCCGGGACATGACTTCCTTTGCACGCTCAGAAGACGTACCCACCACCACCCGGTCCGGGCGCATGAAGTCGTCGACGGCCACGCCTTCCCGAAGAAATTCCGGGTTGGAAACCACGTCAAACAAATCTTCAGAAAGCTTGTCAGACAATATCGCATGGACTTTCTCAGCCGTGCCCACAGGTACGGTACTCTTATCGATTACTACAGTGTAGGCATCAATAATTTCAGACAGGTCAGCTGCTACGCCCATCACGTAAGAAAGATCGGCGGACCCATCCTCACCCGGAGGTGTGGGCAGCGCCAGGAAAATAACCTCTGCTCCCTGAATCCCTTCCTTGAGGTTGGTGGTAAACTTCAGGCGCCCTTGTCTGGTATTGCGGTCAAAGAGAATATCGAGCCCGGGCTCGTATATTGGGATTTCCCCCTGCTTTAAGCGTTCTACCTTTTTTTCGTCAATGTCTACGCAGATGACATGATTGCCGGTTTCTGCAAAGCAAGTACCAGTGACAAGCCCTACGTAGCCCGTTCCAATTACAGCAATATTCATGGTGTTAAGTTATGTTGTAAAGATGAAGAATGCATATTTGACTAATGTTTAATACCAGCCGTATATTGCCGTGCGCCTCAACTCGTGGGGCACAGTTGTTTTACGGCCAGTTAGCAATGACGAATGGCACATCGTCTATATTGTCGGTTGGGTGTGCAAACGATGTAGATGGCAAGTCAGTACCTCGACCAAAGCTACAACTGCTCCGAAGCCTGGCAGAGCAGTATTAAAACCGACCCGGCCCAATGCTTCATCTTTCACAGAGCAATAGTGTTGTTCGCAAGAATTGTATCGTAGCTTTTCAAAGGTTTGAAGTAGTGACATGCAATTTAGGGTATAAAACTTTCCCGTGCAAACCCACCAAAGAGAATTTGCATATGCTGCACCCCAATAATCAGTACGCTATAGTTTAAAGGAATGTTACAAATAATCCTTAAAACGGCCACCTTTGGGCTCGTTATCGGTCCGTGCACTTCCGGATTTGATTTTCCGGAGCAGGCTCGGGTCAATATCCATGATAAGGGAGTAGCCCATATTTTCCAGTTCGATCACGAAGTTCTTTTCGTTCTTTTGGTTGAGGAGAATGCCCTTCATTCCGGTAAGGCTTCCACCCAGGATTTCTACTTCGTCACCGTTGCAGAGGCTCAAGCTTCTGCTTTCCTGAGCTTCCACCTCAATGTTTTCTCCTACGACAAGACGCAAAACATCAATCTCTGTCTCCGGTATGGAAATCAGGTTTTTTGACAAACGGACAAAATTGAGCACATCCTGCGTCTCTACCACCCGGATGTACTCGCTCTTTTTGATCTTGACGAACAGGTAGCAGTTGATCAGCGGCAGTTCAAGATGTTTAACCTTTCGGGTATACTTGCGGGTGACTTTCTGAAGCGGGAGAAAATGCTCAATACCCTTCTTTTTCAGCCTGCCCGCCACCATTTTTTCGCGCTTGTAATTGGTATAAATGGCAAACCATCTGCTTTCGATATTACTCAGGTGGTTTTCGGGTTGTTGTTGAATTGCAGTCTTCATTGGAGGTCTTTTTGTTTTACGAAATACAAAGATTTCAGGACTGTGATTTTATGGGGAAAGCCTCATCAAAAGGCTAGAGTCTCCAGTAGGTCAGTCCGGCATCTGCACCGGGCTTTTTATATATGGCTTTGATGTCCATAACAATGGGGTCTTCTTTGCAAATGGATTTGAAGTATTCAAAATCCAGCGATTGATACTCCATGTGGTTGACCGCGACGATCACCGCGTCATAATCATCTGAGGCATTGTCTACCAACGTCAGCTTGTATTCTTTTGCTACTTCATTGGGGGAGGCGTAGGGGTCAGTAATATGTACATTGATAGAGTACTGCATGATTTCTCTGGCGAGTTCAGCCACTTTGCTGTTGCGGATGTCCGCCACATTCTCCTTGAAAGTGATCCCCATGATAAGCACCTTGGTCTGACTAGGGTTCTTACCCCGCTGAATCAGCATTTGGGTCAGCCGTTTGGCAATAAAACCAGGCATACCGTCATTGATGCGGCGACCGCTCAGGATGACCTGGGGGTCATAGCCCAATTGTTTAGCTTTATGGGTAAGGTAGTAAGGGTCAACACCAATGCAGTGCCCGCCTACCAGGCCGGGGGAGAACTTAAGGAAATTCCATTTGGTACCAGCTGCTTCAAGCACTTCGTTCGTGTCGATCCCCATCATGTCAAAGATGATAGAAAGCTCATTCACAAATGAAATATTGAGGTCGCGCTGCGTATTCTCAATCACTTTCGCCGCCTCAGCAACTTTGATAGAAGGGGCTTCGTAAATGCCGGCTTTTATAATGGCTCCATATGTTTTTGATATTTCATGGAGGGCTTCTTCATCGCTTCCGGAAACAATCTTCAGGATTTTTTCAATGGTCCGTTCCTTATCACCCGGATTAATGCGTTCGGGTGAGTAACCGATTTTGAAGTCCCTACCGAGTTTCAGTCCCGATAGTTCCTCTAAAATAGGCAGGCAGTCTTCTTCAGTGCAGCCCGGGTACACAGTGGACTCGAAAATAACATAGTCGCCTTTCTTCAGCACCTTGCCCACTGTTTCAGAGGCGGAAAGTACAGGCTTTAGGTTAGGGACTTTGCTTTCGCTCACCGGCGTGGGGACCGCTATAATGTGGAAGTGGGCTTCTTTGAGCATGGCGGGGTCGGCTGTGAAGGTGATCCGCTTATTGTCAAAAGCGCTGCTTTCCAGTTCTTCTGAAGGGTCCTCGCCGTTTTTCATCATTTGGATACGGTCCTCGTTGATGTCGAAGCCGATCACTTCAAAGTCGCGTGCAAATTCCAGGGCGAGTGGCAGGCCAACGTAACCAAGGCCAATAACGGAGATTTTTTTCTCACGGTTTTTTAGTGCATCAAACATAATTAGGGAGTCTTAATCTTTTTTTGGATTGGAGAATCTATGGGGAACGGCAGAGGGCATATCCTCCGCCGTTTGTGCTTTATTTTTGGAAAAATGCTTTCACCTGATCGGCAATATGCGCCAGCGTAGGTTCATCCAGTTCCGTATGCATAGGCAGGGAGATCACTGAATTGCACAGATCTTCCGTAACGGGAAGGTAGTCTATCTGCTGGTCCATAGCCTGCTGATAAGCTTTTTGCTTGTACAGGGGCACGGGGTAGTAGATCATATTGGGGATACCGGCTTCCTGCAGATGTTTTTGCAGGGCGTCACGCTTTCCGTTGGCAACCTTGAGGGTGTACTGATGAAAAACATGAGTGGACTTGGGGTCCCGTGCCGGCGTCTGCAGCCCTTCGATACCTGCAAAGGCCTGATCGTAGTAGTTTGCGGCAGACCGCCGTGCTGCTGCGTACTCATCGAGGTGGGCCAGTTTGATATCCAGAATGGCAGCCTGAATGCTATCGAGTCGGGAGTTGACGCCCACCATGTCGTGGTAGTAGCGCTTCACTTGTCCGTGATTGGCAATCATCTGCAGTTGCTGTCCCAGCGCTTCATCGTTGGTATACAGTGCACCGCCATCTCCGTAGGCGCCCAGGTTTTTAGAGGGGTAGAAAGAGGTACAGCCGATATGGCCGATAGTACCCGTTTTCTGAGTATGCCCGTCTTTGAAAGTGTAGTCTGCGCCAATGGCCTGAGCATTGTCCTCAATAACCCATAGCCCATGCGCTTTAGCAACTTCCATGATAGGCTCAAGGTCGCAGCTCTGCCCAAAAAGATTGACCGGGACCACGGCTTTGGTTTTTGGCGTGATTGCTGCTTCCACCAGATCAGCTGTGACGTTAAAAGTGTCCGGGTCTACGTCCACCATGACTGGCTTTAGGTTGAGGAGCGCAATGACTTCGGCTGTGGACACGTAGGTGAAGGCAGGCACAATTACCTCATCGCCCGGCTGCAGGCCAACCCCCATGAGCGCGATCTGAAGCGCGTCCGTACCATTGGCGCAGGGGATAACATGGCGGGCGTCCAGGTAAGATTCCATGTGCGCCTTAAAAGACTTTACAGCAGGGCCGTTGATGTAGGCACAGGACTGCAGGACTTCCTGAACAGCAGCATCGATCTCCGGCTTCAGCCGCTCGTACTGTGTTTTGAGGTCCACCATTTGTATGTTCATTTTGACATCAGACATATAATGAAATTGTTTTTTTCGTTAGTTGAGATTTAAATGGCTCAGGGCTTTTCCGGCTACAGTTTCCCCAATTGCAAGGGATGCGGTGGCAGCCGGGCTTGGGGCGTTGCAGACGTTAATGACACCAGGCTTTTCCACAAACAGGAAATCGTCAATGAGTGTGCCATCCGGGCCGCAGGCCATTGCCCGCACTCCCGCACCGCCTCTGACCAGGTCTGCGGTGGTGATTTCCGGGATCAAATGCTGCAGGGCTCGCACAAAAGCTGATTTGGAGTAGGACCGGTAGAGTTCGTTCAGCCCATCCCGCCAGTACTTCCGCGCTATTTGCTGAAAACCCGGGTAGGAGAGGGTTTCCCAAAGCTCGGCCGGGTCAAAGTCATAGCGGCTGTACCCTTCCCGCCGAAAAGCAAGCACTGCATTGGGCCCGGCCTCAATACCTCCGCCAATCATACGGGTAAAGTGTACGCCCAGGAACGGGAAGTTGGGATTGGGCACCGGGTAAATCAGGTTGTTGACCAGATAGCGTTTCTCCGGGCGCAGTTCGTAGTATTCGCCCCGGAAGGGAAGGATCTGAAGGTCAATCTCTGGCATGGTCAGCTGCGCAATCTTATCAGAATACAGTCCGGCACAGTTGATGACCAGCCGGCAGGTGATGTCCCCCTTGTCCGTAATAACGGTGCCCTGTCCGGGCCGCAGGTCAATATCCAGCACCTTATGCCCCAGCAGGGCCTCTCCTTCCCGGTTGTGGGCCAGTTCCATATACTTTTCTGCCACTGCACGATAGCTGATAATGCCGGATTGGGGCACCCATATGGCCTTGATGGCACTCACATGAGGCTCTATTTCCCGGCATTCTTCCCGGCTGATCATCCGGATACCATCCAGGCCGTTGGCCTGCCCGGTCTTCAGTATTTTCTCAAGGCGGGGGACCTCGTCAGGGCGGGTGGCGACAATGACTTTGCCGCAAACGTCATGCGGAATATCATGCGCCTTCGCAAAATCAAGCAGATAGCGGTAGCCCCGTGCGCAGTTGAGCGCCTTGGAGCCACCGGGTGTGTAGTAAATGCCAGAGTGGATGACACCGCTGTTGTTGCCGGTCTGATGCCGCGCTACGCCTGCCGCTTTGTCGATCACGGCAATACGGAGGCCAGGCTGCTTTTCAGTCAACTGATAAGCAGTAGCAAGGCCCACTATGCCGGCACCGATTATAGCGACATCATATTGCATCTAGTTCATTTCCATTTTATTGCAATAAAGTAGAAGAGGCTCGGGCGTGAAACGGTCGAGCATGCTTTCGGAAAACTCTTCTGCTTCGTAGAGCAGATACCGGATTTTCCGATTGACCACTTTCTCCGCTTTTTCCACTAATCTTAGCAGGTAGCTCCGGTCTACGGTGCCGATAATCAGCAGGTCGATGATGGTACTGTCTATGCCCCTGGAAAAATCACCGATCAGGTATACCCGCTCCACATTGCCCAGGCGTTCTATGACCTGCTCCACGACCCGGTCTACGCCAATTTGCTTTAAAAGTATATTGTGTATCTCAAAGAAGAGTGGATGTTGATCGTTGGCCCGAAACATTTTTTTGTTGCCAACGGTCTCTGAGCGAAGCATTCCAGCTTCTTCCAGGCGGTTGAGTTCCACACGGATGGCATTGGAAGACTCTCCAAACTCCTGCTGCAAGCCTCGCAGGTAGCTCGTAGTCTTACTGTTGATGAAAAACTTCATCAGCAGCTTAATTCGTGTCTTTGAGGATATTAAGGTTTCTATCATGATTGAGTAATAAAATTACTCAAGCTTGGTAAATAAGCAAGCTAAAGCGGTGAAAAAAAGCTGTGATTACTTATTGCCGACCTTTTCGATAGGGAATACCAAGAAAAGAACGAGCAAAAATGTTGCTCATTTTATTTTGTGTTTGCAGATGCAATTTTAGTGAATAATCTGCTGATGTCCAGTGAATTTTTGAAAAAAAAGTGCCTAAAACGATAAACCTTTTCTCAGGGCGCTTTCGGGAGTCTAGTATTGACAGGGGCTTTCGTGCCAATACTGCATTGTAGTACATTGCCGCCCATTTTGCGTATCTATGCTGCAAAAATGCAATTCTGGAGCAAACAGACCCCCGCGCAAATCCATCAGCGGGTATTCGAGGCACTGGGCAAAAATGTGGATTACAAAGAGCGTTCTCCTCTTGGCTTACCGGCCTCCCACCTGGATGAGAAAGTGTTTACCCCTCAGCCCGCCATGCTGCGCGAAGCCCCTTTCCTGGCTACCCTGGTACAAAACCCCAATCACATCGGCTGCCATACCCTGGGCGATTCAGAGAGTTTCTTCGCCGGTACGCAGGAGATTGAGCGGGAGCTGATAGCCCTGTGCGCAGTGGATATTCTTAATGGAGCAGAAGCAGGGCAGTTTGATGGCTACGTAGCCAGTGGCGGTACGGAAGCCAATATTCAAGCCATGTGGATCTACCGGAACTACTTTATGCGGGAGCACGGGGCTGCTGCCACTGAAATTGCTATTCTGTGCTCGGCGGACGCTCATTACTCTATGCATAAAGCAGCCAATTTGCTTGGCGTGCACGGCTTTGCCGTAGCAACGAGCCCGGAAGACCGCTGCATCACAGCCTCCGCCATCCGGGAAACAGTTGCCGAAGCGCAGACCTCCGGGGCTAAGTATTTTATCGTAGTCTGTAATATGATGACCACCATGTTTGGGTCGGTAGATCATCCTGAGCCTTATATGGAGGTATTGGAGGAAACCGGGCAGCCTTATCAATTGCATGTGGACGGCGCGTACGGCGGATTCTTTTTCCCTTTTTCAAAGATTGAGCACACCCTGGATTTTTCCAACCCCAGGGTAACCTCAATCACCCTTGATGCCCACAAGATGGTACAAGCGCCCTATGGTACCGGTATTTTCCTGATCCGAAAAGGGTGGATGAAATATGCCTATACTGAGGAAGCCCAATATGTGCAGGGACTTGACGCCACACTAAGCGGAAGCCGCTCGGGGGCAAATGCCATTTCCGTTTGGATGATTTTGATGACCTACGGCCCGCATGGCTGGTTTGAGAAAATCCATATTCTGAACTACCGGACGGAGTGGCTGTGTCAGCAACTCAGGGGCCGGGCTATCCGGTTTTACCGGCACCCCGGGTCTAATATCGTCACCATCCACAAAAGCGGTATCTCCCGAGAAATGGCAGAGCAGTTTGGGCTTGTGCCCGACAGCCATTCCCAACCGGAATGGTATAAGGTAGTGGTGATGGACCATGTGACAATAGATGCGCTGAGTGAACTGGTGGAAGCGCTTTAGTTTTGACTGCCTGGCAATAGCAAGCTGCTGTCTCCATAGCTAAGAAAGCGGAAGCCTTCGCTAAGGGCAAAGTCATAGACCTTTTTCCAGTCCTCTCCAATCAGTGCGGCGATCAGGAGCAACAGGGTGCTCTGTGGCTGATGGAAGTTGGTGATGATGCCGTTGCAAACCCGGAAGGTATAGCCCGGGGCGATGATCAACTGTGTGTAGCCCTGCACGGTTTCCTGCTGTTGGGCTTCCATGGCTTGCCGCACCGCCTGGAAGCTTTCCAGAGTGGAGGGGCGCTTGCCTTCTTCGTAGGGTGTCCACTGTTGCACATCAATAAAGGATGCCGGTTGACCTGAGCAGAGGCTTTGGCCATGCCAGTACAGGCTTTCCAACAGCCGCATACTCGTGGTGCCGACCGGAATGATTGGCTTACCTTGCTCCAGATGGGCAATGAGCGTATTCAGTGTGGCAAGATTGATGTAAATACTCTCCTCATGCATATGGTGGTCAGCCAGTGCTTCGGCTGATACCGGCTTAAATGTTCCGGCGCCCACGTGTAAGGTGACTTCCAGTGTTGAGATGCCTTTTTCTTTCAGGTCATCAAATACCCGGTCCGTGAAGTGGAGCCCGGCGGTAGGCGCTGCCACCGAGCCTTTGGTCTTGGCATAGACGGTTTGGTAGCGGTCTTCGTCTTCCGGCACGTTTTCCCGGTTGAGGTAAGGGGGCAAGGGGATAATGCCTGCTGCCGCGAGTAATGATCCGAAGGCTATACGGTCATCATTCCATTCGAATTCAACTTCGAAGGCGTTTTCCATGCGGCCGATCCGGGTGGCTTGGAGTTGCACATCCCCCAATTCGGTAGTGATCGTCTTTTCGATTACACCGGTTTTCCACTTTCGGTTGCCGCCGACAAGGCATTTCCAGCGCACTTTCTGCGCACTGGAAAAGTTTTGCTGGTATTCAGCCGGTGCCAGGGGCTCCAGGCAGAGGATCTCCAGCCGTTTGTCGTTGGGCAGGGTAAAGTGCAGTCGGGCGTGGATGACCTTGGTGTTGTTGAAAACCAGCAGTGCGCCCTCGGGCAGTAGTTCCGGTAGCGCCCGAAAGGAATGAGCATCGATTTTTCCGCCATTATAATACAGCAGTTTGGAGGCATCCCGCTCCTCTAACGGGAATTTAGCAATCCGGGACTCGGGCAGTTCGTAGGAGAAATTCTTAATATTGATAGACTTGGGATCCACTAGGCTCTGGTAATTGGTTCGCAATCGCGCAAATGTAAAAAATCACATAACAACTCCAGTGCTTTTGGGTTCGCAAGCGTCATTGGTGCGTATGTGCCGCGCTCAAAGCTTCAGCTTACGGGCCAGGATGTTGCTGGACAACGTCCCAAACAACACGATACTTATCGAACTCAGTGGCATCAGAATCGCTGCCACGATGGGGGACAAAGCGCCCTGCACGGCAAAGCTCAGCCCGATAATATTGTAGATGAGTGCAAAACCGTAGGCATAGTACACCAGCCGGATACTCTTACGCGCAAACTCAACGAAGCCGGGCAGGCGGTCGAAGTGGGCTGCATCGAGGATAGCATCACAGGCCGGGGTGAAGTTATTGGTATTTTCTGCGACGACGATTCCTGCATCGCTCTGCTTCAGCGCACCGGCGTCGTTCAGCCCATCGCCCAGCATCATCACATTTTCTCCCTTCGCCTGCAATTTGCGGACGAATTGCAGCTTGTCCTGCGGGCTCTGCCGGAAAAACATTTCCCCTTTGCCTTCGAATGCAGGTTCCAGCAAGCTCCGTTCCCGGTCGTTGTCACCAGAGAGGAGAAAAAGGCGTGCTTGCTGAGCGAAGTAGTGTACCACTTCCCAAAGACCAGTACGGAAATGGTTTTCCAGCCGGAACGCACCTCTTACCTGCCCGTTGATTTGGATATACACCCCGCTTTCTGCAGCCACTTTCTTATCCATAAATGCAGCCGAGCCAGCTTTTAAATGATAATGGGATACGTTGCCGGCTACACCTTGCCCAACTACCTCTTCCCAGTTGGATACCGGGTACAAAGCGGTGTCCTGAGCCGGTTCATCAGCACTGAGATAGGCTACGATTTGCTGGCTCAGGGTATGACTTGAAGGCTTTAACAGAGCACGTACCATTTGCTTTTCGTGGGCATCAAGCGGAGCTCCCTCGAAGTGGATCGAACTCTGATGGCGATCGGTGAGGGTGCCGGTTTTATCAAAAATGATGGATTGTACATTGCTTACTGCTTCTATTACTGCCGTATTTTTCAGGAAAAACCGGTTGCGGGCCAGCACGCGCAGCGCATTACCGAAAATAAAGGGCACTGCAAGGGCCACGGCACAGGGGCAGGCTATGATCAGTACTGCTGTAAAGGCGTTAACCGCCAGGCCGGTATCGTACTGCAGCCAGTAGCCCAGCGTGGTGAAGGCGATAATCAGAATGGCAAAGGTGAAGTATTTGCCCACGCGGTTAGCGAGTTCACTGGTACGGGAATCGGTGGCCTTGGTGAAGGCTTCATCGTTCCACAGCTGAGTCAGATAGCTCTGGGAAACGCGGCGGGTCAGGCTGACTTCAATGCTGCTGCCGGTTTGCCGCCCTCCGGCATAGACTTTCTCCCCGCTGTTACGCCCAACGGGTTCGGATTCGCCGGTCACAAAGCTGTAGTCAATCGCTGCTTCTCCGTTAAGCAGGACACCATCGGCAGGAATAAGCTCGCCATTTTTGACTTCTATGATGTCGCCCGGGTCCAGCTTGTCGAGGGTGGTGGATGTGGTGCTGCCGTCTTCGTTTTTGCGATGGGCCGCAATAGGGAAATAAGACTTATAATCGCGTTCGAAAGAGATGCTGTGGTACGTCCGTTGCTGAAACCATTTGCCAGCCAGCAGGAAAAAAACGAGCCCGGCAAGGCTGTCGAGGTAGCCGGCTCCGGTATGGGTCAGAATTTCGAATGCGGAACGGCCGAAAAGAGTCAATACGCCCAGTGCAATCGGCACGTCAATATTCAGGTTGCGGTTTTTCAGGCCCAGCCATGCGGATTTGAGGTAGTCGCTGCCAGAATAAAAGACCAGGGGCAGGGCTAAAAGGATATTCAGATACCCAAACAGCTGGAAAAACTCGCCTTCCAGGGTCTTATCCAGTCCCAGGTATTCCGGGAAGCTGAGCAGCATGATATTGCCAAACGCAAAACCAGCCACCCCAAATTTGTAGTAAAAGGAGCGGTCGACCAATGGTTTTTGGCTACCGTCCAGATTGCTCAGGTTGATGGCAGGCGTGTAGGCAATGCTGTCCAGCAGTTCGACCAGTTGCCGGAGGCTGATCACTGACTCGTCAAAAGTGACGTATACTTCCTTTTTAACGAAGTTGACGGTAGTGGCCTGAATGCCAGGATTGAACTTGTAGAGGTTTTCCAGCAGCCAAAGGCAGGAAGCGCAGTGGATGGCGGGAATGAAGAAGGTAACGCGGGTCTGATCGTCATTGGCAAAATCGATGAGCTTTTCCCGGACATCAGGATCGTCCAGATAGGCGAAAGCAGCCTGCTTTTTGCCTTTGAGGCTCATACCAGCCTGCTCATCAAGATCGTAATAACGGCACATGCCATTATCATCCAGTATTTCGAAGACCGTCTTGCAACCTTCGCAGCAGAAGTCTTTGTCGTCCAGCTGAATATGAGTGGGCGCACAGGGCTCACCACAGTGGTAACACGCGGGTGAGGTATTGGGCACAGCCCCTTGTGTCATTGGCTTAGTGCTAACGGTCGGCATGTTTGGCTTTTTTCATTGGTTACGGCCCGGGCCGTTTACCTTTTGCGAACTAGAAAAACAGTTGTCTTTCGTTTGTTTTGTGCCATAAATGTACGATACCGTGAAGGGCAGGCGGGTGACTTTTGTCACTGTCTGCTGATGATTCTTGTCGGCAAACGGGATTTGCTTTTTATGCTTCCGGCGATGTAGATTTTTTGCTTGGATTTACGGGCTTTTATTCCCTGCTTCCACCGGTTTTAGCTTGGTTCGCTCACCTTCAGAATGTTCCCCCTGCCGCTCCCGTTCATACTGCCGGATGAGGTAGGCATACCAGGCCACGCCCACAATGTACATGGCGACGGTAATCAGGAAAATGCTAACATAGCGGAACTCCATTTGCCGCAGCCAGCCGAACAGCTTCATGGAGATAAACCAGCTGCCCGACCAGACAGAAGCATTGAGGGCACTCATGATTTCCTGGTTTCTGGGGCCTACGTAGTACATCGTCAATTCGGAAGTCATGGGCGCCGCAGCACTCATAAGAGGCTGTCGCAGCACATAGGCTCCGATGGCAATGCCCAGGGCAAATGGCAGGTGGGCATAGTACTCCGTGGTGGCCAGGGCAAACAGCATAAAAATGGAAGCCGACTGAAAAAAGGTAATGGCGACCTTGTATCCGAAACTGCGCCGGACATACGGCATGATGGCCACCGTCATGGCGACCAGGAAAAAAGTCAGGGAGCCTACCAGCGAGAACTGATCGGAGGGCAGCCCATGCACATTGAGGAAAAACAGATTGATGACCGGAATAGTAAAACCGGCACCAACCGCAATAATCAGGGTGGGGGTGAGGGCTTTGAAAATCGTCCCCCAGTCGTACCCGTGCAGCACTTTCCGGAAAGGCACTTTTTGCGACAGCTGTTCCGGCACCCGAATCCGGGAAACGAAGAAGGCACCGGTGAGCCCCAAAACAGAGATGCCTTGCAGTACCCGCTTTTCCGTAAAAAATGCCGGGTCGATTTGAGTCAGAATGAAATTGCCAATACCGATCAGGCAAATGGTACCGGAGAAGGACAAAAAGGAAAGCGAAATGGCCTCCGAGTGGGCCTCTTTACGGGCATTCAGCAGGATAAAAGGCAGTACCGTGATTTGCATGCAGGTATAAGCCAGCCCCCAGAGCATGGCAGAAGCATTCACCACCTGCGTCCAGCCTGCTCCAATAGCGTGCAGCAACACCAGCGACATGACCGGGGTAGCAACTGTAGCCACGTAAAAGAAGGGCTTCAAACGCCGCCCTTTGATGAACAGACCGATTGGGAAAGCCAGGCAAAAGACCGCGAGGAACCGGTAGGAAAGTACTTCCGCGACTTCATAATCCGCAAAACCTTCCTCTGCCATATAGTAATTGAGGAGCAGAAAGAAAGCCGTATTGATGCCCTGCACAAAGAACTGCGCCACAATCAGATAGATGACATGGCGGGGAACTTGCCTGTAGCCGTTAAGTACGCTTTGAAGTGGGCTCATGCTTAGGAAAAGGTCTGGAAATTGAAAACCGATGTGCCAGCAGACAGGGCTGTCATCGGTTTGGAAAAGGGCACGCTGAGGTGCTTGATTCAAAGAGGGAACGCATAAGGATGGGGATAGTTTGGTGGTGACTTCCTTATCCGGGGATGTGGTAAGTACTGCCGGTGGGAGAGATCGTGGTTTGCATCCAGTTTGGGAGGCTTTCCGGTAGGGCAACCGGCCAGTTTAATTCATCAGTGGGCAAGGCCGTGTGCATAAAAGCCGCTTGGTCTTCCAGCGCCAGGAGCCGAACCTGATGCCAGAGTATCCAGGACAAGGGCGTAGGAGGCGCCTGATCAGCTACCGTCAGGCTTTGATCTTTACGCAGGGCCCTTTCAAATCGGGCAATACAGGTGCCATCCTGATAAACCTTGCCATCCAAATTATCCTTGTGGCGCTCCTGCGACCAGGCTAACCGGTGCTGTATAGCTTGGTCCGTGTATTTTCGGATCGCCTCCCACTCTGAAGGGTGGAAAAGCTTCCAAAACCCATCTCTTCGAAACCACGTCATCTGCCGTTTAGCGTAGCGGCGGCTGTTGCGCTTGATGAGTTCTACGGCTTCCTCCAGCGTGGTTTGCTGGCTGAAGTAGTCGAATAACTCCTGATAACCAACGGTCTGCAGGGCAGTGAGGTGGCGTTTGGGGAATAAAGATCGGGCTTCTTCCACGAGTCCGGCCTCAAGCATCAGGTCCACGCGTTGGTTGATGCGCTCGTAAAGCGTTGCTCTTGGCCACTGCAGTTGCAGGTAGATGGGTTGGAAGGGCCGCTGCCCAGCTGCTTTTTGGCGAAAGCTGGAAAAGGGCTTTCCGCTGGAACGGTAAACGGACAAGGCACGTATAAGCCGGTGCGGGTTGTCAAGGTCCACCTCAGCGTAGTAGTCCGGGTCGGCGGCTTTCAGGGCTTCCTGCAGGTAGGCAAGCCCATGGGCACGAAAGTCGGCCTCCACACCTGCCTGCACCGCTTTCGGGACTTCCGGGAAAGCATCCAGCCCTTCACAAACGGCTTTCAGGTAGAGCCCGCTGCCGCCGGTGAGGATGACGACCTCGTGTTTAGTGAAAAGCTCCTGCAGCTGCTCCAGAGCCTCAGTCTCGTATTGCCCTACGCTGTAGTTGGTTTCTATGCTGTGGCTGTCAATAAAGTAATGTTTAGCGGCTGCCAGTTCCTCTGCATCAGGCTTGGCGGTCCCAATCGTCATCTCCCGGAAAAACTGACGGCTGTCGGCGGAGACAATAACGGTATCGTAGTGCTGCGCCAGTTGAATGGCGAGCCGTGTCTTACCACTTGCTGTAGGGCCGGAAAGGACAATAAGGTGCATAACGCTGAAGGTTGTTCATTGCGGCCAAAGTAGCGAAAATCCCGGATTCCATCGGGCAGGAACAACATTCTCAGCCATGCAGCGGTTTATTCCCCTGAAAAAATGATCTATCTTTGCCAAAAAGCAGCTCACCTGATGATGAACCAATCCCGTCTTTTACTTTTCTTTTTTGCGCTAACCACTTTGACCTACATGGCATGCGATGACGATAGCGATATGCGTGCGCCTGTGGAGTATAATCCAAATTGCTGCGTGTACAGCACGATGCAGCGCGATGATGTGAACCAGCGATGGGAAGCTGTGATCGAATTAGCAACCGGCAATTGGGACACCATACCGGAAACCGTTCGGCCTGCAGCGAGTTTTCAGTTGCCCATTGGGGTTAACCGCCTGAATGACTTTTCCGGCAACAGGCACCTTTACACTGATTTCAACGGGGTTAATCTGGTGGTGCAGGACCTGACCACCTTCGACACCACGAGGCTTGCACTGAATGATCCGGAGACTGGACAGAAAATAGAGGGGTCCCTCTTCTTACAGGAAGGCCGGAACAGCGATGAGTACTTCCTGTACAGCGGGCTGGAAGGGCGCGTGTACGGTATTGACCTGGCAGCCCGGTCTTTAAGCGTAGCTTTGGATACTTTCCCTCTGGGATTTGATTTGCTGAACGACTTCGTCTACAGCCCTTCTGAAAACTATTTTGTTTTTATGGGACAGATCAATCAGGGGTTCACCGAACGGTTGTACACGGCTACGATTTACGATAATGCCACGAAGAACCTCGTTGCCCGCGATACTTTCCCGCAGCGGCTATTTGGTTTTGTCCCCGACCCGGATGCCGGACGGATGTTTGCCCTGACCTTCCCGGAGAATCAATTCGGCTACCGGCTGTACGAGGTGCAGTTCCGTGGTGCGGACGGTCTATCCTACACGGAGCTATCGGCTGAGAACCTTGCGATCGGGCAGTTGTCAGAGCAGCTGCAAACCCTGCATACCGCAAGCAACAGCTACCTTTGCTATGGCGAATCCCCGCCCTTCAAGGTGGTCTATCAACTGGATCTTGATAACGGAGACTTGCGGGCGCAGATCGTGCTTGAGGAATTTGGCACGATGATCAAATTGGATGGGGAGTAAGCCACAGCATAAAAACCTCAGTAAGCAGAAATAGCTGAATATCAGAAAAAACGTTTTTTCCTATTCCGGGAATCAGGAAAAGGAGATATTTCCGGAAAAAAGCATGAGCACCGAGTCCACCCGCCCCGAATGGCTTCAGGAAGCCGAGCAGCACCTCATCCGCTACTGTGAAAATTTCAGTGATGTCCTGATCACCAAAGCATCGGGAGCCTACCTGTATACCGATGATGGGCGTCAGATATTGGATTTTACTTCCGGGCAAATGTGTGCCATCTTTGGCCACAGCCATCCTCGCATCGTGGAGGCCTTGCAGCGGGGCACACAGTCTTCCATTCACTTGCTGAGCGCGATGTTGTCGCCTTCCGTCATTGAGCTGTCCCGGCGTTTAGCGGAATTGCTGCCGCCTGAGCTTTCCCGGGCTATGTTCCTCTCCACCGGGGGCGAATCCAATGAAATGGCCATTCGTATGGCGAAGCTGGCAACGGGCGGCTTTGAGGTGATTGGGTTCACGGGTTCCTGGCATGGCATGACAGCAGGTGCACAGTCCCATACCTACTCCCTCACGCGCCGGTCTTATGGCCCGGTTATGCCCGGCAGTTACGCTATTCCTGCGCCGAACAGTTACCGGTGCCCCGTGAAGCACTGCTCCGGGCAATGCGACAACACCTGTCTCGATGTAGGCATGGACCTTGTCGACCGGCAGTCCGTTGGGGCTTATGCGGCGGTGATTGTGGAGCCGGTGCTGAGTGCGGCGGGCATCATCGAACTGACTCCGGAATACCTGAAAGCCCTGAAAGCGCATTGTGATGCCCGTGGCCTGCTGCTCATTTTTGATGAGGCTCAAACCGGAGTTGGCCGGCTGGGCGATAACTTTGGCTTTGAGCAAAGTGGGGTAGTGCCCGATTTCCTTACGCTCTCCAAAACGCTCGGTGGAGGGCTGCCGCTTTCTGCCGTGGTTACCAGCGACACGCTGGAGCAGGATTGCTACGATAAAGGCTTCATCAGTGTTACTTCCCATGTATCTGATCCATTACCTGCTGAAGTGGGCGTGACGGTGCTGTCCATTCTGGTGGAAGAAAAGATGCAGGAACGCGCTCAGAAAATGGGGGATCATCTCAAAAGAGGGCTTGAAGAGTTGCAGGAGCGCTACGAATGTATAGGGGATGTCAGAGGCAGGGGGCTGTTGCTGGGGATGGAAATAGTGAAAGACCGGGCATCTAAAACGCCAGACCCCGAGCTGGGCAGTAAAATTGCAGAGCAATGCCTGAAAAACGGGCTGAGTATGAACATCGTCCGCATCAAAGGCTACGGCGGAGTATTCCGTATCGCTCCTCCGTTGACCATTACGCAGGCGGAGCTTGATCAGGGGATTAGAATTCTGGATCAATCCATTCGTGAAGTTTTGAGCATTTGAGTCAGGGGAAGAAAGTTTCTGACGTTTGAGCAGTGCTGGAACAGGTTTTTTGTGTTATATTGCCATTGTAAAATGTACATCTCCTAAAATCTACCAGAATGACAAACGAGCAAATCTTTACTGTCCTTGCTGAGCACCAACTTTTCGAAGGTATTTCAAGGGAAGACCTGCAATGCCTGGCCCGCTCGGCAAGGCTACGGTCGTATCACAAGAATAGCCTGGTATTTGACCAGTCAGACCAGAAAATGCGGCATTTTTTCCTGATCATGGAAGGCCGTTTTGAGCTGCACCTTCAGAATTATCACAACAAGATCATGCACCCTGGCGAAGTCTTTGGTGAAGTGGCATTTTTTAGCAACGAGCACCGGACAGGCAGCGTGGTTGCACTGGACAAATCCAGACTGCTGGCCTTTCCCCGTTCTGTTTTCTTTGAACAGGAGGAGCTGTCAGCAGAAGCCAAAGTCAATATATTGCGCCGTCTGACGAATCAGATCATCAAATACCTTTCTCACAACCTGCAGCGTTCGTCAGCTGTACTGGTTAGCCGGGGCGAAAATGTTAAAGTAGAGTTCAAAGCTTCCTACAATCGTAGCCCCGGGGCAAAGGCGGTTATACTCAGAACGGTAGCGGCAATGCTCAACTCTGAGGGCGGCAGTATACTGCTGGGCATTAAGAATGATGGAGAAGTACTCGGGCTTAACGGCTTGGATACGGAGTCGCTGGACCAGGCCGTGACGAGCCTTATTAACCATATTTTGGACAAGCTGGGCAAAGAGCATTGTGACCTTATTGACGTATATGGTGATGAAATCAATGGAAAAACAATCCTCCGTATCGACTGCACGCCAAGCAAGGTACCTGTATTTACGCCCGTAGCCTTACCCCAACCTGCGGCCAACGGCAAACCGAAATCAAAAAAGCAAAAGGGCAAAAAGAAGCAGCCTAAAGTACCTATCCAATATGAATATATTTTTTTCCGGCGCACCGGCCCGTCCAATACCACGCTGAAAAACCGCGATCTCGTGCCTTACCTCAAAAAGCGGTTCTTTCTACCCGAAGAAGCAACTGTTACTATCTGATAAGGAAAACAGCGGATAAAAAAAAGGGAAGCCGCAATGGCTTCCCGAAATATTGAATCGATATTTTGTCGATTCCCCCTTGCTTTTTGTTTTGTGTTGTGTTGGGACAATTTGGTTGCACACTGTTTAGTAGTGCTCTAATAACTGTTATTACAAATTTAGGGCACAACGGCATAGAGTGCGTTAACATATGTTGCAATCTTGTTCATTTATGTTGCATTGCGGTCTTTTTTGCTGGAAATCAGGCTTTTCCAGAGGCTTCGCTGGGAGAGTAGCCATATCTTTCCTTAAATTTTGTAGCAAAGTACTGAGGGCTGCCAAAGCCAACTCTATGGCTGACTTCTCCAATGGAGAGGCCGGGTTGGCGAAGCAGCTCCAGGGCTTTTTTAAGCCGGTAGTTGCGCAGGAACTCTGATGCAGTCTGACCAGTCAGCGCTTTTAGCTTGCGGTGCAACTGAGACCGGCTGAGCAGTAACACGTTGCTCAGCTGCTCAACAGAAAACTGCTCATCGGCAAGGTGGTCGTCCATTGCGGCGTAAGCTTTTTGCAGGAACTGATGTTCAATGTCTGGAATATCGGGGGCAGATACCTTTTCATTTTCTCCTGTAAAGTATAGCTGAAGCCGGGCGCGCTGCTCCAGCAAATTGTGGATTTGAGCCATCAGCTCCTCCGCATAAAATGGCTTGGACAAATAGGCATCTGCCCCCGTTTTGAGCCCGGTCAGCCGGCTCTTAAGCGCGGACTTGGCCGTTAGCATTATTATAGGAATGTGACTGGTGCGAATGTCCGCTTTCAGCTGAGCCGTCATTGCATAACCATCCAATCGTGGCATCATCACATCGCTGATAATGATATCCGGCTGAGTGGAAGTGGCCATCTGCAAACCTTCGACTCCATCCTGTGCAGTCGTCAGTTCAAAGTCTTCTCCAAGAATACTGCACAAAAAGTCGCGGAGGTCTTTATTGTCTTCTACTATCAGAATCGTAGTGCCCTGTTGCAGGGCGGCAGGAGTGGATTGTTGGTGCGTTTCACCGGTTGCCCTGTCTCCTCCGGTAGCCTTATCGCCGTCAAGAATGGAGTGCAATGGAAATAGAAGGGTGAATCTTGACCCTTTACCGGGTTCGCTGTCCATGTGGATACTGCCGCCAAGCTTTTGCGCCAGCTCATTGCAAAGAGCCAGCCCAATGCCCGTCCCGCCGACAGACCTTGTGGAAGAGTCATCAACCTGGTAAAAACGGTCGAATATCCGCTCGTGGTGCTCCGGGGCAATGCCGGGCCCGGTATCCTTCACGCTGATTTCAACTTTTTGGCGGTCGGGCATACCGGTTGCTGAGAGAGTGATCTCACCGCCCTGCGGTGTGAATTTTAAAGCATTTGACAGCAGGTTATGAACAATTTTACTGACTTTCTCCGAATCAATCTCCACCCACTTAAGGTGTGGCCGTCCGGTGATTTCCAGCTCAAGTTGAATAGCTTTATCCTGAGCCGCGCCTTCATAGTCCTTTAATATGGAGGTAAGCAACTGATTCAGGTCTGCCTGCTGCAGCTTTACGGAGATCAGTCCTTCCTCGAGCCGGTTGATATCTAAAAGCTGGTTCACCAGTTGGAGCATGCGCTCACTGTTGCTGATGATGAGCTCTGCCCATTTTTGGCCATTCTTATTTTTCAGCTGTGCCTCAAGCCGTCTTGCCGGTTCTAAAATCAGCGTGAGCGGAGTTCGGAATTCATGGGTGATATTGGAAAAAAAGTTGGACTTCATCCGGTCCAATGCGGCAAGACGCTCGGCTTCGCGCTGCTCATAAGCCAGCTGTGTCTTCAGGCGGTCCCGGTTGACCTGGAAGCGGTAGGCAGCATAAAATAATGTAAAAAACAACCCCAGGTACAAGAGGTAAGCCCAGTTGGTAGCCCACCAGGGAGGGCTAATGGTGATTTTCAATATTGCTGGTTCTGTGCTCCAGATATCCTCATTGTTGGCACCCCACACCTGAAAAGTATACTGCCCGGGCGCAAGGTTGGCATAGGCTACCTCCCGCCGTGTCCCCGCATCAACGGGGGCATCATCCAGCCCGGCCATCTGATAGCGGTACCGGTTGTTTTGCGATGCGGCGTAATCCAGAGCTGCGAACTGGAAAAAGAGCTGGTCCTGATGGTGCCTGAGCTGGATATGACCGATGAGCTCAATAGGTTTGAGGGCATTATCTTCCCCAATGGCCTTCCGCCAGGGTATGTTATTAATGTTTAGCCCGGTAAGGTAAACTTTGGGTGGCAGACTGCTCAGCTTGACCTCTTTGGGGTGGAACACATGTACGCCATTGACTCCCCCGATAAGGAAACGCCCGTCTCTTGCCCGATGGTAGGAGGAAGTGTTGAACTCATTGCTTTGAAGCCCATCGGCAGAGGTGTAGTTCTTAAAAGTACCCAGCTCAGGATGGTACCTGGACAGCCCGCGGTTGGTGGTAATCCAAAGATGGCCTTCCTCATCCGGGAGCAGGCCATAGGTTACATTATTGGGCAGCCCATCTTGTGTCGTAATCGCTTTGAAGGTCCCGGTATGTGTGTCCAATTGGTTTAACCCGCCACCCTTTGTGCCAATCCAGAGTTTGTTGGTTTCTCCGGGGCGGCTGCAAATACTTAGCACATAGTTTTCACTAATACTCTGTGGGTTGTTGTGGTCGAAATCGTAAACCCGGTGGTCAAAGCTGTCTGTTGATGTGCGCTGCAAACGCAGCAGTCCATACTGTGTGCCCGCCCAGGCTACATCCGATTCATCTGCGTAGTAAAAGGCAGTGATGGCGGCGTTTTCCTGTCGTTCGTCAAACCAGTCTGACATGGAGTAGTAATGAAAAGTTTCCGTGTCAGGCTGGAAAATGACGAGCTGTCCGTCCATGCTGGAGAACCAAATATTGCCTTCACGGTCTATGAGCAGGGGCGAATCGGGGTTGGGCTTGCAGGTGTAGGGATAGGATTGGACTTCACCAGTTCGTTCATTAATTTTTATCAGCGCAGTTTGTTTTTCAATAATCGGGTAATGAAACCAGAAAATATCAGGCTCCGGGTTAATGACCCAGGTGGCTTTCTCTATCCAGGAAGGGAAACCGGGGGGCAACTTATACATGCCATTTTCAGGGTTCAGAACCTTCAATGAAACAGCTACCCAAACCCAGCACCTGCCTTTTAGGTCAGTATAGAGTTGCCGGGTACTGGTGCCGGGCATCAAATGGTTGAACCGGGCATTGGAGGGGTTGTACTTCCGGATGCCATAGCCATTGGTGCCCAGCCATACGACCCCTGAACGGTCAACGTATACAGTGGGCGTGAAATAAGAAGCCTTAGTAGTGAAAAGGATTTCAAGTTGGTGCCCGGGTTCCCGCTGAGGGTGAATTTTATACAATCCTGCTGATACCCCCCATGCCGTACCTGATTGGTCAATAGTGACATCCGGCAGGAAGCCCCGGAGTTGTTCAGGAAGTGGGATATCCCAGCTCTTGCCTTCATGGTAAATTTTGATTTCCTGATTAGTGGGTAAAATCAGATACCCATCTTTGGTCATTTCCATGCTTCGGAAACCGAAGGGGGTTTCAATGTTAAAGGCATTAACTTCGTCAGACATCTCTTCCCATTCCCGATAGTTGGTCCGGTCCAACCGGAAAAGCCGGTTGCTGATGGCAAAATAGAGCGTATCAGATACGGGCGACAGGCAGGTGGCTACACTGTTGAGGTTAGGGTTTTGGACAGGCTCGATGGGATAGCTTTTGATTCTGCTGCTGAGTTGGGCACTTTCCAATCCTTCCCAAAGCGCTTCGCCTTCAGGGACAACGAGCCGGCACAAGCCCCGGCCAGTGCCTATCCAGAAAATACTATCATTCTCCTGTTCGACACTGAATATACGATTGGAATTTAGCCCAACAGCTGGCACCTCGTCATAGCCCAGTTTGTAAAAACGCTCTTGTGTGCGGTCAAAAATATTAAGCCCGTTGTTGTGCGTGCCAACCCATATCCTTCCATAGGAGTCTTCAAATAAAAAATTTACAACATGCCCGGAAAGCGAAAAGGAATCTGAGGGGAAATGGCTGTACAACTTAAAATCATAACCATCATAGCGGTTGAGCCCATCTTTTGTGGCAAACCACATAAAGCCAAGGCTGTCCTGAATGATATCGTGTATCATACCCTGCGTCAGCCCATCCTCGATGGTCAGCTCATCGAGCTTGACGGTCTGTGCATATTTGGTTGTCAGGCCTGCCAGCAACAGGAATATCGTAACAGTGAGGCTTTTCATTAAATTAAAAGTAACGATTTAGTACGAAGATACCTGCCTGTTGGATAACCTTCTACATATCTTTGACAAAGATTCACGGAGGTTGCGCACAAAATGATACGCAAACGGGCAAGAATTCGGATTAACAGCTCGTTAACAAAACTTCAATGCTGATTAACGGGAGCTTCTGTAGCATTCCCTACCTTTGTAGCTGTTCAAAAAAAGGGAATTGGCCGGGAGAACTATTTATAAAACCCATTGTTCCCACTTTTAACTTAAATCCAAAACTAAAGTAAAATGTTGAAGCAAATCAAAGTTCTGATGTTCGCCCTGTTGGCGGTAGGTTTTGTAGCAAGCTGTAACAACAGCGAGAGTGCAGCTCAGGAAGAAGCTCGCGAGGACCTGTCTGCTAACACTGTACAGCCTGCTGATCAGGCTGCCGCTCAGCCTGCTGCCGCTCAGCCTGCTGCTCCTGCTGGCCCGACAACAACTATGACCTTTGAAGAAACAGAGTTCGATTTCGGTACAGTTAACGAAGGCGAGAAAGTTTCTCACACGTATACTTTTACCAACACCGGCGACGAGCCGTTGATCCTCAGCAATGCTAAAGGCAGCTGTGGTTGTACTGTTCCAAGCTGGCCACGGGAGCCAATCGCTCCGGGTGCTACCGGCGAAATCACCGTTGAGTTCAACTCTAAGAATAAGAAAGGTAAGCGTAACCAGAAGGTGACGATTACTGCAAATACCAACCCACCACAGAGCTTCATCTACCTCAAGGGTGACGTAACGCCTGCGGCTGGTGATGCTACTCCTGCAGTAACACAGTAAGCCCAAAAGACTTTCAATAGTCAAATAAATAAAGAGGCCCGCAAATCCGTATGGTTTTGCGGGCTTTCGTATTTTTGCGGCATGAAGAACTACCTCTCGCTGGTCAAATTCAGCCATACTATCTTTGCCCTGCCATTCGCTTTGCTTGGTTTCTTTCTGGCTACCCTCGAGTCTGGAGGTGGGCTTAGCTTCAGGCTGTTTATCCTTGTGGTACTTTGCATGGTTTTTGCCCGTAGTGCGGCTATGGCTTTCAACCGCTATCTCGACCGGGATATCGATGAGCAAAACCCCCGCACCGCCACCCGGGAAATTCCAGCTGGTGTGATCTCCCCCAAAGCTGCTCTGTCTTTTGTCTTCATCAACAGCTTGCTTTTCATCGCAACGACTTGGTTTATTAACCTCCTGTGTTTCCTGCTTTCACCGGTAGCCCTGCTGGTCATTTTAGGCTACAGTTACACCAAGCGGTTTACCTTCCTTTGCCATTTTGTGCTTGGGCTGGGGCTCTCACTCGCCCCGATCGGGGCTTACCTCTCGGTCATGGGGCAGTTCGATCTGATCCCGGTGCTGTATTCGGGGGCTGTCTTACTATGGGTGTCCGGCTTTGATATCATTTATGCCTTGCAGGACGATGACTTCGACCGCTCCCTGTCTCTAAACTCTGTGCCGGTGAAAATGGGGCGCCCGGGGGCACTTCGCCTTTCGAATTTCCTGCATGCCGGAAGCGCCTTTTTTATACTCGCCGCGGCCTGGCAACTACAGTCCGCTTACCCGGAATTTCAGTGGCTGCATTGGCTGGCTGCTGCCATTTTTCTCGGATTGCTTTTCTACCAGCATACTCTGGTACGCCCGGATGACCTCAGCAAGGTTAATATTGCCTTCTTTACCACCAACGGCATTGCCAGCCTTCTATTCGGTGTATTGGTTATCATGGACATATACCTGTAGTATTTATTCCTGCCGCCGCTCTCCCGGGTTCACATGCCTTGCTTTGATGCGGGCACCCTCTTTCCGGGCAGTTTGACTGTCCTTAAGCCCCCAGAGCTGATCGCTGGCATAGCGCATGGCTTTTTTTAGGTCCACAATCGGATTGGGATAGTCCTTCCCCAGCTCAAAACCAATAAACTGTAGCTCAAGTGGGGGGATTTCCCATGGCGCATGAATGTAATCATCGGGCAGCCTGGCCAGCTCTGGTACCCACTGCCGGATAAAGTCTCCGTGGGGATCATGTTTCCGGGAGTTAAATACCGGATTATAAACCCGGATGGTATGAATGCCCGTCGTGCTGGCCTGCATCTGGAATTGAGGGTAGTGGATGCCCGGCTCAAAGTCCAGGAATTGCCTGGCCAGATGATGCGCTCCTGCCTGCCAGGGCTGCCACAGCGTGTGCGTAAGGAAGGAAACCAGCATGGCCCGCATCCGGAAGTTGATATAGCCGGTGGCGTTCACACAGCGCATTGCGGCATCTACCAGTGGGAAGCCTGTCTGCCCGGTCTTCCAGGCTTCTACCAATGCTTCATCTGTTTCGGTGCGCAGGTGGTTAAAGGCGGGGTTGAAATTTTCAAACTCTATTCGGCACTCGCTTTCAAATTTCTGTATAAAATGGTCGCGCCAGCGCAGGCGGGACAGGAAGTTGTTGAGGTCGCGCTTATCCGTCACCAAATGCCGATGCTGCCAGCTGTACTGATATGCTTGCCGCAGACTGATGTTGCCCCACGCCAGATAGGGGGAAATCCGGCTGCAGGACCGGCGGCTGGCCAATGGCTTGGAAATCATACGGGAGTAGCCGTTGATCCTTTCACCTTTAAAAAAACTACGCAGATACCGCCACGCATTGCGCTCGCCACCGGGCTGAAAAGTGGCGTCAGGCTCCTGGTACGCTTTGGGGAGGGGCGGACCAGCGAGCATCTTTTGTAAAGCTTCCGGAAGCTCAATCAAACGGAGCTTATCGGCCGGAAAGGAAGGTACCGGAGACTCAATGTAGTCATACCACTGTTCCCGCCACCCCTCCCGGTTGGGGCGCCCTCTTTGCACACCTGAAAATGGAACCTCCTGCCAGTTGATACCCAGTTCTTTGAACCATTTGGCACAGGCAATATCCCGGTCAAAAGTAGCTTTTACACCGATTTCCTCATGACTGTAAATGTTACGAACCTGATAATAGGTGCACAAATCCTGGAACAACGGTAGTACTTCCCGGTGCGCGATAAGCAGAGTGCCGGGCAAGCGGGATGCCATACACTGCAGAGACTGCCAGACGAAGCGCCAGTGCCGGTCGCTGTAGTCGGCATGCCGCAGCAAACCGGGCTCAAAACAATAGAGTAATAACAAGGGCCGCCCACCTTTTGCAGCTGCTTCCAAAGGCGGATGATCGTGAAGGCGCAAGTCGCGCTTCAGCCAGACAATGTCTATTTCGGGTCTTTCGAAATTCACAGTGATTTAACAGCATTGCCCCGGTTTTGTTATCGTAAAGCAGGATGGAGTAGAGCCGGGTTTTCAAGTGTTTTTCGGTATGGGAAATTTTTTACAACCTACAGACAAAGCTACAAGTATTTGAAAAAGAGTGATTTAGGGTGTTTTTGGGCTAAAATTTTTTACATTTCAAATAAAAGTTCAGTAAAAAAGTCCGTTGGCGGGAACCCTCACCTTTTATTTTAATGTTAGGATGGTTGTTAATCCAATATTAATTCTGTTTTATTTTTCAAAGACCATACACTGTGTGGTCTGGGGAATTTGTATTTTAGTCAAAAATCCATCCTATTCATGAAATGGCGAAAACTTAACGGCGAAAGAATTGAGTTGCCCATTAAAGAAGCTGTAGAGAAAACGATTCTTCGGGAAAAAGCTGCCGGGCACCGCCTGAAGGTCTGCATTGGTTCCGATTCTCAGGTGCGGGGTACGCACATTGAGTTTGCGAGCGTCATCGTTTTTCTGCGCGAAAAGAAAGGCGGCTTTATGTTCATTCACAATACGCGGGAGCGGGCCGGTATGGGGCTGCGCGAGCGGATGATCACTGAGGTAGCCAAGTCGGTAGAAGTGGCCTACAGCCTTTGTGACTTGCTGGACAAGCACAACGTAGAACTGGAAGTCCATGCCGACATAAATACCGACCCGGAGTTCCAGTCCAATGTAGCACTCAAGGAGGCGATGGGCTACATCCTGAGCATGGGCTTTGTGTTCAAAGCAAAACCTAATGCTTTTGCCAGTTCTTCCTGCGCCGACAAAGTCGTATAATCTAACCCGGGTTACTCGCCCGGGTTATTTTTTCGGGGGTCATCAAAGGGTACAGCCTTTAATTTAGGTTCAGGTACCGGTTGGGTTTGGCGCTCAAATGCCATTTGCCAATGATGCCTGTTGCATAGCCAGCCTATTTGAATAACTCCGCCATCGTGTATTCGGTACTATCGATGCCCTGAAGACTATTGGGGAAAAACACCCGGGTAACGCCGGAACGCACCTGATAGCGGCCCGTCAGCCGGGCCGTACGGGAAGGAGAACAGACCGGAGATGTCACATAGAAATTGGTGAATTTTATGCCTTCTGCCGCCATCTGATCCAGGTGAGGCGTGTGAATGGAGTCCGCGCCGTAGCAGCTAAGGTCGCCGTAGCCGAGGTCATCGGCGTAGATGAAGATGACATTTGGAGGAGTAGAACCCGGATTTTGGGCTTGTCCGGGGATAAACCACCATAAGGAGTCAGAAAGAAAAGGGTCCTTTTAATTTTCATGGTAGTTCATTTTATAGTTCTCCAAGGCAGGATTTGTGCAAAGTTGACGCAGGTATTTTTTTCGCTCGCAAGGCGAAAAACGCAGGCATCCGTACGGACGGCGAGGCTTTTCAACGCAGCGAGCGGAAAAAAGAGCAAGTCAAAATGCATTAATCTCGCCTTGGAGAACTATATAAAGCACAAACTGCGCCGCCCGTTTTTTGTAGGGCCGTTCTTGATGGTTTGCGATGGTCTACGGTTTCGGGCAGAAAACAAACAGTACTCCGGAGCATAGATCAGGATATTAGTCCCGAAATGATGTAAACATATTCTTAGTCTAAAGAAAGGAAGGTTTCCACAACTACCTGTAATGATCAGTCCGTTAAACAACCAATATTTTATATCTTTCCTGCAAAAACCAGCACCTATGACGCCGTTTATCGCAGAATTCATTGGTACTTTTTTGCTCATTTTACTGGGCAATGGCGTGGTCGCCAACGTTGTGCTCCAGGACACGAAAGGGCATAGCGGGGGATGGATTGTCATCACGGTGGGCTGGGCAATGGCGGTCTTTGTGGGCGTCCTGGTGGCGCAGGATTACAGCGGTGCGCACATCAATCCGGCGGTGACCGTTGCTTTGGCAGTTGGTGGTAAGTTTGCCTGGTCGAAGGTTGGGGGCTATGTGCTGGCGCAGGTACTTGGGGCTGCTGCGGGTGCAAGTTGTGTGTGGCTGACTTATATTCAGCATTACCGCACTACAAAGGACCCCGTACTCAAGCTGGCCACGTTTAGCACCATACCGCAAATCCGCCATAACGGTGCGAACCTTTTTTCAGAAATCATCGGCACATTTGTGCTTCTGATTGCCGTATTTTTTCTCACCGGGCCCAACATTCCGGTAGGTGACCCAAGCCGTCCGGTTGGACTAGGTTCTCTGGGGGCATTGCCCGTTAGCCTTGTGGTTTTAGCCATTGGCCTCAGCCTGGGGGGCACCACCGGCTATGCCATCAACCCGGCGCGTGACTTAGGGCCACGTATCGCACATGCGCTCCTGCCCATACAGGACAAAGGCAGCAGCAACTGGAATTATGCGTGGATACCTATCGTGGGGCCGCTGGCCGGCGGTGCTTTTGCGGCCTTGCTGTACGGGTTATTGCAGGTATAGATATATTGAATGACAAAACCCCAGATAATGAAAACAAGATTGCTATTGATTGCTTTCCTGGCCTTTGGAAGCACTACTTTATCGAATGCCCAGAAGGATTCAGCAGCGGCATCCCGCCCGTTTTACGATTATTTTTACTTAGAGGGGAATGTTGGCTTTTTCTCGGTAGATTTAATCAACTATGTGTATATGTCTAAGTATCGGTTTGAAAATTACGCCTCATCATTACCTCGGGGCAGAATTTACTGGCTTTGGAGCCAGAGGTTCAATACAAAGTGGATCCGCTTTAGGCGGTTGGGGGCTGCTCTGTGTGGGCTGTCAATATGCACAAAGCAGTTCCTTTAATGGCTACATTAGCGATTTTCCAGCGCCGGGCAAGCCAAGGTTTCTAAGGTGGGAAGGTCCGGTACGGTCGATAGCGCTTACATTTGGTTTCATGTTGCAAAGTCCTCCCGATTAAGTAAAGAAACCATTATAAAGGTCAACAATAACTGATAGGCAATGCTATTTTTTGAACCCTCTATAAGTAAGAACCATGAAAACAAAGCGGCTAATGATAGGTGCTGCTATTTTGGCCACGTCCCTGAATTTTCTTCATGCCCAAAGCGATGAAAAAAGCGAGCGAAGGCCCTTTACAGAGCGTATTTATGGAGAACTCAGTTTTGGGTGGCTCAGAGTTGAAATGACGAACTGGATGGGAAATCTAGCGGTAGGCTACAGAATAACGCCACATATTTATCTTGGAGTGGAGCGGGTTCCCGGGTTTTCGTCTCAGAATATTGGTCGTTCCCATGGTGTAGGTGATGGTTGGGGGATACAATCTCAACTGCGCCTGGGTAAATGGTATGCATTTGGAGGCAAAGGGTACTTAGGTAGTGCAGGTATTGGTACTGATGGTCCTGAACTAAATTTTACTTACGAACTGCCTTCCTCATTTTCTTATTTTCGCTATGGCATGAAGTATTGCTTTAATCAGTGGTTTAGTCTGGGCTTCCAGTATGCGCAGAGCGACTATTTTGATGGTTATGCCTGTAGACGACCCACCACATAGTGGAGGAGATATTCGTCCCTGGAGCTACCGGATAGAGTGCCTTACCATTAATTTAGGGGTGATGGTTCAGAAGGTGCCTAAAAAGAAGCATAAGAATTAAAAAGCGTGGTTTTTGCTAATCTTGTGCTTTAACCGTCACATCATAAGGGCCGTATGTACCCACACTTTCCTTTGGCCAAAAGCAATGAAACCAGGCGTCAAGCCGGTATTGCCCGGGCTGAAGCGGGACATCATCAAAATGAAAATGCCGGGTGATACTGTCCCGAATAGTTACATCCCGTTGCTCCGTCCCCACTTTAAGGTTAAGGCTTCCATGCCCGGGCAGGCCTTCATGGAAGAACAGCTCAAAGTCGTAGCTTCCGGCCTCCGGTACCTCCACCGTCCAATACCCATGAGCCTCCGGGCTGCTCCACTGTTTGGTGGCGGGGCCTTTCCAGTCGTTTCGGTTGAGGCGTACGGGGTAGCCCTCAGGAGTATGTAAGGCTACAGGGTGATCTCTGAGCAGGGCGGGAGCTACTTTCATTTCTGCCTGCCAGTCCAGGAAGCGTTCGGACAGTTGCTGAACGACCTCGGGATATTGCTCACTTAGATCCTTGGTTTCGAAAGGGTCTGTTCGCAGATCAAACAGCTCAAAATCATCCGGCGCCTTTTCAAACCTGTACTTACCCACTAACTTAAAGGAATCTGTCCGTACGGCCATATTATGAAATCCCCTCGGATAACCCCGCTGCCACTGGAAAAACAGGGTGCGACCCCCGGCTACAGTTGCCACCTCGCCGGTAAGGGCGGGCAGAAAACTCCGGCCATCCAAAGTCGCTTCTGGCGTAGTGCCCGTGAGTTCAGCCAGGGTGGGGAGGGCGTCTATATGGGCGGCAATACCCGGTACGTCACGTGGATTACCGAATTTCTTTGGAAAGTGCCAGAAGGAAGGCACCCGTATGCCCCCTTCGTACACCGATCCCTTGCGCCCGTAAAAGCCAGATTTGTAGCGGATTTGCTGTGGCCCGTTGTCCGTCAGGAAAATGAGGAGGGTGTTGTCGGCTACACCGGCACTCTTTAGCGCTTGTTGTAGCCGGCCTACATTTTCATCGATATTGGACACCATGGCATAGACCTTGCGGGCCGCTTCAATATCCTTCGGCTTCATCCGCTCAAACTCATTGGACCCCTGAATGGCGAAGGTGTCGAAAGGATAGGGCATGTCCCGGTAGCGTTCGTAGGCTTCCTCCGGCACTTCCAGCGGCGTATGGGGCGCATTGAACGCCAGATAAAGAAAAAAAGGCTGATCGCCCCCGGTTTGGAGAAAGTCAATCGCCGCATCCGTAAAAACATCGGAGCAGTAGCCTTCCCCCTGTACCACTTTCCCGTTATGCTCCAGCAGGGGGTCAAAGTAGCTCTGCCCTTTCCGGCTGAAGTTTTCGTAGCGGTCACCGGGTTGCTCCAGCCCTCCGGCAGCATGCACCAGGGCCTCATCAAATCCCTGATCGTTGGGCCGGTAGGGATAGTTGTCTCCGAGGTGCCATTTTCCAAAAACACCGGTGCGGTACCCGGCCGTTTTGAGTAGTTCGGCGATGGTTTGCTCCTCTGCTGCCATCGTTGCGCCCCCGGCGTAGGTATCATAAACTCCGGTACGTAGCCCATATCGCCCGGTCATAAGGCTGGCCCGGGTAGGGGCACAGACTGGCGAGACGTAGAACTCAGTCAGTCGTACACTGTGCCGGGCCAGGCTATCAAGCACCGGTGTGTGAATCAATGGGTTGCCGTGATAGTCCAGGTCACCATGCCCCTGATCATCGGTGAGGATGAGGATGATATTGGGCCGTTCGGGCGTGCCTGCTTTCGGTTCAGGGCGAAGGGTAAAGCCGGCCAAAAGCAAGGCGGGCACAACGAAAAAGATCAGATACTTCATACAGGTTTATTTTTCAAAGCGCAGCCAGCGGCCACTGTAGCATTCCAGTTCTATCGGTGCTCCTAATTTAAGGGATTCGCCGGTAATGGCATCGGTAGCGTTCCGGTACTTGTAGTCGAAGTCCAGTTCGACCTGTTTCGCTTCTCCATCGTTGAGGAGGAAATAATGGTCTGCTTCCGGCGATGCCATACGGTAGACAATTGCGCCTTCACACCGGTAGAATGGCTGGTAATCAGCAAGGGTATGCCTGATTAGCCGCTCTTCTGCTGCCGCTTGGCCCGGCTTAAAGCAATCCATGGAGGCTTGGAATCCGAGAATGACTGCGGTGCCTTTGCCCAGCTTGTTTTCGGTGATAGCCGGGTCGCCGGAATGATAGCGCTCCACCACCTCAGCGGAAGTCGGCGTCATATCTAGGGTAAAGCCGTGCAGAGGTTGTCCTTCCAGCCGGTAGTCCATATTGATACCAGCGTATTGATAATCATTTATGGTTACGCCAAACAGCTTTTCAAAGGGGGTGCCTTTGTCTGAGTAGAGCAGGGCACCATTCTCATCATACCAGGCAGAGGGCATGTCTATGACTACCCGCCCTCCGTTTTCCACATATTCGGTAAGGATACCGATGATTTCCGGGTCAATAGCGATGACAAACGGCAGATAGATGACCCGGTAGCGCCCGGCCAGCCCTTTGCGGAGGTCTGAGGGGGTTACATATTCGTAAGGCACATTATGGTTGATGAGTGCCCGGCTTACTCCGGTGCGGGCATCAATCGGGAGTTGCTTAAAGATATCTCTGCCCTGTATGGACATCGCTGCCCAGTAAGCTTCGTTTTCCCAGTCGGTGTACACTCCAACAAAAGGCTCCTTGTGGCCCTGCCAGACTTCATCACGGTACTTTTGAGCGGCTTTGCCTATGGCACCAGCGCGGATGGCCTTTTCGGTTACTTTATTGTGGCGGTCAAGCAGAGCGTATTCCCCGGCTTCCCATCCAGCGGTGCGCATGCTCCATGACCATAGCCCAAACCCCTTGTAGCCAGCTGCCAGATAGGTGAGCATGAGCTGTGTGATGATACCTTCGTCCACGGTAAAGCCATTGCCACCTTTGCCGCCACTGAACTGCTGCGGGCCACCGGTAGACTCCCAGGTAGCCGACCAGCCGCCTTTGAAGTAATCGTTGGTGAGGGCGGCTTGCATGTAAACGGGGCGGGTGATCTCATGCTGTACCTCATCGAAATGCCAGGCCAGGTGGATGGAAGGGTACAAAGAGCCGTTGGGGGTCATCAGCTCCGCAATGCCTTCCATATCGACGCCCCGCCAGGAAAAGGGCAGAAACATGCCCATTTCGCCTCCGGCCCGGTAAGGAGGCACAGGATCGAACGCGTTGTGGCGGTCAATTTTATTTTCCTGCGTCCATTTCAGGCGCATATCGGCTTTGAAGCGGAAAATGTCGCGCAGGTGGCGGTACTCCTTATTCGGAATCTGTTCCCAACGCTCGTTGAAGTCGGCCCAGGATGTAAAGGGCCTCCCACCGGGCGCCAGCAGTACATGGTGCATATTGTAAGCGTAGTTGAGGCTGTCAATGCTGCCGTACTGCTTTCGGACCCAGTCCAGAAAGACCGGTTTGATTTCGTCGGGTAGCTTATGCCCTACGCCGCCAGTATTGGGATGGGGGATGGGGTCGGGCTCATGCTGTCCGGTAGCTTTGACCAGTTCCTGCCGCCGGAGAATACGTTTCCGGAGGACTTCCGTTTGATAAGCCTTCATCTTAGGGTGCTCCCGGGCTTCCTTAATGCTCATATTGGCAGGCAGCTCCGCAGCTTTCAGGACTTCCGGGGTAATCGGTGCCCAACCGGCTTCACCGTACCACCAGGGGCTGATACCTTCCTCCAGTGCAATCAGAGCGGCTTCCTCGAAAGTCATGCCATTGGGCGGGAACAGTTGCTTGGTGCTGGTAAAACCGAGCTCCTTCATAGTGCGGAAATGCCAGCGTAGCTCTTCCTCGCCCTCCCCGGGCCGGGGCAGATAAACCGCACCTACTGACATGGGGGCCAGTTCCTTGTAGTAGGCCTGTTTTTCTGAGTAATGGAGCTGATCATACCGCTCCGTCAGGTAGTCATGGCTGTCCTGTGCGAGTGCACTTCCGGGGAGAGCCAGAGTGCTCACCGAAATCAGCAGGAAAACAAGAAGGCGATGCTTCATTTTCGTATTTTTGAGAGAGGTACGCCGGATTTTGTATTTGTAACGAGCAGGTATACGGTGACAAAGACTCGTTTTGAGCCCCCTTGTTCAAAAAAATATGAGGCAGGCTTTTTTTCTCCTCTTTACGATGGTGGCTGGAACAGCACTGTATGGGCAGGCCTTTGGCGACCGGGGCTGGGCTTTTGATGCGGAACAGTATGATGCTCGTTTTCCAGATATGTGGCACTGGGCGCAGGCAGGGGTGCAATGCGGCATTCCTGGTCCGGATGATTTTTCGGTGGTAGACACATTAAGGCCGGGAGAGGATCTGCAGGATGCCATTGATAACGCTGCAGAGCAAGGGGGAGGCATCCTGCTGCTGCTGCCGGGGGTCTATCCAATTCATGAAACGCTCTACCTTAAAGACAGCATTATCCTAAGAGGGGCCAGCCGAAGTAAGGTGGTATTGAGCAATCAACTGCGAGGCCCGTTTTTTTCCAGTCCTTTTGATAATATCACGGGCATCCGCTTTCATAATATCCGTTGGGCGGGGCTTGAAGACCTGACGGTTAAGTATGAAGCTGTGGATTTTCAACCGGTGGATTATGATTATTTCGACTACCCCTGGCAGAAAAAGACGTTCCGAAATAACCCCGGGGAGGACTTTCAGTTGTACGTGACGCAGGTCACCTTTGACCATGCCCGGAATTCCTGGATACGGAATTGTCAAATTCTGGATTCAGGCACCGATCCGATTCTGGTTCTGGAATCGGAACATATCAGTATCACAAAAACCCGGGTGGACGGCGCCTACAACAAAGGAGGGCGTGGCAATGGCTACTTTAATATAGAGCAAAACAGTCGCTATGTACTTTTAGCGGAGGATACAGTCAGGGCTATCCGGCACCTGGCTATCCAAAGCGGCGCAAAGTATAATGTGCTCATTAGCAATTACCTTGAGGTGGACGTCAATTTCCACAACGGTGATGGTGGGCACAATCTGGTAGAGGGCAACATCATCCGCATACCCGAGTGGCATTCCTGGCATTGTTTCAGCCGGGGTGTCCCTAAGCATCATCGCCCGCCCGGCCCCGGGAATCTATTGCTCAACAATTATACGCAGTACAAAACCCGTATCCCTGGCAAGCGTGAAAAGATTACCGAATATGGTGATTCCATCATCTATACCACTGTTATTCCTGCAGATACGGTAGAAGCCTGGGGGCAGCCTCATGTGGTTCACGAATACGGGCCTTTAGACCTTGAGCAGATGAGCCACCGTCATCAGGTGTACGAGATGAATCCGTTTTGGGACGACCGAAAGTCGGTTTTGCCAGTTGAGGCAGCTCCGCCCCATGCGAAGACACTCTACCCTGTAGTCTACCGGGGGGCGGCTGCAAGGTGCTGGTAACTTTTAACCCGGCCAGTCTACTGCTTTATTCTCCCGCATGGCATCAATTGCCATTCGCACACACTTGGCGGTTGTAGCACCGGTCCTGACGTTGGAGACGGGCTCACGGTTGTCGCGTATGCATTCGTAGAATTCCTGGAACGCATAGTGGGTGCCGCCCCAGCCTTCCGTCTTGTGCTCAAAGCGGATGGCGTATTTATCCTCTTTGGCGCGGTTGAGGGTGGCGCCGGAGACGCCGTCGACCATGCCTTTTTCTTTCTTATTGAGGGGCTCGAAGTAGATCCAGCCTTCATCTATCCCCATTTCTATGGTGCCCTTGCTGCCCCTGAATATCATCTGATACCCTTCGTGTGCATTGGAAGTCAGGGAAATACAATTGACCTTCATGCCGTTCGGGTAGCTGAACATAGAATTGACGTTGTCAAACGTTTCCCGGCCGTCCTTCCAGTAGTTGATTCCGCCAAAACCAACGGCTTTTTCCGGGTGAGTGCCCAGCACCCAGTTGACAAAATCAATTTGGTGGGAATGCAGCTCAGCCGTCAGCCCGCCGGAATACTCGGTGTACATCCGCCAGTTGATCATGCGCTCGTATTTGGGTTTGGGCACCGGGCGCCGCCAGTCACCATTCCGGTTCCATTGAATGTAAACATTCGCGATATCGCCAATTTTGCCGCTGCGGATGAGGTCGGCCACCCGGAAGTAAAGGGGGTGATAGCGGTACTGGTGCCCTACAAGGAAAACCTTGCCATTAGCCTCTACCTGCTCCACGAGCCGGTCGGCTTCAGACATTTGGTAGGTCATGGTTTTTTCGCAGTAGACATGCTTGCCTGCCTGTGCAGCTGCCACAGCCATCTCATAATGCATAGACAGGGGCGTGGCAATCAGTACAGCGTCCACATTCGGGTCGTCCAGCAGCCTGCGGTAATCGGTATAAGCTTTAGCCTTTTGATCAGCATTTTCCATGGCGCTGTCCAGCCGGAAGGGCAGGATATCACAGCAGGCTACTGTTTTGAATTGCGGTATGCTGTTCAGTAGCCGGATAATCCCTCCGCCCCTTGCTCCGGTACCAATAACCCCGAGCTGTACGGTCTCGTTTTTGGAGAATGTGCCGGAGGCCATGCTTAGGGAGCCCAAGGTGAGCCCTGCTGTGGCCATGCTGCTTTTTCTGATGAAGTCTCGTCTATCCATTTGCTTCAAGTCTGTATCTTTGGTTACAATAGTAGGCATGGTTTGTCCTCTTTTGAAATCAGGGGCAGGAACAAAATACATCTAAGGAAAAGACAAGTGTCCTGCGCTATGTTACCCTGACTGGTCTCAATTTGACCCTTAAACAACAAAATAATAATGAAAAACCGAATTCAATTACTGGCATTGTTTCTGATCGTAAGCGGCGGACTGAGTGCTGCTCTGACGGCCCAATCTGACGAGGGTTGGCGGGATTTGTTTAATGGCAAAGACCTGAACGGTTGGGAAAAACGCAATGGGTCTGCGGCGTACAAGGTACAGGACGGTGTGATTGTAGGGGTCACGGAAACCCAAACGCCGAACACTTTTCTGTGTACCAAAGAAATATTCAGCAATTTTATTCTGGAGCTGGAAATGTGGGGCGATGCAGCGATCAATTCCGGTATTCAGTTCCGTAGCAATAGCCTGCCGGAGTATAAAAACGGAAGAGTACATGGCTATCAGGCAGAGGCTGATCCCAGTCAGCGGGCCTATAGCGGCGGGATTTACGACGAAGGGCGGCGTGGGTGGCTCTACCCGCTCAGCCTCAATCCGGAAGCCCGGACAGCCTATAAGTTGGGGCAGTGGAACAAGTACAGGATTGAAGCGGTGGGCAATGAACTCCGGGTGTGGATCAACGGGGTTAACACCGCTAATGTCGTGGACGACATGACGGCTTCCGGCTTCATCGGGCTGCAGGTGCATGGGATAGGGAATGACGAAGAAAAAGCCGGGCGGGAAATCCGCTGGCGCAATATCCGCATCAAAACGGATAACCTGGAAGCAGACCGATGGCCAATGGCGCCGCACGCGATGGAGCTCAACTACGTTCCGAATTCCCTGACGCCATATGAAATCAGCAAAGGCTGGCGTATGCTTTGGGATGGCAAAACCACGGAGGGGTGGCGCAGTGCCCGTGCTGAGGATTTCCCGGAAAAGGGATGGGAGATTGAAGATGGTGTACTTACCGTTCTGGAATCCGATGGTGGCGAATCCACCAATGGAGGGGACATTATTACCGAAGATAAATTCAGCAGCTTTGAACTAATGCTGGAGTTCAAAATCACAGCTGGGGCTAATAGCGGTATTAAGTACTTCGTTGATCCGGAGCTCAACAAAGGGCTAGGTTCCTCCATCGGGCTGGAGTATCAGATTTTGGATGACCAAGAGCACCCCGATGCCAAAAAAGGCGTAAAGGGCAACCGCACTCTGGCCTCCCTCTACGATCTGATCCCGGCTGGAAACCTCTCCGTACCCGGCCGAAATAAGCCGTTCCGAGGTGTTGGGGAGTGGAATCAGGCCCGGTTAATCGTCAAAGGGAACCACATTGAGCATTGGCTGAATGGCTTCAAGGTACTGGAGTACGAAAGAAATACACCTATGTACCGGGCATTGGTAGCGTACAGTAAGTATAAAGACTGGCCGGACTTTGGCGAACTGCCTCAGGGGCATATCCTGCTTCAGGACCACGGCAACCGGGTATCTTTCCGGAGTATAAAAATCCGGGAATTCTAATTTGAACGGAACCCATCGTTCCTGATTACATGGCAGCCTGAAAGCCCCATTTATCAGGAGTGTAGTGGCCAGAAAAGACAAGCCGCAGCGGACTGAAGTGTACAGTCATCTGCGGCTTTTGTTTTGCCTGACAGACCGAAGCCGTCCAAATATGCTAATTCTACGTTAAATCTGGCATTCAATCAATATATTCGCGGGATGTTTGGTTGAACGTAGTAGATGGAAGATCAAGGACAAAAGCAACCGCAGGAAGAACAGTCTCAGTCCCGCTCGTGGCTGCGCCTGCTATGGCTATGGGTCAGGCGCCTGGCCGTAGGGCTTATCCTGTTTTTCCTTATCCTGTCAGGCGTGCTTCAAATTCCTGCGGTACAAAACTACCTGGCAGACCGGGTGACCACCGCGCTTAGCGACGCCATGAAAACTACGGTCTCCATCGACCGGCTGAATATCAAGTTTTTGGACCAGCTGGTGTTGGAGGACTTTTATGTGGAGGACCTGACGCCGGGTGATACGGCCATCTTCAGCAAATACCTGTACGCAGATTTCAGCCTCAATCCGCTCGTTTACCTGCGCCGGGGGCTGGTTATTGAAGACCTTGCCCTGGACAGCGCCAATGTTAATATCCGTAAGGCTGCAGATGATGACTACAACAACATGCAGGTGTTGCTGGGCCGCCTCTTCCCGCCAGATACCTCGTCTGCCACAGGCGAAAAGCGGCCCTTCTATCTGGATGTGCAGGGGCTGACCCTCAGTAAAATCCGTTTCCTGAAAGAAGACAAAGCGAGAGGGCAGGACATGGATATCTACCTTGCTGAAGGATCCGCTGTATTTGATGAGTTTTCCCTGCCCGACCGGACCCTGCACGCCAAATCCGTCATCCTTGAAGGCCCCTATTTTCGGGTTGATGAGTACGATTATGTCATTTGGCCTCAGGATACGATGAGCAGCAATACGCCAACTGCTGCCTCCCCCTTGCCCTTTTTCGCTACCATAGGCGAGTTTGTGCTGAAAGATGGTAAGTTTTCCCTGCATAACTGGCGTAATGATCCGGAAAACGACGGGCCTGTGGACGAGCTCAACTATCAGCATATGGATGTTTTTGATATTAATATCGGCATCAATGAATTCTCCTTTTGCTCCGATAGCCTTGATTTTTCCGGGCAGGTAGAGGAGTTCAACCTTCGGGATTTAAGCGGATTCGTGCTGGAAGACCTGACTGTAGGCAATGGCCGGGTCTGGAACAGGGGGCTCGAGCTTTATGACCTACAGTTGAAGACACCCTACAGTGATATCGGGGACACTTTGATTTTCAGATATGACACCTACGAGGCATTCAAGTCCTTTCCGGATGAGGTGGAAATGGAAGCCCATCTCAGCAATGCTTCCGTTACGTTGAAAGATATTATGACTTTTGCGCCCAAGCTTAAGTCCAACGCTTTCTTCTGGGATAACCGGGACCGTAAACTGTACATCGACGGGCTGATAGAAGGCACAGTCAATGACCTGGATGCTGAAGATATGTACCTGGCCCTGGAAAACCGGCGGCTGGTGGCGCAGGGAGATTTGAGGACCCGTGACCTTACCTACCCGGACTTCCGGACCATTAACTTCCAGCTGGACGAGCTGCGGACCAATATGACAGCACTTCGGCAACTATTTCCGAAGTTTCAGCCTCCGGAGGCCTTCGACCGTCTGGGGTGGCTTTACTTTACCGGCCGCTTTGATGTCCTGTTTTCCGATTATATTGCTTATGGAACGCTCAATTCAGCCCTTGGGCGGGCCGAAATGGATATGAAAGTCCGTAACCTGACCGGCAACCGCGCTGAGGCTTCCTACAGTGGAAGCTTGTCTCTCGTTGATTTTGACCTGGGCGGCTTCACCCAGAATCAGGACCTCGGGCTTGTGAATTTCTCATCCAGTGTGCGCAACGGTAAAGGGCTGACGGCAGAAACGGCGACCGCTGACCTCAGTGCCGAAGTGCAAAGTTTCATCTACAAAGGCTACAACTACACCAATGCCAATCTGACTGGGCTACTGAAAAAGAACCAATTCTCCGGTGACTTTCTGATTCAGGATGAGCATATCGACTTTTCGTTTAACGGGCAGGTAGATATGACGGATAGTGTGCCCCGGTTTAACTTTTTCGCATCGGTGAATCAGCTCTCGTTATTGCCGCTTAACCTTAGCCAAAAAGATATCAATTTATCCGGAGATGTCAGTCTCAACCTGCAAAACAGTACCTTATCTGAGCTGGAAGGCCGGGGGCGTATAAAGGGCGTGGAAATTCTGCACCGCAATCAGGATACCATTCAGGTGGATTCGGTGGTCTTTGTTTCTCTGTTTGAGCCCGGAGGGCGAAAACGGTTCAGCGTAGCCTCCGATTTGGTGAACGGCTACCTGCTTGGGCAGTTCGATGTACTGGATATCGGGCCTGCCCTTATGGATTACCTGGACCGGAACCATCACGGCTTCTTTGAGCGACTGGGCATGAAAAAGCCACGGAGGCAGCCAAAGGGGAATGAATTTATTTACGATTTTGATATTGTGGACACAAAAGGCGTCCTGGGATTGTTTGAGCCCAGGCTAGGCCCTCTGGAAGGGGTGGCACTGAACGGCTACTTCGACAATCAAAAAGACAGCATCACGGTGGAGCTGCGGGTACCCCGCTTCCGGTTCGGTAATATTGAATTGAATGATGCTGGTCTATTCGCAAGGCTCGTGGACTCGGCAGGCTCCATCAATTTCAGGGTGGAAGAGCCGGTGCTGAATGATAAACGCCGGTTTGCCCCGGTTCATGTACTAGCTGACCTGGACCGCGACACCCTGGATATCGGTTTGGCCTATCAGGTAGAAGGTTTGTCCATGCTGGACAATCTTAATCTAAATGCGGAGCTCTACCTGCTGGACAGCCTGAACTACCAGTTGCGCTTCAAGCGTTCCAACCTGGTTTTGTTGCAAAAGTTATGGGAGATTGAACCGGATAATTACATCACTTTCCGTAAAGGTTATGTTAGAACGGAGCATTTCCGTCTCAAAAATGAGGATCGGGTCATTCAGCTCCGGTCAAAAGGAGAGAAAGGGCTGCAACTGGCCTTGAGTAATTTCGACTTTTCTTTCATTGATGACATCTGGGAGTATGAAGAACTGGATTTCGGCGGGCCTTTCAATATGATAGCCGAAGTGGATAACATATTCAAGATGGAAGGGCTCAATGCTACTGTTATGGCAGATACCTTCCGGGTGAATGACGATGACTGGGGAGCCCTGCGCCTGGATGCGAATGCAGCTGGCCTCAAGAGCCGGTTTGAAGGCTATCTGGCAATTACCAAAGACACCTCGCAGCTCATTGCGGAGGGCTTTTTCAATCCGGAAGATACCCGCCGGGCACGCAGGGGAGGAGATAGCGAAAAAGCTCAATATTTTAGTATCGATCTTGATGTCACGAGTTTTCCGGTAAACATCGGAGAATACTGGCTGGAGGGCACTATCAAAAATACGGTGGGGTACTTCGATGCCAGTGCCAGTATTTTTGGCTTTCCCGGGGAGCCCCATATTGACGGAGAGATCAAAGTGCGTGATGGGGCGACTACCATAGATTTCCTGCAAACCCGCTACTACTTTGATGATGCCCGGATAGAGGCGAGAGACTTCCTTTTTGATGCCTCGGACGTTGTGGTCAAAGACAAGTACGGCAACACGGCTACCATTACCGGAGGCATTACCCATAGTTATCTAAAGGACCTGGGCATTAACGCTGAAATCAATACTGATCGTTTTCTGGCGCTCGATACAGACAAAGAGGACAATGACTTATTCTACGGGCATGCCCTGGGAGATGGAGAAGTCACCTTCAATGGACCGCTACGGAAAATAGACATTTATGTCAACGCCACGGTAGGAAAAGATACCCGCCTTGTGATCCCGGTGAGCTACGGTAGCAACGCTTCCGAGCTAAACTTTATCAACTTTAAGAAGCAGGAAGCAGAGGTGCCTTTGGACCAGCAAAGCAACACTGAGCTGAATGGTGTAAGCCTGGAGATGGATCTTAATATAACAGAAGAAGCGCAGGGCGAAATCATTTTTGATGAACAGGCCGGCGACATCATCAAGGGGACAGGGAGGGGCAATATCCGTATTTTGGTACCCCGAAACGGGGAGTTTGAAATGTTTGGAGATTACAATATCGAACAAGGAGAGTACCTCTTTACCCTGTACAACGTTGTTAACAAAGACTTCGACATCAATCGGGGCGGGGTGATCTCCTGGTCCGGTGATCCCTTCGAAGCCCAAATTCGGCTGGAGGCAGAGTACGCTGGTTTGTCTACGCCGGTTGCCAATTTTATACAGGAATACCTTATTGATGCGCCCGATGACTTAAAGCAGGGCGCCAGTCAGCCCACAGAGGTGGAACTGACCATGGAGCTCCGGGGAGATTTGCTGCGCCCGATTATCAATTTCGATATTGATTTTCCAGAGCTGATCGGCGGTCTTAAGACGCTTACCGACAGTAAGCTCCGGATACTGAGGCAAGATCCCAATGAGTTGAACCGTCAGGTGTTCGGGCTGATTGTGGTGGGGCAGTTTTTACCTTCGGATATTGCTATACAGGGGGCTGATATCTTCTACAATACGGTGAGCGAATTCGTGTCCAATCAGTTGTCGCTCTTGCTTACAGAGTTATTTTCTGAGTTTTTTGGAGAGCAAAGCGCGCTGTCCGGCATTGATTTCGACATCGCCTACAATCAGTATCAGGCCAATTTGGGCGAAAGCCAGGACTTCCGGCGTGGCGATGAATTTCAGCTGCGGATGAGGCAGGAGTTTTTCAATGACCGGCTCTCTGTTTTGGTGGGTGGCAATGTCGATATTGGCAACAGCGCCCGGGTGCCTGATCAGACCGGGACCTTTGTTGGCAACGACCTGGTCATTGAGTACGTCCTCAACCGGGACCGCACGCTTAAGCTCCGCATTTATCAGCGCCTGGAACCCGATATCGGTGGTGGCAGCCGCCTTGAGGTAGGCACAGGCCTGAGCTACCGCAAAGAATTTGACTCCTTTGGGGAATTCCTGCGCAGCTTCAGGTGGGCTGCCGGGAAAGTCCGGGATTGATCATTCAGGAGACCTTAGGCTGACTTTCTTTCGAACATGGAGTTCGGTTTTGCGCTTACAAAGAAAAAAAATGCCGAATCCTTCCATTAAGAATGAAGAACAGTATCAGGCCCTGAGAAACCATTAGTAAGCTATGAAAAATATTCACCCTGACCGGTTAGAGCTCGCTTTGAATGTCGCCTAGTGCCCGGTTACGCAAATTGAGGGGAACCTCATCGTACCGGTTGAAGCAGCTTCTGGCCACAGGGAGTACGCTGCCAGAACGCTTCGGCCTAAAGTGACGGATATCTACCACGACTACCTGGACAAACCTACCTCCAGCAAGCTACCCAAGTCCAGCCTGAATATGTCTCTCAAGGGAGAAAACATAAGCGAGCCTGGAAAACTGCTGCACCAAATAGAATTCGAGCAATCGGTCGCCCCGGTTGCTAAATATCATACAGGAGGGTTTTCGGCTGCAAAATTCCGGCTTGACCGTTTCCTGCACAATGGCCTGTAGCGCAAAATAGATTTGAAAAGCTGGTTGAAGATGGACCCGGCCCGATAATTTACCGGGCAATTGGGCCCCAGAGCGTTTTACCGCAAATTTTCATTCCCGCCTTTATCAAAGTTTCCCGGGATGCCGAATTGTCCGTTTGACACCGGGCAACGGGTAAATACCCCAAAAGATAGCAGGCTCTTTTTAATTCCTGGACAAAGTAGGTGCCAATGCCCCGGCCCTGATAGGAAGGAGCCACACTCATGTGGATATCTGCGTAGGGGGGATTGTAGTGCATCAACAAGCCTCCTTCTGCTACTATTTTTTCATCCATCAATAGCAGGTAATCGCCTGGCGACTCCTTTAGCCAGGGGACGCGTTCAGTAGCCCGCCGCTTGCGGAAGAGGGCACCGGGCAGAAGGTGGTGCGTAACATGGTCATCGGACAGGAGCCAGAGTTCTTCGTGCAGGGTTTTAGCGAAAGCGTGAGCCAAAGCCGTCAGCAGCGGTTCATTGGTCTGGCACTCCACATACTGTACGTTGGTTTCTTCAAGTAGTTTTCTGAAAAAATGAGCCGCGTGCTGCCGGTAGCCGGGGAGAAGGTAATACTCAAAGATAGTGTCCCGGTGCCCCAGCTCTTCCATGCCTTTCACTGCGGCGTAGCCTACCGGTTGATTCTCAATAATGAGGTGATAATAATCTGCCCAGCCCTGGTCATGACAAGCCTCATAGCATACCTGTGCATGCAGGCTTTCCAGAAATAGCCGTCGAAGGGGCAGAATAGCCTGGTATCGGGCAGCTTCAGCTTTAATGGTGAATGGCATATAGGGCGCTTCGGGTTATTGGGACCAAATTAGTCGATTTTTTCGGATTTTAAAGGCATCACGCACTGAGCAAGTAATCTCTGACCATTGGAGATGGTGGGGCAGAGGTAACTAAAGAAGCGGGAATATGCTCAGATCATCCGTATTGACCGGGCTATAGATTTAAGATGGAGGCGAAATAAAACAGGGTCGCTGTGCCTGTACTTACAACAATTGTAAACCAGGAAACACCTTGCTTTTGCTGTATCAGAAGCAGCATAGCGGCATATTGTAGCGGTAGCATGTTCCGGGCAAAAGAGAAGGGGTCTTCATATATGGCTTTGGATAACAGCAATACAAATGCCAGGTTGAAGAGAAAAATGAGCGTAACAGGCTGAAACAAGCTGTGTAGCCGGTTTTTCCACAGCTCCAGGAGCCCTTCCAGCGAGATCAGCGCAATGGGCACAAATGTCCCCAACCAGAATAAGGGAAGCGGCAGAGCTTTGATATACCCTCGGGCTATTCCGGCAAAGGGCCAGTCAAAGTGTTTGAGCAGCGTGCCATCAGAAGGGGTGTGCCAGCCCAGAAAGGCGCTCCATCCTAAATAAGCCAAGAAGGGAAAGCTTAGAAGCATGATCCTCTCGTATTGTTTTTGCCGAAGGGCGCTCAACCCTATAGAAAAAGCACTCCCCAGTAAAATGAAAATAACCGTTTCCTTCGTGAGCATAGCGGCAGTGCCCATCAAGGCAAAAGCCCAAAATCTTTTTTTTACTACAAAGTAGAGGCTCAGTAACCCAAAGGCAACACCAAGGTGGTCGGAGAGGTCTCTGAAAAGGCATATCCATGTCCCAATAAAAGCAAGGGGCATCAGGCAATAGTAGGAGGGAGCCTTGAATAGCATGGTGAGCAGGAAACAGATGCCGATGGCTAGGCCAATACCAAGAATGTTGATGAGCACCAGCGCAAATGGCAGATAGCCCCCCTGCCCAAATCCGTTTGCTGCCCAGGCAAGTAAGGGGTAGCCAATGCGCTTGGTACGCAGGACCGGATTATCTATTCTAATCCCGGAAGCAAAAGGCCGGTCCAATGAGTTTTCAGAAGGTGGATTGAAAGTAGCTGTAATCCTTTCAAAAGGGTGGAGTGCCAATGCATAGAAAAACTGGCCGTCGTAGCCGTCATGCGGATAGACCTTTACCTCTTCATTGAAGGCCACCTGCTCGATATTGTTATCGCTCAGAAGGATAAACGCGCTGAAGTCCCGGCCCGCAAAGTGCCAGTACACGGCAGTAAGCAGAATGGTGACCCATAAGCCGGCAAAAAACCAGCAGGAGCTTTTTTCCCGGTTGTGCATATTTTGGGTAAGAATAGGTTCAGTGGGTAAGATATTAAGAAATGTACATAAATACCATCAGTTCCTATTGCTTTTGCAGGCCGTTGAAAAAATTGCTAAACCATACTTTCACTCAGGCGTTACACTCACTCATACACTTCTCACGTGAAATCCGGAATACATGAACCAAATCAAAACGCTGGGCGAACTTAAGCAAAGCGGTTACGAGTCCCGCTCCATCAAGGAGGAGCTGCGGCAAAATCTGATTCAAAAACTTCAGGCTAAGGAAAAAGTATTCGAAGGTATCCTGGGGTTCGATGATACCGTACTTCCCGATATTGAACGGGCTATTTTGTCCCGCCATAATATCCTGTTGCTTGGGCTGCGCGGACAAGCGAAAACGCGGATCGCCCGCCTGCTGGTCAATCTGCTGGATGAGTGGATGCCTGTCGTGGGCGGAAGCGATCTGCACGACGACCCCTTAAATCCGATCTCCCGGCAGGCCAAAGCGATTATTGCTGAGCACGGCGACGATACGCCTGTTGAATGGGTGCACCGTGAGGAGCGCTATGTGGAAAAACTGGCGACTCCGGATGTAAGTGTAGCAGATCTCATAGGTGATGTAGATCCCATCAAAGCGGCTAGTTTGAAATTGTCTTACTCTGATGAGCGGGTCATCCACTTCGGGTTGGTGCCCCGTTCTCACCGCAGCATTTTCGTGATTAATGAGCTGCCTGACCTGCAGCCCCGTATTCAGGTTTCGCTTTTCAACATTCTGCAGGAAGGCGATATACAAATCCGGGGTTTCAAATTGCGCCTCCCGCTTGACATTCAGTTTGTATTTACGGCAAACCCTGAGGACTATACCAATCGGGGCAGTATCATCACACCGCTCAAAGACCGTATTGAAAGCCAAATTCTGACCCACTATCCCAAGACAATCGAGATCGCCCGGCAGATTACCAGGCAGGAGGCCGAGCTTACGGATGCACAGCGGGAAGCTACAGAAGTGCCGGATTTACTTGAAATCCTTCTGGAGCAAGTGGCCTTCGAAGCCCGTGACAGCGAATATATAGATGAGAAAAGCGGGGTTTCTGCCCGCCTGACGATCTCAGGCTACGAAAACCTCGTTTCCACAGTGGAACGCCGGATGCTGATAAACGGAGAAAGCACAGCCAAAGCCCGGATTACCGACTTTTGGGGCGTGGTCCCTGCCATTACCGGAAAGGTGGAACTGGTCTACGAGGGCGAGCAGGAAGGCCCCTATGGCGTGGCGGTCAACCTGATCGGCAAAGCCATAAAGAAATCCTTCCTTGCCCATTTTCCGAACCCTGATAAGCTCAAGAAAGGTCGTGAAAGCGATCCCTATGGCACTATCCGGGCCTGGTTTTCGGGTGGTAATGAAGTCGAGCTGCTCAATGATTGCAGTGAGAAGGATTTCCGGAAAGCACTGGATGGCGTAGCCGGGCTGCGGAAGCTCGTGGAAAGCCACCTGAAAGTATCCGGGGAAGACGCCTACCCATTCATGGAGCTGGTGCTGCACGGGCTGGCAGAGTTCAATATCGTCAATAAGGATGTAATGGAATCGGCGTTTTCCTTCCGGGATATTCTGGCAAACATGCTGGATGACGATCTTTTTGATGATGAATACGATAATTAATTTGACCTTTTGTTAACCCTGTGTTAACTTAACGGGAGGTTGGAGCTGGCAAGCTGCAGCCTCCCGTTTTTAATTGAGCGGGTTGCAGCAGGAGGCGGTATTTATTTTACCGGTTCCACTCCAAAAGCTCTACCCGGATTAAGCAACCAAAAAATTAAACCATATGCTATTAAAAATCAATCCTGACAACCCGGAAGGCCGCAAAATCGATCAGGCGGTTGACGTGCTCCGGGAAGGTGGTGTCATTATTTACCCTACAGACACGGTCTACGGGCTGGGCTGCGATATTTTCAATTCAAAGGCCGTAGACCGGATTTGTAAACTCAGGGGGCTAGACCCGGTCAAAGCCCGCCTCTCCTTTATATGTAAAGACATCAGTCAGGTAGCCGATTATGCACAGCAAATTGACAATACCGTCTTCCGGTTGATGAAGAAGCATCTTCCGGGCGCTTTTACCTTCGTTTTAAACTCGAATAATAAAGTGCCCAAGATGTTCAAAAACCGCAAACGGACAATTGGAGTGCGTATACCCGACAACAATATCTGTCAGGTCCTGGTGGAAGGGCTGGACCGGCCTATTCTGACAGCTTCCCTCAAAAGTGATGACGAAATACTGGAGTATTTTACTGATCCGATCGACATTTACGAAGACTTAGGGAAGCAGGTCGACCTGGTTATTGACGGAGGTATTGGCAAAAATCAGCCTTCCACCGTTGTGGATTGCACGGGTGCTGAGCCCGTTGTGCTGCGCTTAGGCACCGGGGTACTGGAGCTCTAGCAGCCTTATCTGTTATAATTTAAGCCGGCACAGTCACAGGTACGTGGCTGTGCCGGTTTGCGTTTGCAATAAGACTTTGTGTTTAAAACGACAAAATAAAGGCTTGTTTGAGTGGTCGAGGTCTTTATCTTTGTGCTTGTTTTAAAACAAACCTGCTGCATGAAATTTAAGCAAATACTTATTCTGCCCTTCGTACTCCTTGGTTTTATCCTCTCCGCTCAACAGAATGGGGGTATCGTCCGGGGGAATATCTATGATGAAGAATCCGGAGAACCGATTATTTACGCCAATGTGTTGCTTCAAGGCACTGACCTGGGTGCGAATACCGACCTTGATGGCTTCTTTGCCATTTCCAATGTGCCGGCCGGTGAATACAAGCTGGTCGTTACCTATCTTGGCTATGACAGTCTTGCCGTTGAGGTGAAAGTCAAGGCAGGCGGAATCGTTTACGAAAGCCTGGTTATGTCACCAAGTGGGGTGGAGCTGGAAACGGTGAATGTATCCAGCAGCCGGGAGCAGGCTCGCTCTGATGTCAAGGTTTCAGAATTGCGCGTCACGGCTAAGCAGATTCAGTCTCTGCCATCTACCGGTGGCGAAGCGGATATTGCGCAGTACCTGCCTGTACTCCCGGGCATCATCGTTTCCGGTGATCAGGGGGGGCAACTGTATATTCGCGGAGGGTCACCCGTACAGAATAAGATCCTGCTCGATGGTATGACTATTTATAACCCTTTCCACTCGATAGGCCTGTTCTCCGTTTTTGAAACAGAAGCTGTGCGGAGCGTCGATGTCCTTACCGGAGGCTTTAATGCCGAACACGGTGGGCGAATTTCGGCGGTTGTAGACATTAAGACCAGAGAAGGGAACAAAAAACGCATGAGCGGACTGGTGTCCGGCAGTCCTTTTTTAACTAAAGCCCTTATTGAGGGGCCCATAAAAAAGTTGAAAGATGATGGCGGGGGCAGTACTTCCTTTATTCTGACCGGTAAGCACTCTTACCTGGACCAGTCCTCAAAGATATTCTATAACTATGCAGTAGATACCACCTTCTTCTCTTTTGCATCTCAGGACACTTCACTGGCGGATGTCGGGGAAATTGGCTTGCCCTATACCTTTACAGATTTGTATGGGAAATTATCATTTGTGGGGGACAACGGAAGCAAGCTCAATGTTTTTGGCTTTAACTTCACCGACCGGTTCGACTTTGTAGGGCTGGCAAAACTTGACTGGACCAACGTTGGCGGCGGTGCTAACTTTACGCTTATTCCGCCCAACTCTAATGTTATCCTGAATGGTACAGTAGCTGTTACTGACTATGACATTTCACTGGAGGAGGCCGATGGCAATCCGCGGCAGAGCGGCGTTAGCAGCTTTAATGCCCTGTTAAACTTCACCTACTTTGGTAATAAAAGCCGCTTTGATTACGGCTTTGACTTCACTGGATTTAATACAGACTTTACCTTCCGTAACTTTATTGGGTCTACCATTCAGCAAAAAAGCTTTACTACGGAAGTTGCGGGCTACTTCAAATACAAGCAACGCCTGGGTAATTTGATCATCGAGCCGGGCATGCGCCTGCACTACTACGCTTCCCAGTCTGAGATGTCTATAGAGCCCCGCTTCGGGCTGAAGTATAACATTACGGACTTCCTGCGGATCAAGTTTGGAGCAGGGGTGTACTCTCAAAACGTGATCAGTACGGTTAACGATCTGGATGTGGTCAACTTCTTTATCGGCTTCCTTGCTGGTCCGGAAGAAACGCTTTTCAAGCCAGCCTCTAACGAGCCGGTGGACCAGCCCCTTCAAAAGGCTATTCATGCTATTGGTGGTGTGGAGGTGGATGTGGGCGATCAGCTTACGATCAATATTGAGCCCTACCTCAAGCGCTTTACCCAGCTTATTAATATTAACCGGAACAAATTGTCCGACTTCGATCCGGACTTTATTACGGAAACTGGCGAAGCCTATGGTATTGACCTGTCCGCCCGCTACCAGGCACAAAATGGGTATCTATGGGCAACGTACTCACTAGGCCGTGTAACCCGGGATGATGGCAATCAGGTGTACCCAACAATTTTTGACCGCCGCCACAATATCAACCTGCTGGGCGTTTACACCTTCGGTAAAAATAAACTCTGGGAGGCAAGCCTGCGCTGGAATATGGGCTCCGGGTTCCCTTTCACTCAGACACAGGGCTTCTACGAGCAGAACGACTTCACCAACCTGCTCTTCACAAATATCCTGACCGGTAACTTTGGCTTGGGTACTATTCTTACGGATGAGATCAACGGTGGCCGCCTGCCTTTCTACCATCGCCTTGACGCTTCTGTGAAGCGCACCATTGAGTTCGGTAAGCATACCTCCATGGATATCAACCTGAGTATCACCAATGTTTACAACCGGGAAAATATTTTCTATGTAGACCGGGTGACCAACAGCCGCGTCAATCAACTACCTATTTTGCCGGCTCTTGGAGTGCAGTTTAATTTCTAGACTACGCCACAGAGCGGAGCCAAAACAGGGCTGCAACCTTCAGTGGTCGCAGCCCTGTTTTTAATTACTCAGTTATCACTTGCTGAAACGTCTTTATTCCTCTTTGGCTTTGTACTTTTAAAAGGTACAGGCCAAAGGGCAGATCAGACCAGGTGCCTTGATATTGGTTGTCTTCAGGCTGCCAGTTGGCAATCAGCTGGCCGGTTAGGTTAAACAGGCTAATGTCTTCCAGGATCGTACCGCTTTTAATCAGAAAAAGGGCGCCGGGATGTGCCGGATTAGCAGTCAGGATCCGGATATCTGTTTGGCGTGTGGCCGTCTGGGAGGCAATGGGGAACTCTGATTCCAGGAAAAGGACCAGCCCATCGTGGTCAGATGCGCTGAGCGGATTGGCTAAAGAAAGCTCATAGGCTTCCGGGAAGTCCGCATTTCCACGGGCGTACTGCATGCCATTGACGGTGAGGCCATTGAAGCTGCTGGTCAGGCAATGATCAAGGGCCTGTGCATTGCCATCAAAAACATAGGAATACCGTTCGGGCGGAGGAATGCTTTGGAGCTGGTCTGAGAGTGGTGGGTCCACTATGTTCAGCAAAGGGAACTGGGCGCCCAGGCCAGGCAGGCCGGCAATTTGATTGAAGACATCCACATAACCATCGGTAAACTGGAAGGCGTTGAAGTCTCCGAGCACCACAAGATTCCCGGCAGTTTGCAAATCCTGAATCATATTGGCAATGGAGATAGCTTGCTGATGGCGCTTGTTTCGTACAAAACCCGCAGTACTGCCCTCTATCCCGATGAGGGAGCGCAGATGGAGGTTTAATACCTGTAAAGTCACTGGCGGGCCCGTTGGCAGCTCCACCTGCAGGAGCAATGGCGGTCGATCGTGCAGGAGGCCACCACTAAAAGTAAAGGTTTCTTCAGTCCCCAACTGGCTAATCTGAAGATTCGTGAAATGCTCTTTAACCAGGTACCCCAGCTTCAGATCGAGATTGGTGGGCAGCAGGTAGGCATCGTACTGTGCCTGCGGGTTTTGCTGTTCCAGATAGAAAGCCAGGTTGTTGAGCTCGGTGAAAGACCCGACTTCCTGCATAGCCAGGATATCCGGTAGCCCCATTTGTTCGTCTATATAACGGGCAATCTTTTGGTACTTCACTTCAATGTTCTCCTCTTCTTCCAATAGGAAAAGCGCATTGAGAGAGCCTACCGTAAACTCGTTGGCAGCTTTGGGCCGTACCGGCGCTGCATCTGGTCCTGGAGTAAAAGTGTAGGTTTCTGCCAGGACCTTCCAGAACCGGGGCGCTGCTTCAATCATGATACCGGTTGCGCTAACCAGGCTGCCCGTATTGAAAAAACGCTGATTTGGAGCATTAAGCCCATTGGGGTCCATCCAAAAGATTTCAGGATTGCCATCCCACTCCGGTAGTCCCACTATTCCGGGGGCTTCAATCCCTGGTTCACGGAAGATCCGGTTAGGCCCAATCCGAAGGGGGACGTCTTCAAATGAGCTGCTGGGGCCATTGGCAATCGCTTCAAAGCTTACGCGCATACCCTCCAGGCGTTCAAGGCTGTGTACTGGGGTATAATTTGCAGAAGGAAGGGTCTCGGTCAGTACAACTGGAGAAGGAAGGGGTAGGTCTTCACCGGTATTGGTGATGCTTAGGCCCGGGCTGGCGATTATCGTAAGCCCGTCTTCTTCGCGGACAGTGCCTGTGACCTCCACCACATCGCCCGGACTGCCGAAGTAAGACCCGGCGATAACGACCGCCTCCGACGTAAAGGCATTGTTGTCATAATCGCTTTCCGGCGCCTGGATGACAAAAAAATTATCACCCCGGGCAGTGACGATATTGCCCTGCAGGGTTACCAGCTGTCCCTGCAGGGGGCTTTCGTTTTCCGTACCCTGCACTTCGTGGATGGCAAAAGCCGGCTGGGTGTGCAGTTTATCTGGAATTATTCCAAATAAGCAAAGCGCCACTAAAAAGGGCGGAAGAAATCTTACCATTTAGACTTAGCTTTGTTCTTACATTTTTATATAGTGCAGCAAGATGCGGGAATGCCATTAGATATTGAATTCAGAGGCTTCCGGTTTACTTCTTGCCAATTCAAAACAGTTGGTTGGTATAGTATTCCGCTGCACCTGCACCTCCAAGTGACTTTTGATGAATACCACCGACCAGAAGACATCTGTATTTGACCGGGCCTATGACCCTGTGATCCAAGCCGCTATAACCTTTGGGGCTGTCATAATTTTTGTGCTGTCTGCAAAGTTAATCAATTTAACAGGGCTGATGGATATTCCTCAGCGTTTCCCCTGGATGACTGCAGCCTCGTTTATGCTGTTATTCGCTATGGGCAACAGTGTGTTTTCTCTGGCTTCTGAAAATATGCTCAAATACTGGGGGCGCAGTATTTACAGCTATCTGGGGCTGGCTGTGCTTTCCGGTGTGGTAGCCTACTTCTCTTCCTCCATGTCTATAGATGAGGCGGGGTCTTACCGATGGATTTATCTGGTCCTTACGGTAGGCTATCTGGTTTTTTTGGGAATGATGGCTTTCATGCGGCAAATTGTGGAATTTGCTCAAAAGGAGGAATGGAACCATCCCCGCATCCGGCGCAACCAGAAGAAACGGGGGCGGGGCAAAGACAATGGGAAGCGCTGATCTGCTACTTCCCTGCCTTTAACCTATGGTTTAGCTTTGAATTTCGCTCCCGGCTTAAATTCCAGTGATACGGAATTGATACAGTAACGCAGCCCCGTAGGTTTGGGGCCGTCTTCAAATACATGGCCCTGATGCCCGCCGCACCGGGCACACTCCACTTCTATTCGGGTCATACCCAACTTGCGGTCTTCTACAAGGTTGACGTTGGATTCCAGTACAGGTTCCCAGAAACTCGGCCAACCTGTGCCGGACTTGAATTTCGTTTCGGAAGAAAACAAGGGGAGCCCGCAACCGGCGCAGAGGTAAACGCCTGTTTCTTTATTATCCCAGTATTTTCCCGTGAAGGCATACTCTGTCCCTTCTTCCCGCAGTACATGAAAGGCTTCTTTGCTAAGGGCAGACTGCCATTCTGATTCGGTTTTTTGCACCGCGTCGAGGGTGTCGCCGTTTAGTCCGATAAGGAGGCCTTCAGCTTCAGTTGAAGTTGTGGAAGCAGTCTGATTTTCTGTGGATTGCGCCTGCCCGCATGCTGTGAGTAGGAGCATTGCAGCCATTATAGTGTAGCAGGATAGTCGTGTCATGGTTTATATGTTATCATTTTTCGTAGAATGGAAACGCAAAATCCGCTCGTGTGTTGAGAAATGGATGTCGCCGGGAGGATATTTGGTACAGTTTTGGGCAAAAAAGTTGTGTGGCCGGGCACTTTGCCGACCACCCAAATAGTGGTGTATTGTCTTGTTACGCTTTACAGGTGGTGCTATTCGGTTTTGATCCCTTTTCTGCGTATCGCATTTTTGACGGTCGAGGTGACTGTTGAAGCAGCATGCCCAGCGCATCCTGTTTGGAGTCCCCGCCTGATCCGGAACTGCCGCCGAAAAGGGGTTTGGCAAAGGTGTAAGCCAGCAGGCCGTATACGACTGCGGAATAGAAGTGCCGAAGGCGTTTGCCGGTCTTCTTTTCATCTTCCTGAAAGATTGCGTCTGAATTAGAGAAGGTTTCATAAAGCCTCCAAAGGGCATAGGCGGCCAGGCCAAGCGCTGTCAGGCCCAGCAAGACAAACCCAACGGGTTGTTTGGGAAGAACTCGGCAATGCCGGAAACACCCTTAATGTCCCCACCCATGCCAATGGCGAACATAGCGGTAAGCATACCTACCAGTCTATATACCACACCTTTGGTGAATAATCCGGCAGCTCGCAGCCGTTCAATAGTAGAATTTTGGGAGTTTTCCATTTTCATTTGGTTTACTTATAAAAGGGAAACCAACGGCATATGTTTGCTCCCAGCCGGGCCTGGCTTGCCCGGACCAGTGAATTTCAGCATGGAGGGAGCGGGTTATTACTCGCCAAAGTATACTGGGTGGCGGAAGTTGTACTCCTTGATAAAGGCTTTGATTTTTTCTTTGCGTTTCCCCTTAGCCGACTTGTAGTTTTGGTACAGCTCTGCGTCTTGTTTGAAGATTTTTTCCACCTTGCCGGGACGGCAGCGGAAAAAATCACCGCTTTCAAAATCCAGTACATAGAGCTTGCCGGTCCCTTCCTTTCGGGCGGCCTTATACTCGTCACCGGGATTGATAAATGAGGAATAGCGGTCTACCTGGTCAACTTCCTGTAGCAGGCAGATGGCGCCAATGATGTCGAAGCGGTAATTTGTGCTGTAGTACATGGACTGCCCATCGGGGCTGTAGCCAAAAATATCCTCCGGTTTCAGGTAAATGATTTCATTATTCCGGGGGTAGCGGAACTGGTCCTTAGCAAAGAGATACTGGAAGAACTTTCGGTTTTGCGGGTCGATGTCCACGATGATTTCTTCCGGTTTTACCGGGATTTGGGCTTTCCAGTCGGCAAGGGTAGGGTAGATGCCCCGCTCAAAGATAAAGTCAGCCGTATATCGTTCTCCCTTCTGGGCGGAAGCAGTAAAAACAAAGCAGCACATACTGAAAAGAATCGCGGTCCGTAGCATAGGTATTTCAATTTTTTCGGTCATCTGCAAAAGTAACGGTTTAGGCAGGACCAAATTGAGCAAAGGGTGGTGGATTAAGGAAAAATTAAGAACAAAAGTGAATTTCAGCCGGGCGTTCAGCGGTTGAGATCTTGTCCATAAGAGAAAAGGTATGGCCGGTATCGGAATCGATAAGGGTAGCTGCGTCCTGAAAGGTCCAGTAAGGGAAGAGTTCAAACGCGGTATTTGGAGCTTTCCTCAACCCAACGCCTCCGGTTTCGGTAGCGCCGTAGACCTCCGTGAGGGAAAGCCCACGGCTAAGCAGGGATGCGTACAGCGGGTTCGGTAGTGGAGCGGTGGAACAGACGCCTTTGGACCGGATATTCAGGCCGGGCATAGAGCGCATCAGGTGTGACCAGGTAAAGGGCGTGCCAACGATCAGTGCATTTTCGGAAAGCTGATTCCATTGGACTTCTGAGGGGAAGCAGACCGGGGCTCCCGCAGCCTGTGGAAGTGCTATGGTGTAGAGGTACCCGTAGATACTGGCAGCAGGCACGAGAGGGATGATGCAGGAAAGATTGCCAAAGTGTTCGCGCAGAAAGTTGACCTCCCGGTCTGCAAAAGCCTGCTGATGCGTCACCGTTCGGGCTTCGTCAGTGGTGCCAGAGGTAAAGAAGGTGATCTGGGCTGATTGCTGGGCCATTATCAGAAACAACGATCTGAACGAACTTTGCTGATTCCGACAGGCGCACTTTTATGACAGGCGAATCCACCTTATTGCTATATTTCGCTTTTCCAGGGTAGCCAGTTGCATGGCCAGGGCATCGTTGATGATACCCCTGAGGCTGACGAGGGAGCGTTCTCCGGATTCTGAACCGATGTACTGCCGCTGAATATTGAGCACATCTTTTACGTGGGTGACAATATTCATTTGATCAGTAATGGCTTTTTCCATCTTGACCATATGGTCTTCCTGTTTGGCCTTGAGCCCATCGATCAGCTGTACCATAGCCTGTGCCTTGGGTACCCCAATAGCCTGACCGATTGCAGCCTCGTTGGCTTTTACGAACTGGGCAAGCTTGCTCAGCATGGTAGCGTCATTGCCCTTGGACAGTTGTTTGACTTTGGTCAGGTAGGAACCAAATCCTACGACTGCATTCCCAATATCGTGGAGCACACCAGAGATGACTTCAAACTTGCCACGTTCCACGGCCTGCTCTTGTTGAATGGCAAACAGCTGTTGTTCTTTTTTGTAAAGTTCCGTCAGGTCATCCAAAATGAACAGATAGGATTTTTCGTCCAGGCGGTTGATGGTTAGAATCAGGTGCTGTTCCGTGGCTGGGTTTTGGATGTTGTGGTTGACGCTAAAGCGTTCCTGCTGAAGGATGTTGCCGGAAGGCTTTTGGTAGCTTTTCAAGGCTTCAAGCGCGTTGGGAAAGGCGACGGATAGCAGGTCAAACAAGTTCTCTCCGGTCAGTTGGTTGGCGATAAAGTGAGGCATGAGGTACTGTATGGCCATCGCGTTCATTTCCTGCACGGTGCCTTAGTCATCCGTTTGCACTATACCTACCGGAATCTGGTAGATGACGGAAAGCGTTTGCTGGGTTTGGGCCTGGATATCCATAATGACTAACGTTTTTGAACCACGAGGTACATGTTTGGGCTTTCTCCTTTAAGCATTCTGAGCCTTACGGGCGTGGGCTTTAGAACGTATGTGAAAATGTAATCGATAATTTCATCAAGTGCCGCCTCATTATACTTTCCTGCAACCAGAAAATTATTGGTACAGGGGGCGATTTCTGTAAAGAAATGTTTGCCAATCGCTTGCTGAGGGTCGACACCAGTATAGGAAGATTCGGTGGCGTTATAGGCCAGGACGGTATCGGAATGATCCATTTGGACAACACCGTAGGGGAGGTGATCAAAATTAGCAGTACGCTGCCCGTCCAGCCATTGATGAAGGTCTGGGGCTTCGAAATTGTGCATATTCCAGGAATTGTTTTTTCAGGAATTCAAAATAGGAACATATACATAAAAAAGCTACAGGTGCCAACAGAACTTTAAAATAATTCAATTGGGTTCACAAACCGGGTTCTAAGGATTATATTCGCCATCAGAAAACCTGAAAATCATGTTCCGCACCATCATTAGTCCACAAGAATTGCACGAAAAGCTGGGCCGCCAAACCTGGGTAATTATTGACTGCCGTTACAGCCTTGGCCATCCGGATGCCGGGGAGGAGGCTTACAAAAAGAGCCACATCCCCGGTGCGAGTTATGCACATCTCGACAGAGACTTGTCTGGCAAGGTTGTACCTGGAAAAACGGGGCGTCACCCCCTGCCTTCAATCGTAAAAATGACGCAGCGCTTCTCCAGCTGGGGCATCAGCGATGGCATTCAGGTCGTATTGTACGATGACCGGTCTGGTGCTATTGCCGCAAGGCTGTGGTGGATGCTCCGGTACCTGGGGCACGATCGCGTGGCCGTGCTCGATGGCGGATGGCGGGCATGGGAAGCAGAAGGCTATCCGGTAGAAACAGCTATTATGGGTGCTGGACCACGGGTGTTTAAGCCCCGCGAGAGAGAGAGCTGGGTGGTGGATGCTGACCACGTGCAGCGGAGACTGGGCGCTGAGAATTTTCTCCTGGTGGACTCCAGAATGCCTGAGCGCTACCGGGGCGAAGATGAGCCGATTGACCCTGTGGCCGGGCATATTCCGGGCGCGACCAACTTCCCTCACACCGATTTAGTGGATTCAGAAGGGATGTGGCTTACACCAGATGAGTTGGAGGAACGCTTTCAGACCCTCGTAGGCAACGATGTGGCCGATGAGATGGTGTTTTACTGTGGCTCCGGTGTTACGGCCTGCCGCAATCTGCTGGCCCACCATCATGCGGGCTTTGGAGATGCAAAGCTGTATCCGGGGTCCTGGAGCGACTGGATTACCGATCCTGAACGGCCGATTGAGCGGAGTGTCTAAGCATTTTCCTGCTTCGCCTTGCGGGCTTTTTTCTGCTCGTTGTTGCTTTCGTAAATGCAGTAGTTCTCGTACCGCACCGGGTCCTTTTCTGCCCAGATGTCCTTGCCGATATTGCAAAGGGTAATCAGCTCTTCGTACAGTTTATTGCCCTTTTCCACACGGCGCTCCACGGAAATATCCCGGTCGGCTACCTTGTCCTGCTGAATATTGACAGACTTCTCAAACTGCCGGGTCGCCTCTGCCACGCGGCGGATGACGTTCTCATTCACACCGGTCTCAGCCAGGAAGTCCAGCTGCTGCCGGGCCACGCGGACCACACGCCGGCCGCAGAAGATCAGCTGTGCATCGGTCATGTCTCCCATTTTGGCGGTCCCAAATTTGCGGTAACGCCCGCTCCGGTTGTTGTACTTGATCGCTACCCGCGTCATTAGGCTGCGAATGGCAGACTTAAGATTTTCCGCAGCAGCGTACTTCTTCTCGGTAGTGACCATCTGATCGCCCAGTAATTCCTCATCATCGGGCAAATCCCCGAATTTATCGCACATGGCTTTGAATTGCTTTAGCCGCTGCAGCGTGTAGCCATACTGCTCGAACTGCTCCCGGTCCCGGTTGGCATATTTGATGCGCTCCAGGCACTGCAGGTACAGGTCTGCATCCGGAAAGTTGTACTGACGGTTGGTGGATTGCTTCTTCATTTGTCCATCATTTGATGCTAAAGCAAATTTATGTCCTCTTTTTGATAAAAACAAGTTTTTGTTCAAATGAAATGTCTTGGTTTTATTCGAAATTAGCCTTTACTCATCTAGAGTTTTCCTGGAGTTTAAAATCAGAAAATAAATTTTTTAAATGCTACCTTAGTGAGGACGAACCCCAGACAATGTTATTGGTGTCCTCTCCGTGGTGCCTGAGTTCTGAGAATTGTCATCGAATAAATGAAAAAACACTATCACCTTACCCTTAAATCAAAACGAAGCACCATGAAACGAATCCTTTACCTTGGGTTTTTTCTAGCGCTATTCGGTTCTCTTTCTGCCCAAACCACTACACAGACCATCCGCGGGACAATTGTCGACAAAGACACACGGCAGCCATTGATTGGCGCTGCGGTACAGGTTACAGATGTTGAGCCTGCTATGGGCACCGTTACGGATATTGATGGTAATTTTCTGTTGGCCAAGGTACCTACCGGCCGGCACCGCATTGAAGCCACTTACCTGGGGTACGAGCCCTACATCGCTGAGGATGCGATTCTCAATTCTGCCCGCGAACTGGTGCTGGAGATTGCCCTGTCAGAGTCGGCGGTCATGGCAGAAGAGGTGGTTGTGACCGCCCGCAGCCATGGCAACGAACCCCTCAATGAGCTTTCCATCGTCAGCACCCGCTCCTTCTCCGTGGAAGAGACACAGCGGTACGCCGCAAGTGCCAACGACCCCATGCGCATGGCCCTGGGCTTCTCCGGCGTGCAGGGCAGTCGGGATGCCCGCAACGACCTCATTATCCGTGGTAATCCGGGCTTCGGCTTGCTTTGGCGGGTGGAAGGCATCGACGTGCCCAACCCGAACCACTTTGCGCGGCGAGGTGCTTCCGGTGGCGGGATTTCCATATTTAGCGTAAGCGTGCTGAGCAATTCGGATTTCTCCACCGGCGCTTTCCCGGCTATGTATGGCAATGCCTTTTCCGGGGTATTCGACATTCAATTCCGTTCGGGTAACAAGGAACAGCAGGAATATTCCATCCGTGCCGGCATGCTGGGGTTGGAATTTTCGAGGGAAGGACCCATTAAGAAGGGGAGGAGCTCCTATCTGTTCAACTACCGGTACTCTACCCTTGGCATCCTCAATGCGCTGGGCATTCGGCTAGTGAGCCTGCGGGACAGCAATACCTTTCAGGACTTTTCCTTCAAAACCGACCACAGAAGCAAAAATGGCAAGCATATGTTTTCTTTCTGGGGCATGGGCGGGCTGAGCGATGAGCGCCGCGACCCGGCAGAGGGTGGACCGGAGGAATGGCAGATTTACACCGACTACCTCACCCGCGACTTTGATACGGATATGGGGATTGTCGGTTTTTCCCACAGCTATTTGATTGATGATAAATCCTATTTGAAGACCAGCCTGGCGGTACAGGGGCAGCGTATTCTTTACCAGAATGACACCCTCGATCAGAATGAGGTGCCCAGTCTGATCAACGACGAACTGTACTACAATAATCGCCTGACCCTGACCTCCTATTACAACCGCAAGCTCTCTTCCAGCGCCACCATGCGGCTCGGCGCCATTGCGACCCGGATGGGCTACGATTACGATTTCCGTTATCTGGTTGAGGATGCTTTCACCACTTATGTAGATGAGGAAGGCAGTACCCTGCTGCTACAGCCATATGGGTATGTGCGCTGGCAGTTGCATCCCCGGTGGACGGTCAATGCCGGGCTTCACGCCATGTTTTTCACCCTGAATGACACCTGGAGTGCTGAGCCACGGTTAGGGGTGCAGTATCAGGCCGGGCCGGGCGCTACCCTCAGCCTGGCTTACGGTCTGCACAGCCGGATTGTCCCCATGGCGTCCTACTTTACGCAAGTGAACGGAGAACAGCCCAATCTGGACCTGGACCTGGTGAAAGCGCACCATTTTGTACTGGGGTACGATCAATTGGTCGGGACCAATAAACGGCTGCGGATGGAAGCCTACTACCAACGCCTGTTTGATGTGCCGGTGGCGGCAGATGTCAACAGCACCTTCTCCCTGCTTAATCACATTGACGGTTTTGCCACCCGCAACCTCGTGAGCGAAGGCACGGGCACTAACTACGGTCTAGATGTGACCTTTGAGCAGTTTTTCAGCAACCGCACCTTTTATATATTGTCGGGTTCGCTTTTCAGTTCCACCTATGAGGCACTCAACGGAGAAACCTACAGCACCCGCTTCGACAATACCTTCGCCACCAGCTTTATGGGCGGTAGAGAATGGCCTACCGGGCAGCGGGGTACCATACAGGGCAGTGTGCGGCTGATGTACAACGGCGGTCAGCGCATTTCACCCGTGCTGAGCCCGGTGCGCGACCCCAACGACCCTCTGAACCCAATACTGGACGAAGCCAATCCCTACAGCATACGTGTAGATAACTTCTTCCGCCCGGACCTGCGCTTCGCCTACCGCCACGATAATGAGAAGAATGCCTGGTACATTTCGCTTGATGTGCAGAATTTCATCTCCCGTCAAAACCAGGATGTGCTCAACTACAACTTTGACCCCATCCTCGGGGACTGGGTATTTGGCACCTTGGGGAGCATTGTGCCTGTCCTGACCTTTCAGCTCGACTGGTAGCCTGACCGCTTCCTAAGACGTGGGGTACTGTGACGAATTAAAGCGGCCCGGAATCTAGATTGGGGCCGGGCGCGGGCACCATTTTTCTTTTCTTTGTAGTGGCAGAAGTGCCATTTGAGCGACAACTTTGCAATAAAGGGAATGCAGGTTGTCCACCCACTATAAAACGTTGCCGGAAATTATTACCTTTATTACGTATTAATCCCATTTTACAAATTTTTTAAAGGTAAAATTCCATGAACATGAAACAAAAAAACGGCAACAGCGCGTGGACGGAAACGACGGTTTTAACTGCCCAACCCGAGCCACCGTAAGGGTACACCACCTGTAAATGGTGTGATGTACGGTATCCGCCAAAGGCTGAGCAACTTCCGGGTTGTTCAGCCTTTCGTCTTTGGGCTTGCGCCTGACCTGCCCCTTTTTGCCCCCCTCTGCCTAAAAGATCCGGTAAGCAATCCCGACGTAGAAAACGCTTCCCTTGATATCTAGTGGTCTGTCAAGTGTTAATTTATGGGTTGAGTGGGAGCGAATTTTGAGGCTAATCAAGGCGGATGTTCCCGCGCATAGCAGCGCTACGTAAGGGGTTATCCAACGAAGAGTAGCCTCAAAAGTCGCCGCAGGCAACCCCTAGTTTTAGCCTTGACAGACCACTAGGCCTTCGATAAGGTTCGTTACAGCCTGTGAATACCGAAGGCCGATCGTCCAGTCTTCAAAAACCTCGTATCCTATCCCCGCATTGACTGCCAATTCAAAGGTCTCGAAATTATCCAGGGCCAGCGATTCCGGTACAGACTCCGTTGAAGATATGGTTATGATGCCCAGTTGCGGGCCGAGTTCACTGTAAAAGTCCCCCTCCACCCATTTCAGCATCACCGGAATGTTGATGTACGACAATTTAAAACGGCCATTGCTTTTGGACTCTTCTCCCTGCAAAGACCAAATGACTTCCGGCTGCAATTTCAAAGATTTGGAAAGTTTGAAATTCACATAGCCCCCTATGGAATAGCCTTCTTTCCGGTCGCTTTCGGGGATCGCATCATCGCCAATGAGTTCGGCAAAGTTGATGCCGGCTTTGATGCCATACTGAGTTTTGTCCGGGTCCTGAGCGAAGCCCTGAAAAGCGAGGCCTAAGAACAGCAGAGTGGCGATGAGCGGTCGTGTTTGCCGCTGGAAAGAGGCGGGGGTGTGTTTTTGCATGTGTTGGCGTTTTTTGTGAGTAAATATACGGCACCTTCGGTTTTCTTTGCCAGACTTTTTGATGCCAACTGAACGACACGCCCTACTTTAGCGACCAGGAAATATTTGTACAATCCAAGGGTAATAAACTACAACGACACCGCCTACTTTGCCGGGGCAGCGATCTCAGAGAACAGCCGCTTTCTTTACATTTCTTCTTATCGCTATATTTATCAGTATGACTTAGAAGCGGAAGATACAGAAGGGTCAAAAGTTCTTGTTGCAGAATACGATGGGTTTGAATCTCCTGCTAATTTTGGTACCCGTTTTTTTTAGCACAGCTTGCACCAGATGGCAAAATTTACATTTCGACGCCGGGTGCTACGGACCGGCTCCATGTCATTCATCAGCCTAATAATAAAGGGGCCGGGTGCCAAATAGAACAGCATGGCATCCAACTGCCTGGCTTGAACTTCAGGACCATGCCCAACCACCCATATTATGGCCTTGGCCCTGAGGATGGCGGTGCTTGTGATACATTGGGCATAGACCTTCCGCTTCCGGAAGCCGAATTCAGCTATGTCGTTACGGACAGCAGCTTGCAGGCTATCGACTTTTATGATGGCTCTAAATTTCAGCCCTATGCCTGGCATTGGAACTTTGGTGATGGAGCGGTCAGTAATAGCCGCCATCCACAGCACAGCTATGTTTTTCCAGCTTTATATGAAGCCTGCTTAACGGCTACAAACGCTCAAGGCAGCCATACGTCTTGCCAGGAAATTGACCTTAGGACAACGAGCACTACTACCCTTAACAACGACGGTATTTATTGCCGGGCATTCCCTAACCCTGCCAGTACAATCTTGCGAGTTGAATGTCAAATACAACATACCGGGTTACTTCAGGTATTCAATATGCGGGGGCAGGAAGTTTATCGGAAATCTATAGCACATAATCCAGAGGGTAAGCTAATTATTGAAAACCTATCCGGTCAAATGCTTTACACAGAAGACCTGAACTTGAGCCCGGCACCCCGTAGCTGGCAATTAGATGTGGGAGGCTGGCCGAGCGGCGTATATGTGGTTCGCTTGCAAGTAGGAGCGGAGCAAATGGTGCGGAAGTTTGTAAAGGAATGAATCGTCAAAACAAAATCAACCAGGCAATAACCAGAAAACCTGCCCCCTGTAGAGGATAAGTACAGTAGCCTTTAAATGATCGGCCGTGCGTCAACACCGGGGACACGCTCTGACCGCCATAGTCTTGACGTAGGCAGTTCCTTCCCCCGGTGTTCTTGAATAAGCCTTAGATAGGATGCCCGGCGGAAGGAGAGCGCCGGGCCCCTAACACCGGGGGCTTTCCCTTCCCCCGGTGTTCTTGAATAAGCCTTAGATAGGACGCCCGGCGAAAGGAGAGCGCCGGGCGTCAGCACCTTTGGCTTTCCCTTCCCCCGGTGTTTTTAAACAAGCCTTAGATAGGACGCCCGGCGAAAGGAGAGCGCCGGGCCCCTAACACCGGGGGCTTTCCCTTCCCCCGGTGTTCTTGAATAAGCCTTAGATAGGACGCCCGGCGAAAGGAGAGCGCCGGGCGTCAGCACCTTTGGCTTTCCCTTCCCCCGGTGTTTTTAAACAAGCCTTAGATAGGACGCCCGGCGAAAGGAGAGCGCCGGGCGTCAGCACCGGGGGGCGGTCCCTTCCCCCGGCGTTCTCAAATAGCCTCGGAGAACACGTTGTGGATAAAATATACCACCCCTCCGGTTTTCAATGTCCCGGAATGTTTTATTTTTGTGGGCTATGAGATTGAAGCAGCTGGAAATAAAGGGGTTCAAGAGTTTTGCCAACGAAACGGTCATCAACTTCGAGGAGGACGTTATTGGCATAGTGGGCCCCAACGGTTCCGGCAAGTCCAATATCGTGGATGCCATCCGCTGGGTACTCGGAGAACAGAAAAGCCGGGAACTCCGCCTGGACTCCATGTCGAGCGTGATCTTCAACGGCACCAAACGGCGCAAAGCGGGCGGCGTGGCTTCGGTCTCCCTGACCTTTGAGAATACCAAAAACCTCCTGCCTACCGAGTATCATACGCTTACCATCACGCGTATGCTTTACCGCAGTGGGGACAGCGAGTACCGGCTCAATGGGGTCACCTGCCGCCTCAAGGACATTACTTCTCTTTTTCTAGATACGGGCATTGGCTCCAATTCCTACGCCATCATCGCCTTGGGGATGGTGGACGACATCCTGGCCGATAAGGATAACTCCCGCCGCAAGATGTTTGAGCAGGCCGCCGGTATTTCCAAGTACAAAGTCCGCAAGCGCGAGACCCTCAATAAGCTTAAGCATACTTCGGAAGACCTCGACCGGGTGGAGGACTTGCTCTTTGAGATTAACAACAACCTGAAATCGCTGGAAAAGCAGGCCAAACGTGCCCGCAAGTACTTCGAGCTGAAGGAAAAGTATAAAAGCTACAGCACCGAGCTGGCCATTCTCAAAATTGGCAGCCTCAAACAACAGCAGGAAGAACTGGGCAGGAAGCTGACACAGGAGGAGGACAACTACCGGCAGTACGATGTGGAAATCAATACCCGGGAAGCCGCCCTGGAACAGGAGCGCAAAGCCAATCTGGACAAAGAACAAGCATTGTCCGAACGCCAACGAGAGCTGAACAACCTGGTGGGGAACATCCGCGGTATGGAGAACGACAAGCGGATGCAACAGCAGAAGCAGCAGTTCCTGGAAGACAACCTGCAAAAGCTCAATCAGGAAACCGCAAACGCGAAAGTCCGCATCCGGCAGCTGGAGGAAGACATTGAACAGTACCGCTCCGAGCTGAATGGCGAAAAGCGTATCGAAGCCCGCCTGGAAGAAGAGTTGAATCAGGCAGAAGAACGCCTGGAGACCATCAAAAAAGACCATGGGCAATTGAAAGCAGGATTGGACGAGGTGGTCAGCCAACAGCAAGCCCTGGAGCGGGAAACCTTCGAGCTGGAGAAGCAGAAAGCCATCAATACCAATCAGATTGAAAGCAGTCAGCGTGAGCTCAAACGCGGATTGGAGGAAATCGACCGCTGGAAAACGGAGATTGTTGGACTACAGGACAAGATGAAAACCCTGGAGGCACAGCAAGCCGAACGGCAGGCCGCTGTGGAAAGCCTGGAAAAAGCCGAGGAGGAACGCCAACAGCAGCTCGAAAAAACCGATCAGGAACTCGACGACCTAAATAAACAACGCACCAAGGTCAACCGTACGCTCGATGCCCGCCGCAATGAGTATCAGCTGACCAAAAGCATGGTCGAAAGCCTGGAGGGCTTTCCGGAGTCGATTAAGTTCCTGAGCACCGCCAAATCCAAAGAGTGGAATTCGGAAACGCCCCTGCTGTCTGACCTCATCTACGTTAAGGAAGACTACCGGGTCGCCATCGAAAACTACCTCGAGCCCTACCTGAACTACTACGTGGTGCCGGACCTGGAAGCGGCTTATAAAGCCATCCGCCTGCTCAACAGCACCCAAAAAGGCAAGGCCAATTTCTTCCTGCTCGACGCCTTCGAGCGCTACGTGCCCCCGATGGCGATGCTGCCCGATACCCAACAGGCTTTTGATTTGGTGGAAACCGACCCGGCTTATCGCAAACTGGTGGCTCACCTGCTGGAAAATGTGTTGGTGACCGATCAGGAAGAAATTAAGGGCGCCATAGAGGACAGTGATTATGTGTTGCTCTCCAAAAGCGGGCGGTTCATTCAGCGGCGCTATAGCGTGTCGGGCGGGTCTATCGGCCTGTTTGAAGGCAAAAAAATCGGCCGCAAGAAAAACCTGGAAGTCCTCGAAAAGGAGATCCGGAAGCTGGAACGGGAGGAAGACAAGCTATCGTCTGCCTACTACAGCCTCAAGGACCGCATGGATCAGCTCAAGGCCCGGCGTACCGAGCGGGAAATTCAGGAAGCCCGCCGTCAGCTCAATCAGCTGATGCAGGAGAAAACAGCACATGCCACCCGCCTCGAAAACTTCGAGTCCTTCATCAAAGAAGCGGAGGATAAACTGCAGGGGCACACCGACCGGGTCACATCCCTGGACCGCGAAAACGAGGAGATGGATGGCTTGCTCCGGGTGAAAAAACGGGAAGTCAGCCTGCTGAAGGAGCGCATTGCCGACACCGATATCACCTACCGGGATGTAGCGGAGAAAATGAGTGCCGCTTCCACGGCCTTCAATGAAAAGAACATTGAGTTCATCCGGCAGCAGAACAAAGTATCGGCCCTACAGCGCGAACTGAGCTTCCGCGAAAAGCAACTGCAGGAAGCCACCACGACCGTTTCCGGCAACGCCCAAAAGCTGGAGCAATCGCAGCTCGAAATCCGGGAATTGCAGGATGCCACCGATGCCCTCCAAAAGCAGCTGCTGGAATCCTACGACCTGCGCAAACAGCGGGAAGCCAAACTCACGGAGGCGGAACAGACCTACTACAAAGCCCGGGGTGGCATTAACGAACTGGAAGATCAGCTCCGCAAGCTCAACAAGCAGCGGCAGGACGCACAAATTTTGGTGAATACGCTCAAGGATAAGGTCAATGATGTCAAGTACAAGGTAGGTTCCGTGGCTCAGCGCCTGCGCATCGAATTCAATATTGAGATCAACGACATCATCAATGAGGAGCCGACCCTGGGCATGCCGGAGGAGGAAATCGCTCTGAAGGTAGACCGCCTGCGTGGCCGTCTGGAGAACTACGGAGAGATCAACCCCATGGCGGTGGAAGCCTTCGATGAGATGAAGGAGCGGGCGGAGAACATCACCAAACAGCGGGACGACATCCTTCAGGCCAAATCAGACCTGGAAACCACCATAAAGGAAATCGAGGAAACGGCCACCCTGCAGTTTTTGGAGTCCTTCGAGAAGGCCCGCTTGTACTTTATCGATGTTTTTCGCAGCCTGTTCACCATAGAAGACACCTGCGACCTCATACTTATGGACCCGGACGACCCGCTCGAGTCCAAAATTGAAATCGTCGCCAAGCCCAAAGGCAAGCGCCCGCAGACCATCAGTCAGTTGTCGGGTGGGGAAAAGACGCTCACGGCCACCGCACTGCTCTTTGCGCTGTACCTGCTTAAGCCCGCCCCATTCTGTATTTTCGATGAAGTGGACGCCCCCCTCGACGATGCCAACATCGAGAAATTCAACAAGATCATCAAGAAATTCTCCAAAGACTCTCAGTTCATCATCGTCACCCACAACAAGCTGACGATGGCCGCTGTGGATACCATCTACGGTGTCTACATGGCCGAGCAGGGCGTATCCGGTGTCAGCGCAGTCGACTTCCGGGATTTCGAGCACTCCACCACCTTCGAGGTGAAGGAACAAGCTTAGTGGATTCCAATGTGCAATTTGGCTTTACACCCCTGTATTAAATTCCGGAAGACTTCGTAGAACCTGTCTGCCTGGCATAGCCAGGTAGAGTCACACCTTAGTATTCCCCTGCAACACTATGGAAGAAGGACTTCGTAGAAGTCGCACGTTCGTAACCCTTGCAATACCAAAGAAGATCGACTTCGTAGAAGTCGCATGTTATCCCCCGATCCCTGCAATTTTTAAGCATGCTAAAACCAGCAGTTTGTATAAAACTCCGGAAGACTTCGTAGAACCTGTCTGCCTGGCATAGCCAGGTAGAGCCACACTTTAGTATCACCTGCAACACTATGGAAGAAAGACTTCGTAGAAGTCGCACGTTCGTAACCTTTGCAATACCATAGAAGATCGACTTCGTAGAAGTCGCATGTTACCCCCCGATCTCTGCAATTTGTAAAAACGCTAATCAATCTTATCAATCACCTGCCGTTCAAACTCCGCCTTAGCCAGGGGGCGCCGCTGCTGATCATCCGTACAGTAGTATAGCCCAATGACCTGAAGGTTAGTAAGGCTATCATTGCGCGGGATGAGAATAATGTCCGCCCATTGGTAGCCCCCACAGTGGGCCGCGTAGTAGCTGATGTTCACCGTATCCGGTTCCAACCCTTCGGAAAGCGGCAATCCATGCTCAATGAACAAGCTGTCGGCAGCATCCACCCGCGGCACGAATTCATTTTTCCCATAGGGGAGCTCATAGGTCTCATCCAGAACCAGGAAAAAGTCATACTCATCCGGTGTGCTCGTAGCCAGGAAGGCAAAAAGGGCCACAGAAAACGGAATCGCGTAGGGGACCCGGACCTTCCAGTCAGGTGCGTACGCCAGGCTATAGTGGTAGGCCAAAATCAGGACCGGCAGCGCCAGATAATCCGTGTAGTCCACCACCCGGGCATAATGCAGCCCGGTCAGGCTATTCCAGCCTTCGATCAGTGGTTGGCTGAATGGCGTTTTCCAATACAGGAAAAACAAGGCGATGCCCCAGCAAATGGATTTGCGGTAAGCAGGGAAAAGCGCGATCCAAAACAGCGCAAAGGCAAACAGCCCGGCAAAATCGGATAATTTACCGGCAAGTAAGCCCGGAAAAGCGCCTTTCAGGAAAAAATCGTTGAGGAGTAACAAGCCCAGGCTCAGGAGGAATGCCGGGGACTGCAGGAGAGAAAGCTGCCGCGTCATAAGGTTGAGGGTTTGGTTACACCACTATAACGCGGCAACAGCTTAATTCGATGCTTTACTCCTCAGCAAAATGCGCCCTCACCTCCGCAGGAATGAGCTGCTGCGTCATTGGATTTTGGGCATCATTTTCGATGAAGTGCCAGTTCTTCGTCCCCTCGTCGGCAATCGCATACATGACCTTATCTACCAGGACTGTAAAGGTATTGGTGGCGCCATCGTAGGAGACGGCGTCCGTGCCATGCGTGCCTTCGAGGTTGCCTTTGATCATGCCCACCGTTTCCGGGGTTTTGTAAGCCTCTGAGGTGAATTGGATGGTCATCGTACCCATGTAGCTGACGGGGGCGTATCGCTCCGATTCAAAGGCGAACGGAGCACTGATGCGCTTGATGCGGTAGCCCGACATATCCACTTCCATCCCGTTGCCACTCATGTCGGCAAACATTTGCACCATCTCTTCTTTGGAGACTTGCTCAAAAAGCCGCGGATATAGGAAATCGACCACCGTCTCCCAGTCTTTGTCTTCGGTAGCGGTGAAGTATTGATTTAGCCGGGATTTGATATCCTGTACATCCTGAGCTTGTGCCTGAAGGCCCGTGGAGGCAGCCAGCAAAGCGATCCCAAGCAATAGCGTTCGCATGTTTATAATGTTTTAAGGTATTCAATAACAGCGGTGCGTTCACCTACTGATAATTTATCGCCAAATTCGTGGCCTTCATTGCTGTAGCCGGGGCGGTTGGTGTCAAATGCCCAGTCGCCTTTGGCTTTGTCCAGCTCCGTGTAGGCCCAGCCGAGTTTCTCGTGATCGTAATCCCGGCTGTCTCCTGACCGCGCCCAGATATCGGGCCGGTTTTTGCTGTCAAGCAGGGCAGCCACTGTAGGGACCGAGCCATTATGCAGGTAGGGCGCGGTCGCCCAAATGCCATCCAAAGGTGGTGCCACATATCCCAGCTCGGGCGCAAAGTACGACTTCGGCTCTGATTGCGCAAACCAGCTGCTGTTGTACCATTCCACGATGCCGCTGTTTTTGGCGTAGTTGGCGTACATGGGATCGGTTTTAACCAGCGCCAGAGAAACCAACTTATTGGGATAGGTCTCTTCATTGCCGTAGGTACCGTGGCATTTGCTGCAATTTTTTTCAAAAACCACCTGCCCTTCCGCAGCCAGTGCCTGATCAACCGGGCCGGGATAAGCTGGGGGCTCCAGGGTTTGCAGCCACGCCAGGACATCTTTAAATCCATTGATGGCTTCCCGTGCCGCCGTGCTGTCGGGGATGCCCAGCACAGAAGCCTGGAAAAGCAGCTTGGTGAAGTCGCCCCGCCCAATGCCGTTGTAGTACAGGGCGTTCTTTTTCTTAACATGCCAAAGAGGCGGGACATCGGTGGCGATGGTGTAGTCCATCATGTCGTAGTTGGGTGCCTCCCGGTAGGTCAGGTCAACCGGGTCGCGGTGGCGCATGCAGGCTTCTGCCAGGCGGAAAGCCGGATTGGCACCGGGCTGATTGGTCTGAATGTAAGGCGCCATAGCGTTGAAGTAGCGGGAGAAGTCCTCATAGGCCTCCCACTCGGGCTCGTCCTTTTTGTACTTGAAGTCTACACCCACCCGGATCACCTTGCCCATCGGCTTGAAGCTCTTTTGGTAGTCTGAGAAGCTGTTGCCCAGCCCCGGTACAATCTGCCCGTTGACTTCCCCGGCGTGGCAGGTGAAGCAATTGCCGTTCATCACGAGTGTTCCGCCTTTAGCTGCTTCGAAGGCACTAACAGGGTAGGGCAGGTTGGCATTGACACCACCTCGCCTCAGCACGGTATCGGTGGTGCCGGAGAGGCGCTTTTTCATCATCTCAAAGGGCACTCCGGAGCCGATGTAGGAGCCCCCTCCGATGAAGGCATAGCCCGCTTCCGGGTCGCCATCCATTTGTTGCGGGGAAGCTGGCAGGGGCTTTACTTTCCAGTCGTTGTCGGTGGCTGTGCCGGGCAGCGTACTATAGCGCTGACAGGCAGCAAGGGCGGCAAGCCCAAGGATAAACCAAAAAAATCTCATAGCACTTGATCGGTTTGAATTGCGTTGAACGGAGACAGAAACGACCTATGGTTTCTGTTGCTTCCGTCAAACTATACATGACGCGTTTTTCGTTTGGCCGAAGCCCAGACCAAAACGGTCAGTATATACTGCACTCGATGTCGGTTTGGATTCCCAAACCTCATCGACTACAGTATACCCAACGGTAAAGGTGCGGCCTTGGTTGTGGAATTATTACCTTTGTCTTTTTATTGACCCACTTATGTTGAACCCTCGCCTCACTTTAAACTGCCGCGGTACACTGCTGAGCCTCCAATCGCCTCAGGTAATGGGGATATTGAATGTGACGCCGGACTCCTTTTTTGACGGTGGGCGGTATACCCGTCAGGATGCCTTGCTGCGGCAGGCAGAACAGATGTTAAAGGAAGGGGCTGCGATTCTGGATATCGGTGGCATGTCCTCCCGCCCGGGCGCTGAGCTCATCTCGGTGGAGGAGGAGCTGCAGCGGGTAGTGCCAGCGATTGAAGCCCTGCATCAGGCTTTTCCGGAGGCCATTCTCAGTATTGATACCATCCGCGGACGGGTAGCGGAGGAAGCGGTGGGAGCGGGTGCTGCCATCGTCAATGATATTTCCGCCGGTGCTTTCGACGAATCGATGTACCCAACAGTAGCCCGCCTGCAGGTGCCTTACATCCTTATGCACATGAAGGGCAGCCCGAAGACCATGCAGGACAACCCGGATTATGAGGATGTGGTGCAGACGGTGCTGGACTTTTTTATTGCGGAGGTAGGCAAGCTGCGGGCCCTCGATGTGCACGATATTGTACTGGATCCCGGATTTGGGTTTGGAAAAACCGTGGAGCACAACTATCAGCTGCTCAAACAAATGCACCTGTTCAAAATTTTAGACTTACCGTTACTGGCCGGGCTGAGCCGAAAATCAATGATCAATAAAGTGCTGAAAACCAAGCCGGAACATGCGTTGAACGGAACCACTGCTTTAAACATGGTCGCCCTGCAGCAGGGCGCTAAAATCCTTCGGGTGCACGATGTCCGCCCGGCCATGGAAGCCATTAAGCTTTGGCAGCAACTCGAAATGGTATAGGCGTATGGAATGGCAATCTCAAACGCTTACCGAAACGGACATCAAGTCTGCAACCTTGCGCTACCTGAAGCACCACTACCGCTTTCGGCAAAGGCAGGGCGGCTGGGAATTGTCCTCTGATCTCCGGGGCAAGGGCGGGATTGTAGCGGATGGTTTCCTGTCCTTTGTGCAGCCTTCCGGCGAAGTGTTCCGGGCGACTTTCGAGGCAACTTCTTACGATACCAAGGCAGAGGTACGCTACCGCAAGCAAAAAATCCTGCTTTATTGGGATGCTGCAGCTGTGGCGGCTTGTTTCGCCTGTGGTTTGCTGCTGCTTGGTTTGTTCCGGGCCTGGTTTACGGTGGAAGCCCTGACGCTGACCGGGGCGATTGCTTTGTTCATTGCCTTTTTTACGTTTGGCTTTTTCGGGTTTTTGTTGCTGTTCCGTGGCTGGAGGCGGTACCGGTACATCTACGCCATTGAGCAATTTAAACGCTACCATGCTGATGAGCAGTGGGTGGCGCTGGGGGAGGATGTATTCGCCAATCTCACAAGCGATCCCTACTATCTGGAGCTGAAAAAGCAGTGCATCTATAACGGCATGGGACTGCTGATCGTGCGCCCGGATAAATCCATCCTGATGCAGCTGTCGCCTGCCCGGAAAGATGTTTTTGGAAAGAAACGCAGCAACATCGACTTCCTCAGGCAGGACGACCTCCAACGCATGTTAGACGAAGGGCGCTACCCGGAATGGATGGCTACGCTTAAGCCGGAAAACCTGCTGCGGTTCCAGCGGCGCTACAAATATCAAATGCTGATTGTAGGGATATGCCTCGCGATTACATCGGGCGTACTCTATCAGGAAATGCAGGAGCTTAAAACTATTGAAGAAGAATCCCCGGAAGCCTACCTCAGACGAATGGCTGATGTGCGGAAACGCAACGAAAGCTACACTCAGCCCATCACCTTTGTATTGGATACCCTGATTACCTGGCCCTATCCCATTCGGAAAGATATGGAGCCCTACCTGTCGCTGCAGCCTGCACAGCCGGAATCGGTGACCGTGCCTCCGGTCGCGCGTTCGGGGGCTTCCAGCGAGGGTTTTGTCGGGCATCTGGACGATGCTGCGCCTTACACCTACGATTGTTCCCGCCTGCGGCCCCTAACTTCGACCGGCTACATCATTCAGGAAGGGGTATACCAAAGCTACAGCGCCGTGACGGCCCGTATCCGGGAGCTGGAAGGCTTCGGTTTTACGGCAAGTGCCGTTTGGCTGGGCTGCTTTGACGAGCTGGAAAGCGGCTATGCTTTGTACTTCGGGCTGATTTTTGATGACCCTACTTCCGCCCGGTCCAGCCTGGAAAATTACCAGCAACGTTTGGGGGATAACGTCTTAAACCTAAATTTGCAGCTGCGATCGCTCACTCCATTGGAATAACTTATAAATTGAAATGCCTTTGATCACTACATCTTCTTATCGTCCAAGACCCTGGTTTCGCAACCATCATGTTAATACTATTTACCCGGCCTTTTTCCGTAAGGTCCCGGAAGTGGCCTACGAGCGCGAGCGCCTGGAGCTCCCCGATGGCGACTTTCTGGATATTGACTGGTCCTGCACGGGCAGCGACAAGCTCATTATCGGGCTGCACGGTTTGGAAGGCTCCGCTGACCGCCCTTACATCAGGGGCATGGCTCGCTACTTCAATGAACGGGGCTGGGATGCCCTGGGCTTGAATTTTCGGGGTTGCAGTGGTGAGCCCAACCGCTTGCTGCGTTCTTATCACATTGGCGAAACTGGAGACCTTCGTCAGGTGATTGATCATGCGCTGAGCCTTGGCCGTTACCGGCATATCGGTTTGGTAGGGTTTAGCCTGGGTGGCAATGTGATTCTGAAATACCTGGGCGAAGGTGGTTTCCACCCGGATGAGTTGGTGGGAGGCGTGGCCTTTTCGGTACCCTGCGATGTGAAGTCAGCCAATACCGAAATTGACAAATGGCACAACTGGCACTACCGGCAGCGTTTTATGCAAACCCTCAACGCCAAAATGGTGGAGAAAGCCAACCGGTTTCCCGGGCAGTTAGAGATTCCGGAGCGTATGCCCCGGGATTTCCGCGAATTTGATGACCAGTTTACCGGGCCCATCCACGGTTTTAGAGATGCGGAAGATTACTGGACCAGTTGCAGCAGTATCTACTTCATCCCAACGATTGAGCACCCGGCCTTACTTGTCAGCGCGCAGGACGATACCTTCCTAAGTGAAAGCTGTTACCCCTTTGATCTGGCCCGGGACCACAAATACTTCCATTTTGAAGCGCCAAAACGGGGTGGCCATGTTGGTTTTGTCACTGTCAACCGGGATGGGTACTACTGGACAGAAAAACGGACATTTGATTTTCTGAACCAGCATCTGGAAAATTAAAAAACCAGTCGGCCGGAGGCAAGAAGTAATCCGGCCGACTGTTATCATCAGGCCTGTTCCGGAGCCCAGCCTTTTTCGTAATCCCGGCCCCAGTACTTTTTCATTATTTTTCTGTCGGTGTACTTACCGGTTTTGGGGTCAATTTTCAAAATGGCGTCGCCCTCTCTTGAGGAGGTATTGGCATAGTGGCAAAGGTTGGTGCTGATGGAGCCCTCATCGATCGGGCAGGCGAGCTTGGCTTTACCGCGAATGGCTTCAAAAAAGTTGCGCACGTGTCGGTCGGTCAGGCTGCCGCCGCCGCCCAGCGCTGTACCCGCTTCATCTCCACCAGAGACTTTCTCCGTAACCAGTTTGCCATCTCTGTCATAATGTTTGTAATGGCCCCGGTCTACAAATACAGAGCCTTCCGTACCATAAATGACGGTTCCCCGCCCACCGCCGTAGGTCGGATTAGCGTTTCGGCTCTTGCCATCCCAGTTGATGACCTTACCCCCCGGGAATTTAAGGGTGGCGTACATGGTATCATACATAGTCCAGGGGTCGTCCCTGAAATGATTCTTGGCAGAGTTGACCCGTACTTCTTCCGGGAATTTCACCTGCAGCGCCCAGCGGGCGATATCGAATTCGTGGGTGGCATTATTGCCGGTTTCTGCTGTGCCCCAGCGCCAGTACCAGTGCCAGTTGTAATCGCCAACGATATCAATAAAATCGGTGCGTGGTGCAGGGCCCTGGAACAGTTCCCAGTCCAGATAGTCCGGTACAGGGATCTTATTAGCATCAGGCACCCGCCCCCGGTTGTTGGAGTAGAAAGCGGTGGCATGGTAGGCTTCCCCAATCAGCCCCTCGTGGATAGCCTGTATGATCTCCTGGCTTTCCAGTGATGACCGCTGCTGAGCACCCATTTGGACCTGCAGCCCGGTCTTCTTTTGCCAGGCGATTAGCATTTCCCCTTCAGCCGGATTGTGGCTGCAGGGTTTCTCAACGTAAACGTGCTTGCCACCCTGCATGCTGAGAATGGAGCCGGGAGCATGCCAGTGGTCAGGCGTGGCGTGGAATGTGGCATCCACCTCCTTGTTTTCCATGATCTTGCGCATGTCCTTTTCACCCTGCGGCTTTTGCCCCATCACCTTCGCCACTTTTTCAATGGCCTTATTCTGTCGTTGCTGATTGACATCTGAAACAAAAACGACCTGCGTATTTGGGGTTTTCGAAATGCTATCCAGCAACCCACCGTATCGACGCTGGCAACCAATAATGGCAACATTAATACGCTCATTGGCGCCAATAATCCGGTTGTAGCTCTGAGCCGTAGCCGTAAGCCCGCCCAGGGACAGCGCCGCTGCACTGGCGGAGGCTTGCTTGATAAAAGTTCTTCTCTGCATGATTTATCTGTTTTTTCTAATCTTGTTCACTTCCGGCCATGGCATCACCCCAACGCTGTCTGCCCAGGACTCAAAAGCCAGGCGCATTTCCTCTGCTTTTTCCGGGTGCTGGCCGGACAAATCCTTCAGCTCAGACCGGTCTTCTTTCAGGTTGTACAGCGCCCAGTCTTCCGGCCCGCCCCAGGATGGCAGCACCAGCTTCCAGTCGCCTTTGCGGATCGCCTTGCTGTCATTGTGTTCCCAATATATTAATTCTCTGTGGGTTTGGCGCTGTTCGCGGAAGACGGGGACCAGGCTTTTGCCTGGAGTAGGGTTGATGATGTTGCCCTGAAATTCCTCCGGGTAGGTGGCATTGGCAAGGTCGAGGCAGGTTGGCATGAGGTCGGTAATGTGCCCGAGTGCATTACTCTTCTGTCCGCCCTTGATCATGGCTGGGAAGTGGGCAATGAGCGGGGTGGAAATGCCCCCTTCCATCGTCAGAGATTTGAAGAGGCGGAAAGGGGTGTTGCTGACATTCGCCCACGCAAAACCGTAAGCGTCGAAGGATTTGGGCCCGCCGGTTTCCCCGCTTTGGTCGTAGGCAATATTCCAGTTGTAGACTTCCTCGTGGCACCCGCCGTTGTCGGATAAAAATACGATTAGGGTGTTGTCGAGTTCGCCCTGTGCTTCAAGTTGTGCCACCACTTTGCCAATCCCCTGATCCATGCGGTCAACCATCGCCGCGTAAGTGGCCATGCGCAGGTCCCAGAGGTCTTGTTCTTCATCAGAGAGCGTATCCCAGTCCGGTACCTTTTTGAGGTCCGGGAAAGCCGGGGATAAAGCCCATGCCGAATCTATAATGCCCAGTTCAAGCATGCGCTCGTAGCGCTGCTGCCGGATCTTAGCCCAGCCGGATTTGTACTTGTTGCGGTATTTGGCAATCTCTGACTCGGGAGCATGCAGTGGCCAGTGGGGCGCAGTATAGGCCAGGTAAAGGAAAAATGGAGCCGTGCTGTCTTTTTGCGCTGCGATAAAGTCTGTGGCATAATCCGAAATAGCATCGGTCATATAAAAGCCTTCACCGGGCGTGTAGGGCTCGCCATTCAGGGTCATTTCCAGTGGCGCTCTGCCTGGCCGGTAAGGGTCGAGATTGTAGTAACTCGAGGCACCATTAATAAAGGCAAAATACTGATCAAAGCCCCGGTCGCCCGGCCAGTGGGGGCGGTGTTCGCCTACGTGCCATTTGCCGGACAGGAGGGTGGTGTAGCCGGCATCTCCAAGCGCCTCTCCAAGGGTCACACAGTTTTGGTTCAGGTAGCCCTGATAAGCTGGCAGCTCGGGCAGATCCAAGGTCATGGAGCCCATCCCTGCCTGATGCGGGTATAACCCGGTGAGCAGGGAAGCCCGGGTGGGGCAACAGCGCCCGGCGTTGTAAAACTGCGTCATCAGCAGCCCGTTGCCGGCCAAACGGTCGAGGGTAGGGGTATTGATTTCTGAACCCATACAGCCGAGGTCGGAATAGCCCATGTCATCGGTCAGGATGATGATGATGTTCGGGCGCTCGTCGGTTTGTGTGGTATCGGAGGCCTTTTCCTGACAACTGCCCAATAACAAGAAAAGGCCTGCAATCCAGCAAAATCTATAGTGCATCGGTTCCGGTTTTTAGTTTGTGGGCACCAGCAGGAGGGCATCAGCGGCAACGGGCCCGTTAGCGGTACCGGCATTTAGCGTAAGCTGGCATTGCCCGCCCTGCTCAAAGCTGTAGTTGCCTAAATCGACCCAGTCTCTTTCGTGTGCCTGAAGATCAATCGTTTTTTGAGTTTGACTCTCCTGATGAGTGATGGTGACGGGCAGCGTGGTTGCCCATTCGGCTTCCATGCCACGTGGCCGGCTCGGAACATAGAGATACAATTGGTATTTCCCGGGCCTTTCCACAGGGGTCTGAAAGGAGAATTGAGATGCCTCACTCTCTTTCGGGTCCGTCATGGCGTAGTTCGTTTTGTACTGTCCCATCCACCGGCTTGTGTCCTGCCAGGTGCCCACTGCTTCCACCTGACCGGCATCAGTATTGTCCACCAGGATGTCCGGGCGGGTACCGTTGAGCAAGGGATCGGTATTCATGAGGTCCACGATCTTTTGATGGTCGACTTCCTGCACGGTTTTTTGCCCTTCAATCGCGAGCTGCGCAGCAATAGCCGTGACCTGCCCCATAACCATGAAAACCGGCTCCATCCGGATAGAGCCATAGGCGATGTGGGAAGCAGACAGGGCAACCGGAACCAGCAGGTTGGTGCATTCAGAGGCTTTCGGCGTTAGTGCGGAATAGCCGATGGGGAAGGGCGGAAAACCACCGACTTCCACATTGCCTTCGTTCTTGACCATCGCCTTGCCATCTTTGTGGATGACTACGCGATCACAATTGTGGGAGTCCATGGTGTAGGCGGCCAGCCCGATAGGATCCTGAAGGACTTCATCCCCCAGGCAATGGTGTTCGGTCATGACTGTTTCTCCAATCATACGTCGCGCTTCACGCACGTACATCTGATGGGGGAAATTTCCGTTATCGGTAAACTCATCCTTGGCCCAGCCCCAGGTATTCAGGTCGTCCTGTACGCGCTTGGGAACCCTGGGATCGGTAGCCAGGAAGTAGCAAAGTCCTTTGATGTAGTCCTCGTGGTCCTGCCGGATAGCTTCGCGCGCTTCGTAGGAGGCTTCGGGGTAGTCCCAGTTGCCGCCGATATGATCGGTGGAGAAAGCACCCCGGTTGTTGATGTCGGTTTTGTGGTTGGGCATGCGGTTGATGATGAAATAGGTACCGGCATCGTGCCGCTTTTTCCCTTTAGCTTCTCTCGATTCCAAAAGGCGAAGGAGCAGCGCATACTTTTCCGGATCGTAATCATCCGGTCGGGTCTCGGAAAAGGGTACCTGATTGTCGGGGTCATCCGACCAGCAGAGGCGGAAGTTATACGCCTGTACTTTTTTATCGCCGGTGCCATCGGGGGACAGGGGCTCGTCATTAATGCCCCAAAGCAGCCCGCTTGTGGAGTCGCCAGGCACTACATAAGGATCAATGCCATCCTCAAACTGATGGTATTTACGGAGCTGAACGCCATTCAGGGTCTCGTTGTAGGTGCTGTTGGCTTCTCTGCCAATCGTGTAGGAAACGCCCGCCGCTGCCAGCAGGTCGCCCTCATAGGTGCAATCAATGAACATCCTGGCGGAAACCTGCTTGCTCGCGCCACCGGCTGACAGGTCTTCCACGGTGATACGTTGGATGTTGGTCCCTTCTTTTGCAGCAGATTGCAGGCGGTGCTCCCGCCATACGTCCACTTCCACCTCAGCGATGTATTCCTCAAAGGTTTTTTCAGCCAGAGAAGGCTCAAAGGTCCAGGCTTCAAAGATGCCGTAGTGATCGCCCAACCTGCGGTAGAAATCGCGGCTCAGCCCGGTGACGGCATGCTTGTTGCCAATATCCGTGGAGCCCAGACCGGAGGACGAGAGGCCTCCCAAATGTGTGCCGGGCTCAATGAGCAGGGTTTTGAGTCCGAGTTTGCCGGCAGCATGAGCGGCAATCACCCCGGCAGAAGTACCGCCGTAGATACAGAGGTCATATTCCGGAGATTCAGCAGTGGGCTCATTGCTACAGCCAAAGAGCAGCAGGCCCATAATTGGAAGGAGAAGAAGGAGTCGGTTCATCGCAATGGTTTTTTCTACTATCAAGTGGTTTGCCTGCGGGGCTTGTAACCTGAATAGCTGTAATTTACGGTTACCCTTTTGAGTTAGCATTAACCTGTAAAAAACAAGATCTATGTATAAAATAGGTATCGTTGGTGCCGGGGCAGTCGCCGACCTGCATGCACAAGCCATTGCCTCCCTGCCCAATGCACAACTAACGGGCTGCTGCGACGGAGGCTCCGGACGTGCTAAAGCGTTAGCAGATCAATATGGGGCTGTTGCCTTTGCCAATTACCAGGCACTGATCGAATCGCCGGAAGTCGATGTGGTGCTCATTGCCACCCCCAGCGGGCTTCACCTGCAACCAGCTATTTTGGCGGCCGAGGAGGGCAAGCCTGTTCTCTGTGAGAAGCCACTCGAAATCACCACCAACCGGATTGATGAGATGATTGCGGCTCATGACAGGGCAGGTACCATTCTAGGCTGTATTTTTAACTACCGGTATGATGCGGTTGTTGGGCAAATCCGGCAGGCTTTATCACTGCAACGCCTGGGTAAAGTTACCTACGCGGCTGTCCGGGTACCCTGGTGGCGCGATGAGGCTTACTATGCCGGTTCCTGGAAGGGCACGCAGGCCCTCGATGGTGGTGGCGCATTGATGAATCAGTCCATCCACATGGTCGACCTGCTGCAGCATTTGATGGGCCCGGTGCGGTCCTTGTTCGCCTACACCGATACCCTCGCGCACGATATTGAGGTGGAAGATACGGCCGTAGTGACCCTGCGCTTTGCCAATGGCGCATTAGGGCAAATTTACGGCAGTACCGCTGCCTATCCCGGGCAGCCCCGCCAACTAGACCTGATGGGGACTAAGGGTACCATTCAACAGGTGGAAGACAGCTTATCAGTCTGGGCTTTCGCCGAAGCTTTACCGGAGGATGAAACCGTCCGCTCTAACTTTGGTCAGGCCGGCACAAGTGGGGCTGCCGACCCGATGGCCATCCAATACGCGAATCATGCCCGCTGCATCGCTGAGTTTTTGACGGCTCTGGAAACAGGAACACCTTTTTCGGTTGATGGAAGGGAAGCCCGGAAGTCTGTGGAAATTTTGGAAGCGGTTTACCGGTCTCAGGCGGAAAATAAGCCGGTTCAGCTTTAGAGGTATGTCAGGACTTTGCCCTTAGGACTGCATCTGTCAATCTGTTGCATAATCGGAAAAAGCTCTGAGCTCAGAAGAGAGAAAGCCGATAACAATATTTTTTCTTGGAACGCCTTGATCCTCTAACATTTTCGCAACGTCCCATTCTGTCATATTCTGTTGCACCCACACTTTGTCACCTATTATGTCAAAGTGCAAGGGGCAGTCATGTACATAACGGTCCTCATCCCACCCAAGGGTGAGCACCTGATAATGGCGATTTTCTTTATCAACTATGAGTTGGTTGCCTCCTTTAATATTTGCGTATTTTATGGCAGCATATTTTTTTAGAATAGTGAGGATAGCAGATTCGTATTTTTCTATTTTATCCATGAATCTATGTTTTGAAGTTTTTCATTGTAAATAACGAGATTGACTTCCTCTTCCGTGATGACTTGTTTAAGTACAGGCTCTTCGAAAAACCGGCCATGAATACTTTTTGGAACGGCCAGATAAAGTTTTCGGTTTGGATCTGTTAATTTTAAAACGTTTTTGTAAACTACATACTTACCGATCGCTTCGTAGAGTGCAGTTATGAATGAAACATTGACGAAGGTCTTTATCTCAACTGCAATCCTTTCCTGGTCTTTTTGGGCTGCGATCAATCTTTCTGCACCCAGGTCTATTTGTACATGAACTTTACCGATTTTAAATGTCAGTGGGTCATCTGTAACAATCCATCCGTCATCCTCTAGGGCTGATCTAAACAAGTCATGAAAACTATCTCTAGCCATTGTTTGTAAAGCTTGCCTAATTTCCCAGCAATTCTGGTAAACCATAAAAAAGGAAAACCAAGTATTGCTTATCTAAGCTAATAAACGAAAAACTTGAAATATTTTTAAAAAGTTCCATTATCGACGCATTAAAGCCTGACTGATTTGTGCCCGTCGTTGTGAAATAGTGTACCTGTTCATTGAAGGACAAGACTGCTTTGATTTTGTGGTGGGCTATGAATTGTATGGAAAGAACAGGGAGGGAGTAATCCTTCAGTCGAATCTGATTAATCTTATTCCGGTCGCGGCACCACTTCATACAGCCCCACCTCCGGCCAACCTGCTTCCGTAATCGCCTTATAGTAGATGTCAAATGACTCCCGGTCACGGTGCCAGCGCCACTGTCCGAGGGGCGTGTGGACGGGGTAATTGTCAATCTCTTCCAGCATAGAAGCAGTCTCCTCCAGCCCGTCGTAAATCTGCCGTTGCAATTCCGGGGTACGGTATTCCGGTCCTTTGCACCAGAGCCGGTAGCCGAAGACGGCCTGTGCTGCGCCCCTCCTTTCTTTGGCAACAATCAGGGTACGGTTGAAGGTGTGGTAGAGCCGTTGTGCGGCGGCTGTATCGGGGATGAGCGGCAGGGCTTTTTCCACCCTTTTCAGGGTCTCCTTAGCTAGCTGGATACCGTACGCTTTTTCCGTAAGGATGTCCTGATAGTATTCGGGAGTGAGGTCTTCATTTGGCGAAAGCCAGGCGCTGTCTACTACCCAGGAGAGGTCTTTCCGCATGCCGGCAGTATCGGTTTTGTAGGCGGGGAAGGACAGGGCGTTGAGGATGTCTTTGTAATGGTGAAGCCGCTTGTTGACGTCATGCCCAATCCAGGTGTACTGATCATCCGGTGCAAACCATTCTCCGGTGGTGTGGGTCTGATAATGCCCTTTTCGGTGGTAGTTGAGGCGGGAGTGGTTGGCGGTGTGGGTGCCCAGGGTGTAAAAGGTGGAGAGGACGATGGACAGGGCGCTGTCAAAGGCTGGCTTAAGCAGTGGGACCACTTCTGCACCGTAAGTTTGCGCGATAAATGCGGTGGTCAGGCTGTCTGTATCCGTGCTGAGGTCTTTTGACAATTGGGAAAGGACGAACAGATTAAGCTCGCCTGGCGTGCCTACGGCTGCCGTTTCCTCAAAACGGTCGGTACGGGCACAGTAGCCCACTACGTTGTCAAACTGCGCATAGTGCCGGAAAGCATCGGCGAAATAATGCGGAAAGGTATTGGCAATCAGGTTTTCCCCGGCGTATTCCATACCGCAGTCGTATTCAATGACAACCGGAAAGGGAATATCCGTGACGTAATCCTGGTAAGGATAGGTCAGGAACCAGTCATGAGGCGTCATTTTGATCATGACGGTGATGTCGTCGCGCTTGATCTGCTTCAGCGCATCGAGGATGATGTCCCGTTCGAACTGATTGTAGATGAAGGTGCGGATGGTCAGCTTAAGCCTGCGCTGATCGATGAAGTAGCCGCCCAGGGAGTCGACCAGGGCCGCCAGCTTTTCGCTTTTGGTTTTCAGCTTTTCGGAATGCTGGTAAATCACGTAGCTGCCGGTTTCGATGAAGGTCAGTACGATTCCATCCAGGTTTGGGGACAAGTCCAGCAGGCTATCGTAATCCTGATATACCCACTGCCAGAATTTGGGGTCGTCGAGGTTCAGTTGTTGCTGCAGCCCGCCCTCAAATTTGGTAGTGTGATGAGTGAAGTCTTCATTAGCCTGTGCCTCCACCTTGAAGCGGTCGGGGTAGTAATCCAGGGGATAAAAAGCGTGGTCCCAAACGTAGACATTTTCAATGCCGCGTTCGTGGGCCGCATCAATGAAAAAGTTGGTGGCTTCCCGGTTTTCCGGCTTGCGAAAGTCCTTCAGGTCATGCACCAACTGGTAGTGGGACAGTTCGATGTGGTTGATGCCATATTCTACGGCTTTGTCCAGGGTCTTCAGTCCGTTCTCCCGGTGGGAAGACAGGATGTTCCAGCCCCGGTAGGAAAAGCGCTCCCCGGACTGCCCGTTTTCCGGGGCGGGCCGACAGCTTTGGAGCAGGGTTAGAGCCAGTATTATCAAGCTAAAGAACAGGATTCTTGGATTCATTGCTTTTTCTTTTGAGCCATGCGTTGTTTTAGGGTGGCTGGGTCGTAGGCGCCTACACTATCCGCCCAGGTTTGGTACTGCCGAGCCATGGCTTCCACTTTTTCAGGGTGTTCTGTGGCGAGATTATTGATTTCTGTGGGGTCCGACGGGAGGTGGTAGAGTTCCCATTCCCCTTTTGAGTCTTGTCCGGGCAGCCGGCGGGCGGAGACAAGCTTCCAGTCGCCGTCCCGGACTGCCCGGTTGAACTGATGCTCCCAGAACAGGATTCTGCCGGCGTTATCTGGTATGCCTTTGAGCACATTGGACAGGGAGTGCCCGGCAGTGGGCGTAATGCTGCGCTGACCAATCTGAGTAGGGTAGGGAGCCTCTGCGATATTCGCTAAGGTTGGCAACACATCAATAATATGCCCCACGGAAGTCCGGTCGATTTGACCTGCTTGTATCTGCTCCGGCCAATGCGCAATAAATGGCGTGCGCATTCCACCCTCATGGAGAAAAGATTTAAACAAACGATAAGGGGTATTACTGACATTCGCCCAAGGCAATTCATAGGCGGGGAAGGAAAAGGGGCCACCAACCTCCCCGTCATTTGGGTAGGTGATCCACGGGCCCAGGGGGTCTTCCTGACAGGCGCCGTTATCGCTGAGGAAAAGTATGAGGGTGTTGTCGAGCTGGCCGCTTTCGCGTAATGCCTGCACCACTTTCCCTACGCCGAGGTCGAGCCGGTGCATCACTGCCGCATAGAGTTCCATTTTGTCTGACCATTCACTTCGGGCGGCTCTGGAAAGGGTATCCCAGTCCGGAACGGTAGGGTAGGGCTCGGTCAGTTCCACCTCAGACCCAATGACCCCCAATTCCTGCATCTTTTTTAGCCGGTTTTCGCGGATCGGCGCCCAGCCATCATCGTAAATTCCATCGTAAAAATCCCGGTCTTCCGGGCGCACGTGCAGGGGCCAGTGTGGGGCATTGTAAGCCAGGTACATGAAAAAAGGGTGTGCCCTGTCGTGCCTTTGGATGAAAGCTGCTGCGGTATCTGAAAACGTATCAGTGGCGAAGAAGTCGGGTGAAGTTCGGTAGGTGCTGCCGTTGCACCGCATTTCCAGCGTATCCTGATTTTTCGCCCAAGGCCAGTCATTGAAGTAGCTCATCGCGCCCTCGACGAGCGTGAGGTACTGATCGAAGCCCTTATTGCCTGGCCAAGAAGGTTCGGTATTGCCGACGTGCCATTTACCAACCTGATAGGTGGCGTATCCCCGTTGTTGCAGCACTTCGGCAATGGTCGTAGCATTTTCATTGATCCGGCCCCGGTAGCTGTCTAGCCCTTTGTCCTGATTCTGATGCCCCATGCCCGCCTGATGCGGGTACAATCCGGTAAGGAGGGCAGCACGGGTAGGACAGCAGCGTGCGGCATTGTAAAACTGGGTGAGCCGAAGCCCGTTGTACGCCAGGCTGTCGATGTGCGGGGTGGCGATCTCGCTCCCGTAGCAACTAAGGTCAGAATACCCCATGTCATCCACCAGGATGAGCAGGATGTTGGGGGGAGAGGTTACCGTTTCTGTTGCCGGTGTGCAGGCATTTAGCAACAGCAAAATACTGCTGAATGCAAAAAGCCGATTTGATCTTCGAAGTTTTTCATCCATGAATTTTAGTAGTTTTGATCAGGGCAACCCAGTTACTTTGACGGTGATACGACCCTTTTTCTTTTTGAAGGCTTGTGACTGCATGCGGACTTCAGCCCGAAGTTATTCTTGGTCAGCAGGTCCCAGCGGGGAGAATTCTGTGCCCGGTTCCAGAGTGCATCCACCCCAATGGTACGCTCCAACTCGTAGTAGTCCTGATTGCCCAGGTCAATGGCAAAGCGGGTTCGTTTCCACTCCAGAATAAAGGAGCCGGCGTCCATATTGGCATGATTGTCGTTGGCACTGCCGCCTTTGGCAGCCAGGTAGAGCCCATCGGGTTGCCTTGGGGCAAAAACGACCAGTGGGGCATCGCCCTGGGCCAGCCATACAGGCTCCCGCTTGATTTCGGGCGCATCTTCGGACAGGCGTAACAGATTGAGCAGGTATAGGGTGGAAAACCGGCCCTTTGATTGCTGCTCAGGTGGCGGGATGTCCGCTATCGCCTGCTCAAGGGCTTCTTTCGGAGGTCGGAATCCTCCCCGTTGTCCAAACCAGCTTAGCAGGCCGATATGCTGAAAGTTATGGTACCCTTTAGTACTGGCATCAAAGTAATTGTAGTAATCGCCGGAGGGTCCGGCGGTCATTTCGCTGAATTCGGCACTGCGGGCGACACCCGGCACTTCCAAAAAGTCGAACCCGGTGCCCACGGCTGATTCAAAAGCGGAAATCGTAAGGGTCAGGTAGTTAGTGGCGTAAAACCAATAACCGGGGCCCTCGTTGTAGGCACCATCGGGCTGATAGGGCAGGAGGCCAAGCGGAAAACGCTCCACAGTTCTGTTCAGGGTATAGGAAGCCAGGTCGGGTTCTTCTTCAAAAATAGCCAGCGCTGCTATAGCCAGTCCACCGTGGCAAACCAGGTTCCAGTTGTGCTCCGAGACCCACCACCAATTTTCCCAGGTGATGCCTATGCCGGGCTTGATGGCTTTTTCGAGCAGCGCATTTTTAGAGGCTTTCAGAATATCCGGAGCCATATCTTTTCCGCACCAGTCTAGGGCGAGCCCCACGGCCGTGGCCATCTCGGCGGCATCCAGAAAGTGGCTGGGATTCCAGTCAGGGAAGTGGGCCACGGTCAGGAGTTCGGCTTCCAACCGGTGCAGGTATTCCGGTTGCTGCTCCATGCGGTAAGTCATAGCGAGTGCGAGCATGCGCTGAAGTGCTTCCCGGGAGACACTGAGCAGCCTTCTGCCTCGTTTCTGATAAGTCAAAGGCGGAAGTTGAAGACAATAATCTGCATAGGCTTTGATGTGTTGGTAGATTTGCTGAATGTGGGCATCGGTTGTCAGCTTTTCAGCGAGCAACTGCTCCGTTTCAATATCGAAAATGAGTCTTGGCGTCTGAGGTTGGAGGTGTTCCCGCAGCCACGCTTTGCTAATGGACTCATCGGTGACGACTTGGCCGTGAACGGTGGCCGTGCAAAGACTCAGTATCAGGCTTAACCCGATACCGAAAAGGCAGGAAAAATAGCGTTTTACAGCTTTATGCATCATCTTTGGCAGAACTTCGCTTTACTGAATATTTTGGTTTTTGAACTTCGGGATGTGTTTCCGGATGACGTCCATTTTGTACTCTGGCGCCTCATCGTAGAACCCGTAGTAATAGTAGAGCAACAGGTCTACGTCCATATTCAGGATGTCGGGCAGTGCAGCGTCCATTTTGTCGACTTCGGCTTGGCTCATGCGCTGATTTTCTGCCAGCATCATGGTTTTAAGGTCATTTTCCCGCCCTGCTTTGAGGTAGCGCTCCCCGTATTCAGGTAGTACTTTGGTGTCCCGGTTAGTGATGTTTTCGGTCTTGGTGAGGGGGTAGGGTTTGCCATCGGTGCCGAAGTAGTCGAGGTGGCGGATGGTCGCCGAAACGTTGACAACAGTATCGTCCCGGCAGGCCTCATCGAAGTGGACGATGGTGAGGTCGGGTTGCTGCGCCTTTAGTTCAGCATTGATATCAGAAAAGAAGTCCGCAAAGTCCTCCATGTATTTGACGTAGTCGCGCCTTCCGGGTTGTCCTTAAGTGCCAGTTCGGAAAAATCCTGCCATTCCCACCAGGTGGATTTGGGCTCATCCCAGATGATGCCGTCCAAGTCAAACTGTTCCAGCATCTTTGAGGTGGTTTCGATGAAGTAGTTTTTGACTTCCGGGTGGTAAAAGCTGCTGAGTATGCCATGCGTTTTGCGCACAACGGGGGTGCCGTCTTTCCTGAGCACCGCTGTTTCCGGATGATGATAACCAAAGAGCGGCGGTTCGATCGGCTGCCCGGCGGTAATGCCTGCCATGCGCGAAGGTACGGCAAAGACCTGCATGTCCCGTTGATGAGCTTCTTCGATAATGAAGCGGATATTGCCTTCATTGTATTTGATATCACTTTCGGTGATGCCAATGCATACAATATCGGTGCCGAGGCCTTTCATCTCATCCAGATCGTGGCGTATATTTTTAGCTACGATCGTGGCTTTGGCAGTGAGCACTTCCGGCAAAGTAGTTGGAAATTGGGCGCTTTTTATATCTGAGCCTGCCGCTGTAGGGTCTTCCACAAATGGATAGCGAAGGTGCAGGTTCCGGATGCGGACATCAGAAATGCGGTCTGGTTCAATGGAGGTAAGCAGGATGCGGCCATCGGTTTCGCAGCTCACCTGATTAATGCTGACGTTACGGATGCGCCCCACTGGAGATTCGGGCGTTCTTTTGGCGATCATCAGCTGAATGGGGCGGTTCAGCACCAGTGGAGCTTTGGTACTCCCGGTGATATTGCTAACCAGCACATCTTCCACCGTGCCTCCGTCCCGTACGTAAATAGCAAATAGTCGGGAAGCGGTCCGTACAGCGCAGTTGCTGAAGGTGATCCGGCGATAGTCGGCGTAGGATTCGGTGCCGAGCTTCAATGCTGCGCAGAGCGTTTCCAGGGTGCAGTTGGTTACGGTCACGTCCTCGCAGGGCTGCCCGTCTTTCCAGGTTTTCAATACAATTGCATCATCGCAGGTGGTAATGTCACAGTTGGTGACCCGCACCCTCTGACTGCCGGTAATGTCGATCCCATCGGCATTAGGGGCAAAAAGGTCATTGATGATCCGTATGCCGTCCACCACCACGTCCTGACTGTGCATAATATGGCAGGTCCAGTTGGGCGAATTGGTCAGGGTAATATCGCGAATGGTAATATTTTCAGAATCGGCGACCTCCAGCAGGGCATTGGGGCGGGGCGTTTTGGCTTTGATCCACTGAGGTGGTGGAGCGGCCGGGGTTTCCCAATAGAACTTCCCCTGTCCATTGATGGTGCCTTTGTCTTCGATGAGCACGTTTTTTACTCCAGTGACGGAAATGAGGTGCCTCCGCTGTATGACCTTCCCATGTTGATCAGTCCCTTCGTGGGTGGCGTAGGCATCGAGTTGGTCGGTGCCAAGGAGGGTGGCACCACCCTGGAGTTCGAAGATGATATTGTCGCGCAGTTCTATCCCGCCAGTGAGGTATTTGCCAGGTGGTACGATCACCCTTCCGCCCCCGGCTTCTGCAGCTGCATCAATGGCAGATTGAATGGCCAGAGTGGTCAAAGTTATGCCATCGCCCACTGCGCTGTAATCGGTAATGCGGAAAGCACCATTTTGAGCCCCTGCCTGATTGAAAACCGTTGTAAGCAGCAGGGCAATGAAAAGGAATAAGTGGGATCCGGGGAAAGTATGGGGGCACTGTCCATTACACGTTGGCATATTGTAATTTTTTCTAAGGTATAATTCGTTACATCTTTAGTTGACCCGGTGGATCAGGTTTGATGAACACAGTTTACCTCAGAGTGACCTTTTTTAGCCTCCCTTGTAATGCCTGCCATGCTAGTGGTCTGTCAAGGCTAAAACTAGGGGTTGCCTGCGGCGACTTTTGAGGCTACTCTTCGTTGGACAACCCCTTACGTAGCGCTGCTATGCGCGGGAACATCCGCCTCGATTAGTCTCAAAATTCGCTCCCACTCAACCCATAAATTAACACTTGACAGACCACTAGGCTGCCCTCTTCAATTCATAAACGAAACAAAGGGAATCCTCAAATTGCCGTTCTTCCAAAAACTCAAACCCAGCATAGTTGTACTTTCTGCTCAACCGGGGGGTACGACTTTGTCTGTACATCTCAAGAAACACTATAAACTAGTCCTCTACCACCTGACTTCCCCACCAATTCCCACCGTCAAAATCCGGGGAAAGGATTTGCAGCCGTTCCTCCTCCAAACGGGGCAGGAGCTCGTTTTCGATACTTTGCAGGTAAGCTTGCTCATTTTGGGCATCGTATAGCGGGTCTTTTCTGGGGAACAGTGCGCCTACGCTGTTTAAGTAATCAAACAACTCTTTGTGCAGGCGTTCTGCAATTTCAGGATGCTTCATCACCAGTCCTGTTAGCACTTTTCCAACCGCTTCATCCATGGTTGCCACCAGCCCGGCGTAGATGGGGTTGTCCTGCACTTGCCGGATGGGCAGGAAGTGGCCCGTTTTATAGCCGTTTGGTTTGATGCCCTGCTCCTCGGCTTTTGTCCGGTATTTTGCCCACCTTTCCTGTGTAGTTTGAATAGGGGAGTGGACGGCGTAAAAGGACAGAAAAGCGAAGAAAGGCTTACCCGGTAGTATCGGGATGATGGCTGCTCATGAAGGCAACAGTCTCGTCTGCGAGGCGTATGGAGAGATTTTCACCATCCTTTTGGTTGTCAAGGTTAGGATTGGTCCAGGGCGAAAAGTACCCGCCGATGGGCGAGCCTTTTTCCCAGCCGCCTTTGTTGATGTCGAAACCGTGGTCTTCCGGCCATGAACCCTTGCTGCCCAGGTGCCATTTGCCAGCGAAGAAAGTACGATAGCCTGCCGTTTGCAATACCTCTGCAAGGGTCGTATCTGCCGAATTTAGCGCCTGATCATACTTGGCCGGCAAAAGAGCAGTAAAACGCCCGGCGCCCCTCCATATCGTATCTGACCACGCTCCTATATAATCAGTAATGCCATGCCGTGCCGGAAACTTCCCCGTCATGATACTGGCCCGGGAAGGGCTGCAGACCTGACAGGTAGCATAGCCATTGGTAAACTTGAATCCTTTCTTCGCAATCCGGTCAATATTTGGCGTTTCATAGTATTCAGAGCCATTGTAACTAGCGTCTTTCCAGCCAAAATCGTCGGCGAGGATAAAAACGATGTTGGGTGGCGTCTCTGATGCGTTGGTAGAGTTTTCCTGATTGCAGGCGACCAGGACGAGCCCTGCAAATACCAGGAGCCATAGGTGAGATCTTTGTTTCATGCCTGAGTAGTTTTGCTATGTTTGGTAAAAGGTACTTAGATTTTCCCAAAACGGCTCTTCAAAAGACGGACAATGAGCCGTTACTCTCACCAGGTGATGGAGTCCCGCCGCTCCCGCTGTGCATATTCAAATTCAATGAAGTCTTCGAGGACCACCCGGGTGTGGTTCATGATGCGCCAGGTGTTTTCGCCTCTTTCCTCCAGCACCCGGGCCACATCAATGTAAGTCTGGCAAATGGCGTGGTCATCAGCGTGGGTAAGCCTCAGCCCCGGGCGCCAGTCGACGCGTTGGCCCATATCCAGCAGCGCCTGGAAAATAGCCTCGTTCCGGGTCGTCTCATAAGCGGCAAATATGCCGGCGTAGAACGCGCCATTGGTCCAGTCGTAATCCTTGTTTTTTGGATTTTCCAGCTGCCAGAATGTGGCTTTTTCCATAGTGCCTTTGATGTGTTTCACATCGAAAGAATTTTGGGCCAGCAGAGGGGGAGAGAAAAGGAGGAAAAAAAGATGGAATAGGTAAGTTTTGTCTTTCATAAGTAATGTTTCATCAAATTGGAAAGTGCTCTTGTGTTTCTATTTATACTCTAAAAATGCTGAGACTGAAGTATTTTGATCCGCCATAAACCGAATCCATCTAGCTTGGAACTCATCGGGGAACTCATGGGTGTACGTTTCGCCGGGTGCTACCGTGACGCGCTGATATTCCATCCAGGGACCATGGCCAATGGGCTCCACTTCAATGGTAAAGGTAACAGGCTCAGCCGATTGATGCGAAAGCTCAAGGCTGCGGCGGTCGTAAAAACCGATGAGGTAGGGGTCGGATGGGACTCCAGCCTCAACTTCGGTGTTTTTCCAGGGACCGCCCTGCCCCGTGGGCTTGCCCAGTTGCCAAAGGTCGTCAATGGCGCCGGCCCAAACAGCGGCTTGCTCATCACCCGAGACGATCATATGCTCATTGCCTTTCCCGGCTGCCGGGTCAATTCCTGTCATGACCAGTAAGCCCCGGTAGCTGGCGTAATCGTGGATGCGGAAGTTATGGGATGCCACTGGCCGTACCTTGGCAAAGCCATCGGCGTTTTCAGCCGGAAGTTCGTAGAAAGTGCCGTGGAGGTTGAGCAGGTCACGTTCGGTGGCAACCTCCCGGGCGATCCTTAAGACTCCCGCATTCGTTAATTCAGAAAATTTGGGGTCTCCGAGTGGGAACTGCCATCGCCTTCCGGAATCGTCGACCACCAAAACGGAGCTTTCCTCCACCATAACGACATTTTTGGGGATGGCAAATTGCCCGGTGATAAAGTCCAGCGTCTTCGGATCTTCTTTAGGTTGCAGCTCCAGCTTTTCGTTGAGTTCGTAGTAGCGGTAATCATCAGCCTGCGTGCCTGAAAAGTTGGTGGCGGCCACGCCCAGGCTCCTGCTGTTGTCGCCCAGCCCGTAGAGCAATCCGCCGAGCACATTGGATTGCCCGGGGCCTTCAATGCCACCCTTTACTTTTCGTTTATTGAGAAACTCTTTTTTGGCCGAATCATCGCACCCAAAAACCAGTTGGTCTTTCCAGCGGGCAAAATCGCCGATGACTTTCAGGTAAGCCGAACGCGGTCGTACTCCTGCACTGTTACCAGCCGTGAAGGTCTTCGGAAAGCGCCAGAACATCCCGTGCATAGTCATCAGGTAGTCGGGCTGCCCTTCAGTGCCCACATCGCGTATCCGGGGCCATTCGGTATTCCAGCCGTGCGCGCCATCGTAGCTGTGGCTGGCTTTGGGCAGGCGGTAGAAGCTCCACCCGGTTTTAGCATCGCGTGTACCGAGGAGGACAGACTTGTGGTCCCATCCGGTAGCCCAAATAGGATCAGTCTCAGGATTTTCATTGCCATTAATGCCACCCGGACCGGTCACTTCCACAAATTGGGCTCTTCTAACGGTTTTCCAGTCTTTGCCATTCCACTCCGCGAGGACGCCGGAGGGAATGTCAAACTGCTTCAGCGCCTCTTCTGAGGGCTCCCCGTTATTGGAGTAGACCAGGACGCCTTGTCCGGAGTACAGTCCTTTGCCGTGGGCACCGGGCAGTAAAGTGCTGTATTGGTCGCCTTTCAGCCCATTCGCATCTTCGTAGAGTTCTTTCACCTCCAGGGAGTGGACATCGACTTCGTAGAACCCTTCCTCCATAGTACCGTAGTAGATTTTATCTTCCGGCTGCTCCAGGTGGCGCGCATTGCCGGTATGCCTTCCCGGCATTTGTGGGTAAGGAATCGTCCTGACCTGTCCTTGCTGGTCAATCGCATAGGGCCCGATGAACAGCTGCTGGCTTTCGGGATGGATCATACGGTTGGCGGGGGTACCACCGATGCTTTCTTTGCGAACGATCTGCTCCAGGTCGGGCGTAATTTCGTAAAGCTGGTCCGATGAGCCATTGGGCAGATGAGGCCCGTAGGTGATGACCCATAGCCGGTCGGCCCAGGGGACAACTGCTCCGGTGCCGCATTCGCCTTCGTTGTTGTAGTAGGCGAGGTGGGGGTAGATGCCGCTGAGTTGAGGCAGTGGACTAGATTTCTTAGCCTCCTCCGTGCAGGAATTAAGTAGGAATAAAAAAAGGAGCAGTGTTGTTATCCGGTAGGTCATATTCATTCCATTATTTGGTCACAATAGTTTTTCCTGTCTCTCCGAGGTTGGTTACTGATCCAATCTGTAATGTACCGGTATGACTAAGAATAATAGGGGCCTGGGATCTTCTTTGATGCTGAAGGTGAGGTTGTTTAAGAGCAAGCCTTCTACCTGGAGTTCGCATTTTTTCTGATGGGTTTTTGATCAGCAGACCGTTCAACTGTTTCATGGATTTATTTCAAAAGTCAATCTATTACCCTCACCAACGGTTTGAACCTCCTTAAAGCGTTTCTTTAACCCTTCTCCTAACTGAAAGGACTTCAAGCTGGCCTCCCCATGCAATACTTTCAGGTCTACCACCCAGTTCCCATGCTCATTTGAAATAAGGCAAGTGCCCCAGGCAGACCCGTTCGACCAAAACCACTTACCGGCCTTGGGATGGAACTGCATCGACTGATCCACCGCTGAGAACTGAAAACCACTCTGTGCCAAAATACCTGCCCAGGAAGCCATTGCCCGCGCGTAGTGGTGTCCGCATTCTGCCTCATCAAAGGGGTTGCGTTTGCTGCCGTCGTAGCGGCTTCTTATATTCCGGATTACCTCCAGCCCTTCGGCTTCCATTCCTTCGTAAAGCATGCCAATAGCGGTCGTGTACTCAAAGCCGGTCATCACTTCTGACCAGTAAGGGAAGGGCACTTCAGGGCGGCCACCTTTGGGGTAACTCACCATCAGCAGGGCGTTCTCATCGCCCATAGCGTAGGACCGCATATTGTTGAAATGTTCGAACAGGGTTTCCCGCTGATTGTAGTGCAGGATACTTTGCAGGGTTTTGCGTATGTTTTCGGGCTTTCCGAGATAGCCCAGCCCCACCACATGTGCCATATACTGCCTCACGAGTTGGTCAATCAGACAGCCTTCTTCCAGTTGGTACTTTGGGTGTTCCAGATCTTCACTGCCCATGCCGCCCATTAACCCTTTGGCGATGTCATCGAGTGATTTCGGAACTTGTAGCCGGTGGATATAATATTCTCCGTTGAACAGATTTTCGTCCGTCCATTGGCTGCCGTATTCGAAAAGCGTTTGGCACTTTTTCGCTAAGTCTTTTTCACCCAGGTAATCCGCCATCTCCTGCATGGCTTTGAGCGCACCGAGGTACCAGAACTGCATCTGCGGATTGGGGCCGAAGTACTCCACATCCATGGTGTTATGCTGCACGCCTTCCATCACACCATCCTGATCGCCGTCCCAACCTCCTTTTATCCAGGCAAAGGTAAAGGCAGACTTCACCTGTGACCAGTGCCTTTTGAGGAAGGCGTCATCTCCGGAGAGTTGCCATTCCCGGTAAAACTTCATAATCGTACCCATTTGCCCGTCGGCAGCGGCTTTGCGGTAGAGGTGGGCACTGTCAAGGGATAAATTCACCCGAAAGCTCATGAAGCCGTCTTCACGCGTGGCATGCCCAAACTCCACTTCCCGCATGCTGCGTGCCAGATCTGCAAAAGTAAAGGCAGTGGCCTGTTCATAATTCCAAACGTGGGTGCAGGAACCGAAGCAGGAACCAAAGCGGTCGAATACCCCTTCCCAGCCAAACATTTTCCCATCTTCAGTCCGGAAGACCGTTTGCGAGCGCAGGGTACTTAGGTTAAATAGAGCAGCTTCCTTCACCGTTTCGCTATAATCGCTTGCGATCAGCGCCTCCACAAAAGCAAGGGTTTTGTTGGTGAGCTGTGGCAGTCGGGGCAGGGTTTGTTTGATAACCGCCCAGGCGTCCGCGTACTGCGTGGTGTAGTAATTCCCGACCCTGACCACGGGCTGCACCTCGCTCCAGCTGCCCCAGGACTGCCGGTTGGGGAAGTGCCAGGTGAGGTAAAAACGGAAGACCCTGGTTTGCCCGGCTGGCACTACCTGTTTTACGGCTAAGGAAGCCATGGGATCGGGGTCGGCAGATACTGTTTTTTCCGTTAGCATTCCATCAGCACTGAAATCATCCCAAAAGTCGAGGATGCCGCGGTTCCAGGCATTCTTCGCGGAACTGGTCCGATAGCTGACCTGATCCATTGGTGCGGATGTAGTCAGGGCCATTGTGCCCCAGGCCGGATGGAGGGTGTCTACGTCATTGGAATGCATAAAAATACCTGAAAATCCATCAGCTGTCCGGTAAGTGTTGGCATTACTTTTAGCACCTGTCGGGATATAATCACCTTTCCAATCGGTACTGTACTCCCTTCCGTCTTTGCCGATAAAGTTTCGAATACTTCCTGCAATGGCCACTTCCATATCCTGTCCGGTGGGATTGTGTACTTCCATTTCAAAAACGGCCATTGGGATGCCCGAATCATCGGAATCGCCCGGGATGAAGGGATTGTAGCCCACGATTTTGACCGTGGCGGGAAAAACGCTGTCTTTAAGGTTGACGATGCCGAAGGGGTAGGAGGCTTCAAAGGAGGCTTCGCGGAAACGGGGCAAGCCGTGGTGGTTAACGGGTCGCCCTTCCGCATGTTGGTACTCCGAATCGTAGAGGGGGCCCATTAAGCCTTTGGTTATGGCTTTCCCTCCTTCGGGCTTGGCGTAAATAGCGAAAAAAGGCGCATCATTCCCATCGGTAACGGTACTGTAGCCCTTCGCAGGCACATTCATAATCTCCCAATCACGCAGTTCCCTGCGGCCACCAAGGGATATGGTCAGCAGGATGATGGTAAGCTACAGGAATTATTCGCAGAACTATAAAGCAGAAAGATAGCCTGGTTTTCAATCTCGGTTTCAACGAATGTGATACGGCCCAATTAAGGGTTTTGATTAGTGATGATTTTGAGTTTTACCATGACCAAAGCGGACTCCTGGATTCAAAGGAAAACTTCATCCGGAACATCCCCAACCTGTGTAATATGAACTACAAGCCCACTCGGGTTTTGGTGGATGGAAGCATGGAGGTTTTTCCATTGTATTCCAAGGGGGAGCTGTACGGTGCCATACAAAAAGGGGTGCATGAGTTCTACGGAGAAGAGCCAGGCAAGCCTAAATATTTGACGAGTACGGCTAAATTTAGCCATGTTTGGATCCTTGAAAAGGACCAGTGGAAGTTGAAACGGGTACTGAGTTACGACCATAAATCCCCAGGGAAGTAAAACAAGCAGATCATCTTGTAAATCGTAAACTTATAACCTTTCCCTTTCATTTCACTTTTCAAATGAACCGTTAACGCTATGATTAAAACAGAGCACTTCGAAAAAGTGGAGGTCAAATCATCGGAGGAACTAAGGCAGTGGCTACTGAAAAACTACCCTCAAAGTGAAAGCGTTTGGCTCGTAACCTACAAAAAATCAGAAGTTGGGAAATACGATTCACGGGAGGAGGTGCTGGATGAGCTTTTATGCTTCGGCTGGATTGATGGCATCCGCAGAAAGCTCGATGAAACACGTACCATGCAGCTTATCGCGCCCAGGAAAGCGCAGCATTGGGCAAAAACATATAAAGATCGTGCGCAAAAACTAATGGATGAAAACCGTATGCACGAGGCAGGCCTTCAATCCATTCAATCTGGAAAAGAAAGCTGGCTTTGGAATTTTATGGACGATGTGGATAATTTGGTAATTCCAGACGATCTGAATGCTGCATTACAACAATTAGAGGGAGCAAAAGGCTTTTTTGACCAAATCAATGACTCAAGTAAGCGGTTCGTCCTGCGGTGGATCAAACTGACTAAAACGCAGAAAACCAGAATGAACAGGATCAATAAAATTGCACATCTTTCCTCCATTGGAGAAAAACTGCCTGGGAGTTGATTTCCTGCCTGTTTCAAGGTTGCTTTAAGTTTAGAATTTGCCCTCTCTCTTCCAAGTCAACCTTAATTTTGGCATACTCCACATCCTGCACATCAATGTTGTTTTCAATGGCATGTTCAGCAATCACCGCAGCGCTCTGACCCAGATATTTCTAAAGCTTACCAGATCGCCGTGATCCTGGAGCATGATAGGTGCTTCGCCATGAGGGATGTAATAGGGCGTGCCTTTGTAAACTGTACTACCATCAAGTTCAACGGCGTTCTGCACGACGATCCCGTTATGGATTACGGTCAATTTGGCTTTGTTTTCAACAGCGCCGTTCTTTTTGAATGTGGGAGCCGTAAAGATGATATCGTACGTTTGCCATTCCCCTTTTGGACGCGACGCATTGACCATTGGAGAGTACTGCTTATAGACCGAGGCCGCTTGACCATTACTATAGGTTCTGTTCTCATGGGAATTCAGTACCTGTACTTCGTACCGTTCCATAAGAAAGATACCGCTGTTGCCTCCTGCCTGACCTTCTTTGTTATTATCAGCCGGAGCGCGCCATTCAATATGTAACTGAATACTCCCAAATTTCTTTTTGGTGGAAATGTAGCCTTTTCCGGGGTTTACAGTCATCGCCCCTTCATCCAGCGCCCATTCTACCTCCCCACCGTCTTTTGAAAGCCATTCTGAGAAATCTGTTCCATCAAAAAGGATAATTGCATCCGAAGGCGGAGCGCCGTATGTTTCTCCGGGGGTAACAACTTCGGGTTCATTGTCCCAGAATTCCGTCATTGCCGGTTTGACTTCTGATCTGTCGATTTTTTGGGCAACGGCAGCTACCGAAAAGAAAATGGTGGGAACGAGAAAAATAATAAACTTGATCCGCATGGTTTGCTACTATTTTAAATGGTGAATCGATAACCACATGGTTTCTAATCAATGATAACTTTAGGTTCTTTCAGGGGGGGGCATGATTTAGCAAAGCTGTCAAAATACTATTTTTTTGAGCTTACCGCTTTTTTTCTCCCCTAATTGGCCAAAAGGGGCTTGGCTCATGCTCCTCTAAAATAATGGCTTCAAACTCTTCTACCAAATCCGCACGCTCGTAGTGCCAGTTGTACAACTCTTCGGGGTCTTCTTCGAGGTTGTAGATTTGCAAGGGGCCACCCATCCATTCCTTTACCCCTTTCCATTTGCCCATGCGCACCGCAAATTTAGCATTAGGCTGGTCCATATAGGGAAATTCCCAGTATAGGAATTCACGGGCCAGCGTATCGGCTTTGCCTGTAAGCAGGGGCACCCAACTTTTACCATCTGTTCTTTGGGGTGGATTTTCTGCCAATTCTCCCGCCGTAGCCATGAAGTCGTAGTAGGCCACAGGCTCTGCACTGACCTTTCCAGCCTCAATAACACCTTCCCATTGGGCGATGAGTGGCACCCGAATCCCGCCCTCAAACAAGTCGCGCTTCATACCCCGAAAAGGGCCATTGGAGTTGAAAAATCGCACATCGTGGTAGAAATGGCGCTGCCCGTTGCCACCCCCGTTGTCGCTCATAAACACGATCAGTGTATTTTCGGCAATGCCCAGGGAGTCTACTAAATCAAGCAATTGCCCCATTTGCTGATCGATGGTGTGGATCATGGTCGCCCAGCGTTTGTCGCCAACGAGCCAGGGCTTATCCTTATAGATTTCCGCCGGTTCGTAGGGCATGTACAGGTGGGGTAATTGGGTGGGGATGTAAGCAAAAAAGGGCGCATCCGTTGTTGCCTCTTTCCGAATAAAGTCCCTGGCCTTATCAAAGTACCAGTCGGCGGAGCTGTATTGCTGTGCTTCGGAGAGTGGTACAGGGATTTCCTGCTCATTTTCCCACAGGGAATCCACATAATAATGGTGTGCCTTACGCTGATCAAGAAAGCCGTAAAAAGTATCAAACCCCTGCTGGTTTGGGATGCCTGAAGTGCCTGCCTCCGCCAGGCCCCATTTGCCAAACAGCCCGGTGCGGTAGCCAGCGTCTTTCAGCAGTTGCGCCACGGTGAAGGTGGAGTCGTTAAAATTGACCAGCTCGCGCTGCAAAGAGCGATTATTGCGCACCAGGGTGTGCCCGGCGTGCAGCCCTTCCATCAGTGTGGAGCGGTAGGGCGCACAAACGGGTGAACCGGTGTAAGCATTAGCAAACACCAACCCCTGGCTCCCTTTTGTGCAGATATCGAGAACGCTTTCCTGACCTCCTGCTAAATGAAATTCTCCGATTGTCCTTGACTCGGAGGGATGCCAGTCCAACTCCTGTAAGCCTTCAATGGTCATGATCCGCACCCGAAGCATTTCAGTGGCTTCCTCGCTGTAGGGCAAGGTAGGGTGAGCATCGGGATGCAGTGAGATAAGGTATCGCCCCGCTTGCAGATCGGGCTGGTAGCGGGCGAAGCCTTGTGCTGCTGTGCCTGCCCACATGCGGTAGCTGCCATGCCCTTGGAACCATGGTTGTCTTTAATGAAGTCCTCAATATCATTCACGGCATCGAAAAAGATAGTAACACCATTGATGTGATAAGGCTCGTAGTACGACTGCTGTGCCGAAACGATGCGGTGCAGGGTGAGGGGCTGGCCTTCGCAGAGTAATGAAGCTTGCATGCGGTATATGCATCCGTTCCGCCACTGGTTCTCGGGAAGATCATAGATATAAACGGGTTCGGCTGCTGTCTTTTTCAGTACAAAGGTGCGCACCTGGCCGCTTTTCAATTTGTACACGAGTGTATCCTCCAGTCCATTTCCACAGCTTTTAGGTAGCCGTCTGATACGTAGGAATAGGTATGAGCTACGGACACGCAGGCAAAAGAACAGAAAAGGAAGATTAGGGTAAAATACCTGCTTTGTGTAAAAAGTATTTTGCCCATCTGTTCCGGTTTTGAAAGTTGCATGTAATTGATTTTTAATGTTTTGTAAGATTTAGCCTGTTGGTTCCGGTCGTAAGTTCGATGGCGCCCGTTTCCGTAATCAATTCGCCAGTGGTGCCTGCTGGTAATTCGATGGTTCCACGTAGCTTTCCATCTTTAAGAGTGAGTTTCAGGCCGATGCTTCCCCTGGGGTGGGGGTGGGTGCACTGTAGCGTTTGGTCTTCTCCCAGCTGAGGCGCGACCCGTACGGCCTCAAACCCGGGCGCAGCTGGCTTTACACCCGCAGCAATGGCGTACAAATGGTAGTTTGGGCTCGCCCCCCATGCGTGGCACTCTGAGCGGCTGCGCAAGGTGGTTTCCGGCCAGGTGGTGACCCCGGCGCGAAGCATCGTTTTCCAAATGCCCAGATTATCAAGGTATTCCTGCCCTAATCCGGCGGCCCGTAGGGCTTCAAACTGATAGAATTGCCAGTAGACTGTGGGTTGTGTCAGAGTGGTGTCGGTCAGGGCGCGGCGCATGAGCTGAGCGGCGGCTTCCCCTTGTACAATACCGGTGAGTATAGCAAGGTGGTTGGTATGGGTAGAGTAGTGGATGCCCTCCGGGGTGTCGGTATAGAGTTGACGACTGCTGTTCCAATAGTACTTCGGGATTGCTTCTATAAGGCCCTCGGCTGCGCTCTGATACTGATTGTAATAGTGGAAGTCGCCGGCGTAAGTTTCCAGCTCCATCGCCCACTGCAAGGCAAGTAATAAATGGAGGTCGACCAGTGCAGCATAGCCGTTGTCATCAGAGGGCGCTTCGCCTCTTGGGAATGCCCAGTCCACGAAGTTGTGGTAATCAGGCCGCCGGACGGTACCATCCTCTCGCAGCCGGTCCAAAAAGTAGCCCAGTAAAATGCGGGCAACCGGCAGCTTCTGCCGGATGAATGCCTGGTCGCCCGCGTACATCATATAGTCGTGCAGCATCCCAATCCAGTACAGGCTGTAGTTGGGGATGTAGTAGGTGGAATTGGTCGGGTAGCGGGCTGACAAAAAGCCCTCGCTGTTGAGTGACCAGGAAAATTGCTCGATAGCGTTTTTACCCAAACGGGCATCCCCGAACAGCACATAGCTGATCAATGCCTGCACCCGGGTGTCGCCTCCAAACTGACTCTCCTCGTAGTAGGGGCAATCCATATAGGTATCGTGAGCACAAAGGCAGATGGTCCGCTCTCCAACCTCAAGAATCTTGTCGAGTGTATCCTGCTTCCACTTTTACGCGCTTGCAGGAGATGAGGCGCATGCCCAGCGGCTTGTCCCGGTCATGCTCGGCGGCTTTGAACTCCGGAGCATAGCTATTGCCGTGTATCATGCCTCGTCCGGTAAGGGCGATGTCGGTAGCGCTCTCGGCGTAGATAAACGCTTTGCGGCTGTAGCGTTCCGTGTAGGAACGGATGGTCCGCTGTTCCATATCCGGATAGTCCCGCAGATAGGGGCTGCCAAGTAAAGTGTCTCCGGCTGTAACGTGGATTTCAACGCCACTTCTGAGGACAAGCGTCCCGCTTAAAAAGGTGCCGCCGCTGATGAGTACCCTTCCGCCGCCAGCTTCGTGGGCTGCGTTAATGGCAGCCTGAATGGCCTGGGTATTCACCGTGGCTCCGTCTCCTTTTGCACCATACTCCTGTACGGCAAAAATCGTCTGTGCCTGAGCCAAAAGGGAAAAGGGCAGGGCGAGGGTGGTAAGTAGAATCAGAGTTCTGAATCGCTTCATGATCAGGTGTTAAAGTCCGCGAATGGCAATCCCGCTCAGAAAAGTGGTGCCGATTTCCGGTTCCAGTTCAATCCTCAGTCCTTGTTGCCCGGTGGCTTTCGCCTGAAAGGTAATAGCGGTAGCCTGAACGTCTTCCAGTTGCACAGCAGAACGTACCCTTTCTCCGTTGGCGCTGATGTGGAACAGGCGATCTGCAACCACTTCGGCTTCATTCCCCTCAGCGCCAAGATTGTAAGCCAGCTTTTCCCGGCCGGACTTGCTGTACACCTCGGCAAAGTGGAGGGTGACTTTGTACCAACCATCCGGCACATCTGCCCGAAAAGTAGTGAAGGTATCGCGGTGGGTCTGGTAAACGGGCTCGTTATCGGAACCGAAAATCTCTTTGTCACTGCCCACCCGGAAGCCTTTCCAGCTCATCAGCGCAGCACCATCCACAAACCCGAAGGACCCCGGCTGATAGGCACGCTCGGGGAGCCAGGTTTCTTTGGTGAGCATATCCGTGTAGTGAAAGTGCGCCCCCAGGTTCATACGCAGGTCAATATCCTTGATGGAAAGATTGCTGAGGTTAGACGGGATGGCCTGTGCATAAAACTCACTTTGCCGGGACAAGCCTTTGCCTGCGCTGACCTCAATAAGGTTGGTGCCTTCCCGGAAAGGGACCCCTACCACGGTGTGGTAATTGTCGGTTTCGAAAGTGCCCAAGACATTACCATTCACCACCACTTCAACGGCCGGCTGATTGGAGAAAATCCAGACCGGTTGGGTGAAGGTGTTGGTTTCATCCGCAAAACCGACTCGGTAGCGCCAGTCCTGACTGCCAATTTGCAGGTAAGGCTGTTGCGATAAAGCTGCCTGATAGTAAAGGTAACTGTCTTTTGGAGTACGGTCATGGTGCAGTATGCCTTTGCTGTTGATATGAGGCACCGGGTCTTTTCTGCCCTCGGATCCAAAGTCGGCAAAGTTCCAGATTGCTCCGCCCATCACGTGCGGGCGGGCGATGATCTGCTGGTAATAGCTGGCGTGGATCATCGTTTGCCATTCCACGGTAAAGTCAAAGCGTTTGGGGTTCGCAGCGTGGATGCGTGGGTCACTGCCGCCTCCGTATTCGGCCACGATAATGCCCTTGTCCGGATGGTCTTCGTGAAAACGGTCGAGGAATTCACCAGCCTTGGGCATATTTTCGGAGTACCAGCCGTAGTAGAGGTTCCAGCCTACCACATCCGTGATGTCATTCATGCCCGCCTCTTCGTACAGCTCATAGTTGCCATGATGGGCGATAGTCGTCCATCTGGTGGGGTCTTCTGCTTTTGCGACGCCATTGAGATGGTGGGTGAGCTTTTCCACTGCTTTCAGGTAGTCGGCTTCGGTAATACCGGGATTGCCTTTTAGCCCGTTTTTCAGGCGGAGCAGCACCTCATTCATAAAGCCCCACATAATGACACTTGGATGGTTATGGTGCTGCCGGATCATCTCCTGCAGGTTGCGGGTGCTGACTTTAGTAAAGTCTTCGGAAACGGTGATGGAATTGACGATGGGGATTTCTTCCCAGACCAGAATGCCGAGTTCGTCACAAGCCTCAAGCAGGGCCGGGTCTTGCGGATAATGCGCAATACGAATAAAATTGCCGCCCATGGCTTTCAGGATTTCCATGTCCCGGCGGTGGAGCTGGTCTGGTAGGGCATTGGCCAGTCCCGGATAGTCCTGATGCCGGTTGGTGCCGATAAGGTCAAGCGGCTCCCCGTTGAGTAGAAAAGCCCGGTCCTCGTTCATCTCAAACCAGCGGAAACCGTATTTGCTGGTGTAAAGGTCAATGTTTTTCCCTTTTTCATCGAGGAGCGTGACTTCCACCCGGTACAAATTAGGCTGTGCCGGCGACCAAAGATCGGGCTGACTGACCATGACCTCCATTTCTGCAATGCCAGGGCTGTTGCTGCCTAGTTTAATCGGTGTTTCTGCTTTCGCGACCAGTTCCCCGCTCTTATCGAAAACCAAGGTTTGGAGAGCGAGCTTGGCGCTTTTGGCTGACTTATTAAGGACACGGGCTTTTACCTTTAGGGAGGCCGATCGTTTAGACACCTTCGGAGCGCTTAGGTAAACCCCCTTTGTACTGCCATCCATCCGGTCGAAGTGCCGCTCTCCTTTACGGATGAGGTAGACATCCCGGTAGATACCCCCGTAGAAGGTGAAATCTCCCGACATAGGCGGAATAGCCGGATCGTGCCGGCTGTCTACCCGTACGGTGATGGTATTCTCCGCATTCAGTTGGACATAGGGCGTGATATCCACCGCAAAAGCCGTATACCCACCTTTGTGCTCGCCTGCCAGTTGATTGTTGACATAAACCTGGGCCCATTGATAAGCACCTTCAAACTTGAGCAATAGTTGATCCTGCCCGGTTTTCGGCAGGAAAACCCGCTTTTGGTACCACCCCACTGACCTTAGGTAGCCGTCCGCATCGTCGAAGGCGTCGAGCCGGTTCCAGGTGTGGGGCGTATTGACGGTAGTCCAGGCACCAGAGTAGTCCGGCAGGGCGCTAATGCTTACATTTTCCTCCAGCAGAAACTTCCAACCTGCATTGAAAGTGGATTCCTGGGCAGAAAGAAGGGTAGTCAACAAAAGGCTGCTCAAAAGCCCAAGCCAGGTATATTTCATCTTGAATTGTTTTTCGGTGATTGGTTTAAAATGATCAAGCAGACCGTCAATCTCTGGGTGCCGCTTTCCCCGCCGGCCAGTAAATGGAAGGGGAGCGGGCTTCTGCAAGATAGGTCTCTATGGTTTTGACAATTTTTTTGTTTTTCCGGCTGACATCGTTGTTCTCCGTTGGGTCATCGGTGAGGTTGTACAATTCCAGTTTGCCATTCAAACCGTGCCGTACTGCTTTCCAGTTCTTCCATCGCACCGCCTGGTCGAAGCCTTTCTCATGAAACTCCCAGTACAGGAAGCGGTCGGAAACCGGCATGTCTTCCCCAAACAAAACCGGGGCGATATTCATGCCGTCAATGTCCTTAGGTGCTTCAGCGCCCGAGACAGCCGCCAGGGTAGGGAGTACATCCGGGAAATACCACGGATAATCGCTGACCTTTCCTTCCGGGACGCATCCAGGCATCCAGGCAATCATTGGGGTACGAATGCCACCTTCGTACATGTCGCGTTTGCGCCCCCGCAGCGCGCCGGAGCTATCGAACAGACCGTCGTAGCGGTTGGCGGCTCCGTTGTCTGAGCAGAAGAATACCAGGGTGTTTTCTGCAATGCCATGTGCTTTGAGCAGGTTCAGCACGCGGCCCATATCGCTGTCGATCATGCTAATCATACCGGCAAAGTGTTGCTGTTTGTCTGTCCAGTTTTTGTCTCGGTAAAGATCAACGTATGGCTGTGTGGCGGCGATTTCGCTATGCGGCAGACAGTAGGGCAGGTAAAGGAAGAAAGTGGTATCATGATGCCGGTCGATAAAGTCCAGTGCATAGTCCGTGAACAATGGGTGTGTATGCTGCTCCCGTTGCCCATTGGTATTGCCGGACAGCTTCAGCGTGTCCTGATTTTCCCAAAGGAATTCCGGATAATGGCTGTGTGCCCGGCGCTGATTGAGAAAGCCCATCCATTCGTCAAAACCCTGTCGGTTGGGCTCGCCGGTGGTGGTTGCCTCTCCCAGTCCCCATTTGCCAAACATCCCCGTGATGTAGCCGGCCTGTTTGAGCACTTCTGCAACTGTTGTGTCTTCAGGCCGTAGCGGAATCCGCCTGGGCTTAGGGAGCTCAGGGACTTCCACCGCTGAAAAGTTGCCCCGGATTAGCGTATGCCCGCTATGCTGACCGGTCATTAGTACGGATCGGGAAGGTGCACATACCGGCGCACCAGCATAAGCCTGCGTAAAACGCGTGCCTTCCCGTGCCATTTGATCCAGAAAGGGCGTGGGGATGACGTCCTGCCCGTAGCTGCCCAGGTCCCCGTAGCCCAGGTCATCGGTCATTACAAAAATAATGTTTGGGCGGGGCTTGTCCGGCTGAGCTGTAGCGGAAATACTCAGCAAAACAAATAGTGGAAAGATCAGTCTGCTCAAAGCTTTCAGTTTTTTAGGAGGTAGATTACAAATGGCTGGTGTCATCTTCCTGTCTGCCAACATTACAATTTCTTAGTATTTTGACCTCAAAATAAAAGAGTATGAAACAGGACTGGATAGCCGGTAAGGGCGCCATCGTTACCGGTGGTGCTTCCGGCATTGGGCGGGGCATTGCACTGGAAGCCGCCAAAGCGGGCGCCAAAGTGATTATTGCCGACCTCAATGAGGCCATGGGGCAGGAAACGGTGCAAATGATTGAAGAAGAAGGCGGGCAGGCGCTTTTCATTCCCACAGATGTGACCGACAGCCGGTCCCTGGAAACCTTTGCCACTCAGGCCGCTGCCTATGCACCGGTCTGCTACCTGGCGAACTCGGTGGGATTGCAAACTTACGGCACCGTAGATACGACCTCTGAAGCCGATTGGGACCGCACTATCGATGTCAACCTGAAGGGGATGTTCCTGGCCACCAAAGCTATCCTTCCGCTCATCCGCAAGAATGGAGGCGGAGGCATCGTACACATCAGCTCCATACAGGGCAAGCGCTGCCAGAAAAATGTGCTGGCGTATTCCACATCCAAAGGTGCTGTGATCGCTATGACCCGGTCTATGGGCATCGACCACGCCGCCGAGGGGATTTACATCAATTGTATTTGCCCGGGCTCCATTGATACGCCTATGCTGAGGTACGGTGCCGGTGAGCACGGCCCGGCAGACGAGGTCATCGCTGAATGGGGGCGCAATCATCCCATAGGCCGGGTAGGGCAGCCGGAGGAGGTGGCTAGAACCACGCTTTTCCTGTGGAGCCCGGATTCTAACTTCATCGTCGGGCAGGCCCTGGAGGTAGACGGTGGTTTGGGTAGTGTAATATTTTGATTTTTCATTCACTTTATCAGAAGTATAGTCTTTAATAACGGGCAGGCCCTTAACATAGACGGTGGGCTGGGCAGTGTTATTTTTTAAGCCTTCAGGAACTTCCGCCGGGGATCGTTAGTTTGGTAGAAAAAATTAACTTTGCGCCAAACGAATCCAAGCTCAAATGGACTTTCTTAAAGAACTGGAATGGAGGGGGATGTTACACGATGCGACCCCCGGCATCGAAGAGGTATTACAATCGGGTAAAGTTGCCGGCTATATTGGCTTTGACCCCACCGCCCCTTCACTGACTATCGGCAATTATGTGCAGTTGATGCTGCTGACCCTGTTTCAGCGCTCCGGGCATCAGCCGGTTGTGCTTATGGGGGGCGCTACGGGCCGGATTGGCGACCCTTCCGGAAAAGATAAGGAACGCGAGCTGAAGTCTTACGATGAGCTGGACAACAACCTGCAGCATCAGGTACGGCAGATGGAAAAATTTATCAACTTCACAGAAGGCGATAATAAGGCAATTCTGGTCAACAATCTGGACTTCTACAAGGATATGAATATCCTGGATTTTCTGCGCGATGTGGGGAAGACCCTGACCGTGAATTACATGAGCTCTAAGGAGTCCGTAAAGAAACGCCTGGAGACCGGGCTATCCTTTACCGAATTCAGCTACCAATTGCTGCAGGCTTACGATTTTCAGCTGCTGTTCAATAAGCACAACTGCATCCTGCAAATGGGCGGTTCTGATCAGTGGGGTAATATCACGAGTGGTACGGAGTTCATTCGCCGTAACCTCAATGAGAAAGCTTACGCCGTGACTACGCCATTGCTGACTAAAGCTGATGGCAGCAAGTTTGGCAAGTCCACCGAGGGTAATATCTGGCTGGACGGAGAGCTGACCACGCCTTACCAGTTCTACCAGTTCTGGATCAACGCTGCGGATACCGATGTCCCTAAATTTACCCGCTACTTCACCTTGCATACGCGGGAAGAGATCGAAGCCCGGGAAGCCGAGCATGCAGAGAATCCACAGGAACTCAAGCGCCTGTTGGCTGAAGAGCTGACCATCCGCATCCACTCTGAGGAGGCCTACCGCTCGGTGCTAAAGGTGACGGAACTGCTTTTCAACCGAAAGGCAGGCAAGGAGCAACTGCTTGATTTGTCGGAAAGCGAGCTGAAGACCGTAGCCGCAGAGATTCCAAGCTTTACCTTGCCGAAGGATGCTTTGGCAGGCGGAGCCAATATCGTAGACTTACTGGCAGAGCACACCCAGGTGGTGGCTTCTAAAGGAGATGCCCGCCGCGCGATCAAAGGCAATGCCATCAGTGTGAACAAGGAGAAAGTGAGCGATCACGATGTGGTTATTACCCATGAGGCACTGCTGCATGGCAAATACCTCATGGTCGAAAACGGTAAAAAGAATAAATTTATTCTTGAAGCAGAGTGATGGAAAGCACTGGGGTTGAGTAGGTTAGCTTGACCCCGTTTTGCCTTCGCTCTGATCCTGAAATCCCAAATTCATATGCTATGCCTGGTCCAGGAAAAATTCCGATTTATCAGATTGATGCTTTCGCCAGCCAACGTTTCAGAGGAAACCCCGCTGCCGTTTGCCCACTGCCTTCCTGGCTGCCGGATGCTACCCTGCAGGCTATTGCTGCTGAGAATAATCTATCGGAAACGGCTTTTTTCATTCCCGGAGGAGAAGCGGACTATGAACTGCGTTGGTTTACCCCGGCTATTGAAGTGGACCTGTGCGGGCATGCGACCCTGGCTGCCGCACACTGTTTGTTTACCCACTTAGGGCACCCGCATAAAAGTATCACCTTCGGTTCCCGCAGCGGCTTGCTCACGGTGACCAGGGAAGGGGAGGAGTACATGCTCGACTTCCCGGCAGATAATATTGAAACCGTGGTAGCCCCTCGAGCCCTCAAAGAGGCACTGGGCACGGAGCCCGTGGAGGTGCTAATGGGGCGGGACGATTTTCTGGTCGTCCTCGAATCAGAAGCAGATGTCGCTCAGCTTGCTCCCGACCTGCGGTTGCTGAAAGAAGTCCGTTGCAGGGGCGTAATTGTGACGGCACCCGGCAGTACCACCGATTTTGTTTCCCGCTGTTTTTATCCGGCTGCGGGCGTTGACGAAGACCCGGTTACCGGTTCTGCACATACGACGATGACCCCATACTGGGCAGAACGGCTTTCGAAGCAGGAGCTCACTGCCCGTCAGCTGAGCAAAAGAGGCGGTCATCTGCGCTGTACTATGCTGGGAGAGCGGGTGGCCATTTCCGGTCCGGCTGTTACCTATATGGAAGGTGAAATTTTTATTTAGAAAACCGCTGATGCTATGCACCTGAGCGAAATCCTTATGCACCTTGGCGAGGACCGCCACAACTACTTTAACGCGGTTTCTCCGCCGGTCATGCAGACCAGCAATTTCGCGTTTGATTCACTGGATGATTTTCGGCAGGCTATCGCTCAGGAGGCTCAGCAACCGGTCTACTCCAGAGGGGTTAATCCTACTGTTGCCATTTTGCGCAAAAAGCTGGCTGCCCTGGAGCACGCTGAGGATGCGCTGGTTTTCGGCAGCGGAATGGCCGCCATTTCGGCTGCAATTCTGGCACATTGCAAGGCAGACGGGCACGTTGTATGTGTAGCCAAGCCCTATTCCTGGACCCACAGTATACTGGTGAACTACCTGCCCCGGTTTGGAGTGTCCCACACCTTTGTGGATGGCACTGGCCCGGAGCAAATCGAAGCCGCTATTCAAAGCAATACCACTTTGCTTTACCTGGAAAGCCCCAATTCCATGACTTTCGAGCTGCAGGATCTTGAGGCTTGTGCGGCTATCGCCAAAAAGCATGGCATTCCTACCTGCATCGACAACAGCTATGCTTCGCCGGTATTTCAAAACCCCATCGACTTTGATATCGATATGGTCGTCCACTCCGGCACCAAATACCTCAACGGGCATAGCGATGTCGTATTTGGAGTGCTCTGCGGCAGCTATGAAACCATTGGGCGAGTCTTCGCCGGAGAATACATGACCCTGGGCGGCATTCTTTCCCCACACGATGCGAGCCTGGTCATCCGCGGGCTGCGGACCCTTGAGCTTCGCATGCAGCGTACCCACGAGAGTGCTTTGGAAATCGCCCGTCAGCTGGAAGGCCACCCTGCCGCAGGCAAGGTCCTGCATCCCTGGCTGCCCTCATTTCCTCAGTACGAACTGGCCCGGAGGCAGATGACCGGAGCCGGAGGCTTGTTTTCCTTTTATCTGGATGCTGATACTTTCGGTCAGGCGGAGCGCTTTTTTGAAGGCCTGGAGCGTTTCCTGCTGGCGGTTTCCTGGGGCGGGCACGAGTCGCTTGTCATGCCAGCTACTGCCTTCTACGGCGTGCCGGGACGAGAGGACTCCACCACGCCCTGGAACCTGGTCCGTTTATACATCGGATTGGAAGACCCAGCCTGGCTGTGGGAGGGGCTTGAAAAAGGCTTTCAGTATATGAGAGGGTAAGCCTGTAACATTTTGGCAGGTTTATGCGTAAACTTTTGCGGTGGGGTCATTACCTTTAGATGACCCAAGCAAAGAAAATACTATGAAAAATCTACCCTCTATCTGGTTAGCCCTCCTGGTGATGGTTGGACTGGTCAGTTGTTTCCCGGACCGATTTGAAGTGGCAGAGCCTGACAACTGGAACCCTGCCTTCGGGGTGCCACTTATTAATACTTCATTCAGTATCAATGACTTGCTCGATGATCTTGATGATGGTAGCCTGATCCAAACCGATTTTGGTAACCGGCTTACCATTGTCTACCAGGACCGTATCGAAGCGAGACCGGAGTTTGAGTTAGACCCACTACCAACTATCCCTGTACCCATCGCCGAAAAAGAACAAACGGTGGAGTACCAGGCACCTGGCAACTACCGGTATGAAATCATCCGATTGAAAGCCGGTCAGTTTGCCTATACTGTGCTTAATCCATTCCCTGAATCAATTGCGTTTACCCTCACTTTCTCAAATTTACGGCTGGACGGCAACAGCCTGTCAGTGGCGGCTACGCTTCCTCCCGCCGATATGAATGGCGCTTCGGAAACAGTTGGCACGCTGGATTTGACAGGCTACGAACTGATTCTGGATGAAGACATTGAGACTACGTATACCGCCAACCGCATCAGCGATAACAGCCCGGTTGACCTTCCGCCTTTTCTAACGTCCATCAGCGGGATGGACTATAGCTACATACAGGGTTACTTTGGGAAATTTGATGTAAGCCTGCCCGGGGATTCTCTGGAGTTTGCCTTTCTGGACAACTGGGAAGCAGGCGAACTCGAGTTTCTGGAGCCGGTTATCAGCCTGACGTTTTACAACACTATGGGCATCCCTCTGGAGCTGCGGTCAGACACTTTCGACCTGCATACTTACCGCAATGGCATTGTAGCGCTCGACAACCCCATGCTTAACAGTGGGCTGCTGTTTGCCTTCCCCTCTATTGAGGAGGTAGGAGAAGCCAGGCCTACGATGCTCCGTCTGGACGCTGAAAACTCTAACATCGTATCTGCTATATCCGGCGTGCCTTATCAGCTGGATTATGCGTTCAGCGCAGTGGCTAACCCTTATGAAAACAACCTCATTACCAATCACCTTACGGATTCCGTTAAGGTAGGTATTGATGTTGAAGTGGACATCCCGCTGTACGCCCGCGCCAGGGGCTTCCGGATTGTCGACACCTTTGAAGTCGACCTTTCTGACCTTGAAGATTTGGACCGCCTCGGGTTCAAAATGGTGGCTGACAATGGCTTTCCGCTTGAGTTAGGTATGCAGTTACAGTTTATGGACGGCAGCGGAATGGTGTTTGATTCCCTTTTTCAGGAAGGCCCGCGCCTGGTGGCAAGTGGCAACCTGCGCCCCGATGGCACTGTCTCCACGAGTAAAGAATCTATCCTGGAAAGTGACCTCAGCGGCACTCAGCTGGAGCAAATCCTGAGGCGGACCACCGACGCCCGGATCATTGCTACACTCGAAAGCCCCAATGAAGGCGCTGATGCTGCCCGTATGCTGAATACTTATATCCTTGGCATCAGGCTGGGTATCCTTGCCGGGCTTTAACCTCAAAAACCCCTCGTTATGTATCGTATAATTATCACGGCATTACTGCTTTTGATGGGTTGGGCGCTTCCTGCCCAGGAATACGGGCTGTACCAAATGCGCGATGTTTGGAATGCCAGCCATCTCAATCCCGGCTTTTTCCCCCGCCAGGAATTCATTGTATCACTGCCGTCTGTGCATACCAGTTTGAATGCGATTGGCATCAATCAGGAGCGGTTATTCGAGTACAACAGTGCAGAAAATACTAATTACCTGAACCTGGATGGTGTGGTAGGCGAGCTGGAGCGCGATTTGGTCCTGAAGAACTCTACTATAATTGATGGATTGGGCGTAGGCGGCAGGGTTGGCAAATTATTCGTCAGCCTGTCCACGAGTAGTGTGCTGGACGCTGAGTTTACCCTTCCGGAAGCCCTGCTGCAAACCGTATGGGAAGGGACTGAGCAATACCTCGATCAGCCCCTCAATATCGGTCCATCAGTTGATATGATCGCGTATCAGAAAATCGGATTGGGGCTAAATTATGAAGTTAACCCCCGCCTGGCTATAGGCCTGCGTATCAACCGTTTGATGGGTGCTGGAAGTTTTGTGACCAATCGAAGCGGTCTGACCCTTACGCAGAGCAGCGATATTTACCAAACTACAGCAGAGTTGGACTATGAAGCCTTTTACTATGGTGCCGGGCAATTCAACCTGCTCGATCAGACCATAGAAGGATTTGAAAACTTTGGTGATGCGCTGGACACGGATGGCGTGGAGCCGGAAGGCGGTGCCGGGCTGCGGCGATTTACCAATGGGAACACTGGCTGGTCATTCGACCTGGGCGCTGAGTATCTCATGGGCGACCGGCTGACCCTGTCTGCATCCTTGCTCAACCTGGGCAGTATCCGGTGGGAAAATGCCACACAACAAGTTAACCTGACCGGCACTGTCAACTTTGAAGGCGTAGATGCGGCTAACCTGGACGAGGGAGAAGACTTTGAAGTGGTGCCTGGTATTGATACGGTGGGCACCTTTGAAGCCACCTCAAATGTCGCTTACACGCAGGCGCTTGCACCCCGCACTTACCTGGGCGCGAATTATCAGCTTTTTCCTTTTTGGGATGTCGGTGGGTTATTGTACAACGAGTTTTTTACCGGTGGTACCTTTACGGCATTGTCCCTGAGCACCCGGTTCTCCTTAGGGCGTATACTCAGCGTAGGCGGCGTTTACACTATGCAAAACGGTACTTTTAACAGCCTGGGCGCCAATGCAGCCCTTAAACTGGGACCGCTTCAGGTTTATGCCATTGCTGACAACCTGTCTGCTGTGACCAACGAGGAGCGCCTCGACGGGGCAAACTTCCGGGCAGGGCTCAATCTGACGTTCGGGCGCAAGCAATCAGATTTAAAACTGGCTGCTGCCCGTGGTTTGGATTCAGAAATGCCTGATCCTGTCCATGTACCTGCCGCCACTCCGCCGGCTGAAGCACCAGTAGCTGCTGAATCTGAATCGCCCGCCAAGGCAATAGTCGACGAGACACCGGAAGAGGTCTCTGCGGTTAATGGTAATCAAGTCGCTTCGGAAGAAGGAGCCACACCTGCGGAGCCTGAGCCCGCTACAACCGAGATTATAGCCACCGATAACCCTGAGCCATCCGCACAGTCACCGTTGCTCACCTACCCTGATGAAGAAGACAACTACCCGGAGAACCACCCCGCTAACGCAGACGGGCTAAAGCTATTCCCCTTCAGGCTTGAACTACGGGACAACCAGGACCTGGGACTGGTCGAAGCGGCAAGCGTAGATGTTTACCGGATAGAACAAGGAGGCTACTACAAACTCATCCAAACAGAAGAAGCCTTTGGTGGACGGGTGAATATGCAGCTTTCTGCCGAACGTGCTCCGTACCAGGCCGTAGTGAAATCTGCCGGCTACGATAGCCTGACTGTAGACTTCCAGCCGGAGCGGAAGTCTTCCCTAAATCAGGTTGTTTTCCTGATTGCCGCCGAAAAAGAAGCGATAAATGATGTGCCAGGCTCAGAAGCGCCGGCAACTCCTGAGCGCCCCGAAATGCCTGCTCAGGCTATGCCTGAAGTGGAAACAGAGGCGCCCGCTCCCAAACCTGAACTCCGGGAATCAGCGCCCGAAACCCTTGTCCCTGAAGAGATGGAAACACCGGCACCCGAACCGATGCCCGAACAGGCACCGCTAATGGAAACAGCGCCTGAGCCCGAAATGCCAGCAAATGCATCGGAGCCTGCCGTTGATAGTGGACCAGAAGCAGCTGATACTGCCTCTGATGGAGCAGAGAGCGGGTACCCCATCGCCTACGAGCCACCCTACGCTACTTACCTACTGACACAGCGGACGAGTCTGCGGGAAGCCCCCAACTCCAGTTCGGGAGTGATTTCCCGTATGCCGGTATACACCGAGCTGAAATTGCTGGAAAAAACAAATGAATGGTGGTGGAAAGTTTCTATGGGTGGTTGGGATGGTTATGTAAAGGCGGCCCTGCTTAAGTTACGGGATTAGTTTTTACAGTCTGCACCGATTGTGTATCTTTAGGAACATAATTTTCAGTGCAAACGATATGGACAAACTGGTAATATTGACCGGCGCCGGCATGAGCGCCGAAAGCGGCATAAAAACCTTTCGGGACGATGACGGTCTTTGGGAAGGGCATGATGTCATGGAAGTGGCTTCCCCTCAGGGCTGGCGCAAGAATCCTGAGCTGGTACTTGACTTTTACAATCAGCGCCGGCGGCAACTCCATGAAGTGGAACCTAATTCCGGACACGAAGCCCTCTCTGCTTTGGAGGATATTTTCAACACCACTGTGGTGACCCAAAACGTAGACGATTTGCACGAGCGGGGCGGCAGCAGCAACGTACTTCATTTGCATGGAGAACTTTTCAAGGTGCGCAGCACACAGCATCCGGAATTGGTCTACGACTGGAAAGAAGACCTGAATATTGGCGACACCTGTGAAAAAGGCCATCAGCTCCGCCCACATATTGTTTGGTTTGGAGAAGCTGTTCCTATGCTGGAGGAGGCTGCGCTGGAAGTTCTGGATGCAGATATCATTTTGATCATTGGCAGTTCCATGCAGGTTTATCCTGCTGCCGGGTTGGTCGGTTTCGCTCAGAAAGCCCGGAAAATCTACTACGTTGACCCTAACCCTTCCATCAATTATGAACTGAGCCTGATTGCCGATCTGAAGGTGATTGATGCGCCCGCTACACAGGGGGTGCCTGCTGTGGTGGAAGATTTGATGAGGGTATAATCTATTGAGTTTACCGACGAAATCCAACTAAATATATGAAATCCTATTGGTGCCTTCCTCTACTGGCTTTGGCTCTCCTGGCCGGCTGCTCAAAAGACAAAGAAATGGACAAAATACTGGAAATCTCTTCTCCAGGTGGCGACCTTCAGTTACAGTTTACGCTTACTGAAGAAGGGGAGCCGGTCTACTGGGCCCGGTATAAAGACACCGCCATTTTGGACACCTCTGCTTTGGGATTTGAGCTGGTAGATGCACCAAGCCTGCGCACCGGCTTTGAAATGACAGACTATTCCACCCGGGCGCTGAATGACGTTTGGGAAATGCCCTGGGGCGAGCAGCGGGAAGTATCCAATCACTACAACGAGCTTACCGTGGAGGTCCGTGAAATGCCGCCGCCCAATCGCAGGATGCGTCTGATCTTCAGGGTTTACGATGACGGCTTTGGCTTCCGGTATGAAGTCCCGGAACAGGAAGGATTGGAAGCCCTGGAAGTTGCGGAGGAGCGTACCGAATTTCAGCTCACCGGCAACCACACGGCCTGGTGGATTCCCGGCGACTGGGATATTTACGAACACCTGTACAACGAAACCTCCATTTCCGGTATTGATGCGCTGAGCAAGCGGGACCATCCCAATCTGGCGCAAACCGCCATACCTGTCAATGCGGTGAATACCCCGGTGACGATGCGGACGGCTTCCGGCCTGCACCTCAGCTTCCACGAAGCGGCCCTGACGGACTACGCAGGCATGACGCTTATGGTGGACAATGACGCCTATAAGCTCACCAGTAATTTGGTCGGTTCTGAGCGCACGCCCTATAAAGTAAAGCGGAAACTGCCCTTCCATACCCCCTGGCGCACGGTACAGGTCAGTCCCGATGCCGCCGGCCTGATTGAGTCCAACCTGATTGTAAACCTCAATGAGCCCAATCAGTTAGGCGATGTGGAGTGGTTTAAGCCTACCAAGTACGTGGGAATCTGGTGGGAAATGCACCTCGGCAAGTCCTCCTGGGACATGGCAAGTGGCAAACACGGCGCCACCACCGAAAATGCAAAGCGCTACATCGACTTTGCTGCTGAAAACAACATCGGAGCCGTCCTGGTGGAAGGCTGGAATACCGGCTGGGAACACTGGATCGGCTTTGAAGACCGGGAGGGCGTTTTTGACTTTGTGACACCTTACGAAGACTATGACCTGGAGGAGGTGGTGCGCTACGCTAAAGAGAAAGGTGTGGAAATGATCATGCACCACGAAACCTCAGCCGCCCCACGTACCTACGAGCAGCAGCTCGATACCGCTTACGCGCTTATGCAACGCCTGGGCATTCATAGCGTAAAAACCGGCTACGTGGGTAAAATCATCCCGGCAGGAGAATACCACCATGGCCAGTGGATGGTCAACCATTACCGCAAGGTGCTGGAAACGGCAGCCGAATATGAAGTGGCCGTCAATGCCCATGAGCCGATCAAAGCTACTGGCATACGGCGTACTTTTCCGAATGCGACTTCCCGGGAAGGCTTACGTGGGCAGGAATTCAATGCCTGGTCGGTGGAAGGCGGTAACCCTCCGGATCATCTGCCCACGGTTGCTTTCACCCGGATGCTGGCTGGTCCAATAGATTTTACGCCGGGGATTTTTAATATGAAACTGGCACCTTACAAGGAAGAAAGCCAGATCAACACCACTCTGGCCCATCAGTTGGCGCTCTATGTGGTGATCTACAGCCCGGTACAGATGGCGGCTGACTTGCCGGAGCATTACGAAGACCATCCGGCATTCGAGTTCATCCGGGAGGTTGGCGTAGATTGGGAACAGAGCAAAGTGCTCAACGGTGAGGTTGGCGACTACGTGACTATCGCCCGTCAGGAGCGCGGTACTGATCGCTGGTTCCTGGGCAGCATTACCGATGAGCAGGAGCGTTCCCTTGAAGCTTCACTGGATTTTCTGCCTGCGGGGTCCAATTACAAAGCGACCATCTACCGGGATGGAGAGGGCGCTCACTGGGATGAGAACCCCTCTGCTTTCCTCATCGAGTCCTTTCTGGTAGACCGGAGCACAACCCTGAAGCTGGACTTGGCGCCGGGTGGCGGGACAGCTGTTTCGCTGGAACCCGCTACGGCGGAAGACGAAGAGCGTTTGCAGACTTACCGCTGAAGGGCCCGGCTCCGCAAGGAGTAATCTCTTCGTGCCCCGGCAATTACATTTCGTACCGTATTTGTCAAAGAATCGGTTATCTTTGGCCGTATATGAATTTCCCGTATTTCATAGCAAAGCGTGTTGCCGGCTCCGGTCAGGCATCCTTCTCCCGATTGATTATTCGGATCGCAGTAGTGGCTATCGCTCTGAGCGTAACGGTCATGATTTGCTCTAATGCCCTGATTGCTGGTTTCAAGCAGGAAATCCGGGCTAAAATCTTCGGCTTCTGGGGGCATATCCATATCACCGATACAGACATTAACCGGTCCATGCTCGAAGCTTTTCCTATCAAAAAAGATCAGGATTTTTATCCGCATCTGGATACAATCAAAGGCGTTTCCTACCGCATGCAGGAACCCTTCATGGGCAAACGGGTGGAACGGACGTACACCACAAAGGGTGGTATCCGGCACATTCAGGTGTTCGCCATCAAGCCAGGGATCATCGAGGCGGGCAAGGGAGAAGATCAGGATATCGAAGGCATTATCCTTAAAGGAGTGGGGGAGGACTTTGACTGGGCTTTTATGGACCAGTACATTAAACGAGGGAAACGGTTGTCGCTCCCTGAGGATGAAATGTCTCGGGACATCCTGATTTCTGCCCAAACGGCCAAACGCCTGCAGATCGATACCGGGGATACCTTTATTGTACACTTTGTGGAGAAGGGCGAGCAGTTGCAGCGCCGTTTTTACGTTAGCGGGGTTTACCGGACCGGGCTGGAAGAGTACGATCAGAAGTTTGCTCTGGTGGACATCCGGCAGATACAGCGCCTGCTGGGCTGGACAGAAGATCAGGTTAGTGGCTTTGAAGTCTTTATTGATGATATTGATGACCTGGAGGCCTATACCGATTACATTTACTACGAAGAACTGCCACCTGACCTATACGCTGAAAGCATTCGCCGGAAACTACCGGAGATATTCGACTGGCTGGACCTGCAGGACATCAACGAGGTCGTCATCTTATCACTGATGGTAATTGTAGCGATCATCAATATGGTCACAGCGCTTATGATCCTGATTCTGGAGCGTACCAATATGATTGGCACCCTTAAGGCGCTGGGGACTTCCAACTGGAGCATTCGTAAAGTGTTCCTGTATTATGCTGCCTACATTATCATAGTGGGGCTTTTTTGGGGCAACCTCTTCGGCATAGGGCTGTGCGTATTGCAGGATCAGTTTGAGCTCATCCGGCTTTCAGAAGAAAACTACTACCTGAGCACGGCTCCGATTGCACTGCAGGCACTGCCGATTTTGCTCATCAATTTAGGGACGCTCATCATCACCCTGGTCTTTTTGCTGTTGCCGTCCTATCTGGTCAGCAATATAAGCCCTGTTAAAGCCATTAGGTTTAAGTGATGAGAAATTGTATGTTTGTGGATGAAGTCCGATTCCTCAAATTGACCAAGAGCAGCCATGATCCGGTACTATACCAAAGAGGACAGAACGCTACGGGAGCTTGAAGAGCCGCAGTATGGCTGCTGGGTGAACATCTCCCCGCCATTCAGCCACGAGGAACTGGAAGAGCTTTCCCAACAATTTGATATTCCACTCGACTTCCTGACCGACTCCCTTGATATTGACGAACGGTCGCGCTACGAGCGGGAGGATGACATCCGCCTTATTGTGGTGAATACCCCTATCCTGAATGAGATAGAGGAAGAGAACGACGCCATTTATATTACTGTACCGATCGGTATCATTCTGACACCGGATCAGTTTATCACCATTACGGCCTACGAAAATCCGGTCCTGCAGTTGTTCCTGGACGGAAAGGTCCGCGGCTTCAACACCAATGACGAAAGTGCGTTTGTGCTTCAAATCATGGAGCAGAACGTCTACCGCTTTCTGACCTGCCTGAAAAAACTCAACCTTAAACGGAACCTCATTGAGAAAGAGCTGTACGACTCCAGCCGAAACAAAGAACTCAAGCAGCTCCTCAGCATCGAAAAAAGCCTGGTTTACTTCGTGAACTCCCTCAGCGCCAACGAACTGCTGAAAATGAAGATGAAGCGTACGGATTTCCTTAAAATCCGGGATGACGAGGACAAATCAGATCTCTTTGAAGATATTATCATCGATAACAGTCAGGCCCTTGAAATGGCAAACATCTACACCAATATCCTGAATGGGACGATGGATGCCTATGGATCGATTATCTCCAACAATCTCAATATCACCATCCGGCGGCTCACGCTGATTACCATTATCCTGATGGTACCTACGCTGGTTGCTTCCTTTTACGGGATGAACATCCCCCTGCCTCTGGAGGGACAACCCTACGCCCTCCCCATCATCGTCGCCGTTTCGATCAGCCTTAGCCTGCTTGTCACCTGGTACTTTCAACGCAAGCGGCTGTTTTAGTGCCCGATAGAATCTTGTTAATTCTTATTCGTTTTTTTGGTATGTGATGCATTAGCCGTACCTTGTGTGGTAGATTCACCCCCCTTCACAGAAAGAACACCCAGATACCCCATTTCGGGGGCACATCCATCCATTCGACCAGCATAAACAGCATTAAGGCCGTTGCAAATGTGACGGAAAAACGAGGTATAAGCCGGAGGGAGTTTTCCGGTATATTGAATTCGATAAACAATGAGGCTACACACGATTTACTTCACAGCCCTGGCTGTTCTGTTGCTGGGGCAGATGCAGGCACAACCTGCAAAATGGGAAGGTGGCTTCCTGGCTGGCCTTTCGGGCTATCAGGGAGAGCTCACCGAAACGATATTCCCGGAACTGGACGAAACGGGAGGACTGTATGGATTCCTTGCGCGGTACCATCTGCATCCGGAGTGGGCCATCCGTACTCATCTTACCTACACTGAACTCAGCGGGGTAGATCTGCCCCGTTTCACCAACAGAAACTATAGCTTTCAATCCTCAATAGGCACCGCAGCCCTCGCGGTAGAGTGGGAGCCCTTTGGGCAACGCCGTTATCCGGGGCCACGGCAGTTCAAACGGATTTTTTCTCCCTATCTGTACATCGGCGGCGGCTGGGCAGGATATACGGCAGAAGCGAAATTTGACCGTGCCAACACGGAGTTTAAATCAGAGGAGATTGCCAAAGATCAGGCTGAGGGCTATCCGAAACATGCTTTCCTGCTTCCTGTGGGCGTAGGGCTTAAAGCCGATGTGACCCGCAGTATGGTGGTGGGCTTTGAATTTGGCACGGCCACGGCATTCTCTGACTATTTAGATGGTATTAGTGAAGCCGGGAACCCTGCCACTCCGGACTGGTTGCCTACGGGGGCGCTTACCGTTACCTTCCGGCTGTTGCCCAAAGATCAGGATAAGGACGGAATTGCCGATGAAGAAGACAATTGCCCAAAGATCAAAGGCAACTGGTCGGCATTTGGCTGTCCGGATGAAGATGGCGATGGCGTTGAGGACCTCGAAGACTTGTGTTTGGGCGAGCCTGGCCCTCGAAATCTCAATGGCTGCCCGGACACGGACCTCGATGGTATAGCAGACCGGGAGGACCGGTGCCCTAATACCCAGGGCAGCAAACAAACCCAAGGCTGCCCGGACTCAGACAGCGATGGGTTAGCAGATTTGGACGACCACTGCCCAAAGTTATCAGGTTCTTTGGGGCGTTTGGGTTGCCCAGTGCTGGATACGGATGCTGATGGCGAACTAACCGATGAACCGGTGGTTTGTCAGGGCAGCGTTGAAACTGAACAGCTTAAAAGTCTGGACGAAGCCTACAAGCCACTTTTCGAATGGCTAAAGCAACTGCGTATTCCCGCCAAAAAGCCTCTGCCTGAAAACCTTACCGTACCTGCAATTACACCCTCACCTGCTACCGGAGTGTTCAACTTTTGAATAATTTTTCAAAAGAATTTGTACCTTTCCCGTGACAGAAATATGCCCGGAGCAGTTTCCCTTGACCAAGTATTAACCAAAACGCATATGTCTTCCAGAAGAAAATTCATAGAAAAAGTGCTAGGGGGCGCCATTGGGCTAACCGTTGCCCCTTCCTTGCTTCGGGCTGAAAGTGAGAAAAAAGCCGAAGCCCCGGTTGTAATCTCTACCTGGAATAATGTCAATGCGAACCGGGCAGCCTGGGCGGCCCTGACTGCCGGGAAGTCCGCTTTGGATGCGGTGGAAACAGGCGTGATGACCGTAGAAGCGGACCCTGAAGACATGTCTGTGGGGTATGGAGGACGGCCGGACCGGGACGGGCGAGTTACACTCGACGCGAGTATTATGAACGCTGCGGGAGATTGCGGTTCGGTTTGCTTTCTGCAGGATATCAAGCATCCCATTTCAGTAGCGCGCAAGGTCATGGAGGAGACGCCGCATGTCATGCTTGCAGGCGCAGGTGCCCGTCAGTTTGCACTGGAGAATGGCTTTCAGGAAGAAAATCTGCTCACACCGGAAGCGGAGCAAGCCTGGAAAGACTGGCAAAAAGAAGCTAAATACCAACCCATTATCAATATTGAAAACCACGATACGATTGGTATGCTTGCTATGGACAAGCAGGGAGATATCTCCGGAGCCTGTACCACTTCCGGGCTCGCCTTCAAAATGCATGGCAGGGTAGGAGACTCGCCGATTATCGGCGCAGGCTTATTCGTCGATAATGAAATTGGTGGTGCGGTGGCTACGGGTATGGGAGAAGCAATTGTCAAGGTGTGTGGCTCTTTTCTTGTCGTGGAACTGATGCGGCAGGGCCGTACAGCAGAAGAAGCCTGCAGGGCAGCGGTGGAACGCGTGGTAAAAAAGCAGAAAAACTACGAAGAATTCCAGGTGTGTTTTCTCGCCTTGCGGAAAGACGGCTCTTATGGAGGCTATGCTTTGCATAAGGGCTTTACCTATGCGGTCTCCAATGAGCCCGATCCAAAGATTACCAAAAGTTCTTCTTACTTATCCCGTTAAACGTAGTTTAGGATTTTTTTTCGGGGCTGCTTGTTTCCGTGCAGCCTCTTGCTGCTTTATGCCATGTCGTCGCTTACTTCAATCATTGCACACTTCGGGGAGATTCGTGGATTCTTTAGGTATGACCAATTTTCAATGTTGTATATAAGGCTGATTAATAGTGTGTTGTGTTGTGTTGTGTTGACCAGGGTGATAAAAGGCACCCTAATGTCAGCTAAAATTATCATAGATAAAATACACTAATCTAAAACCAAACGCCTAAATTTGGTCTCGCTTGGAAAACCCGGACATTTGCTGTGCGCAAAGGTGATGGTCTGGGAGTAAAAATCTCCTCAGTGGATGTTTTTCTTTCAAGCGTTAGTGGTTGTGCAGAACTACAGGAAATAAGAAGGCGTACTTTACGTTTTGGATTATGACCTGCTGTTGACGTTCAGCCACCAAGAGCTTTAGAGGTACAGAACTACATATTGTTGGATTGAGGTTGGAATACCGGGGCTCCCGCCATTTCCTTATGACCTTATATGTGCGCTGTTTATTCACCGTTATTAGTGAATAGCACGCTACCCTCACCTGTTCAATTGTTTGTACTGCACTTCCTTACGCATCTTGGACTTTATTATATGTTATTTTTTATAATTAATGACAGATCATTCGTTTTTCGAGCGTATAAATTTTCTAAATTTGCGCATCTCAAAAACTCATCCCATGACGCGACTTAAGTACAAGCTATTGTTCCTGGTTCTCACAGTGGCTGCCAGCCTTAATGCTCAGCAGCTTTCCTTATTTACGCAGTACCGTGAGAATGCCACGGTGATCAATCCTGCTGCTGTTGAGAGCGACTTCCTCGCCTTTGGCCAAAACATTTCCTTCGGCGCTTCCTATCGTGCCCAGTGGGTGGGTCTGGAAAATGCGCCCACCACTCAGACCCTGCGAGGTTCCTATATACATACACGCGGATCAGGCGTTACGTTCATGGCCGGCGGCCATGTGATCAATGACCAAACCGGGCCAACCGGGTTTACCGGGGCCTATGGCCGTATTGCCGGTATTGTTTCCGGTGATCCGGAGACGGGTGGTTTTGTCGTGGGGCTTAGCGCCGGCGCGGTGAATTTCCGCGTTGATGCTTCCCAGATTCGCTTGCGCGAACAGGGAGATATCGTGGGCACGACTGATCAGTCCCAGTTCTTCCCGGACGTTGGCGTTGGTCTTTATTACTACCGGATGGTAGGCCGTAATGACAATATGATCTACGGTGGATTGTCTGTCCCTCAGGTGTTCGGTCTCGACCTGACCTTTCAGAATGAAGAAGGGGAGTACAGTACGAAGCGGGTGCAGCACTATTATGGTATGTTCGGCTTTTATGCCTTCCTGAATGACAATAGCTTCCTTGAGCCTTCGGTATGGATTAAATACACTGAGGGTGCGCCGACAAACGTAGATTTTAACCTACGCTACTTTACCCCGGTCAACTTTTGGGTAGGCGCTGGTGCTTCAACAGCGGGTAATGCTCACCTTGAAACAGGTGTGATGCTGGGTGACCTTGCTGGTTACGAGAATACCTTCAGAATCGGCTATGGTTTTGACTATTCCTTCAGCTCCTTTGGGCCCTCGGCAGGTGCCACCCATGAAATCAACCTGACGATGTCGCTTTATCGCTAGACCTAATGGCCGAACAACAACAAACACTTATACTGCTATACTCTAACGGACCAACACCAGGTATGGTGGCCCACTAAAAATTGTGAAAGTCCCATGAATTTTCAGATCATACTTCCCAATTTCCATATCCTCATGAAAAAAAGACTTCTTTCCCTTGCTTTGTTTTTCTTTTTCGGGGGAGTACTTGCGTTGCAGGCCCAAAATGTGGCTTACACGATGTACTTTGAACAGCCGGAAAATCCGCCATGTCTTGATGAAGAGATTTGCATTGATGTCACGGTGCAAAACTTCTCCAACATCGCTACAACGGATTTCAACATTCTCTGGGACTCCACCGCTTTCGAATTTGTTCAGGTCACAGGGTTTAACCTGCCCGGTCTGAGTGCGGCCAACTTCACCGAAACCAGCGCCGGTTCCCTCAATATGATGTGGGAAGTTGAGGATTGCAGTACGATTAACGATGGCGAAGGGGTGACTCTCGACGATTGTGACAATACCTGCCGGCCGGTTATCTTTCAACTTTGCCTCCGGGCAATTGGCACCTACGGCAGCTCTACAACAGTAACCGTTGGCCCCAACCGCTACACCACTAAAGACAACAGTAACTGTGTCAATACACAAACTTTTGTGGAGCCGGCATTCGTATCTACATGCGTTCGCCCCTTTATCATTGATATAGGCAGCGGGCAGGGTAATGAGGGCGACCTCGTCTGTATTGACTTCTCCGTAACTGGTCTCGACAGCTTGTCTTCCTTCCAGTTCCCGGTGGTGTGGGACTCCACGCTGGCTACTTTTGAAAGCGTGATTATCCCGCAAAACCTGCCTAACTTCGGGCCAGGCAATATTGGCAATCCGGAATCGGCTATGGGGGTACAGGAAGGCAGCATTACAGTTTCATGGGGGGCTCCACCTCCCGCCAACCTGCTTTCCCTGGCAGACTCCACACTGATATTCCAACTGTGCCTCCGGCTTAAACCGGGGTCTTGCTCCAGAGATATTGATGTGTCCATTGCTGACGTGCAGCCCGGACAGCCTTTCTTCCGCCCGGAAGCAACGAATGATTTTATGAACGGCTTCTCCAACATCCAGGTTGGCCAAAATCCTGGAATTATCGAGGTGGGGACCTGCAATCCTGAGGGTGTGCAGGTGGTCGCTAACTGCGGCGCACCGGTAACCGTTAATGATCAGATTTGTGTAGCCGTAGAAGCAGGCAGCAACTTTCAAAACGTAACCGACCTGGGCTTCCTCATGCAGTGGAACACCAGCATTCTGGAATATACCGGCGTACAGGGCTTTAACCTCCCTGGGCTTAACGCTACGGGCTTTAATGAACTGAATACTCAGAATGGTATTTTAGGCTTTGAGTGGGATGGCTCTGCTCAAACCCGTAATGAGGGTGATGTCATTTTCGAGGTTTGCTTTGATGTGATCGGACTCGGTGGCAACAGCCCTTTCCAGTTTATCAATAATAATGCGGATGTTGGGCAAATCAGCAACGGCCCCAATATCGGGATCAACCCTACCAACTGCGAAGTAACCGTTAATCAGCCTCCGGGCATAGTGATGGAACTTACCGGTGGGCTGGAAGGACAGCCAGGGGATACACTTTGCTTTGACTTCACTGTAACTAATTTCACAGATGTGGAGGACATGCGGTTCAGTATCGTGTGGGAACCTGAAAACCTGGAATATCTGATTGGAGTTGGCCCTCAGAATGTTAACCTTCCCAACGGTGCTGCGGCACTGAATGCCCTGGGCTTCGGTAATGGTCAGATTCTGTTTGACAACTGGAACCCTCCTTCGCCTGTAACCCTGGCAGATGGGACCTCTATTTTTACCCTTTGTTTCCAAATTCCGGATGATGAAAACCTGGCTGGTACTTGTGACCTGGTTCAAATTGCCAGTGACCCGCTTGTGGCCGAGGTTATCACTTCCAGTTCCAATAACGAAGATGTCGGATTGACTGGCATCGGCGGCGACTACTGTATTCTCAGCCCTGATGGTTTCTGGCTGGTGGGAGGCCAGGTAGAAGGGGACCTTCGGGATACCGTTTGTGTACCCTTCCAGGTCGGGCAGTTTGAAGATATCACGGGGGCAAGCTTCTGTATCAACTGGGCGCCAGGCTCCCTCAACTTTACTGAATTTATTGATCCCGGGCTCATCCCCAACCTGAACTTTGATCTGGATGCTGAGCCGGTAGGTGCTGCCTGTATAGACTTTATGAGTGCAGAGCCATTGTTTGCAGTAGATTCAGCCATTATCTTTGAAATGTGCTTTGAACTGCTTGGGCCTGCCGATACCTGCTACTCCATAGCTGTCAATGAGATTCCCAACCCAACGGTGACCACCGCCAATGGGCCAGGCAGCCTGCTGGATTTACCCGCAGAACTCTGCATCAATGATAAACTTTTCCTTGATACCACAATCATTACGGCAGTAAGCTGTCCTGGTGTTTGTGACGGAGAAGTACAACTTGTCGTTTCCGGTGGCGTGCCTCCGTACACCTTCAGCTGGGAAACGGCGCCTCCGCAATTTGGCAATACCGCACGATTCCTTTGTGCAGGTGATGTGGTGGTGACCATCCTCGATAATTCCGGGCTCTCGCTTACCGACACCATTACTGTACCGGTGGGAGGAGCCGATCTTTTTGTAGATGTTGGCCCTGACCGTATCGCAAATTGCGGGGATTGCAGCACTGCCAACTTCATCAGTGCGATGGCTACACAGGTGTCTGAAAACCCGAATGTGGTATACGAATGGACCGCTTCTCAGGGCGGGCAAATCTGCGGTGCCACAGATAGCCGCTTCCTGCTGGCCATCGGGCCGGGGGTATTTACGTTTGAGGTTCGGGATGACAGCAGCGGCTGTTTTATTACTGATACGCTGGAACTGCTGGCACCTGCACTGCCATTAGTCGAGTTTGAGCAGGCAGATCCAGGACAAATTGACTGTAACAACCCCTCCATTATGCTCTCCGTAGTAGAGGAGGACAACGTGGATTATAGCTGGACCGGGCCAAATAGTTTCACTGCAGATACCAGGGAAATTATGGCCTCGGATTCCGGTACTTACGTGATTACGACTTCATTTATTGATAGCGGGTGTAGTGCTACGGATTCCATTACCATAGATATTGATACCACGCCTCCGTTCATTTTGGCCAGCCCTGGTACAGATTCTGTATTCGTCGGCTGTAATGATGCGGCCAACCTGAACGGCTTTGTAGCAGAAGATATCGCTGATTATACAGCCCGATGGCTGGATGATACCGGTATGGAAGTGGCCAGTGGAGAGACTTTCTCTACCACCACGCCTGGTACGTACTTCTTTGAAGTTATCAATAATCAAAACGGCTGTGCCGCACTGGATTCCACGGTGGTCTCAGCAGAGGCGGAGCTGCCTATGGTTATGATAGATCAGGACGCAGCCATCAACTGTAATGGAGATGAGGTGCAATTGAATGCGGTTGTCACCAACGCCAACCCCAATGCTGTGTTAGCCGACTGGAGTTCTCCCGATGGTGGTCAGTTGGCCCCTGGAACGGAAGACCTGCTCACGCCAACGGTCACCGTACCGGGTACTTTTAACCTCACCATTACCGATGAGGCAACCGGCTGCACGGCTACAGATATGGTTACCGTAGTTTACGATACTATCCCCCCTGCCGCTGTTGCTGCAGTGGATGGTCTGATCAGTTGCGACAGTGAGACAGCTTTGCTGGATGGCTCTGCTTCCGGACAGGGGCCAAACGTGACTTACAACTGGAGAAGCTTGTCCCTGGGTGATGTGAGCGATAATATCACAGAGCCGGTTGGCGCACCAGGGCTTTATGTGCTAACAGTACGCGACACACTTTCGGGCTGTGTAGCCACCGATACCGTCCTCGTTGTACAGGATACGATGCCTCCGCTGGTGACCCTGACCCCGGCTCAAAACCTGAATTGTAACAGGGATACGGTAACCTTTGCGGCAAGTGTGGACCTGGATCCGGGTACATTCACCATAGATTGGGGGAACAGTATTTCCATTATCGAGGGCGATACCATCGCCCGGGTAACAGAACCCGGAGTGTACACCATAACCGTCACCAATGATATCACCGGTTGTGAAACCGTTCTCACCCGAGAGGTCGATGACCTGGATGATGCGCCCGAAATCGTACTGGCCGAGGATGTGTTGTCTCTGGATTGCAACAACCTGCAGGTCATGCTGGATGCCACCGGCTCCACAGTCAGCGATAGTACAGTGACGGTGCAGTATCAGTGGTCTGCGATTGAAGGTAGCCTGATTTCTCCATTGAACGGGCAAACTGTACAGACGGATGAGCCCGGTATCTACGTGCTGACCCTCACAAATGTGGTTTCTAATTGTGCGGTGACAGATACCGTGGTGGTGGAAGACAATCAGGATACGCCAACGGCGGTGGTGGTTGAGAACCAAATCTTACTAGACTGTCTTAACCCGATAGATACACTGGATGGAACGGGCTCTGATACTGGCAATAACTTGATTTATATTTGGCAGGTAATTGATCAGGGTACTGTTGTCGACACGCTGGCCATCGGTCCGGATGCATTGACAGCCCAAGTCACCAATGAAGGGATATATCGTTTGCGTATCCTTAATTCTGAATCCGGCTGTTCCGCTGGTTCTTCACCTGTCCAGGTGACCGTAGAGGGAGAGACCCCAACAATTGTATTCGGCGAACCAACCGATATTGGTGTGATAGACTACGATTGCAATGTGCCTGATACCATTAATGTGGAGATAAGCCTTGCTAATCCTGAACTGTTTGAGGAAACTGATTTGGTTTACGAATGGTCTCCGGGCGTATTTTTTGATGGCGATGTTACCACAGTTGGTATTTTGGCGCCAGGTACTTATAACCTGATGGTTACAGATACGACTACAGGCTGTGTTGGTGAAAATGATTTAATCGTGAACGACATCCGCGAATTCCCCGATATCGAATTTGCCGATGAATCCCCGTCACTGACTTGTACCGCGTCGACCATTGCTCTTGACGCTTCTGGTTCTACTTTCCAGCCTGACACAACCGTTTACAGCTGGATGGATATCGATGGTATGGAGCTGGGCACGGACCCAACGCTTGAAGTCACCACACCGGGCCAGTACCAGTTTATGGTGACAAATACGATAAATGGCTGCTCAACGGTAGATACGCTTACAGTTAGTGAGGACACGAATCCGCCGGCTGTACAGCTGGAAGTACCCGAAGACTTTACCTGTATCACAGAGAATGTCCTGCTGAGTGCAGCACCAACGGGTGATGCGAATGATTTCACAACAGTCTGGAGTGTTGACAACGGTGGGACCATCGTGCCTAATGACGGCACCCTGACTGCCAATGTAGATGCCCCGGGTACCTATCAGTTGACGCTGACTTCCAATATGAATGGTTGTGATTCCACTGTGATCTTTGAAGTCGCTGCCGATACTACTGCACCGGAAGGCGAAATTGCCATGCCTGACTTCCTGGGCTGCCCTGGTCAAACCGTTACACTTGATGCCTCTTTATACGGTAACAACGGTGAGTTTGACATCGAATGGACAAGCATGGCGGGCAATATTACCCCGGCTACCGGTTCCTTCCTGGTGGATGTAGACGCTGCGGGCACCTACTTCCTGTCCGTAACAGACCCTACCAATGGTTGCGAAGCTATGGATACGGTAGCGGTGGAGCTTGATCCCGAAACGCCAATTGCTGTGGGTGCGGCTCCGGACAATATCCTGGGCTGTGGCGATACCCTTACCCTGGATGGTACCGGTTCTTCTGAAGGTATGATCTACGATTACGAATGGGTAGCAGTGGGCGGCATGGGGCTGCCTCCGGTGCCGGTTACCAATCTGACGGCTACGGTCGATGCAGTTGGCGATTACCTATTTATCGTGACGAATACGAATACCGGTTGTTCTGATACATCTGAAGTGGTTTCCATCCTGCCTGACGACAGTCTGCCGGACGCACTGGCACAAGTCGATAGCGTGTCTTGTGATGGCAATGCCTTCATTAGTGCAAATCTGCCGGATGGGGTGACCGGGCAATGGACCCTCAATAGCGGTATTGGCACACTACAGTCAGACTCCCTGAGTGCTACGGTGGTTACCGGACTGGGCAAGGAATTGGTAGAACTGACCTGGAGCCTTTCACAGGATGGCTGCCCTGACTTTAGCTCAAGCACTATTACGGTTGAACCACAATTGGCACCGGATGCCGCAAATGATATCATGACGGTCGATCAGGGCTCAAATCAGGCACAGGCAGTTCTGCTGGCCAACGATATCCTGACCGGCGTTCCAGGTGTCACTTTTGAATTCACCAGTGAGCCAACACTGGGCGATGTGACGGATCAGGGAGACGGTGATGTAACCTACACCCTCACCACCAACCTCTTCGGTCCTGCACAAGATGCCTTCGGCTACGTCATCTGCAACGCGGATTGTCCAACCCTTTGCGATAGCGCTTCCGTTGAGGTAAGTATACAGCGCGACAGCATGGAAATCGAAACGCCTAATGGTATCACACCAAACGGCGATGGTTTGAATGATGCACTGATCTTTGACCAGCTGATTTTGAACCCGGATGAATATCCGAATAACGAATTGATCGTCTTTAACCGCTGGGGAGACATCGTATTCCAGGCTCAGCCATACGGTAACGACTGGCAGGGCGAGAATATGGATGGCACCAACCTTCCAGACGGTACCTACTACTTTATCCTTCGATTGGATATTGGTGGTGGAGAGATCATCAAAGGCGACGTGACAATCCTAAGGTAGCATCCTGTTCCTGACTAAAGCAAAGCCCGCCCTTCGCAACAGTGCGAAGGGCGGGCTTTTTAATTCAATTTCCCAGGTAGCTAGCGTTACAAGCAGCACCTGTTGAAAGGCGCCGAAATATTTCGGAGCACCTTCCTGCTTGCTAATTGCCGAAGGGCAGTAATTCAGACCTCTATGCTGCCTCACCGAAAAAGAGGGAGCGACTTCGTATATTACCACCAGCAGCGCACAGCGTATTCAAAACGTTCCGGCTTTCAGCAGTCCAATCAATTTGCCGACGGTCAGTGAATCAGGCCCTTGCAGCGAACCGCCTTGCCTAAGATGACTGACTTCGTAGAATTCCAACCTATTACCACCAGCAGCGCACAGCGTATTCAAAACGTTCCAGCTTTCAGCAGTCCAATCAATTTGCCGACGGTCAGTGGATCAGGCCCTCGCAGCGATCCGCCTTGCTCAAGACGGCTGACTTCGTAGAAGTCAAACCTTACTAACCCCGGAAAACAATTAGCAGCCCGACTTCGTAGAAGTCGCATGTTCTTCCTGTGCAATAAGGCATAGATTTCCTCGTCTAATAATTGTATAACAACCCTACCGTTTAATAAACTTCAAATGCACCCAGGGCAACCCTTCCCGCTTGATACTAATAAAATAAGGCCCTGCCGCCCATTGGCCTGTCGGAAGCGGCCCGGCATACACCGAGGACTGTAAAACCCGCTGCCCCTGTGCATTAAAAACCTGAATCCCCTCAATCCTCACCGGGCTTTCGAGGAAGAGCTCCCCGTACGCCGGGTTAGGGAAAATCCGGAGTTGCTGAAGTTGCGCATCCTCAGTACTGCTAAGCATCACCTCAATTGGTTCAGAATACCCCCAGCAGAATGCCTCATTTTGAGCGCCCACCTGATAAGTACCCTCCTCGTTCGGCAGGAAATACGGCACTGTAGTGGTATCTACCGGTACGCCTTCGTACAGCCAGATAAATAAGCCACTGTTCGTCAGGTCGCAATACAGCGTGTCCTCCACCTGCTGAATACCAGGGGCAGGCAGGGAGGCTGGCACTTCACCCACGATGAATGCCGTGTCGCACTGTCCGTTGCTGGCAGTAATTTCGTACACATCAGCTGGTATCAATAACAGGCTCGTATCCGTAAAGCTGAGCCCAAGGTCAGTAATGGTGTAGACGTAACCCGGGCTTTGCTCCACACTAAGGATCAGGCTGTCTCCCTCGCAAAGTGGCGGGATGAAAGGCTGAAACTCCGGTGCGGGCGCGGCGGGCAACCGAGTAGCTTCCAGGACAGCAGACTCGGTTGTACAATCATCCAGAATGCCCAGGAAGCTGTAATTGCCAGGTGTGGGAAGGAGAAAGGACTCCATATCGGTATTCTCAATCAATACGCTGCCCGGTTGTTGCAAAAGCAGGATCGAATCAAAGTCCGGCTCCGCATCAAAGGCAATTTCCATGGGTACGCCGGGACAGAAAGTATAGGCTGCTTCCAGCCCTGTAAAGGCAGGCAGCTCAGTGATACTGACCGTCAGGGTATCGGAATAGGTCGGGAAGGTCCCGGTATTGTTGACCAGGTAGTACTGCCCGGGCTCCTGAATGGTCAGGCTTGCCATTGGATCATCGGGTAGGGGCGTACCACTGTTTTCCCACACCCAGCCCTCCCCGGCGATGGTGGCAGAGAGGGTGAGTGTTTCCTCTTCGCAAAGCTGCACGCTTCCGCTTTGGCTTAGGCTGGCTGAGAAGACCGGCTCGCTTTCAAAGCTCCAGCCCTCCGGTTGAAGGACATACAACCCATTTTCAGTATCAGAAGCGATAATCGTACCGGAAGGGAAAAACGGATAAACGCCCCAGCAGCCATCGTAACCCTGATAGTTGGTGTTCTGTGGATGGGTGTCGTAGTAGGCAAATGAGGTCACATTCAGCGGGTCACTAATATCAAAAACCTGCACCCCTTCGTGGTAGTAGGAAATAATGGCATAATCTCCCCGGATAAAAGGGTTGTGCGCGATAGAGCCGGTCGCCTGTGGTGCCAGCAATTCTGATTTGAAAAGGTCAACGACCTCCATTTCCAGCGGGTCGCTCACATCGACCATTTTCAGGCTGCGCCCAAAAGTTTCATCTGCGAAAACGAGGTGGTCTCCATCCCCATGAAGCCAGCTGGAATGGTTGTACCCCTGCTCAGGATAGTTGCTCAGGGTGCCCATGGTGACCGGAGTGGTGGGATCAGAAAGATCGTAAATAGAAAACCCGCTTGTACCATGGGAGCAATAAGCGATGTTGTCGCGGACGAAGATGTCATGAATGTACCCTCCGGCCGGCAGTATGGGATTGCCCAAAAGGGTAGGGGCAGCCGGGTTTTGAGTGAGGTCGAGGATGGTAACACCATTCGAAGGGTTGTTGCCGCCGGCTACGTACAGCCGCCCGTTAGCTTCGTCGATAAAGATGTTGTGGGCCCGGGTAAAGAATTCGGTGCTCTGGGAGACCTGAATCACTGTATCCGGCAGTTGGCGCAGGTCGAAGATGGTCAGCCCTTCGGAGCCCTGGTCTGCGCACATGTAGGCGTATTCGCCATAGGTTTTGTAATCCCGCCAAATGGAGTTGAGCTGACCGGGGAAACGGCCGACTTCCACGATCGCTTCCGGGCTGGTAATGTCAAAAAATACGGTGGTGCCCACATTGCCCAAAATGGCGTACTCCCGGCCATCCGGGGCGGTATATCCCCAGATATCATTGTAGCTCAGCGATCCAAGGGAGGGGAGGCTGTTGTCATCCCACACGGAAAGGGCGGTCATATTGAGGCTGTCCTGGGCCCGGGAGAAAAAAGGTCCGCTGCAAACAAGCAGCAGGATAAGCAGTCGTTGCATGATGATTTTTTTTATTTTGCAATTTGTTTAGGCTGTGTTGAGAATCCGTTTTTGGAGCGAATGCACCCAAAAGGTGAAATCTCAATATAGACTTAAGGAAGGAAAATGGACGCATGACTAAAGATAAACTTTTAGCGGTAAAAAACCTGCGAACTTCGTTCTTCACTGATGCGGGCGAAGTCCGTGCGGTGGATGGGGTCAGTTTTGACCTCTACAGGGGCGAGACACTGGGTATCGTAGGGGAATCGGGCTCTGGCAAGTCTGTCACGGCCTTATCGCTAATGCGGCTGATTCCTTCCCCGGGCCGGATTCTGGGAGGGACCGTTGGGTACTTCCCGGAAGAAACGCCCGCTGGTGTGAATTTACAGGAGCTGCCGAGGAAATCGATGCGGCACTACCGGGGCAGCGAACTTGCCATGATTTTCCAGGAACCTATGTCATCCCTAAACCCGGTTTTCCGTTGTGGCGAGCAGGTTGCTGAAGGGATGCGCCACCACCTGAAGCTTTCCAAAAGCGAAGCCAAAACCCGTGCCCTGGCCTTATTTGACGAAGTGCAGCTGCCAGACCCTGCCCGTATTTATCAGGCTTATCCCCACCAGCTGTCCGGGGGGCAGAAGCAAAGGGTCATGATTGCCATGGCTATGAGCTGCAAGCCGGGCGTGCTTATTGCCGACGAGCCCACTACCGCCCTTGATGTGACGGTACAGAAAGCGATTCTGGAGCTCATGGCGAAGGTGAAAACAGAGCTGGGTTCATCGGTCATTTTTATTACGCACGACCTGGGGGTGATTTCCGAAATTGCCGACCGGGTATTAGTGATGTACAAGGGGAAAATCGTCGAAGAGGGCAGGGTAGAGGACCTCTTTTCCAACCCTAAACACCCTTACACCAAAAGCTTGCTGGCCTGCCGCCCGCCGCTCAACTACCGGCTCAAGCGCCTGCCTGTGGTCAGTGACTTTATGGAAGTGAAAAAATCGGATGACGGTGCAGTGGAAATCCTGGAAAAAGCCGTCACCCTTGAGGCCGTAATCCGTGGGCAGCGGGTGCCTGCCATGGAACAGCTTCGCCGGAGCCGGGTACTCAAGCAACAGGAGCCCATCCTGAAAGTCAGTAACCTGCAAACATGGTTTCCGGCCAGGCACAACTTTTGGGGCAAGCCCAAAGACTTCATCCGCGCCGTGGACGACGTGAGCTTTGAAGTTTACCCCGGAGAAACCCTCGGACTGGTTGGAGAGTCGGGCTGCGGGAAGACGACTCTCGGGCGGAGCCTCCTCGGCTTGGCACCGGTGCGCAGTGGCCGGGTGGAATACAAAGGGCAATCCCTCCTCGATCTTTCAGAAAAAGACTGGAAGCCGTTGCGGCAGGATATGCAGATTATTTTTCAGGACCCCTACGCTTCCCTCAATCCCCGTATGACCATCGGTAAGGCGATTATGGAGCCCATGCAGGTACACGGGCTGTACAGCTCAGACGCTGAAAGGCGGGACCGGGTATTGCAGTTACTGGAAACGGTAAGCATGCCGCCTCAGTACTTTGACCGTTATCCGCACGAGTTTTCGGGAGGGCAGCGGCAGCGCATCGCTATTGCCCGGGCGCTGGCATTGAACCCCAAGTTCATTATTTGTGATGAGTCCGTTTCTGCTTTGGATGTCTCCGTACAGGCGCAAGTGCTGAACCTGTTGATGGAGCTCCGGGAAAAGTACAAATTCACCTACATCTTTATTTCGCATGATTTGTCGGTGGTCAAGTTCATGTCTGACCGCATGATCGTTATGAATGCCGGTAAGATTGTAGAGCAAGGATACAGCGATGAAATCTATGAAAACCCTCAGAACGAATACACGAAGAAGTTGATTCAGGCGATTCCGCAGGGGCGGAGCCGGCTGGTCTAGGGACTATATTTGAAAAAAAAACTTTCAATAAAAACGGGCTCAGCCGGTACGTGACCAGCTGAGCCCATTGTTTTTAGGAACGTGAGTCGTTCACCTAGTGGATGACCACAATCCGCTTAGTCGCTTGTCCTTCCGGGGTTTGAATACCCAGGAAGTAAGTGCCAGCGGCGAGGTTAGCGGTATTGAAGGTATAAGTGCCGCCCTTCACGCCTTCGTAGACATTGCGCTCGATCACTCTGCCGAACATATCTACCAGTGCTACGCGTACCTCATCTGCATATTCGTCCAGCTGCAGCTCCAGTTGGAAGGTCTCGTTGGCGGGGTTAGGGAAAACCGTCGCTTTGTTGTCCGCCAGAGTAATGTCTTCTGCGTCCACGCTGAAGCCATTCAGGTGCAGGCGAACCACTGCGCGGAAGTCGCCAGCCCAGCCACCAGTATAAAGCTGATCTGTGAAAGTCATGGTGCTTAAGCCAGGGTAAGCTTCATTGCCCGCGTAAGTGTACCATGGTGGAATACCGAGTGCGGCATTTACACCGTTATACTGTGCCATGAGCAGGTAGCCGGTATTGGCTTTCAGCTCGACCGGCTCAGGGAATTCCACGGTAAGGAGGTCATAAGGCTCTTCGTTACCGTTCAGGATGTAAACCGCCTGTCCTACAATCTCGAAGGTCGAGTAGTCGATTTCATCACCGGTAGCGCTTTGACCATCTCCATCGGGATCTGTGTCAAACAGCGTCAGGAAGAAAATGTCAGCATCGTTGAAGCCCGTGCGGATAGAATCCGGGTTGCCAAGGGAGAAAGTGGCATGTGTAGCCATTGCACCCTGGTCATTGGTCTCAAAGTAGTTGCCAAAGTCATAAGTCAGCAAGTCTTCGACGAAGCCCTCGCTGGTTGTGGCAATCCAGCTGTCCACCGGCCATTCCGGGATATTGCCATTGTCCATTTGGAAGGTGAAGTCCGTAACAGCAAACTGACGCCGCAGGGTATCCGCGGTCAAAGAGTTGGTGTACAACATCTCGTAGGTACCCACTTCAGCGGGTGTGTAAGGCTCAAACTCAAAGGTGTGAATGACATCAGGATTAATGGTATCCACCTCAGCGGTCAGCTTGGTTTCTGTGCCATCCGGAGCGATGATGTCAACGCTGGCAGAGACATCAAGGACCGGTTCCATCGGGTCCAGGTTCAGAAGGTCTACTGAGATGTTCTCAAAAGGAGTTACCTGAGCCAGCGGCGTCCCGTAGCGGTCAGGCCCCAGGTCACCAAAGAATCCGCGTACCTGGAAAGTCCCGATTACGGTTTCACCAGCATCCAATGCCTCAATGAAGCCGGCAGCTTCGCCCGGATCGTTCAGGAAAACAGATGGGATGGTTACCTCTAACCCTTTTTCGTCACCAGCCGCCATACCTCCGGTAGCATCACTACCGTCTGCATTAACAATGACCACAGCAATGGCACCTGCTTGCTGAGCGTAGTAGATTTTATCACTGAAGAAGCAACCTCCACGGCGGATCAAAACCATTTTGTCCGTGTAGTCGACCATGGTAGAGGTGTCGCAACCTAAGGTATCCATACCATCGCCTGCGATATCATCATCATCGACCCACATTACTTCTGCGGATACGGTGGTGCGGAGTGGTTGTGTACCCCATTCTGTAGAGTTACTTACAGAAGTGTAGTCTCCGATCGTCCGGGTCAAGCCTGTACCAGGCACTTCAAAAAAGACGTCGACCGGAATCGGAGAATCGTTTGGAATCTGTGCCATCAGTGGGTTGGCAGCCAAACTAACAAGGCAGCATATTGCCAGCAGTTGGTAAAGTTTTTTCATACTAAATGGTGTTTTATTTAATTTCTGGAATGAAAATAGGGATATGTTAGCTTACTGACAAAGTGTGGAGGTGTTAAATTTTAAATAGCGTGCAACTTTTTGCTCAAGGCATCCGTCATTGATGCAGAAATGTGTCCGAAAAACAGGCACTTTCGTCGATTCTGCTGGACATGCTGGTAGAAAATCTGTATTATTGCAGTGACTTATTAGAAATCTAGGAAATGAAAAAGCCAAACACCCGTACTGTACTCGTTTCGCTGGCACTGGCAGCTAGTCTTTCCGCTTACACTTTTCTCAATGTAGCTTCTCATCAGTTGAATATTGGAGAGGATACGGCTGTTGAGGAACTGGATTACGAAGACCGCATTGAATCAGAATCTGGTTCTGTGGTTCTGCCCGATGTGCGCCTGATCAAAAAGGCGTTTGAAGTAGGAAAGCGCTTTTTGCCGGCAAGCTAAGCCGCATTTTTTCACCACCCGACTAAAAAACGGATGCCCGACTTAACGAGCATCCGTTTTTTTTTATTGCTTGTTTCGAGCTTTAGCGCTTGCGCTTCGCCCGGCGACGGGCTATACCGCCCATTTTTTTGCCACGCTTGCCGGCTGTACCACCTTTGCCGCCCGGAGCACCCATGCCCATGCCCGGCATCTTGCTCATCTTGTGCATCATCTTCCGCATTTGGTCGAACTGCTTCAGGAACATGTTGATCTCCTCAATCGACTGCCCGCAACCACCGGCAATACGGCGCTTACGGCTCGTATTCATCAGCTCAGGGTTGGCGCGTTCCTGAGGCGTCATACTGAAGATGATCGCTTCCACCTTATTAAAGGCATTATTGTCAATATCGAGGTTCTTCGTCATTTTGCTCATGCCCGGAATCATGCTCATCAGGCTTTTGAGGTCGCCCATCTTCCGGATTTGCCCAATCTGTTCCAGAAAGTCATTGAAGTCAAACTTATTCTTCTTGATCTTCTTCTCCAGCTTCTTGGCCTGCTCCTCGTCGAACTGCTGCTCAGCACGTTCCACAAAGGAGATGATATCACCCATGCCTAAAATACGGCTGGCCATACGGTCGGGGTGGAAGACATCAAGCGTGTCCATCTTTTCACCGGTGGAAACAAACTTGATCGGCTTGCCCACGGTGTATTTGATGGAAAGCGCCGCACCACCGCGCGTATCGCCATCGAGCTTGGTCAGCACCACACCGTCGTAGTCGATGCGGTCATTGAAGGCTTTGGCGGTGTTTACCGCATCCTGCCCGGTCATAGAGTCCACCACAAATAGCGTCTCATTAGGCTGCACCGCTTCTTTGATGTTGGAGATTTCCTCCATCATCTCTTCGTCAACCGACAAACGCCCGGCCGTATCAATGATCACCACATCGTGGCTATGCGCCTGTGCGTGCGCAATGCCCTTGAGCGCGATCTCTACCGGATTTTTGTTCTCCATTTCCTTGTACACCGGCACCTTGATCTGATCGCCAATCACCCCAAGCTGATTGATCGCCGCCGGACGGTATACGTCACAGGCTACAAGCAGGGGGCTTTTCTTATTGTTGACTTTCAGGTGGCGCGCCAGTTTTCCTGAGAAAGTGGTTTTGCCAGACCCCTGCAGGCCGGCAATCAGGATGACTGATGGTTTGCCTTTCAGGTCGAAGGAAGCCGCTTCGCCACCCATCAGGCTGACGAGCTCGTCGTTGACGATCTTGACCATCAGCTCACCGGGCTTCACCGAACTCAGGACGTTTTCCTGCCCAAGGGCTTTCTCCTTGACGGTATCTGTAAAGTCTTTGGCAATTTTATAGTTCACGTCGGCCGCAACGAGAGCACGGCGGATTTCCTTTACGGACTGCGCGATGTTAATCTCCGTAAGCTTGCTCTCTCCTTTCAGGGTTTTGAAGGCCCCCTCTAACCGGTCACTTAAGCTATCGAACATATTCTATTACTTCGTTTATGATATTGTGAACTGGGTGCAAAAATAGTAAAAAGCTTCCATCTTGTCCATAATGTGTATAGCGGGTGTTACTTTTTCGCATTGCCTCGTCCTTATTGTACACTATTCAGCTAATAGAAACGGCACAAACGGGGTAAATGATTTGAGATTTATGGTTTCTGCCCTAAAAAGTCCGAATCCTTAAGTGACTTTTCGGCTGAAAAGGCTTAATTTAATGACTGATCTATAGAAGTCATAGCTCCCCGCACTTAGCACAAACAGTACAGGCTACCTGAATTAAGACGACTACATTGGGTTGCCTGTTCTGAAAACCAAATATTCAATAAACAAAACGAAGCTATGTCTTTTCCACTAAAATTGCTCCTGGCAATCGTAGTGTGGCTGGTGTTTTACTTGCTGACCTTCAACGGTTGCCATGAAGCGCTTTGCCATGCCTGCGACGAAGCCCCACAGGAAATCACGGAATCCACTGATGCAAACCGGGCTGCTGTTGCTGATTCCCCGCTTTATTTCAAATGGTCTGATACTGAAGCTTACATTAGCACAGGTATTGAGGCTTTTTTGCGGAAGCAGGTATTGGGGGGCGACTCCTTGCAATTACTGGAAATCACGGGGCTCTACTTCGAGGGTGAAAAAGCAGCGGCCGGTTCCGAAAACCTTGGCCTTGCACGTGCAAAGGAAGTAGCCCGGCTGTTTGACGGGCTGCTGGACAGTACGCGCCTGCAGTTGCGCGCCCGTCAGGTGAAGGCCCCGGCGGACGCCAAATCTGCACCTTTTGAGGGCGCATTGTTTGAATGGGTGGATCCCAAAGCTCAGAATTCTGTAGAACAACTTGATGACCGGGTGTCCATCCGTTTTCCCACAGGTTCTGCTGACCGGGTTTATGCTCCGGAAGTAGATTCCTTCCTGGTTAAGCTGGCCGAACGGCTACGGTCATCGGGGCAACCGTTGCGGATTACAGGGCATACGGACAATACAGGTTCAGCAGAGCAGAATATAAGCCTGGGGCTGGCCCGAGCAGAAGCGATAAAGCAGTTTCTGGTAAAAGCCGGCGTATCTGCCTCACAGGTTACCACGGATTCCAAAGGCGATGCCCAGCCAGTTGCCTCTAACGCTACGGAGGAGGGGCGCTATCAGAACCGCCGGGTGGAAGTCCGTATTGAACCGCAATAAAAAACCTCAGCAAAACGAAATCAACTATGGAATTCGGAACACTATTTCTTGCCACGCTTGAGCCTTGCTGGCTATGGTGGCTCATTTTATCTGCCCTGGCTTTTATACTGGGCGCTATCGTTGGCTGTTTGCTGTGTGGCAATAAAAAGAAGCTCCGGGAGCTGGAAGTTGACAATGCTGCACTACAGGCCCGGAGCACCAACTGGGAAAAGGACTACATGGGGCTGAAGTATCAGCACGAGCAGTTGGAGGGTACCCTTAAGGAAATCCGTGCAAAACTGAACAGCTGCGAAGCAGACAAACGGATCTTGGAATCCAAATTAGCGCAGGCCGGTGAAGGAGAGGGGAGGGTAGAGCTGTCAACGGGCCCTACGTTAGTAGTGGCCATGGGGCGCTCGTCCAACCCGGATGACCTCACAAAAATCGAGGGCATCGGCCCAAAAATCGAGGGGCTGCTTAATGCCGGTGGAATTTACACCTGGAAGGAGTTAGCAAATACGACCGTAGAGCGGCTGCAGGAAATCCTGGATGAGGCTGGCAAACGGTTTGGCCTGGCAAAGCCGGATTCCTGGCCCCGGCAGGCTGCATTGGCAGCAGCCGGGGAATGGGAAGCTTTACAAAAGCTACAGGATGAGCTGCAGGGTGGCATAGACAAAAGCTGAGGGAGACTAAAAAGCTGAAAATCATGAACCCTTACTTTTCCGGCCTGTTGTGGTGAAAAACAAAAAATCATGCGAATTGCCTACTTACTTTCACTCCTGATTTTAGCCGGGCTGTCAGCCTGCACTCCTTCCGGAGAAACGGACGATACACTTACGACAGCACCGCAGGTATACCCTAATCCGGCAGCCCCGGGTTTCAATGCAGGTGCATCAGATGAAAAGGCGATAGCCATCGCAGATTCGGTGATGGAGGCAATGGGAGGCCGGCGCACCTGGGACCAGTCCCGCTACTTCCACTGGAATTTTTTCAACCGGCGTACCCTGCTCTGGGATAAGAAAACCGGCAATGTTCGGATCACGATGCTGCCGGACAGCAGTACCGTCATGGCTTTCAACCTGAATACCGGAGAGGGGCAGGCCAGGGTGGATGGAGCGCTCATTACGGAGCCGGACAGCTTGAAAAATCTCTTACAACAAGGCAAAAGCATCTGGATTAATGATGCCTACTGGGTTTTTATGCCTTTTAAGCTCAAGGACTCTGGCGTAACCTTGAAATATCAGGGTGTAGATACCACGCAGGCCGGGAAAGTAGCAGATGTCCTGCAGCTGACCTTCGAGGAAGTCGGGGATACCCCGCAGAACAAATACCTGGTATGGGTGGATCAGGACGAGCACCTGGTGCGGCAGTGGGCTTACTTCCGCGATGCAGCGGATGAAGCGCCGGGCTTTGTAGTTCCATGGCAAAATTATCAGGAATACAACGGGCTGAAACTGAGTGGCGATCGGGTCGAGCGAAAAATCACCGGGATTGAAGTCCTCGGAAACCTGCCCGATGAAGCCTTCCGCCTGGAGTAGGCATCGTACAAAAAGTCTGGATTTAACACACCTGGGCGTCGCCGCTGACTCAAATTAATCTATATTTGGCCCTAATTAATAAGAAACATTAGCGCTATGCCTTCTATTTCCAGCCGGGGCAAAAATGTTCCCATGTCGCCTTTCCGAAAACTGGTCCCCTTTGCCGACAAAGCCAAAGATGCCGGTAAGCATGTGTACCACCTGAATATTGGTCAGCCCGATATAGAAACGCCATTGTACGCCCTGCAGAAGGTGCGTGAAAATCAGCTAAAAGTACTGGCTTACAGCCCGGCAGTGGGGCAATTGAGCTACCGTAAAAAGCTGGTGGAGTACTATCGTAAATTTGAGATCGCGCTTACGCCTGACGATATCATTGTGACGACCGGAGGTTCTGAAGCCATTCAGTTCGCTATGCTGTCTTGTTTTGACATAGGGGACGAAGTTATCGTTCCCGAACCGTTTTATGCCAATTACAATGGCTTTGCGCAGATTGGCAGCCTGAATATCCGGCCTATTACCTGTGATATTGAAGATGGTTTTGCCTTACCCCCGGTAGAAGCCTTTGAAGCCGTCATCACGGACAAGACCCGGGGCATTTTTATCACCAACCCGAATAACCCTACCGGTTGCTTTTACAGCCGGGAAGATCTAACACAGCTGGGGCGGTTGTGCAAAGCATACGACTTGTTCCTGTTTGTGGACGAGGTGTACCGGGAGTTTTGCTACGATGGTAAGGAATTCTACTCTGCCCTTCGCCTGGAAGGGCTGGAAGATCATGTTATCGTGGTCGACTCTATTTCCAAGCGCTACAGTGCCTGCGGAGCGCGCATCGGAGCATTGGTTACCCGCAATCAGGGTGTTTTGGAAGCCGCTACCCGCTATGCCAAACTTCGCCTGAGCCCTCCGGGGCTGGCACAGATTTTGGCGGAAGCCACCCTTGACATGGACGACAGCTATCTCGGTCAGGTCACTGAAGCCTACGATCGCCGCCGGCAGGTAGTCTACAATCGCCTGCAGGCTATGCCCGGTGTGGTGAGCTATCTGCCCGGTGGTGCCTTTTACTGCTTTGCAAAATTTCCGTTGCGCAGCGCTGAGCATTTCTGTCAGTGGCTGCTGGAGTTCTTTGAGCACGAAGGGGCTACCGTCATGCTTTCTCCGGGCGAAGGGTTCTACGCCACGCCCGGGCTGGGCCGCGATGAAGTCCGGATTGCCTACATTCTGAATGAGCAAGACCTCGAAAAAGCGATGGATTGCCTGGAGGTGGCACTGGAAACTTACAAAGCGGTGGAAGCAGCCATGGAAGCTACTCCTGCCTCATAAATTAGCGGGCTGGCCGAACAATTCTGAATAAACATCTATTGTGTTTACCGCAAGCACCCTGAAAGTTGTACTTTTGCGGTGCTCTAGAAGCGCTGTGCGCATGCCGGAACATGATTTTTGGCCTAATTTTTTGACTTTCAGTTATTTAATAGCACAGCATTGGTGAAAAAAGTTCAAGATCTGAATGGATAGGAATACGATAATAGGACTCACGCTCATCTTTATCCTGCTGATGGCATGGCAACAGTTTATGGCGCCCACTGAAGCGGAGATACAGGAACAACAAGCCCTTCAGGACTCTATTGCGCAGGTACAGGCGCGGGTAGACAGCCTCAAAGCAGTAGCTAAGGACACCGTGGAAGCCGTACAGCTGGTGGAAACCGTGGATGATTCTCTGGCCCTCCTTCGTCAGCAGGCGGCATTTGGCCCCTTTGCTGCTGCAGCGGATGGTGAAGAACAAACCCTGGTGCTGGAAAATGACCTGATGAAGGTGAATCTCTCTTCAAAGGGCGGGCGCATCACTTCTGTGCTCATCAAGAACCACAAAAAACTCCGCTACCTGGAGGATGGTTCTACCGAAGAAGTGCCGCTCTACCTCCTGGAAGATGAAAAAAATAAGTTTGAATACTTGCTGCCCATTGCTAACCTGCCTTCCGGCGGTGTGAGCACCGGAGGCTTGTATTTCGATGTGGCAGAGCAAAACGAGCAGTCCATCGTCCTGCGTGCGCCAACGACTACCGGTGGCTACTTCGAACAGTCCTATTCCATCGCCGATGGGTCCTATAATATTGACTACGATATCAAGCTCGAGCAGCTGAATAACGTGGTGTCTCAGGGCGTGGATGAAATCAAGCTGAGCTGGGTAAACTACCTGGACAAGCTGGAGCACAACGAAGACTACGAGCGCCGCTATTCCACCGTTTATTTCAAACCGATGGATGACGCCCCGGACTACTGTAGCTGTACCGGAGACGATACAGAGGAGATTGACGGGCAACGCCTGAAGTGGGTGTCCAACGCCAATCAGTTCTTCAACACGTCCCTGATTGCCGAGAATGGTTTCGATGGCGGCACTTTTGAAACGAAAATGCTGCCTGAAGAAGGCGAAGACCTCAAGCTGTTGGTTTCAGAAATAGAAATCCCCTACGGCCGCTCAGGCAGTGAGTCTTTTGCCATGCACATGTATGTCGGGCCCAATGAGTTCGACCGCCTCTACAATATGGGGCACGGTTTGCAGGATGTGATCCCCTTTGGCTGGAGCATTTTCGGGTCCATCAACCGATGGATTATCCGTCCGGTGTTCAACTTCCTGTCGAGTTTTATCGGAAGTGCCGGTATTGTAATCCTGGTGCTGACCTTTGTCGTGAAGCTCGTACTGTATCCATTGACTTACAAGATGCTTTACTCCCAATCGAAAATGGCCGCCCTAAAGCCCCGTATGGAGGGGGTCAAGGAGAAATACAAGGACGATCAGCAGCAGCAGCAGATGGAGACCATGAAGATGTACCGCGAATTTGGGGTGAATCCGCTTGGTGGCTGTATGCCAATGGTGCTTCAGATGCCGATCTGGTTCGCCCTGTACCGCTTCTTCCCGGCCTCTATTGAATTCAGGCAGGCGAGCTTCTTGTGGGCCAATGACTTGTCTTCATACGACATTTTCTGGAAACTGCCCTTCGAAATCCCATTCGGCTTCGGTGCGCACATCAGCCTGTTTACCCTGCTCTGGGCGATCACTACACTGATCTACACCTACTACAATACCCGGCATATGGACATGGGCGCCAACCCGGCGATGAAGTACATGCAGTACATCATGCCGATCATGTTCATGGGTTTCTTTAATAGCTTTGCTGCTGGGTTGACCTGCTACCTGCTGTTCAGTAACCTGATCAATATTACGCAGACCATTGTCACCAAGAATTACATCATCGACAATGATAAGATCAACCGGGAGCTGGAAGCGTACAAACAAAAGCCGAAAAAGAAAAAGGGTTTTCAGCAACGCCTGGAAAAAGCCCTGAAGGAACAGCAGGCTATTCAGGAACAGCAAAAGAAAAAGCGCAAAAAATAGCCTGATCATAAAGGCGCTTATGGAGCGGAGTAGGGGCGAAGATGCTGCTGCTCCGCTTTATTTTTGCTTTTATGGCTGTTAGGGAAACGGGCTGTGCCGTTCCAACACATTGTGAGGGCCTGGGCATTAGGCCTTCGTTGCAAGGAACCTGTGCTGTACCAGCAAGCAAGCACCCAGGACACCAGCCCGGTTGCCCAGGTTGGATACCTTGAGGGCGGTATCATTGCTCACCAGGCTCAGGGAGTATTTGTTAAGCGCACTGAGCAATGGCAAGCGGATATAATCGCCGGTAGCAGCAAGACTACCCCCCAGCACAACGAGTTCCGGGTTAAATACGTTGATCAGTGCAGCGATGCCGCGGCCAAGTTGTTCACCAATCTCTGCGATAAGTTCGATGGCTAATACATCATCTGACTCTGCTACCTGAATAATAGCTTCCAAGTCAATTGTCTTCAAGTGCTCCTGATTTTGCACCAATTGAGTGGTGGCACCGTTGCGGACACGGGTTTTAAATCGTTCCTCCAATGCCCATCCGGAAGCTTCGGTCTCCAGGCATCCTTTTTTGCCGCACTGGCAGATAATGTTGTTGTCAAAGACCGGCATGTGCCCAACCTCGCCAGAATATCCTGATTTGCCGTAGTAAAGCTGCCCATCCAGCACCATGCCCATACCGATACCATAATCCAGATTGAGGAACAAGACATTTCGCTCCTGCTCAACCACTCCTGCTGCAAACTCCCCATAGGCCATGGCCCGGGAATCATTTTCAAGTACTACCTGAATGCCAAGTTTGTCTTTGAGGACCTCGCTCAGAGGTTGCTCTTCAAAGTGGAAAAAGCTATAACTAAAGCCGGTAGCTGAGTTGACACGGCCGGTTAGGTTGACACCAATGCCCAGGATTTTTTCCCGAGACTGGCCTAATTCCTTCATGAAAGATTTGATGAGCAAGCAAAGGGCATCAAGACTTTCCTGAGTATTGGAAAGGGTGTAAGGAACTTGCTCCTTGATTTTCACAATGTTTTTCTGGAAGTCGGTTAGCGCAATGTTTACAAAGGTCCGGTGCACATCCACCCCAAGAAAATAGGCAGACTCGGCAGCCAGGTCGTAGAGGTTAGGCGGGCGCCCGCCGGTGGAGTTGTCCTTGCCATAGTCTTTGACAAACTGCTCCTCCATCAGCTCGTTGAGCAAGGCCGTGACTTTGGGAACCGAAAGGTGCAAGGCCCTGCGAAGATCGCCAATAGCAGAAGGGCCATGTTCTGCAAAGTAGGCCAGCAGGCGTTTTTTTTGGTGGATTGATTTATAGGCGACGCCGCTTATCGAATCATTGAATTGCTCCGTGAGAAACAGCTTGTTCATACCAGGGTTCCTGTTTGATCGTATTGGCAAGTTGAAGTGTTAAAGGATTAGCATTTTCAGCAACAGAATGCCTTCCTCAACTTTCATCACTCCATTTTGCGCACCTGAAGGGTCAGGTATTTATGGGCTCAACCAGCCCAAAGGTAAATATCGCAGCTTGTTTTTTAAAAATATCAAAAAGAAGGGTTTTATTTTCGTTATTTTTTATTTTTCCTACCCTTTTTTGAAAATTTTTACTCCAAAGGCTGTAAGCCTGTAGCTGTAATGGGTAGCCATTGACCCTATTTCGTTTGTCCAAAGCTCTAAATACAATAGCGCCACCGGAATCTGTGGTCCCGATGGCGCCATTGAGTTGGAAAAGGGGCAGTCGTTATTCCGCCGCCACAAACCCTTTAGGGTGCATGTAGCCACGGAAGCCATAGAAGGCCACAAACAAGAAGGACACCACTGGGATCCAGAAACTGGCCTGAATGTTAACGGACTCAGAGAGGATACCCATAATTGGAGGGAAAACCGCTCCGCCCACAATGGCCATAATGATAAAAGACGAACCCAGCTTGGTATGTTTGCCCAAATCGCGGACGCCCAGCCCAAAAATCGTGGGGAACATAATCGACATAAAGAAGTTGACCGCAAGAATGGCGTAAACTGCCGCTGCGCCACCCAGCATAATACCCATTAGGCAAAGGCCGGCGGCAATCAATCCGTAAACGCCCAGCAGGGTGCTGTCCTTAATATAAGACATTAGGAAAGTGCCAATGAAGCGGCCGATCACGAACAGCAGGGTGCCTGCTACCAGGTAAGCTCCGGAGGCTACTTCCTTACTCACGCCTGGCATCATTTCTGTAACAAAGTCGATGGTAATGCCCCAAAGCCCCGCTTGGGCACCAACATACAGCAACTGCGCAAGCACAGCGAGCATGAGGTGGCGAAACTTGAAAATGGCAGGGTCAAACTTCAGTTTATCGCCCTTGTCCGGCTCGGGCATTTGGGTGCGCCAGATCAGGAGGGCGACCACTAATACCGCCACGGCGATACCCACATAAGGTACGACCACTGCATTAGCGGCTTGTACTTTGGCCTCCTGCGTAGCCATGTCGCCTTCATTGCCGGAGAAGATAAGTAGTCCAGCCAGGTAGGGGCCGACTACCAGTGCAACGCCATTAAAGGATTGTGCAAAGTTGAGGCGCTGAGTGGCATTTTCTCTGGGGCCGAGAATGGTCACATATGGATTAGCAGCCGTTTCCAGAAAAGCCAGACCACTGGCGATGACGTAAAGTGCCAACAGGAAGAAGGCAAAGGTGAGCATCTTGGCGGCCGGGATGAAAAGCAGGGCCCCGATGGCGTACAGCAGCAGGCCCAAAATGATCCCTTTTTTATAAGTGTATTTTTCCATGTACAGCCCGGCAGGCACTGCAATCGTAAAGTAGCCCAGGTAAAAGGCCGTCTCTACCAACAGGGCCTGCGCCCGGCTGATGTCAAAGACCGGCTGAAAGTGCGAAATGAGTGCCGAATTAAGAATATTGGCGAGCCCCCAGAGGAAGAACAGACTGGTGACCAGTATGAAGGGGATTAAATGCGGATTCTTTTTCATGTAGGCTAGTTTTTTCGTTTCATTAGTTTGATGACCGGCCATTACAGCGGTTTGTAATGCGATGATAGGATAATTTTTGCATACAGGTGCAAAAAAGAGGCATAATGAATAGCACGCTAAATATGAAAATGCTTGAGAACAGAGCCTTTTTCAAATTGCTCGTCCACCCATTCAATATCCGCCCGAGAAAGCTCCAGGCGATAGTTCCCAATAACTCCTTTCCTGATCTTTGAACTGTCGGGGGCTGACGAGGCAGGCTTAAGCCGTTTGCTTTGGAATTGGTTTTCCTTTCGCTTCATAGAATCAAATGAAGCAATAGACAACGTCTTTTAAGTAGTGGTTCATCGATAGGCCATTCTAAAAACTCAAGCAGCTTAATGAAATTGTTCCATTCATCATCCATGAAGTTTTCATAAGTTATCGGGTAGTGTTTTTTAGGATCACCTTTGATTAAGGTATGATAAACCGTGGAATTGAATCTGATTATGGCTTCGATACCATATTGCGGATGCCTAATGAATTCTGAGAGCGATCCTCCAAAACTGCCTTTCCTGTGATACAGCTGATGGTAAAAAGAAACAACAGTATCTCGCTCATCTCTGAAAAGACAAATTTTCTTTTGCTCAAATTTTTGGATAATAGAAACAATTGCTTCCGGGGCTGCTGTGCCGATTTCTCTTTTATCGTTATAACCCAAATGTGTAAAATGAATACTGCCAAAGAAACGGGGGAGCCGAAAAACAAAGGTCTCCATATCATCTGTTTTCGACAAAGCATTAAAATAGAGGTGCAAGGCGTAGCGAATCCATGTTCTTCCTGATTTAGGATGGGAAATAAAAAAGTACTTAGAGGCTTGGGCTTTAGGATGAGTTAAGTCTTTCGGAATGGTTAGCATCATGTTAAGGTTTGAATAATAGGGTCAGCCTGAGTGCACAGGACTTTGGTTTGGGATAAATATCTGCGTTAGAATTGAGTTTTTCTACATTAAAGCTATATTTGATCTCATGATGACGAATCTGAAAACCCTATTGAAAAAGTGGTTCGCTGCAGAGGGGAATAAAACCTCAGCAGTGCCCAATTCTGTGATCCTGACCGGATTGCCCAGAGCAGGTACGACCCTGACTTGCAAACTGCTTAGTGAACAAGAGAATATCATTGGACTCAATGAACCCATCGCCTGGCGCGGCTTGCGTTCATATCAGGAAGGTTTGGAACGAATAAATGATCATTTGAATCGGTTTCGTCATACCCTTTTGACGGAGGGTAAAGCTCCGGTAAGGGGGAAAGACGGGAAAGTTACCGATAATCATTTTGAGCGTACGGAAGGGGCTCGTAAAAGAGTGATTCGTCGTGCAGAGGTCTATTTTGATAAGCCGTTGACCGCTGACTTTAAGCTGTTTGTTAAGCACAATTCGGTATTCACACAGCTGCTGCCCGACCTGATGAAGACTTATCCCTGCTATGCCATCATTCGCAACCCACTCGCCGTATTGGGGTCCTGGAGTACCGTTACCATTCCGGTTTCCAGAGGGACGATGCGGCACCTGGAAGTGTTGAACCCCAAAATGCAGCGGCAACTGGAGCAAATGGGAGGCCTGTTGGAGCGCCAACTGTTCCTGCTGGATTTTTATCTGGAGCGGTATGCTGAGCTTCAGCCCGATCGGGTAATCCGGTATGAGTCCGTTATAGACACGCAGGGGCAGGTGCTGGAAGGAATGATAGGACAGCCGTATGTGGCGCATACCATTTTGGAGAGCAAAAATGTGGGGACGGTCTATGATCGGGACCAGATGCTGAAAATGGGGGAAGCGCTTTTAAATTCAACCGATCACCACTGCTGGTCTTTTTACGAAAAGGAAGAAGTGGAGCAGTTATATCAGCTGTATGAACAGCAGCTTGGTTAACCTGAGCAGCCGTTAAAATAAGGTTACATACCAAACGAATTTCCAATGAGGCTTTGGCCTAAAAAAACAAAAGTCTGCCTGGTAACCATAACAAGCCCGAACTTCGTACCGGGCACCTTGGTCATGTTATATTCCTTCCTGAAATATAACGACTGGTTTAAAGGCGACATTCTCATCTACGCCTATGATTTATCAGATAAAGATCGCGACTACTTGCAACGGTTTCCAAATGTAAAGTTTATAGAGCCATTTCCAGAGGTCGTAGAGCGGGTGGAGGCGATACTAAAAGTCCGCCCCGGGCTCGCCTATAAAAAGATGGTTTTTTACTCCCTGAACCTCTTTAACCTAAAGGGGTATGACAAGTACTTCTACATAGATAGTGACGTTTTCTTTCAGGATAGCATTGAAGAGTTGGTCGACATGGACCATAGCCTAATGTGCTGTAAGGACTCTGTTTCTTATAAAGGTTTTGCCAAGGATGGGGATACGTTTGAGATGGTACAAGATATTGACCGGGGTGGCAATTTGTGGTTCCGGACATTTAATGCCGGTATTTTCTTTCTTGATAAAGCACTTGTTAACCGGAAAGTATACCAGTCACTCCTTGATTTGCTGGACCCCAAGCTTTACGAAGGGCTTGGAAGGCCAACAACAGATCAGTTTCTGCTCAATCATTTTTTTAGAAATGATTATCATATCTTACCTGGCATTTACAACTATCGGGTCAACCTGGCGGAGCATATAAAAACGCAGGAAGGTTTTAGCTTTGAAGATGTAAAAATCTTCCATTTTCCGGGTCAAAAAAACCCGTGGATGGCGGACCAAGTCTTAAGAATGGTACTTAAGAATAAGGTGTATTGGCGCGCCTTTCAGTTGTGGAATAAGCTGTACATGGAAATGTTGGAGGAATGGAGTGAAGGGTAGGGAATTTAGGTATAATCCGTCAGCTGTTTCAGGGAAATATTGCTAATTAGACGTGTCTCAATCATGATGAGGAGGAATGAACGAACCCGCTCCAAGCATGATGACCTAAACAGCGCTATGGCAGCACCCTATTGGGACATTGCCGAACCCTTCCACTTTAAAGGATCGAGAATTTTGTATAATGATAATAAGCCATACCTACAAATACTGTTTTTTTAGTGTGCCCCGAACTGCTTCGTCTGCCATCTCCAATTACCTGACGATCCATTTCAATGGAGAGAGAAGAGGCAAAAGGCATAACTCCTACCTGCAGTTTTGTGAAACAGCCACGCCTGAAGAAAGACTGTACTTTACTTTTGCAGGCGTTCGGCACCCAATGGATTCCGCTGTTAGCGAGTACTTTAAGAAAAAGAACGACCATAAAGGGAAGTTTTCCCGGGGGCGGCTCAGGACCGGGCGACCAGTCCATCCCGAAGCGATGGAACGCTACCATTATTTGGAAAAAACAGACGCTGACTTTTCTGATTATTTCCTGAAGTTCTATACGAAGCCTTACGGAATAGGCTTTCATGAGCAGACCCTGAAGTATATGGACTTCATTATCAAGTACGAATCTCTGGAGCCTGACCTGAAGCATGCTTTTTCCCTGACCGGTATTCCAACGGCAAGCATAGAGCTGCCCAAAGTGAACACTACTCGTAAAAGTGATCAGGACTTCCAATCATTCTACAGCCCTGAGGCACTGGAACGCGCAAGGGAAGTTTTTGGTTTCTTCATGGAGCAATACGGGTATGGCATAACAAGGGATCAATAAACTATACTATCTTTGTTGAAGTAAAGTCAGCCTGTTTCCTTTAACGCGTTGAATAACCGGAAAGCAAATTGCGATGTGGAAGTTTTTTAGGAGCATAAGATCCTGGTGGTACCTGGTCAAACAACTGACGCAGGTGGAAATCATAGGGATGTACAAAAAATCCTTTTTGGGGATGGCATGGATGTTTATTCTGCCCATTCTTGCTGTGATTATTTGGGTGGTCCTAAACGGAGCTGGAGTCGTTAACCCTGGAGAAACAGATATTCCATACCCGGCCTATGTTTTGCTCAGCACGTCGATTTGGGGCTTTTTCCTGGAAGCCTACAAGTCCACGAGCAATTTATTGACGAAGAACGGGCGTATGTTGATTATGTCCGAGGTGCCTTTCGAGCCATTGCTCATGCAAAAAATAGTGGTTCATCTGATTAATTTCATCATCCCTTTTGTAGTCAATATTATTGTCTTACTGGCATTTGGGGTACGTTTTTCTGCACTGGCACTGCTTTTCCCGATTTCCTTGGTCCCGCTTCTAATGCTCGGTATGGCCTTAGGCATGGTGGTCGCTATTTTTCGGATTATTATGGTAGATGTGGCCAACCTTATTGATGAAGGGATGAAGCTATTGATGTTTTTAACGCCAATTGTGTACACCCCTAAGATCACCTCCAACTGGTTGGAAGTTATTGTCAATTACAATCCACTGACTTATCTTATTGGTTTCAGCAGGGACTTACTTACCAGCGGCACTTTTTATATGCCCTTGCAATACCTTGTTTTTTCCGGTATTAGCTTTATTCTTATGGCACTTTCATTCCGGTTCCTGTTGAAATCAAGCTCCATTGTACTGGAACGCCTCATCAATAATTAATTGAACCAAAGCATATGGATGAGCACCTGTTAGAAATAAACCATGTCTCTAAAAAGTTTTGCCGCAGACTGAAGCGAAGCCTTTTTTATGGCATAAAAGATGTTGCCCGCCAAACTGTCGGCTTGCCGATAACGACGCAGTTGCGCCCGGAAGAATTTTGGGCCACCCATGAGGTCTCCTTTAAGGTCAAGCCAGGTGAGATTATTGCAGTAATTGGGGCGAACGGTTCAGGCAAGACCACCCTTATGCGGATAATTGCCGGGATTTACCAGCCAACATCCGGAGAGATTAAGTACCGGCAAGGATTAAAAGTAACGCCCATTTTTGCACTCAATGTTGGCTTGCGTAATGAGTTTACGGGTCTTGAAAATATGAAGCTGAAAGCGGCTATTTTCGGTATGACGGAAGCAGAACTGAAGCGAAAGCTGGACTTTATCATCGACTTTTCTGAATTGGAGTATGCACTTGATACACCGGTGGGGAACTACTCTTCCGGTATGCGGGCCCGGCTTTCTTATTCAGTGGCTATCGCTACGGAGCCGGATCTGTTTATTATTGATGAAGCCCTGGCAGTGGGGGACAGCCTCTTTAAAACCAAGTGTTACGAGCATTTAGGAGAATATGTACAAGAAAAAGAGCGTGCCGTCCTCTACGTTACGAACCGTATCCGTAAAGTAATGGCGCTGGCTAATCGAGTCTTAGTCATGCGGAGCGGGAAATTAATACAGGACGCTCACGATGCTAAAGACGCATTAGAGTATTACATCAATGATATCGTTGGCGATGATATGACTGAGCGGGTCAAGGAGATGAAGCTTAAAAAGATCCGGCACTTCGAAATGTAACTAATTCTTTCCGGTCGGAATAACTCTTCAAAACAAAATCGAAATGGCATTTTGGTCAAAGCCTGAGAAAAAGCCTCACTGTCTGATTACCATTACCACATCAGATTTCATTCCCGGGACATTGGTCATGTTGTATACTTTCTTCAAGTATAATAAGTGGTTCGACGGAGATATCATCATCTATGGCTATGGTTTATCCGATTCAGAAAAAAGCCTTTTGGAGCGTTTCCCTAATGTGCAATTTGCGGCGCCCCGGGAAGATCTGCTTCAGGCTATTGACAAAGTTGTGGCTGTTCGGAGAGATTTAGCACATAAAAAAATGGTTTTTTATTCTTTAAACCTGTTCATGCTCGAAGGGTATAAACGCTACATGTATATTGATAGCGATGTCCTGATCCAGGGTGATTTTGGGGAGCTTATGGACCTTGAGTACCCCATGATGTGTGTGCCGGACCGGGCTACTTATCTGGGGAAGGCTAAAGACGGCACTACTTTCCAGGTAGCACAGGCTCCAACGGAGGAAGACCACTTCTGGTACCGTACTTTCAACGCCGGTATCATGTTTTTTACAGATGAATGGGTGAATAAAAAGACCTATAAAGAATTGCTGAAGCTGGTCAACCCTGATTTGTATAAAAGCCTAAAGCGCCCCTCAACGGACCAGTACCTGCTCAACATGTATTTCCGAAAGGATTATCATGCGCTGCCCGGCACTTATAACTTCAGGTTAGGATTGGCGGATATCATTAAGGATCGGGAGGGGGACACGCTGGATACTGCCAAACTGGTGCATTATTCAGGTAAGAAAAACCCCTGGAAGCATATGCAAATGGAAAACAATCTTACCAAACAGCCGCTTTTTTACGAAGCTATGCTCAAGTGGATGGACGCCTACCAAGACTACTTCACATTTGTTAAGCAGATGGAGGAAGGACTAATCGATGTTTCTTTCTTCGGCAAGGTTACGCAGCGTTGAGCGCAGTTGCTCTGACTCCACCAGTGCCTGATAAAGTGCATCACCAACCATACCGTGTGCCAACGGGCTAAAGTGCCGGTCCCATTCCGCCAGGCATAAATCAATGGGACTGACGCCTTCTGCATTTTGAAACACTTGCGAGAGGTCAAGGGTGATGATACCTACTTCTCTGGCCATTGCCATCAGTTCATCTTTCTCCTCCAGGTCAAGATTGCGGTTTAATACCGGAATATATACCCAAACAGGGATAGCCCCCATTGCCTGGCAGGAGTCCCGGAAGGTCTCCAGCCCCCATTTGATGACAGCATCTGCCAACTCTTGAGCCTGTTGCTGTTTCGGCTCGGGTGTATTCGACAACTCCTGCAGTATTTCTTGCAGGTAGGGATATCCGGTTTTTACATTCCTGGTTCCCAGAATCTTAAGGTTTCGTATGAGGCGCAGGCGCTCCCGGTGGTGAGCCGTATAAATCACAATATCTGGCTGGTATCTGGGGATGAGCCGGTCTGTGGTCCCAATTTGCTGGGGCATGTGGTTATCTGGCATGGAAAAATTAAGAAGGTCGGCAGTGTCCCATCCCAAATCAGCGAATGGCTTTTCAGTATTCAGTTTGGATTCTACAATGGAAGCGAAAATCTGTTCATTCGGTACGCCTGCCCCCATTTCGATAGAGCCTCCGTTCAAAGCTATTCTAAGGTTCCCGGGACTTTGGTCCACGGTAAATTCATCATCACGGAATCCTGCGCTATTCGTTTTAAAGGGGGCCATTTTGAGCGTAGTATCCAGATTGGGTGTGATTCGCTTCAGGAAAATATCATTAGTAGGGGTATAAAAAGTGGTCTCAGAGAGATTTTTCCAGTTATCAGGTTTCTCCCGGTTGATTTCATCCAGCGGGCTTCCCATGAGGCTTTGATTTGGCAGTAGTGTTTCGTAATACCCTTTGAACATGTTTTCCTGGTCTGCAGCATTAAGCCTGGTTTCCAGCACGGGCGCCATGTCGAAGTTTAGTGTGCCCTGTATGCGCTGATTAATTCCCGGAAAAGCAAATATACATCCCAGCACCAGCATTGCCGTGATAAACTGAAGCTTGAATCGGGGTGGCCAGTAAAACCAGGAAGTGCCCTTCGGAATTTTGAAATAAAGGTATTGGATACCAATGCCAATTCCCGTTAAAACTGCAATTCCCAATACAATTGTTAAAGCCTGTCTGACAGAGACGGTGGTGAATAGGAGCATCATTTCTGCCCACTGCCGTATATCATTAGTGGTCCAAAAAGACCACAGCAGTGCAATGAACATAAAAGTCCCAATTACTGACAGAGCTACTTTTGCTGCATGTAAAGGCGAGAAAACGAGATGGTTTATTCTTTTCGGGCGGCGCGCAACTTGCATGGCTGCGTTGATCGCTACAACAATACCGAATACCCCCCAGAAAACAGCATCCTGAATGGTGAGGGGGAAACTGCCCCGAATCCAGAACCACTGATATCCGTGCAAAAACCAGTTGATAAAGAAAACAATAAGAATGGTTGCAATAATTGCAGGGGCCGTCCCTATGTGCTTGATTTTAAAAAAAATAGGGTAGTAAAAAACTTTCATGACGAAATCCCGCCAGTAAATATTAATCCTGCGCCAAAGATCACTAAAGTTTTGGGCAAAAAAGTAGTGTTGAAAAGTCGGAGGCAGGTCAAATCCAAAAAGGCAAATCACACCTGCTGAAAAGTGGAAGATCCCGGCAAGGCGTACAATCAGCGCATAACTTGCTACTAAAAACAGCAGCAAATCATAGACTGTAGCTATGGAAGAGGGGGGCGGTATGAAATAATAGTAGATAATCCGGTACAGGAACAAATGCAAGAGCCCGTTGGCGATCCATATAATACCCTTCTGGTAAGTTGCATATGCTGGTTTACGGTAGTAACTGTCCGTAAACACTTTGTAGTCTACAACCGGGAAAATAAAGAAGATCAGGTTGGGCAGCAAAAAGAAATAACTGAGCTGCATCCATATGCTCCTGGGCTGTTTCTGATGCTTCATTTCATGCAGAAAAGCAATCATGCGAAACATAAAAATACCACCAAGTACAGGAATGACCTTATTAGGAAATACCCCATTCAAAAACAGCATTGCGATTATCGCGGTGCACGCCAGGATGGTATATTGTTTGGTTTTCAGTGATACTGGCATCTGCGTGACCCCAAAAAGCCCCATGCCAAGCGCTAAAATCCAAATGCTCGTCTCTGCTCCCAGTATAATGAACAGCGCTGCAATGCAGAGAGAAAAGAAAAACGGCAATTTGTAGCGGATGGGAAGAACGATATGAATAGCGAACCCACCAATAATAAACGGCATTAATGCTGACAGTCCGGTTGAGCCCTCCAGTTTGAACAAATGGACCGCGACACCTGCGGCGGCAAGCGGTATTAAGATATTCAAAAACTCAGAAAGGTTGATATCTGCCGTGAGAGTATTGTTCGCTTTTCGCAGATACGTTGCTGTCCGGTTGAGCATCACAATAAATTGTTAAGTTGATTTTGCCTGGGTAAAAGTAAAGAGAAAAAACCACACAGCTTTAGTCACTGTAGAATATCAGGCTTTCTTCCCTTAGGGCGCCCCATATTAGCACCACATTGTAGCTTTAAATAGCTTGAGCCAGCTGTTCTTCATGGTAGTAGTCCATATAACAGCCTCCGAACCGGACCAGGCGCTCGAAAATAGCGGACCTTAAGCTTTCGTCGTACAGCTGGTTACGGTTTTTACTCTCAAGGGGGTGGTCAATATTGGCAGCTGAGGGCACAATCTTACCCAGTTCCGCCCCATTGCTTTGCACTATATCCTCATAGCGGATAAGCTGTTCTTTCCGAAGCAGGAGGTAAGGGAGGTAAAGTTCGTGCAGCAGGCGTACCTGCCGGTCCAGCAAGTCCGGAATGCGCTCTAATTCTTCAAACAGCGCGGGGCGCAGCCCTTTAAGCACAGTCAGGTTGCCTTTGGATACCGGCGCCTGAATGGTATTCCAGGAGGCAATGGTGGAGACCGGATTGCGAATGATGGTATACAGCGGATAGAGTAGGTTGAGGGGCTCCAGCAAAAAGGTAAAGTGCGCATTTTGCTTAATCACCAGCGTGAAGTCTTCCTGCAGGGGTTTCTCAAAGTGTATCCAATCTTTTTTTACCAGGCTGGCTCGTTTTCCCTCCTCCGCTTTCCCGAAAGGGTTAGAAGGAATGGCGCCGGCTTTGACTTTGGACAAAGCCTTACCCTCTGTGAGCAGGCTCTGCCGCATGGCTGCGAAAAACTGCTGCGTTTCCTCAAGTCCCTGTTCCTGGCTTTGGAACATACCCAGGTTCATAGGCTCGTGCAGCGTGATAGTGTTGGGCAACTGATTAAGCAGGAAGCAGCTTAGCGTTGTGCCGGAGCGTGGTGGCCCCGTGAGGATGATATTTTTACCTGTGCTATTGTCCATATTGGAAAAGCGATTGATCTGCCCAGAGCTCATCGGCCTGATGCAGGAGGTTCAACATGGATTGTTTCTCCTTTTTGATATCGTGGTTGGCTGTGATGGCTTTGCCTTGCTGTAGGAAAGGCTGCCGCTCGCTATCCGGCATTTGGAGTGCCCGCAGTATGGCTTCCATGAGGGCTTCTTCATTGTAATCCGGTTGTATGCAGGTCTTTTCGGGAATGCAAAAATCAATATTCCCAACAGCATAGGGACAGATGACGAGCTTTTCCAGGTACATACCTTCCAGGGCCGGCAGGTAGAACCCTTCTGCGCCCCGGCTGGCATCCAGCGGCAGATAAGCGACGATCTTTGCCCGGTTGAGCAGTTGGAGGAAATCCTGTCGGGTAGGCAGCAGGGGAGGGGTTTGCACTTTGATCTTCCACTTGCGCCACCGCCAGCGGTTTTTGCGTTTGAGGCGCTGTTCCAGCCGTTTGGCCAGCCCCGGGTTTTTTAACCCTACGATCAACAAGTCCAAATCCGGTTTGGAGTTAGGTTCAGGCAGTAAAGTAAAGTCGATGCTATCGGGTATCAGGAACACCGGGCCGTTTACGCCGTGGTCTTCCAGTATTTTTTTGCCGACAGAACTCTTGGCAATGCGTATGGCCGGGTGCTTTAGAAAAGCGTGCCTTTTGTCCGCCGGATTGGTATGCCTCGGTTGGGCGATGTTGAGAATGGGGACAGGCGGGTGTTGCCGTTCCGTATCGTTGAGGATATTCCAGTCGTGGCCGGAGAAGAAGAGTACATCGTCCGGAAGGATAGACCACTCTCCGATGCCCCGTTGGCGGAAAGGGCGCCAGACGTTGCCAGGGTTATCCACCCAAAGCGTTGAGGGGGGAAAGTAAACCTTGGGCTCAAACCGCTCTGAAGCCTGGAAATGAACGAACGCATCACGTACCTTCATCTGACCACCGCTCGTGCCGCCATTGGGCTTCGTCCAGGTCCGGTGAAATAGTACTCTGCGTTTGTCAGCCATAGATTTATCAGATTTTTCAGGGCATAAATTTAACTTTTTTAACTTAGGGCTCAGAAATAGATTTGCTTAATATGATATGGCTGGCTTCATTCCCTCGTTCGGGCAATACCTTTTTTAGAAATATTCTGTTTGAAGTTTACGGGTTGGAATCAAGTACGTTCCATCGGGAAGACAACTATCCGATGGACGAGAACTATGCCGCCTATCCCTTTGTGAAAACCCACCTGCTGCCTGATCAGTTGCCGGAGGAACACCGTGCTGCACCCAAGGTATACCTTGTTCGTGACGGACGGGATGCACTTGTTTCTTTGGCCCACCACCGAAAAGATATCATTGAACCAGGCACGGATTTCTACACCAACCTTCTGGAAGCAACGCTCGCGCTAGGTGGCAGTTACTTCGGTGGCTGGTCCGAGAATGTGAAGCAGTGGACGGCTGAGGCCGATGTTGTTATTCGTTATGAAGACTTAATCGAAGACCCGCTTCGCGAGGTGGAAAAACTCCGCAAAGTAATAGACCTTCCTGACCCCAACCGGGAGCGACTGCCAACCTTTGAGAAGCTGAAGTTTGGTCAGCCGCAGTATGGAAGTGGGACTACGTTCCTGGCCCGGGAAGAGGAGGTCGCAGCCCTTGCCCGGAAGAACTTTCGCAAGGGCAAAGCTGGTTCATGGAAGGAGGAGATGCCCGAAGACCTGCAGTCCCTGTTTGGCGAACTGCATGGATCGACGCTACAGGAGTTTGGCTACGGTAGGGGGGCTAATGAGGCTCCTGCCATGCAGCCGGTACGTGTACTTATGGAGGCCAATAAATTAGCGGATACGACTATGGATGGGGTCCGCAGGTATCAGGTAGAGCTTTTGCAGGCTTTGAATGCTTTACAATCGCAATTGCCCGAAAAGCTACTAGTCGATTGTCTCATTGGGGATAGCATTAAGCCGCTGCGTTCTGTTATAGACCTGATTAACACCGAAGCCAAAAGGGAAGGTGAATCGGAAAAAAAGCTATCCGATGAAGCTCTGCACCGTAGCGATCAGCCTTCAGGATATGAGCATATCCTGCTGCGGCTTAAAGCATGGCTGGCTGACAATCTCCCGCTTTTCATATATCAACCGCTCAGGCGGATATATACCCGGTTGCCCGCCCGTTCTTTTTTGAGCTGGGTGAGGGGGGCGGTGGGGCGGTATAAGGCAAGAGCGAGCCAACAGCGGATTATGCAGAACTATGACCTTATACATCTCCCTTTACCCCAGAATTACTTTTTCATCAAACCCTATACACTGCCGGTTATTGGTACAGTTCACGATTTGACCCATCTTATTTATCCTGCGTTTCACGAAAAACACAATATAAAACTGTCAGAAGCAGGCATGCGCTTTCTGGAGAAAAAAGCGGCTTGCCTGATTGCTGTTTCTGAAGCGACCAGTCGGGATGTCCAGGCCAGCTATGCCATCCCACAAGACAGGATAAAGGTTGTATACGAAGCTGCTAATGGTGATTTGTTCCACCCCGTGAGAACGGAACAGCGTTTACATCAGGTGCGGGAGCGGTACCAAATCCCTGAAGGGCCTTACCTGGTGAGCCTTTCAACCATAGAGCCACGAAAAAACCTTGCTAACACCCTCGCCGCTTTCCTGCAGCTTAAATCTACAGGAGCCTATGAAGACCTGACCTTTGTGGTGTGCGGAAAACGCGGATGGAAGGTAAGCACCCTTTACGATAAGGCGCACCCTTATGCCTCTTCCATTCACTTCACAGGTTATGTGGCAGATGAGGACCTTGCTACGGTGTATTCCGGTGCGGTAGCCCTGTGTTATGTAGCTCATTATGAAGGTTTTGGCCTGCCTCCTTTGGAAGCCATGCTTTGTGGCACCCCTGTACTTTTTGGAAACAACAGCTCTATGCCTGAAGTAGTGAGAGACGGTGGGGTCGGCGTGGATGCCGGCAGCGTAGGGGCAATCCGGGCAGGAATGGAAGAGGTTTTGCTTGCTGATGGAGCTGATCTGGGAAAGGCGGCATTGCGCCGGGCCAGGGCATTTTCCTGGCTGCGGACGGCCTATGAAACTTTTTTGACCTACCAGCAGGTACGTAAATAAAAATCAACGAAAAGCCTCTTTAACATTAAACAACTATGAAAACTCCAGTATCACAAAACCTCAACCGCAATCTAATCAGCGCATTTAGTATTTTCTGGGTGCTTTTAGTACTTATCGCATACTTTGGGTTCCATCCCTATTACTTCACCAGTCTGCTCATGATGCCCAATGCAGACCTTTTTGCTGCTAATACCGTTATTGCAGCAGGCGCCTGGGCATGGTGGGTTTTCAGTGGGAAGTCAGGGCGGACCCGGAAAGTGAACGGGCTTCAGGTTTACGGATTATTTTTGATCTTTCAGGTTGTCACGATACTTATCTTCAATAACCGGTACAGTATTTTTAATGACCCGGGCGGCCTTTGGCGCTTCATGGGGATGAACGTTCTGGTACACGGCTGTTTATTTTTACTCTATACCCTTGCTTACGTGGCCGGGCAGCCGGTGATGGCTTTGCTGGCCAACCGATATTCAAAAGGTACAGCAAGCTTACTCCGGGTGGCTACAGGTACCAGTTTTATCGGGTTAGGGGCATTTTTGCTGGGGGCTTTTCATCAGCTTAATACAATCGTTGCAGGAATTATAGCCCTTGGGGTTTTAGGATGGCGTTACCGGGAGAGTTGGAATCTTTGGCAGCGTACTTTATTAAAACAACAAGTCTACAAATACAAAAACCGTTGGTTGCAGTTACCTGTATTCTTCCTGTTGAGCACGCTTGCAGTCAATGGGATTGCGGCGATCAAGCCCTTCCCAACCGGCTTTGACGGTGCGGCCCTCTACATGAATACCACTCAGCTTATTGTGGAGTACAACGGGCTAACAGAGGGGGGGCAGGCCTACTTCTGGCAGCTTCTGCTGAGTCTTGGAGAAGTGCTTTTTGGCAAAGCTGTATTCTCAATTGGTATTGCCCACTTTTCTTTTTTACTCGTGCTGTTGGCTGCTTTCAGGCTGGCCCGGTTGCTGTTGAACCGGAGCTGGTCCTGGCTGGCAGTCTGGCTGGTTGCCCTAAACCCCAGCCTGAGTTTCCACTACCTTTACGATGAAAAGGTGGACCTGGGCTTTACCTTCATCACGCTGGCAGCAGCCCTTATGCTGATTGAGTTTTGGACGCGGGCTGCCCGGCCTGACGCTCAGGATGAATCTCCTGTCAAACTACCATTTGGCCTTTCGGCAACTCAGTGGATGTTGTTGCTTACAGGGTGGCTGCTGGGGTTTGCCTTTGGCATTAAGTACACGGGCTTACTCAGCATTGTAGCCATTTTTACGGTGATCGGTTACCGGTTTGGGAATTATTGGCTGGCGATGAGCCTGGTCACTGGTTTCTCCGGAGTACTATTCTTATTTGGGGGGAATAATTTCGGCTATTTTCCCTTTGGGGAAACAGCACCTTATGTGGTAGGGCTGATCGGTATTGGTGCCGCTGTTGCCTTGTTAGTCCCTGCCTGGATGAAAGGGGTAAACCTCAAATCCCTGCTGATGGCTTACCTGCTTTCCGGAGGAGCTGCATTACTGTGTTTCGCCCCATGGGGTATTCGCAACATGGCTGCCAATGGGGAGGTAGGCGTTCAGGCCCTTCTGGAGGCACCTTTTCCCACACCTGTGATTAAGGTACAGGCTCAGGCCATTGAAGTGGACTATCCGGAAAGGCTCATGGAAAACATAAAAAAACGCACTGCTGGCCTGGACATACAGCTTTCCGATGTCCAATTGGAGCAGATTAGCAACTACCTGGAGCAGGAAGAAATTACGGCTGCGGACAAATTGAACCGTGGCAAGCTTCTGCGTTTCGTGACAGATCAGGTCCTTTTACCGGAACAGCGGGAAAAAGCCATGGCGTTTGACCTCCGTGAAGAGGGCCTGGGCAACATAAGGCCAGAGATTGCTGAGACAACCGAAGAGACAAAAGATGATCTTTTATTCTCAGCCGGCGCCCTGGCAAAGAGAGAGGAGATACAACGCTATCTGGGGTATGAATCAGGGCTGCCCCTTTATGCCTCTCTGCCCTATGATTTAACCATGAATACCAATATTCTAAAGTCACAGTACATTGATATTGGGATTTTATTTCTGGTTTTATTCCCCATCTTGTTGTTTTCAGGAGGGAAAAAAAGTCTAGCTCCAAACCTGGTACTTTCTGTACTATCCATTCTATTATTTATGCTTGGGGTGTGGACGGTAGACCATCAGGAAGGGCTGGCAGTAGTGAAGGAGCAACTGCTGGGGAGCCCTCCGCCTGCTTACGAAAATTTTGTTACCGGCATATGGGCTTCCCTCAACGATACTGTATTGCTTGCAGCAAGGCCATTAGCGCCATTATTCGAGGCCGCATCCGGCATGGCTTTCTCTGGTGTTTTTGCAACACTGCTATTGCTGGGTGGTATTACCGGCTGGCTACTTAAGGCCCGCTGGGGAGGCAGTACTGAGAAAGCACGCTATCTGCTCTTGTTTACAGTAGCTTTTGGTGCGCTTTGGTTGCTCATAGGCAGCGGTATTTCCTGGTATGGTTTCCCGATGCTGGTTACCTTAATGATTTTCCTCGTTTATGGAGCGCAGTCTATTGGCTTTGAGTACAGAAGCGTTCGGTCATGGGCAGTAGGCGCCACCCTGGCTGTTTATATTTTAATGAGCTATGCTTTAGTTTTTATATCTGCTTTGCAGCCTCCCAAAAATGCAGGCCTTATTTATCAGGAACCGGTTCTGCGTTCTTTTGGAGAGGGGCTTAGCGCCAGTAAGACCCTGTCTTCATTCAAACCTTATTTAGGAGAAGCCATCGATTACATCAATCAAAATAAAGAAGATAAAGTCTACCGGGTGGGCACCTTCTTCAATTATCATATTGATTACAACGACCGCCGCGTACTGGAGGATAATCAGCTGGGTAAATACGACGAAATAATGCGGGCACTGGATGGGGCAGAGGATGCCTTTATCGATTTACTAAAGGCAGAAGGATTCCGTTATATCCTGTTCGATATGAATACGGCAAGCCTGGACCGTACCCCCGAAAAGACCCTGACGGAAAAAACCCGGCGTTTTTCGCAAATGCTCTTTACGTCACCCAAAGTCAGGCTGATTTTTACCGATAATGTAGTGAAAGGTGAACCCGGTGAAACGGTGCCGTTGGGTAAGCATCGTATTTCCGGACGGGCAGGCATCAGAGGGGAAACGGTTTACCGGGGAAGTTATTTGTTGTTTGAAATCAACTAGATGAGACCAGGGCAAAAGGATAGGGAGGGAAAAGCCAGTTGTGCCAGACCTTTCCCTCTTTGAAGAATTAGCTTTACTTTTTTAGCATAGCTTTTTGTTCGTCTGTCAGGATTTCTTCCTGTACTTGCCGGAGTATCTCCGCCCTTTTTGCTTTAAGGTTTTCTGGTGTAAGGTCGTTTTCGCTGATCAGTTGCCGTAAGGCTGTGTCCTGATCTGCAGAAAATTTGATACCCCGTTTGTCTAAACCTTTCTTGAGTTTAGTAAAAACGAATTCATCCGCAGATTGCCCCTGAGGAATAACCACTTTGGATTTATCAGGATTGGCCTGGGCGGCAGGTGCTTCCGTTTTAGCGGTTGTTTCTGTTTCACTATTATTGTCCGGCGCATCTCCTGAGCAGGAAACCAAAATAATGCCCAGCATGAATGCAAAAAACAAGACAAATGAATTTTTCATTATCGTTGGTTTTGTATGGATGATTAAATGAGCGTCAAAATAACTCAATTCCTAGCAATCAAACCGAATACAGCCGGGATTTTTACAGCCGTGCCATCTCTCAAAAGCAGGTTGGTGTTTAAATACCCGGTACCGTGCTGGTTTAACCGATATTGTTTTTGGTTAAAAAGCCGGTGTATCTCCTCCTCATCCACGCCATGGGGCGGTAAATTACTGATGAAAGTTTCCTGTACCGCATCCGGCAGCTCGTGAAAGGAATTGGTAGCGGAGCGGAAATAGTCCCTGATGTTTTTACCCACTTCGATCAGGTACAACGCACCTTTGTCGCCAATCAGGTGTAACAGGTTGGCAGCGGCTTGTTCCCGGTCAGCTTCTCTGATTTGATGAAGCACCCCCCGCATGTAAACATTCATGTCTCCATGGGCCTGATGCAGCTGCTGTGCGAATTCAGGGGAGGCAAGGTCCCCCACTTCAAAGAGCGTATTGGCAGCAGGTGTGTGTTGCTTTGCGATTTCTATAGCCCTGGGGGCTGCATCGATCCCAATTACTTTGGAGTAGAACCTGGCGAGGTACCTGGATTGCTCTCCGGTGCCACAACCTATATCCGCTACGGTGCCGACCCCCTCGAAAGCGGAGCCAAAAACACGCTGGTCTTCGAGCACTGACTGTTCGGGTGGGACATCCCAAAGCGCTTTACCACTGGCATAGGTTCTATGGTAGAATGCATCCCAGTATTTTCCGTACATATTCAGTATTTGAGGCCGGCAACCTGGCCGTTTGCAATATTAGGCTCCATTAGCATGGCTGTAGAAACGAATGCTCTTTTTACGCATGTGTATCTAAGCAGGCATCAGGCACACTTCTTCCATTTTGGCTTCGTCAGCGTGGCCGGTCAGGCTCTTAAACTTCTCAATCATTTCCGCGCTCTTTAGCGTCGCTATTGCTTTGAGGTACCGCTCGTGATTCTTAAAGAAATCACCGGCCAGGATCAGGTGCAGTATGGAGTAGGCGGTTTCAAACTTCCTGAAACCAAAGTTCCGGTCTACCGTAATATCAGAAAAGGCAATGGAGTTAGGCTCATAAAAGGTACAAATGAGTTCTTCCACCACCTGATAGCCACCGGAAATATCCTTGTAAGCTTCTTCAAGGCGCTCTTTGCCTTTGCCTTTCAGCATTTCATCAATCCCGCCTGAGACCAGCTTCGCGCTCATCATGCCGAGGTAAATGCCGCTGGAGAAGATAGGATCGAGGAAGCCACTGGCATCACCAACGATGGCAAACTGATCATCAAACTTTTTCTCACTGTAATAGGAGAAATCACCATTACTGGCCACTTCGTCAATCATTTTGGCACCCTCCAGGACAGACATCACCGCTGGTGAAGACTGCACTTCCTGCAGGTAGAGCGCTTTTTCCCAGCCATCACGTCCGTGCTGGGCCATCAGCCGTTTGCGCTCCTGTTTGGCATAGCTCATATTGAGCGCCACACCGATACTCAGGCTGTCTTTGATGGGGATCATCCAGATCCAGCCCAGCTTTTCTCCGCCCAGGTGGACAATTTTGATGTTGCCGTTAGCCAGACTGGCGTCCAGCTTCGTATCTACCCAGTGTGCTGAAAGGGCCTGCCGCACATTGAGCCGCTTAAATGGCTTTTGTGTGCCGAGTTTTCGTGCGACAAAAGCATTCTGCCCACTGGCATCCACTAAAAAGCGGGCTTCAAATATTTGCAGAGCACCGTGATCAATTTCAGCAGTGACTTTGACGCCCTGCGGCTCAAAATCCACGGCCGTTACTGTTGCGCCCTCGATAACGGTGGCGCCATTCTTTTCACTGTTTCTCAGCAACAGATCGTCAAAGTGGGCACGACGGGCATGAAAGGAAAGTGCCTGCGGACCATCAATGACCCGGTTGAAGCACCAATGTGATTCCTGGCTGGCATCCGCATTGGAAAACGTAACCCCGGGTTTTCTGGTAAAGCGGGCTTTCATTTCTTCCAGCAAACCCAGTTCTTCAAAGAGGTCGTAAGTGAAGGGAAGCATGGACTCACCAACGTGTTCGCGCGGGAAATGCTCTTTTTCCAGCACAAGAACGTCATATCCAAGACGGGCGAGGTAAGTGGCTGTGGACGAACCGCTTGGCCCGCCTCCAATAATGATAATGTCTGCTGAGGTGTTCATGATAAAGATGGTTTACAGCCCTATCGACTGAGCTATGATTTGTTTTTGTATTTCGGACGTGCCAGAGTAAATGGTGCTGCTAAGTGCATCTGCCTGCGACCGGTTAAAGTCACCATCAAGATATTGCTTTTCCCCTAAGCAGTTGCAAAGGGCTACTGTCATTTTTTTGTACAATTCACTGATGAGTAGTTTAGAGGAAGCTGCTCCTCGCGGATTAGCCTTCTTTTGGCTCAGTTGCCACGCCTGAGCGTACCCGTTGATCCTTACTGCGTCGAGCTGGGCCTGCCAGTAGGCGATTTCCTGCCGGACGGCTTCGCCGAAGGCGCCTGCATCAGTGTTCTTAATCAGCTTGGCCGCTTTGTCAAGCAATCGCTGCATATTGCCGATATGTGTAGCGCCGAGACAGCTCCGTTCCCACTCCATAGACCGGTTGAAGACCAATGCGCCACGGCCTACCTTACCAATGATAAAACGATTTTCAACAGGGGTTTGATCAAAAAAAACATCTCCCAGCGGGCAAGTGTGCAAGCCTGCCTTTTCAAGAGGGGCTCCGGTTGAAAAAGGGTGTTTTTTGCGATCGATAAGGAAGGCGGTAATGCCTCCCATGTGTGCCCGTTCAGGGTCATTGGCAGCGTAAGCGACCAGCACATCAGCAACCGGCGCATTACTGGAGAAGCACTTGTTGCCGTTCAGCATGAAATCTCCGGATTCAAGAGGCAGGGCGGTCGTTTGCATACTAAAGGCATTGGAGCCTGATGCCGGCTCGGTCATCGCATTGGCAGCAGTAAGTGCCCCATTGGATAAACCAGGAAGGTACTCCGCTTTGAGTTCTTCCGTCCCAAACAACCAGACCGGCACTGTACAAGCCAGCAGATGGGCGCTAATTGCAAAGTTGAAGCCGTTGTCTTCGGAATGATAACCCAGGGTTTCAAGCGCGAGGAAAACATCCATTGCATCCAGCCCGCGCCCACCGTATGTCTCCGGGATGGCGAGCCCCTGCAGCAGCTGCTCACCGGCCTTTTTCCAGGCTTCGGAGGGGAACGTTTTTGCATCGGGATCAAGTAGGGGAGCCAGCTCCTGCCTGATGAATTCGGCAAGAGATACCTGAAGCTGCTGCTGTTTTTCCGATGGTGCAAAAGAGTACATTATAGCAGTTGCTTTAGGGCCTGATAGTCGGTTTTTTGACTGGAAGTCTGTGGGATTTCCGGCAAGTGTACAAACCGGTCTGGCAGCATGTATTCCGGTATCCGGCCTGCCAGAAACTCTGTCAATAAGGTATGGGGCAGCGGGCCTTCCGGAGCTACATAAAACACCCATATCGCACTTACCGATTGTTCTTTTTCCAGAGCCAGACAGGCGGCCTGAGCGATAGCTTCATACTGGTGCAGGGCTGCTTCTATCTCGCCAAGTTCTATGCGGTACCCCCGTCGTTTGACCATTCTGCCCCGGCGCCCGCGGTACAGGAGGTCACCATTTGAATCTACTTCCACCAGGTCTCCGGTTTTGTACCACACCCGTTCTTCGTGTTCTACCATCGCCTGACGAGTCTGCTCCGGCATACCAAGGTATCCGGCCATTACAGAAGCACCACTCACCAAAAGCTCGCCACTACCAGTAAGCTCACTGCTAATGCTCCCATCCTCCTGTAGTATAGCGCACTGATCATAGGGGCAGGGCTGTCCGATAGGATAGGGGGCTTGCCGGTCGTCTGTACCGGTTGGCGGCAGCGGGTGCCAGGTGCAGACGTTGGTTTCGGTAGGGCCGTAGAGATTGTAAAATTTGGCTGTATGCCATATCTCCTGCAGGGCTCTAAGCGCAGGAATAGGAAAAACCTCTCCCGCAAAAAGTACTTGACGGAGTTTGCTGTGATCGTACCGGCCAGCTTTCCCGAACCGGGGCATCAATTGGAGAAGGGTAGGAGTGGCATAAATCGTAGTCACACCATATTCTGCTATATAGCTGCTGAGGAGCAAGGGGTTTTTGGACTCTGATGGCGTAAGGAGCAAAAGTGTACAGCCCGCACTCAGTCCGCCAAAGATATCAAAGATGGACAGGTCAAAGTGGAGGGGCGCAATGGAGGTGAGCGTATCCTCCGGCCGTAGTACAAAAGTATCACGAGCCCAATCCACAAACGCAAGAGCTGCTGTGTGCGTGACCATCACGCCTTTAGGTACGCCGGTCGAGCCTGAGGTGTAAAGCACATAAGCCAGCCCTTCAGGTAATTTTAAGCCGGATGCCTCTGCAGCAGACCGGTACAGAGCAAGGCCTTCGACCGTACCAGAAGGACTACTCAGTACCGGGAAAGGATTTTCGGCCATTTCTCTGGTCAAAATAACCTGAGCCTGGCTTTGCTCAATGATGAATTGATTCCTTGAATCGGGTGCATCCACATCCAGTGGCAGGTAGGCAAGTTCTGCCATTAAAATACCCAGGATGGCAGCGATCGCTTCCGGCGATTTGTCCAGATAAAGGGCTACAATACTGCCCTTGGGCAGAGAAAGTCTCTCAAGCGCAAGGGTTATCCCGCGTGCCTGAGCATAGAGTTGCCCGTAAGAGAGGTTTCTTTTTTCAAATGGAAATTGAATCGCAACACCTCCAGGGTTATTTGCAGCTTGCTGAAGAATGTCTTTATGCAGCCTTTGCACTAACTTGTTTCTGATTGACGAATGCCTCGATAATGTTTAGGGAGTCAAGGTTTTCCGCGGTCACCTCATGTGGCTCAAAGCTGATGTTGAAGGTTTTCTCCAGGTACTCTACCAGCATGAGGGAGGATATGGAATCCATGATACGGTCGCTAACCAGCATGGTGTCGTCTTGTAATTCCTCAGGCTGTAAAGGCAGGTTTAATTCATTCAGGAGGTAGTCCCGCAGTTGGGCTTTAATATGTGCCATGTTGTTTATGATTTGTTTTTAGCTCCTTTCGGTGTAGGTCTGAATACCCAAACAAATGTCGCTTTACTTACAAAAGTATTTATATTTCGTGAATTTGCAAAGGAAGCCAAGTTGCTTCTGACGGATAATTCGATTCGCCATATTTCAATAGGCAAAAAAAGAAATCCGGAAGAATTTAACAATGTATGGCTGTTGCCTCGTTGATCAACAGGGAGTCTTTTTCAGTATCGTAGCCTTACCGCCTCTTTCAGCTGAAACAAATATTGGAGCATGTATTATAAGGTAGGCAAAGACAACCGGCTTGATATGGCAGGCTATATTCATCCGGGTTAGTATCCAAATTTGGTCTAATGGGAACAAAACCGGGGCATTATCTGTATTTAAAGGTAAGCAACAGCGAATATTCTCTATTTTCATATTAGTGTAAAAACTAAAGGAAATTGGCGAATCTGTTAAGATTGCTTTAACATTTAACTTGTTTTCGTTAACTTTGCTTTGCAATAAACGCACAATCGAGGTGCCAACCTCTGAAAATATATAAGAATGTATATTTCGAAGAAGGCAACTTCTTCTTAATAACAGTCGGGTGATTTCTTACAAGAGCGGGTCTTTATGACGCCGCTCTTTTTTTGCCCGGTGGGCAGGGTTCCTGCCGTGGATTTGCCAAAAGGCATCGTAAATTCCTTGCAGAAACCAAAAAAGCTCTATTTTAGCCCATGCCTCTGTGACCAAATTTTACCAAAACAAACGTTAAACTAACCAAACTAAATTATGGACCAGTTTCAGCTCAGTGGGCTCGACATCGGTATTATGTTGGCCTATGCCGTACTGATTATCGGGTACGGTATCTACCATGGTAAACGCGATAGTTCTGAAGATTACTTCCTGGCCGGCAGAGGCATGACCTGGCCGATTGTGGGGATTGCCCTGTTTTCTGCCAATATTTCCAGTTCCACCCTCATTGGCCTGGCGGGAGATGCCTACAAAACCAATATCCACGTCTACAACTACGAGTGGTTTGCAGTGGTGGTTCTGATTTTCTTTGCCATCTTCTTCCTGCCGTTTTACCTGAAATCGGGTGTATACACCATGCCCGAGTTTCTGGAAAAGCGGTACGACCGGAAATCACGGTACTATTTCTCCTTCATCACCATCGTCGGTAATGTCATGGTGGATACAGCGGCTGGCCTTTACGTCGGCAGTATTGTGCTGAAGCTGTTGTTTCCGGCATTGCCGTCCTGGCAGATTATTCTCATGCTGGCCATTGCCGCAGCGGCCTACACGATACCCGGTGGGCTTAATTCCGTAATCCAGACCGAAGTTATTCAGGCGATTCTTCTGGTCATCGGCTCTTGTTTGCTGACCTACTTTGCCTTTCAGGAATTCGGTGGCGGATGGGGCGATATGATGGTTGCCCTCACGGAGCGCCTGCAATCAGGCAGCGTAGCCAGCGTGGAAGCCGCCCGGGCTGCCGGGCATTTTGCGCCCAGTACTGCTGAGGAAGCCTTCAGCCTGGTCCGGCCGGGCAATGATGAGTTTATGCCCTGGTACGGTTTGCTTACCGGTGTGCCGCTGCTCGGGTTTTACTTCTGGGCCAACAACCAGTTCATGGTACAGCGGGTGCTGGGTGCCCGCGACCTTAACCACGGCCGCTGGGGTGCCCTCTTTGCCGGATTGCTCAAACTGCCGGTCATCTTTATCATGGTGGTACCGGGTGTGCTGGCCCTGCTGGTCTACAACGAACTCGATATTTCCGGTTTGAATTACATTACCGCAGATGGCACCCCTTGTCAGGACCTTTCTGAGTGTGCCAACCTGACTTATCCGGTATTGCTGATGCAACTGCTGCCTTCCGGTATCCTCGGGCTGGTCGTCGCTGGTTTGCTGGCCGCGATGATGTCTTCCGTATCTGCGACTTTCAACTCCGCCTCCACGCTAATCACCATGGACTTCGTGCGCAACATCAAGCCCGATATGACCAGTAAGCAGTTGGTTCGTGCCGGGCAGATTGCAACGATCATCCTGGTGGTGCTGGCCGCTGCCTGGGTACCCTTTATTGAGAAGGTGTCCGACTCGCTCTGGCAGTACCTGCAGCTGGTGATCAGTTATACAGCGCCTCCGGCAGTAGCCACCTTCGTACTTGGCCTGTTTTGGAAAAGAGCCAGTGCCAGAGGGTCAATTGTGAGCCTGTTGTTTGGCTTTGTCTTCGCGGTGATTATGCTCATACTAAAGGTCTACGTAGGCGGGCTGCCCGAAGGTGAAGCCCCGGCTGGCTGGATTGCCGCCCTTACCGATATCCACTTCCTGACCATGGCTTTCATCATGTGGATCCTTTGCCTGATCGTGCATGCTCTGGTGAGCCTTTCTTCTCCCGCTCCAACTGAAGAGCAGGTCAACAGCCTGACCTGGAACCGCCGATTGTTCCGGGAAGAAACCGAGGAACTGCGCAGCCTGCCCTGGTACCAAAACTATCGTTACCTGGCAATTATCCTGCTGTTGATTACGGCGGTGGTGGTGGGGTATTTTTGGTAGTGGGTGATCTGCCGCCGGCGTACTGGTTGTTGGCGGCAGATTTAGGAGGAAACAAGAATTAAGCTTTAGATTGATCAATAAGAACTGACACTTAATTTTTCAAGTTTTCTAAACTCTATTGCATAGTTCACAATAAAAAAGTATATTTATGTGAGCAAAATTAACATGAAACAGTGGTCCTCTGATTTCTCTCTGTGTTAATAGACTCTCTCCTTCGTAACCAACAATTCTTATCATATGAAAACTTTTAAGTATTCTCTAATCCTTTTTTCAAATCTACTATTTGGTACTATGTGTTTTGCTAGTAATCCATGCTTGGTAGGTGATCCTAACACCTATATTACAATAAATGCGCCTATGGGTTCTACGACTGCAACACTTAGTGATTTTATTAGCCCTAACGGTCCTCTACCTGCGGGGGGGGCAACTTAATGTTTTGGTGAACGATGACCTTCTTATTGATGTTGACTATGCATTTGAGGCAGGATCAAATATCATTTTAAACCATAACGTAATTGTTTACATTAACGACGGCAGTATATTAAACAACATTGCTCCAACCCTTACAATTACGCAATCTACAGTTCTTCCTTGTGGCGGTAGTTGGCGTGAAATCAGAGTTGATGAACCTTCCGCTGGATTGATCATTAAAAACTCAAATGTGTCAGGTAGTATTAATGGGGTAATAGCAACTGAAAGCACATCGCTTCAGATAACCAATTCAAGTTTCACAGATTTTTCGAAATTTGGTTTTAGAATTTCGGGGCTTCCTAACCAAGTCGAAAGTCCTAGCAATCAACTAACCTTTACCGGCAATTCATTTACTGACATCAGAAGACCTTTACATTTAGAATACATTGATGCCCCAATAAGTATTGGTCAGGATAATAGCTTTATAACTGCACCACCATTTTTCCCTCCATTTACTTCGGATGAATTAACAGCCATAACAATCAATGACTGTAGAGCTGTATCTATCGCAGAAAATAACTACATAGAGAGGTACTATGCAGGAATATTTACTTACGGTGCCCCGGGAACTAATAATCATTTAGTAATTGATGGTTTAGAAGTCAATGGTCTTTTAGCCAATTTTATAAGTGATTCACATGCCATATGTACTCGTTGCCCGTTTGACCAACTGACTGGGATTGGTGCAGGAGTCAATTTAAGGGTACAAAATTCATCTTTTCAATCTGTTAAAGAGACAATACGTGCTTGGGTTCCAGATGGTGGATATTTTCACATGTTGGATAATGAATTTACTAATAATGGAATTTATAATCCTACGTTGGATTTAGGAATTGGGTATTTAGCTGTTATTAACGGAAATAGCCTTGGTTCAATCCAAATACATCGCAATAGAACTACAAATAAGGCCTTTGGTTTAGGCGTACAATTAAATACGCCATTGTGGCATGCAGGAAGGACGGCGCTTACAATTGAAGGCAATGATTTTACTACAGATATAGATGCTTGTTTAGAATTATCATTACTGTCTGGAGGGATCATTAAAGATAATATTTTTAGATCTCTAGGTACGGATGTTATTTATTCTATAAATACAGATCGGATAGTTATTTTGGATAATCACGTAACTTCTACTTTAGGCAATGGCCAAGGTGACGGAGGGATTTTCCTGAATAACTGTCAATCTTGTTTCTTATCCTGTAATTACACTCAAAATGGAGGTGCAGGTCTTTCTTTCTTTGAAAATTGTGATGGTGCAACCATTCTAAGAAATACCATGAATAACCATATACGTGGGTTGAGTGTTTACAGTGTAGATGGAGTTGGGCTAGTAGGGCAACAACCTTATCATGAGAATGTATGGAACGGAGGCAGTACTGCAGAAGCTTCATTAGAGTCAGTTTTTGTTCCAAACATCCCATTCTTTTTTAAAATAGCTAACCAATTTACTGTAGGCTCAAATACGGGTAATCTATGGCCCTCCCCAATCATTCCGACTCAATCTAGCAATGGTACCAGTACTGATTGGTTTCATCTTGATCCGAATGGCTCTCTACCCCAGGCCTGTTCAGAGTCAAATGAAGAGCCGATAGAACGAATGACAGCTTTTGATAAAGAAGGTATCATTGGTGAAGGTGTCATGTTCCCCATAAATTCGGAAGGGAAATATAGAGATGCAACTTTTAACTTATATCGTAAGTTGACGGATTACCCCGAATGGCTAGATGCAACTAACCAAAGCTGGTATAATAGTGTCAACACGACTTCTTTTCAAAGTAGATATGCAGTTTATAATAAACAAAAGCACCTGGAAGACCTCGTTGAACTTGCAAACTTCAGTACGATAAGAGACGAGTTATCGGATGCTTTAGTTGAAATTGCTCAATGTGATAATGGTTCGAATAATAACAATAAAGCTTTACGTATTGCAGATGCTCAACAAAAGCAGGACTTACTTATCGAAGCAGAGCAAGTATACCGAAATGCATTGTTATCTGAAATAGAAGCTATTCAAAGTGATTTGGAGAATTGGGTGCCTGAAGAACCTGCTGATGATCTATTAAAGCAAGTTTTGACAATTTATTATGACAATTTATATGTGCCATTTAATGATTACCCGCAATCAGATCAGGAAATTATAGCGAGCACTGCGGGACTTTGTGTTACAGAATATGGTGAAGCTGTTTATTTGGCGAATGCTATCGCAAACACTTTATTCGAATATAATGCAATTGAGGCTTGCTCTGGACAATCCGCTTTAAAAAAGGCTAACGTCCCATCGGTAGCTGAGGGAGTGAATCAAAAGCAGTTATCAGTATATCCCTCCCCTTCAAAAGGATTTGCTACTGTTGATGTTTCTGTTAAGCAATCAGCCTCATTGAGGGTGTATAATCTAATTGGGCAAATTATCGAAAGTCAAATGCTTGCAGAAGGGGATCAAAGTTTAAGATTAGACCTAAGTACACAAAACGATGGGATGTACTTGATTGAAGTACAACTGAAAAACGGGGAACGTTATGTTGAAAAATTGCTCTTGCAACGATAAAAGAGCTTTTACCCATAGGACTGATTATGCACAGCTAGTCCTATGGGTTTTTCTCTTTTCTTTAATATTGCCACGAGTTGGGGAATCGCAGAATCATGATTATATCTGGTACTATGGATATAATAACGATTGGGAATTTCCGACATTTCATGGAGGAGAAATTAGTTTTATCACTAATCCTCCAACGGCTTCACCAAAATACAGACCCGTAAATATGCAATTATATGGTCATGTAATGGCAGATAGTACCGGCACAGAAGTGTTGTACTACAGCAATGGTCTTCATATTTACAATAGAGAGAATGAGATTATGCTCAACGGGGATACTATCAACTACAACACCTGGTGGGAAATATGCTATCCCAACCCTTATATATCTTCACTATCAGGTTTGTCCATTCCTTATCCTGGGCGGCAAAACGAATATTTATACCTTCATCAGCCCATCGAACCAAGGCTTGACACTGTTTTCCTTCCTATGGATGGTGTCTCATACACCCATATTGATATGCAAGGGGATAACGGATTAGGAGAAGTTTTATCCAAGAATAACAAGCTATTTGATGGATACAGCTCTCCGCTTGGGCTGACCAAAACGGCTGACAATTCGGGATGGTGGCTTGTGCATGGTACTTTCGCAGACTCTATTTACTACACTTATTTGATAGATAGCCTTGGTATACATCTGACTAGTGTAGATACCTTACCAGCAAGTTATTATAATTTGTTTGATTTGCCATTATTCCATGACTACCGGCACGCTGGATTTTCTCCGGATGGAACTAAATTTGCAGTCTTCGACAATATGCACGGCATCATACTTTTAGATTTTGACCGATGTGCTGGGGAATTGTCAAATGCTCGTTTTTATGGGATAGATGGAGCAAGTGCTTCTTCAAGTCTAGTGGCTTAAGACATAAATAATTGATAATTTTAAACGTTCTTTGACAGAAAATACCATGGGAAGAGGCCAAGCACCGGCTGCCCCAATCCCGATGACTCTACTACAAAAGGAGATATTGCAGGATATAGGGCGCCGGCATACGACAAGCCAGCAACTAGCCAAGCGCATCAAGCTATTGCTAATGGCCAATCAAGGACAAAGCAATTCCCACATCAAAAGGGAACTGGATATTTCACTGAATACGGTAAAATCCTGGCGCAGGCGCTGGGAGGCAGACTATGATAATTTGGTATCCTATGAATCGTATTTGGAGAATCAAGAAGTGAGCCCCTTGGATTTACGCAAACGTTTAATCAGTACGTTAAAAGACTCGCCTCGTTCGGGAGCGCCGAAAACCATCACCTTAGCCCAGGAAACAAC
>NZ_JPOS01000083.1 GCF_000759025.1 Phaeodactylibacter xiamenensis | reverse complement strand
AATCAGAGTATTGGCTATTCCCAAAGATCGAAGATTGGGGAGCCTTCGTGCTCAGGGTTGCTTTGGTTTGCCAGTTCATTCTCGATTCTGTGCTGCGCAAGCACCCCAACCGCCATGTCATAAGCATCGACGAAAAAACGGGTATCCAGGCTATAGAGCGTGCCAAAGGTGCAGCCCCCAAAAGCAAGGGGGCACACCAACGGGTGGAATATGAGTACATCCGTCACGGTACAACGACGCTGATTGCCGCTAACAACGTGGAAAATGGCCAGGTCATCAATTACCGTATGGGAGACACTCGGGATGAAACAGATTATGCTGACTTCATCAAATGCACCGTCCATGCACTGCCAGAAATGGACCAGGTTATTATTTTGTCCGACCAGCTCAATACCCATATGTCGGAATCGCTGGTCCGCTGGATTGCCGAGTGCGAAGGGTATGATGAAGGCCTGGGCACAAAAGGCCGGGAGGGCATCTTAAAAAACATGGTAACTCGTAGGCGTTTCCTGGAAAAAGAAGAGCACCGTATCAGATTTGTCTTCACGCCCAAGCATTGCTCCTGGCTCAACCCAATCGAAAATTGGTTCGCTAAGCTGCAGCGTCATGTGATTAGCAATGGCAATTTTTCTTCAGTCGAAGAGCTACAAATCAAAATAGAAGCCTACGTGGCTTTTTACAATGAGTGCTTGGCTAAACCTCTAAAATGGAAATTTAAAGGCTTCGACAAGGACCGGGAACCTCTCATTTAAATTGTCAGAAACTTATGTCTTAAGCCACTAGTCTATTCTCCGAACTCCCGGTTTATTTACCACAACAATTCAGGACAGCTAATCCAGTTGGATACAAAGCTGTTACCTGATCAAAACCCAATGGATACCATCGCAAACTGGGATTTGTATTACTATAATAATTGGTATCCATTTGGTAACAGTTTCGGTGCAGGGGCTTTAGGACCTGATGGAAAGATATATTATGCAAATACAAATACCTCTTCTCATTTTCACGTAGTGGAGCGACCCAACCTCCCTGGGCAAGCATCTGGGGTCCGGCAATATGGGTTTCGGCTACCCACAGTAAACGGGGGAACAGTTTCCTATGCACCTAATTACCGGCTTGAACCTATAGACTGTGAATAAAATGAGAAGTATATATTTGCTGATACCCTTGTTGTCTCTGATGCTAGGCTTTTATAGTTCAGTATCTGCGCAGAATCATGACCGTATTTGGTATTATGGTAGGTATGATTCCCTTTCTCCATTTCCACAGGGAGGGAAAATAGACTTCAATTTTGCACCTCCCCAGGCAATGCCCACAGATCGTCCTGTAACACTGAACGCTTATGCACACATTATGTCAGATAGTGCAGGAACTCAAGTCCTTTATTTTAGTGATGGTTATAATATTTACAATAGGGATAATGAGGCAATGCTAAACGGTGATACAATTAATGAGGGGTATTGGATAGGAGTGGGGCAGCCGGATGAAATTACTTATTCGGGGTTATCAGTTCCATCCCCATACCTAGAAAACAATTATCTATATTTTCATCATGAGGCAGGGAATGACCTGGATTGGATTGTACGCAACAATCTTTATTTTTCTCAAATAGATATGGAGGAGGAAGATGGTAAAGGGGCTGTTGTAATTAAAGATAGTTTAATATGGAATGGGCGTTTTGCCGGTTTTGGCCTCACCAAGGCAGGAGATGGCGCAGAATGGTGGATGCTTGTGGTCGATTACGATTCACCAGTAGTAAACACATATACTATCGATGAAATGGGAGTCAGCCTGCACCATGTTGATACTTTGTTATTACCCAATTATTCCTTTCTTTCTGCGGAAGAACGAAATTTTAGCTATTCGGGTTTTTCTCCCGATGGCACTCAGTTTTTGTTATTTGATGAGGGAGAAGGCTTAATCGTGCTTGACTTCGATAGGTGCAGTGGGCAGTTCAATGATGCCTTTTTTCGACCCATTCCAGCAATGAACAGAACAAGTTTAGCATTTTCCCCTAATGCTCGTTTCGCTTATATCAATTCATTAGAAAACTTGGTGCAAGTGGATTTAAATAGCATGGAACAGGGAATTGTTCTGGACACTATTGCTAATTGGGACGGAGCATTCCCTTTAGGAAACCCATTTTTTGCCGATTTATTTGCTTATAGCCAGCTTGCGCCCGATGGTAAAGTATACATTGCGAGTGTTGCCTCTGCATCATTACATGTTATTGAACGCCCCAACCTTCCTGGGCAAGCTTGTGGGTTTAGGCAGCTTGCCTTCAATTTACCTACGGGCAATTTCAACTCCATTCCGCATTTCCCAAACTACAGGCTCGAACCATTAGATTGTGATTGATATGAAAAAGTACAATGTACTATTTGCAATGTTTTTTATGCTGTTTTCCTCTAACGTGACGGCTCAACAACCATTATGGGTAGGAGGATATACAGAGCAGCTTGATACATTGTCCAACGGTCGAATTCAAATTATGCCAAATGAAGATACAGTTTTAATATCGTCTTTTGATAGCCCTGTTCAATTTGAAAGCACTATGGCAGGATGGGTTGATAAAGAGGGAGAGGTTTTATTTTACACAAACGGCTGCCATTTATACAATGGAGACCATCAGGTCATACCCGGTGGAGAAGAATTAAACCCAGGCGAGATTCATGAAATTGCTTGTGATGACTATGGGTATTTAGCGCCTAAGGGTGCATCAGTAGCTACATTTAGAACAGCTCCTGACCTGTTTTATCTAATTCATTTAGGGATAAAAAACAGCATACAGCATTCTGTCTCGTACGGACCTCTGTATATTACTGTTATTGTGCGTGATTCTCTCACTGGGCAATTAGAGGTAGTCTCAAAAAATGAGGTTCTTATCGCAGAAGAAGTAGACCCCTTTGTATTGGTTCGTCATGGAAACGGTGATGACTGGTGGTTGATCACCAATCATTTTGCTACCAACGAATACCACAAAATTCTGCTAACACCTGAGGGGGTGGAATCGCATCTGATAGAAAACGTGGGATATGATTTCCCTTTCCCTCCTTGTCGCTGGCAGCGTTCGCTTTCAGTATCTCCCTCGGGAAACCGGATCGTTCGTTTTGGTTCTAAATGCGGAGCTCAGTTTATGACTTTTGATCGTTGTAGCGGCCTATTGGAAGATGTCGGGTTTTCCAATTTAGAGAATGGGATATTTGGAGGAGGAGGTAGTACATTCTCTGTAGATTCTGATTTCGTATATTTTTCGCGTTGGTACCGCGTTATAAAAGTTCCTTTTAGTACTCCTCCTGATACTTTAAGGACCTCTTTTCAGCCAGATCCAGGTTTTGGAGGGAGTTTTGTTCATATGCATCGTGATATGTACGGTAGAATTTATATTGCCCCACAAGCATCAGAATCTTATTTACACATCATTGAACCAGGAGACACTGGACCTGATACTGCCCTTGTAGCGTTTGAAGGGTTAAAACTACCGTATCGTATACAACGGACAATTCCACACTACCCCAATTATGCCTTAGGTCCTGTTTATGGGTCAGTTTGTGACTCAATCCCAACTTCATTTGAAGAAATGGCCACTTTTGAAAGCACAACAGTAATCAACGCCTTTCCTAATCCTGCTAGTGATAGAATAACGGTTGAAACGAGCGTACATGGTTCTAAAACCTTTATACTATATGATGCACGAGGTCAATTATTAAAGACCATTGAAACTTTGGATCAGGAAACTAATTTCAATATTTCTGCATATCAGCCAGGCCTTTACATGATAGGAGTTCGGCAACATGGTAAGCTTAAGGGTACAGTTAAAGTTGTTTTAATGGACTAATGAGCTGAGCCGCAAACTCTTTGCGAATTAAGGATTAGGTGCCTCTTCTTTTTGTTGAACCCGGGATGGTACCGATAGTTTGGTTTGGTGGTGAATTCGTCTTTTCAGGTATTAAATTCTATTCTAAGGCTTAGCAAGCGCATACTGCGCCCCCAAATTAAGCCCCGCTTTCAGCCACCTTTTTTGCATTATTCCAGACCGTACCTCATTGTCTCCAAAGATTTGAAAGGTTCCCTGTGCAGATTCAAACCTGGAAACAACAACACTGGTGCCCAGGAATAGCTTCCACCGGCTTTGCCCAAGGGTGCGTCGGTAGGCGAGCTGGATTTCAGGTGCAAAGGCGATATCGTTGGCATCATTGATGATCAATTCAGAATGGAAAAGCTCTTCAACTTGACCATTGCCAACAAGGGCAGCCAGTTCTATATCAATATAACCCCGAACAAAGTAGGCCGCCTGAAGCCCCAACTGTACCCAAAAGCCATGCTTTTCATTGAACGACCGGTCGTACCGCATGGCAGTGAGCAAGGCAAAGTGGTAGATGCCTGCATTGATAAAATAATCAGAATTATCCGACCCAAAGCGGTTGAAGTCCTTATCTACGTAAGGGTTTAATTTATAAGAGTCTACCCCAAAGACCAGGCCATTCACCCACCGCCAGTGTTCGGATAGGGGTAGGGCATGGCGCAGTTGAAATTCGAAGGTTGGTGATGCCCCTGAGTTTACCACGCCGCTTTCGAGAATAGGCATTGAATAATCTCGTTCAATCCACACGGCATCACTCCGCCCAGCCAGCAAATGAAGCTCCAAACTGGAGGACTGCTGGGCGGACAGTTGGGGTAGGGTGCCAACCCCAAAAAATAGGATCAATGAGAAAAAGAGCCTCATGAATGCTTTGCCGAGAGGCCGGTCGGATCGGGTCATTTCATTTTGGCAGTAATGACCTGAGAGAAGCTTAGGTTTCAGAAAAAAGTCATATAAATCCATAGTAAGAGCGTTGATGAAAAAATAGTAGAAGGTCAAGCCATAGGATTCATTTTTTTCGGCGCGTTTGAAAAGTAACTTATGTACCTTGGCTAAGGTAAGCCTTATCTGAAAATAAGTAAAGCAGGAAAGCACAGTACTTTCAGGAAACCTACCACTTTTTTCTATTTTTACCGCTCACAAAATCCACGGCTTGTGATTCAGGCATCAGGCATTCAAAAAGCATACCGGCAACTTCAGGTACTCAAAGGAGTAGACCTCTCGATTGGGAAGGGAGAATTTGTTTCCATTGTCGGGAAGTCTGGCGCTGGAAAGAGCACCCTGCTCCATATTTTGGGCACCCTCGACCGCCCGGACAGTGGTGAGCTGCTGATCAATGACACGGCAGTTGAGAAAATGGGCACCAAAAAACTGGCGGCCTTCCGCAACCTAAATATTGGTTTCGTTTTCCAGTTCCACCACCTGTTGCCGGAGTTTAGCGCGGTAGAAAATGTGCTCATGCCCGCCCTGATCGCCAAAAAGCCGGAAGGGGAAGCCCGAAAACGAGCCGGTGAGCTCCTGGATTACCTCGGGCTTAGCGACCGCCTACAGCACAAACCAGGACAGCTTTCCGGTGGGGAGCAGCAGCGGGTGGCCGTGGCGCGCGCACTGATGAACCAACCGGGCATTGTTTTCGCAGATGAGCCTTCCGGTAATCTCGATTCTTCTTCTTCTCAGGAACTACATCAATTACTGTTTAAGCTCCGGGACGATTTCCGGCAGACCTTCGTGATTGTCACCCACAACGAAGAACTGGCCCAGATGAGCGATCGGCGGCTCGAAATGAAGGATGGCTTGATTAGCTAAACTAAACCCTATGGCATCGACTCCAACACCCAATTCGTCTTCCAGAACGATCGGCGAAGCGCTATCTGACCTCTGGCAGGCCACACGCGAATGGTTTCACACCCTACTCGACCTCGAATCAGGGCTCGACCGCGAAGGCACCATCATTGCCATCCGCAACAATAAGCGCATGCAGGGGGCCAATGCATGGCTGCTCGGGTGCTCTATAATGATTGCTTCCCTCGGGCTTGACCTGAACTCGCCGGCCGTGATCATCGGCGCGATGTTGGTGTCGCCCCTGATGTCGCCGATCCTGGGCATTGGGCTGGGCGTAGCCATCAATGACAAGGACTCCATGTTTACCTCCATGCGGCACTTTGGGATTGCCATCCTGATTGCCCTGTTTGTGAGTACTTTTTATTTTTTCGTTAGCCCGTTCGGGCACATCACCCCGGAAATACAGGGCAGGACTTCCCCCACATTCCTGGATGGCCTGGTGGCGATATTTGGTGGCTTTGCCGGCATCATTTCCTCTTCCCGAAAGGATAAAACGAACGCCATACCGGGCGTAGCCATCGCTACGGCTTTGATGCCACCGCTTTGTGTGACGGGGTTTGGCGTGGCTGAGGTCTTTGAGCTCTGGATACGGAAGGGGAGTATGGAGCCACAGGCGTTTAGCGCTGAAATCAACCGGGCATTTGGGATCATCGGCGGGTCCTTCTACCTGTTTTTCCTCAACTCCTTCTTCATTGCGCTGACCACCTACATCATCATCCGGCTGCTGCGTTTCCCCCTCAAATCCTATGTGGATGCCCGGGAGGCGCGCCGCAACCGAATGATTACCGCCTTCTTCAGCCTGCTCGTCTCCCTGCCAAGCGGCATCATTTTGTACAATCTCTATGAAATGCAGCAGGACAAAGCGGAGGTGAAGTCCTTTGTGGAGGATTATTTCCCGCAAGCCTGCATCAATTATGAACTGACTGCGATAGACGGTGACACCAATAAGCTTATCCTGCAATTGCTCGGCCGGCGGATTTCCGAGGATTCTGTGCTGCATTACCAGGAGCTCCTGCACGAAAAATACGACCTGAATACACCGGTGCGCCTCTTTCCCATGCAGGCCGAAATGAGCCTGGAGGACATCAAAACTTCCCTGCAGGCGCAGCGGCAGGAGGTGGTGAAAATGCTGGAAACCGAACGCCGCACAGCCAATTCTGCCGTGGAGGAGACCGAAGCCCTCAAACGCGCCCTGGCCCGCCGCCTAAGCGATTCCACCCTTATTGCCAAAAGCCTGCGGGTAGCGCGGGAATCCTTTGGTGCCGATATCGAGTCCATTCAGTTTGCCCCGGAAGCCCGGACCGTCAATGATTCGGCTACCGTCAGCCTGCCACCGGTTTTTATGGTCGATTGGGCTAATCGGCGGGGGACTGCGGTAAACAAAGAGCGCCTTGAGCGCATTCTCCGAATAAGCGCAGAGCTGGATACTTTGCAACTGATTTCGTATTAAAAAATCTATACGCGATGAGAGCACTAATCTGTGTTGATATACAAAACGATTTCTGCCCCGGCGGCTCCCTGGAGGTCAGGGAAGGCGATCAGGTTATACCGGTCGCCAACAAGCTGATGGAACACTTCGACCTGGTGGTCGCCACCCAAGACTGGCACCCTGCCAACCATAAGAGCTTTGCCGCTATGCACCCCTGGCGCTACCCGGGTGATGTCATCGACCTGAACGGGCTGCAGCAAATCCTCTGGCCAATCCACTGCGTACAGGGCAGCTTTGGTGCAGAGTTTGCGCCTGGCCTGAATACCGATGCCTTTGAAGAGGTATTCGTCAAAGGCACCGATACCGAAATTGACAGCTACAGCGGTTTTTTTGATAACGGGCACCGCAAAGCCACTGGTTTGGGCGACTACCTGAAGGAAAAAGGCGTGGACGAAGTCTACATTCTCGGCTTAGCCCTTGATGTTTGCGTGAAATTCACCGTACTTGATGCGCTCGGGCTGGGTTTCAAAACCTACCTGGTGGAAGACGGCTGCCGGGGCGTCAATCTCAATGAAGGCGATTCGGATAAAGCCCTTTCGGAAATGCGCGAAAAAGGTGCTATCATTGCGCAGTCAGACCAAATTATAACTTCCTAACAAGAAATTTTTACCCATGGTACAACAGGAAACGCTACGCTCCTCGAAGGACTACATCGCTTTGGAAGACCGCTACGGCGCGCACAATTACCACCCACTGCCTGTAGTGCTCACCCGCGGGGAAGGTGCTTACCTCTGGGACGTCGAAGGTAAAAAATACTACGACTTCCTTGCAGCCTATTCCGCTGTCAATCAGGGGCATTGCCACCCACATATCGTAGAAGCGCTGAAAAAGCAGGCGGAACAACTCACCCTGACTTCCCGGGCCTTCCACAATGACATGCTGGGGCCTTATGAAAAGTTTATCACCGAGTTCTTCGGCTACGACCGCGTACTGCCCATGAATACAGGCGTGGAAGGAGGCGAAACAGCCGTTAAGCTGTGCCGAAAGTGGGCCTACGAAGTCAAAGGCGTGCCTGCCAATCAGGCTAAGATCATCTTCGTCACCGGCAACTTCTGGGGACGTACCCTGGGGGCGATTTCCTCCTCCACGGACCCCAGCAGCACCACTGGCTTTGGGCCGTATATGCCGGGATACGAAATCATCCCCTACAATGACCTTCCTGCGCTGGAGGAAGCCCTGCAGGATGACAACGTGGCGGGCTTCATGGTCGAGCCCATTCAGGGCGAAGCCGGCGTGGTGGTGCCCGATGAAGGGTACCTGCGCAAAGCATACGACCTCTGCCGTTCCCGTAATGTGCTATTCATAGCCGATGAGGTGCAAACCGGCATCGCCCGTACCGGAAAACTAATTGCCTGCGAGCACGAAGGCTTCAAACCGGATATCCTCATTCTGGGCAAAGCCCTTTCCGGCGGTGTATTCCCGGTATCAGCCGTACTGACCAGCGATGAGGTAATGCTGACCATCAAGCCCGGTGAACATGGCTCCACCTTTGGCGGCAACCCGGTAGCCTGCGCAGTGGGTATGGCTGCACTGGAAGTGGTCCGAGATGAGAAGCTGTCCGAAAGAGCAGAACACCTTGGGCAAATCTTCCGTGACCGTATGCAAAAGAACCTGGTGGAAAAAACAGACCTGGTCACGCTGGTCCGTGGCAAAGGGCTGCTGAACGCCATCGTCATCAATGACGAAGAAGACAGCAAAACGGGCTGGAACATTTGCCTGAAGCTGGCGGAAAATGGCTTGCTGGCCAAGCCTACACATGGCAATAAAATCCGCTTTGCGCCACCTTTGATTATGACCGAAGAACAGCTTAGTGAGTGCTGTGATATCATAGAAGAGACCATCCTCAGCTTCCAGGCTTAAAACAAGCATGGAAGTAAGGCTGAGCCAGGAATAGCTGCCCGGGAGCAGTGGTTCCTGGCTTTTTTTGTGATCAACATGACTTTACCCGGCCATCATCTGCCCGCAGTTCTGCGTAATTTTTTCCACCCACGTGGCGTTATTTGTGGGTGCGAAGTTCAAAAAGCTGGCGTACGGATTATTTTTTTATAAATTCGTGATTCACACAACTGCTCCAGCCGCAGACGCAAAACGATGACAAAACGCTTAAGCATGCTACAAAGAATCGCCCCAATTTTTATGTTCCTACTGTTGGGCTGGTCTGTTTTGGCCCAGCAAACTGCTGTTTTTACCGAAGCCAATGAAGCTTACAAGACTGGTGAGCTGATGTTCGGGCAGGGCATTTACGGGAAGGCCCGGCACCATTTTGAAAAAGCCCATCGCCTGCTGTTGCCTGTGAATGAGCCGGAGGCAGAGCTCTTGAGGACGAAGGCAGAACTCAACATCGCACGTGCAGCCGTGCGCACGCAGGCACCCGATGGCGAAAAGCTCATTCTCGAATTCGTACGCAAGTATGCCCCCAATACCATTGCCAATCAGGCGCTGATAGAAGTAGCTGATTACTACTACAATGCCCGGCAGTATGAAAAAGCCATCGACTTCTTTTCTAAAGTGCCGACCACCGGTATGAGCCGGGAGCAAAAAGCTGAGGTAAAGTTTAAGCTGGGCTATGCGCTATTTGTGGAGAAGAAATTCACGCAGGCCAAGGCCAACTTCCGGAGTATCAAGGATCTGGAAAACGATTACTACTATCCGACCAACTATTACCTTGGGCTGTGCTACTTTTTTGAAGGCAGCTATGATGCAGCAATTTCGCAGTTTCGCATCGTGGAGCGTTCCCGCAAATACAAGCCTCACGTACCTTACTATCTGGCTCAGATTTACTTTGCAGAGCGCCGCTTCGACGAGCTGATCGCTTATGCGGAGCCCCGGGTCAAGCAGCAGGGCGTGCTCAAGGAAACGGAAATCAAGCAGCTCATCGGGCAATCCTATTTCGAAAAAGGGCAGTACCAGAAAGCCCTGCCTTACCTACAGTACTACGCTGAGCGCAACAGCCGGTTGCGGGAAGAAGAACTCTATCAGATCGGCTACACCTATTATCAGGTAGGCGATTATCAGAAAGCCATTCAGTACCTCAAGGATTTGGTGACCGTAGACTCAGAAATCGGGCAGAACGCGATGTTCATTCTCGGCGATTCCTACCTGCGCGTCAATCAGCGGCAGTACGCCCGTACCGCTTTCGGTAACGCCAAGCGCATGCCGTATGATGAGGATATTCAGGAGGATGCGCTTTGGAACTACGCCAAGCTCAGCTACGAGCTCAAAGACCCGCGCGAAGCCATCAACGCTCTCAAAGAGCTGCGCCCTTCCTCCCCGCATTACATTGATGCACAAGAGCTGATGAGCGAAATCTTTCTCAGCTACCGCGATTACCAACAGGCGATGGACATCATCGAGTCCCTGCCCAACCGAACACCACAGCTACAGGAAACTTACCAAAAGGTATCGTACTACCGGGGCTTGCAGTTGCTGCAAAATGGCGAAATCAATGGCGCCAAGCAATACTTCGAAAAGTCGCTCGATGTTTCCATTGATGCCCGTACCCGCGCCCTGGCCATCTACTGGCTGGGCGATATCGCTCACCGGGAAGAAGCCTACAACGCGAGTATCCGGTTGCTCAACCAATACCTGACACTGGCCAAGACCCTCAGCAATATGCCTGATGAGGCCTCTATCTTCACTGCCAATTACACCCAGGGCTATAACTACCTCAAACAGGAGGAATACACTGCTGCCCTTGGCTTCTTTGAAGAAGCAGTGAACGGCATAGACCGCAACCGTTCCTTTATCCGCAACGAGAAAGTACGCAATCAGGTGCTGGGCGACGCCACACTCCGGGCGGGCGACTGCCTCTTTAAGCGTAATCAGTACCTGCGTGCGGTGGACTACTACGACCGCGCGGTCAATAAACAATACACCGGATTTGTGTACGCGCTTTACCAAAAAGCCATTATCGAAGGGCTGCTGGGGCGTACGAGCAGTAAAATCCTGGCATTGGAGCGCATTGAGCGTGACTATCCGGAGTCTCAGTATGCCGACGATGCCCTTCTGGCCCTGGGCACAACCTATCAGGAAATTGGTCAGCTTAGCAAGGCAGCGGCGCCGCTCAAGGAGCTGCTGCGGCGCTATCAGGGTAAGTCTGAACTGGTGACCAAAGCGTTGATCCGCCTCGGACTTATCAGTTATAACCAAGGCAACCTGGACGGTGCCATCAACTACTACAAGCAGGTCTTCTCCACCAATCCTGATGCCAGCGAGTCTAACCTGGCTATGGCCGCCCTGGAAGAGATTTATGTAGACGATCTGGGGCAGCCTGATGCCTACTTTGCCTTCCTGGAAACAGTGCAGGGCAATGTGGAGAATGAGGTCCGGGACTCCATCAACTTCCGGGCAGCGGAGTCTCAGTATGAGAATGCGAACTACGAGCGCGCGATACAGTCCTATACGGATTACCTTCGGAAGTTCCCCCGTGGCTTGTACATCCTTCCGGCTACCTACCACCGGGCAGAGTCCTACGCGGTACTGCGGCAGTACTCCAATGCCCTGGAAGACTATGCGACCGTAGTGGACAAAGGGCCAAGCCCGTATTTTTTGAAGGCATTGGAAAAGGCAGCGCTGATTGCTTATAACCACGATAAAGACTTCCTTTTGGCTTATGATCTCTATACCGAACTGGAGGAAGTGGCTCAGTCTCCGGAGCAGCGGTTTGAAGCTCAGTTGGGCGCCCTGCGCTCAGCCTACCGGGTGGGCAAAAACGATGCGGTCTATTCTCTGGCCCGCAAAGTAGCCACCAACCCTAATGCCTCACAGCTTCAGATCGCCACTGCGAATTTCTACCTCGGCAAAATGGCCTACGACCGTCAGGATTATGAGAATGCCCTTACGGCTTTCAACGAAGTCATCCGCCTGAGCGATAATGAACAAACAGCGGAAGCCCGCTACTTAAAAGCTTATATTTTCTACCTGCGCCGGGATTTGGAGCGGGCACAGGAAATTTGCATCAATGCCAACAAGGAGAGTTCGGGCTATCCGTTTTGGGTAGCGAAAAGCGTGATCCTGCTTTCGGATATCCTCCGGGAAAAAGGAGATCTTTATAATGCCCGGGCCGCACTGGAAGCGTTGCTGGAAAATTATGACGGCGACCAAAAGCTGGTTAGCGAGGCCAGAGAGAAACTCCAAACCATCAACAGCCTCATCAATCAGTCGAGCCGCCTGAATACCAGCCCGGAAGATGATGGCTTCATGGACACAGATGGTGGCCAGTAACAACATCTTTAATGCTCTGTCAGACTGAAGGCAGGGCACTAAACCTTATTCCTCAGACCAAAAATAGCGCATAGCCTGATGAAATACTGCAAGTTTATATTGTTCGTGCTGATTGGAGTTGCCTTTGCCCAACCTGCTCTGGCACAAGACCCGGACGGCCTGCCTTCCGGCGAAATTGATATCATTAAAAGCTTCGATGCCCGCCTGGGCGATGCGGAGCGATTTCGGGTAGACCCGGAATTGCCTCCCCTGGACACCTCTGCCCGCCGGCTGGAGTATGATGTGTTTTCCGGTACACTGCCCGTCGAGTACCTGCCGCCCAAAATCCGACCGCTGGCCATGCGGCGGGAGAAGGAAGAAGAAGGCTACGACGGCTACATCAAAGCAGGCGGTGGTTTCCCGGCGGCTTTATTCGGGCAGGGGTATTACAACATTAACAATAACGACAATCTAAGTATTGACCTCTTTGCCAACCACCATTCTGCCAACAACGGGCAAAATGTGGAAAATCAGCGTTTCAGCAACAGCAACGGTGGGGTAGACGGGACTTACCACTTCGATCAGGGCTTTGCCGTCAATGCTCACCTCGAATACACCTCGAATACTGTACATTACTACGGCTACAATGAAGTGGCCGAGGCGCTGGACCAGGTCATTACCTTCGACCCGGAGGAGGTGCGGCAACGCTTCTCTATTTTTGATGGGGAAGCCAGCATTTATAATAGTGCCCGCACTGAGGCCGACTTCAACTACTACGCAGGCTTCAAAACCTACCTGATGAACGACAGCTATTCCCCTTCCCGTGAGAATGGCTTCGATCTGGTTTTCCGGGGCACCAAGTGGTTTGACGATACCCACCCGCTTTCGGTGGAAATACAGACCGACTTCACGAGCTACGATGATTTGGAAGGCGACCAAAGCCTGAACAACTTCTTCCTGCGGCCCAATTACACCTACCATGCCGACCGCTTTCGTGTGAAACTCGGTTTCAACCTGGCCTCTAATGATGACAACTTCACTTTCTTTCCGGATATTGAGGTCACAGCCGTCATTCTGGAAGGCATTGTGAACGCCTACGTGGGAGCAGATGGTACTTTACAAAAGAATACATACCGTAGCCTGGTGGCCTACAATCCATTCGTGGGCTCGCCCCTGCGTATCCGTAACACATTGCACTACAACTACTACGGTGGCGCCCGGGGCAATGTAGAGGGTATAGACTATGATTTTCAGGTGGGCTATCAGGCCGTTGATGACCTGGCCACTTCCCGGCTGCTCGACCCTTTCGATGATCAGCCAAGATTTGATGTCCTGTATCAAGATGGAAGCATTGTCACAATCAAAGGCTCTGTAACGGCTCCAATTTTTGAGGGCTTCAAGGTGATCGCAGCCTTCAGCCAAAACATCTACACGCTTGAGGACGATCAGAAGCCCTGGCATTTGCCAGCACTTTCTGTCAATGCAGGGCTGCGCTATACTACGATGGAGGACCGTCTGACCGTTAAGGGGGACTTTTTCCTGGAAAATGGCGTGCCTTACCTGAACCCGGAGACGATGGAAGCCGACAATTTGAATGGCCTTTTCGACCTGAGCCTTGGGGCAGACTTTTTCTTCTCAGAGAAGTTCGGTGGGTTTATTCAAATCAACAACCTGGCTAACAACCGCCGGGAGCGCTGGTTCCGCTACCCGATTTTCGGGATCAATGCTATGGCAGGGGTGATGTTCCGGTTTTAACTGAGACCACCACCGGGTAAACTAAAAACGGGCAGGAACTTCATGGTCCTGCCCGTTTTTAGTTTACTGCCAAAGCATTTTACCCATGCTGCTTCATCAGCAGTTTTTCTTTTTGCTGTGCGAATTCTTCATCAGTGAGGATGCCCCGGTCGCGGAGCTTGCCCAGTTCTACAATTTGCTCCAGTAATTTATCGCTGGGAGGCGTTGCTGCACCTTTGGCGACAGGGGAGGGGCGGGTGGATTTCAACTCCAGTTCTTCAGCTATTTCCGGCCCCTCCAGCCCAAGTGCCGGCAGCCGGTAACCATTGTCTGCAAAAGCCTGAAAAGCCGGGCGGGAGCGCAGGAAAGCCAGGGCGTCGTGGTTATGGATTTTTTCTGCCTGGTCAAAGCCACATTCCACCGCCTCCTCAAGGTGCTGAAAAGCCAGCTGCTCGTCCTCCAGCATAGAGTAGGTGGCTGCCAGATTGTAGTGGATGGCCGCATTTTCGGGTTCAATGCTCAGGGCTTGCTCAAAATCCTCAGCGGCTGCCTCAAAGCAGTAATCGCGGAAGTTTTGGATACCTCTCCGCTTGACGATTTCAAACTCAGATTGGTGAACCCTGCGGCGGCGGTTTGGTGCAGGGAAACGGTCGGTGTTTTGGTAGTGCCTGCCATACCAATGGCGGTCTTTATCTTTATTGTAGCGGCGGTCAAAGTCCTCTCTGGGCATAGCAAAGAATAGAACGGCATCCACAAGTGCCAGTATGGCAGGAGCGAGGACAAAAGGTACGCCCTCTTCAGCGGTAATTAAAATAGCAAAAAATGCAATTATCATGTATAGAATACCGAAAGCGCGCTGCCCCAGGTAAAACCGGTGCACGCCAAAAAAGCCAAAAATTAATGCCAAAAAACCTGCTACGTTCTTTTTCTTCATAGTTGGAATACTTTCAGAATTGCCCCGGTGTGCGGCACCGGATTGACCGTGGTGTCTAAAATAAGGCATCCCTCAGGTTTTTTCAATAACCTTATGCCAAGGCCGGCAGAAAATAGATAAACGGGGGGAAGTTTTCGGACGGAAGGCCACAATTGGCGAATGGAGCGTTGTGCCGGATTGTTATCGGTTCAGCGCCCAGACCCACTGTCCGGACTGGTCAAAATAACCAATTTTATCACCCTTTTCCACGCGGTAGAGCCCTTCTCCGGCGTAGCTGATGTACTCATAATCAGGCTGCACCAACAGCTCGCCTTCCAGGCTGGCCAGCCCATTGAAACCCTGAATCCGGACCCGGGCGTACCCATCCCGGAAGGACTCAATTTTGTCGTAGCGTGGGGGGATGATTTCAATGCCTTTCTGGTTGATAATGCCCCATTTCCCATTTACCTGTACCACTGCTACGCCATGTTGGAATTCGGTAGCCTGCTCATAGTAGCCATCGTAGGGGCTGGCCTGTTCGGTGATGTAGTAAAACCGGTATTGTTCGTCCCTGACCAGGCCACGGCCTTCCTGGAAGTTGAGCAGGCGGTCAAGGCTGGGCTCTATGAGCACACTGCCGGATTGGTCGATAAGGCCGGCTTTGCGCATACCTTTGTACACTACTGCGCGGCCATCTTTGAAATCCAGGCATTTGGAAAAATCACAAGGTATGGCCAGTTGCCCGGACCTGTCGATATAGCCACATTGCCCGTCTATCTGCACTGCTGCCAGGCCCTCCGAAAATGGACTGGCTTTAGAAAATCGGTCTTCAATAACCAGATTCCCGCGCACATCAATATAGCCGTACCCATTTTTGGTCTTCACAACAGCTAACCCTTCCCGGAAAGGCTCAATCGACTTGTACTTTTGCTTGGTGACCGCATCGCCCTGTTGATCGATCAGTTCATAGTGTACGGTATGCCCTCCATCCTGTGCAATGGCCAGCCCGTTAGCGTCAAAGGCCTCAATATGAGTAAAACGTGGCCGCTGAACGTATGCTCCATTGACATCAATGAGGCCATAGTTTTGATCCACCATCACCCGGGCGGTGCCATTTTGGAAATCATAAGCACGGTCAAAATCCGGTTGGATGACCATGGTGCCGGCTTCATTAATATAGCCCATGCCATCATCGGTGGCGACCCAAGCCAGCCCGTCGGAAAAACTCCCTACTCTGCGGTACTGCAAATCGATCATGATACGCCCCTGCTTGTCCACAAAACCCCATCCTGAGCCCAGGCGGACAGCCGCCAGGCCCTGGCTGAAGTTTTGAACTTCGCGAAAGCGGCAGGGGATGACTTCCATACCATCGGTGTTTACAAAGCCCCAGAGCCCGTTGCGGCGCACAGCCAGCCTGCCTTCGCTGAAGTACCCCAGCTCGTCGTAGACGGCACTGACCGTGATCTGCCCAAGAGTGTCAACCAGCCCGTATTTTGGTTCCCTAATGTATACCCGGACCATCTGGTTGTCTGTGTTTTCCATAAATTGGACACCATCGTACTCACACGGTAGGATGATCTTCGCATCCCCGTTGACCATGCCCCATTTGTCGTGGCATGCCACAATGCCAACCTGATTGACGAAATCTTTAGCATAAGTATACTGCGGTGGGACAACCACTTGTCCTTCCTGATCAAGGTAGCCCCATTCACAGCCCTCACAAATGAGATTAGCTAGTGCCCTGAACTCAATATCGTACTGTGTGTAATCCTGCATGATACCGGGCGAGGCAAGGTCTCGCAGGTAATCCCGGATGCTCCCGAGGTGCAGTGTTTCCTCCTGGCTTCCGGATAATTGCCCGCTAAAACTAAAACGGGCAATGCCATTAACAAAATCTCCGATATAGGCGAGGTCCTGCCGGACAGTCCGGCCTGTCAGGTCAATCAGGCCATGCCTGCCATTGGTAAAAATACAACGGGCCAGGCTGCCGCCCAGGTTAAAGTCACTCAGGCGAATGTCAAGGAACTCCAGCTCGGTAACCATCAGCCCAATCTCATTATTGACAATACCATAAGTTCGGTCGAACCGGAACCGCGTACGGTCAAATCCAACCGTGTGGGACTGAGGAATGCCCACTAAAGTCAGCCCCAGCTCATGCTCCACCTGTACGTAGGAAAACATAGGTTCGATCTGAACCCCCCCATCACTAAGGCGGCGCAATCCCCACCGGTCTTCCTCCGGGGCATAGAACCATTCAAAATGTTCGAGAAGCTGGCTGTTCAGAGTGGACGCATCGCCCCCATCTGCCTGTTTGCCGGTTTGGGGTTCACCACCTATTTTTACCTGAAAGTGCTGTTGCAGCTGGCTGGCATCACGCAGATGGCCTTCTGTATCGAAAGTCAGGAGAGTAAGCTGTTCTCCTCCGCCGGGGCTTTCGGTGTAAGCCTTAGCTTGCTGCTGCTCGAGCACAATGCGGTTATAGGTGGGGGCTACAATCTCCGTGCCGTCAATATGGACGAGCCCAAACCGCCCGGCTTTTTTGACAATGCAGAGTTTGCCCTTTCGTGGAGCGATATAGTCGTAGATTACAGGGATTAGCAGCTGCCCTTCCTGTGTAGCCACCCCCCAGAGCCCTTCCTGGTTTACCCGGAAGTGATTGCGGGTGTAGGGTTGTATTTCATTGTAGTCTGGCTTAAAGATTTCCTGCCCGCACCAGTTAATGAGCCCCAGGCGCCGATTGTCTTTTACAATCAGATAGCGGGGAGAAAAAGGGTAATAATCGTGATGCCAGCCTGGGGTGATTACCCGGTTGCAGTAAAGGCTAAAGACTTTATTGCCCTTTTCGCTACTTAGCTTGATATACCCTTCATCAATTTTGCTGTAGCCTTTAAATTCACAGGGGATTCTTTCGATACCGTAAAAGTCTACTGCCCCCCAGTGATTGTCCTCTTTGAAAAAGAACAGGCTATCCTGGTATACCTGAATATCTTCTGCCCGGTTGGCAATGATCTGCCGCCCGGTACCGGAGAGCAGGCCCAGTTGCTGGTTTTTGCGGGTCAGGAAAAAAGAGTTGCCAAAAGACTTGATTTCATCGTATTCAGGAGGAGCCAGGCGGTGCCCAAACTGATTGGTAAGCCCCCATTTACCGTCTTTTTGGAAAGTAAGAAAGTTGGGGCGTACGACGTGGACCCGCTCGTAGCCCTTTTCCAGGATGACTTTGCCAAAAAGGTTGACCACCATCCATGATTTATCACTCATAACCGCTATCAGGGTGGAATCCAGTACTTTAATATCCTCATACCGGGGTTCCAGTATCCGCCGCCCATTGTCGCCAAGCAGCCCAACCTTGCCTTCAAACTGCATAACAGCATAGCCAAACTGCTTGAATTCTCCGATGGCATCATAAACCGGAGCCTGTACCAGCTCGCCGGAAGCATCAATCAGGCCCCATTTGTTGTCCTTCTTGATCGGGAAATACCGCTGGCCAGGCAGTGAGCCACCAAATAGCAGTAAAGAGATCAGGATGAAAAACAGGCGCATAAGCAAAAGGTGGAAATTGCGTTTAGAATTTGATGATACTTTTATGTTTAGTTTTCTTTGGAAGGTAAGACTGGCATTTAAACGCAAAATTGAGCAATTAATTTTACATTTAAATGTTAGCTCTTTCACTCAGGTGTGTTTTGTTATATATGAAGAAAAACAAAAAGTGTCTGTTGTCGCAAATATACACTTTGATTCCAGTTTTTTGCGTATATAAGAGGCAGTGTGCTTGCCCCGGGCTTGAACAATTCATGAATTTTATACCTTTGCAGTCGTAAAAGCGCTTTGTACCAATAAAGAACTATGCCAAAGAACTTACTTATAGTAGAGTCGCCAGCCAAGGCGAAAACCATAGAAAAAATACTCGGCAAAGACTTCACCGTCAAGTCGAGCTTCGGTCATGTCCGTGATTTGGATAAACGGGGCGGAGCTGTGGACATTGAGAACGACTTCGAACCGAAGTATGTCGTTTCTTCCGATAAGAAAAAGGTAGTCAAGGAACTCAAAGACCTGGCTAAAAAGTCGGATGAAGTCTGGCTCGCAACGGATGAAGACCGCGAGGGAGAGGCTATTTCCTGGCACCTTTGTAAGGTGCTCGGGCTTGATGAGGCTTCGACCAAACGGATCGTATTCCGGGAAATTACCAAGCCAGCTATCCAAAGAGCCATCACGCAGCCACGAACGGTGGACGTGAACCTGGTCAATGCTCAGCAGGCCCGGCGCATTTTGGACCGTTTGGTAGGCTATGAACTGTCTGAGATCCTCTGGAAAAAAATCAAGGGGAAACTATCTGCCGGCCGGGTACAATCCGTAGCGGTCAAGCTTCTGGTGGAACGGGAGCGTGAGATTATGAATTTTGAGCCCTCGCCGTTCTTCCGGGTTAATGCACTTTTTGATGTAAAGAATGAGCAAGGCAAATCTGTAAAGCTTAAGGCAGAGAACCCGTCCCGTTTTTCTACTGAGAAGGACGCAGAGCAGTTCCTGCAGGAGTGCCGTGAAGCGGTTTTCAGTATCACCGATATTGACATAAAGCCACTCAAGCGCCGGCCTACAGCCCCCTTCACTACTTCCACCCTTCAACAGGAAGCGAGCCGGAAGCTTGGTTTTAGTGTGCAGCGCACGATGAGTGTGGCGCAACGCCTCTATGAAGCAGGGCATATTACCTATATGCGTACGGATTCTGTGGCTTTAAGCGAAGTGGCGCTTAAGAGCATCTCCAAGGAAATCGAGCATCTCTACGGCTCTAACTATGTGAAAACACGACGCTACAAAGGCAAGTCTGCTTCCGCACAGGAGGCGCACGAGGCGATTCGCCCAACCTATATCAACAAGCAAAATGCTTCCGGCAACCGGGATGAGCAGCGTTTGTACGAACTCATCTGGAAACGGACCATTGCTTCTCAAATGTCTGATGCGGAACTGGAAAAGACCATTGTCAAAATTGGCATTAGTACGGTCCCTGATGCTTACCTCAAGGCAGAGGGCGAAGTGCTTAAGTTTGATGGTTTCCTGAAAGTCTATCTGGAGTCCACAGACGATGAGGATGAAGACCAGGAAGCTAAGGGCATGCTGCCTCCGCTGAAAGTAGGGCAGGACCTTAACCTATTCAATATGACTGCCATTCAGCGGTTTACCCGTCCGCCATCCCGGTACACGGAGGCGGCACTGGTTAAGAAACTGGAAGAGCTGGGCATTGGCCGCCCGTCTACCTACGCGCCCACAATTAGCAAAATCATGGAACCGGAGCGTGGCTATATTATCAAGGAAACGCGTGATGGTACCGAGCGTGACTACCAACTCCTGACCCTGACCAAGGCTGGCGACATCAAAAAGGAAACCCTGACGGAAATGACCGGCGCGGTCAAGAACCGCCTGTTCGCCACCGATATGGGCATTACGGTAGCCGATTTCCTGAGTGAGCACTTTAAGGAAATCATGAACTACAGCTTCACGGCTGATATTGAGAAGCAATTCGACTCTATAGCCGAGGGCAGCAAGGAGTGGACCAACATGCTGAAGGCATTTTACGGGCCGTTCCACGAAACTGTGGAAAAGACGCTCGAAAACGCAGATCGCCCTACCCGGGAGCGAGTGCTTGGTAAAGATCCGGAATCTGGCCGTACTTTACTTACGCGGATGACCCGCAACGGCCCGGTGGCACAAATCGGAGCGCCCGATGAGTTGGACGAGGACGAAAAGCCTAAGTATGCTAATCTTCGTCACGGGCAGTCTATGGAGACCATTACTTACGAGGAGGCACTTAAGCTTTTTGAGCTTCCCCGCGATTTAGGGGAGTATAAAGGTGAGCCCGTTCAGGTTGGCGTTGGACGGTTTGGTCCCTATGTACGAATGGGAGAGAAGTTCTTTGTATCTATCCCAAAAGATGAAGACCCACTGGAGCTTTCCCAGGAGCGGGCTTTCGAGCTGATTAAAGCCAAACAAAAAGAAGATGCACCGGTAGGTACTTACAAAGGCAAACCGATCACTAAAGGCAAAGGCCGTTTTGGACCCTTCCTGAAGTATGATGGCTTGTTTGTGAATGTGCCCCGGAAATACGACTTCGATAATATCTCGCTGGAGGATATGCATGAGCTGATTGAGAAAAAAATCGAAAAGGAAGCCAACCGCTATATCCACCGTTGGGATGACGAAAAAATATCCGTGGAGAATGGTCGTTGGGGGCCCTTTATCCGCTTCAAGCGCAAAAACGTCAAAATCCCTAAAGTGGATGGTGAGCGCATGACCTCAGAGGCTGCCAAAGATCTTACCCTTGAGCAGGTGAAGGCTATTATTGAGGCAGAGTTGCCTGGCTCATTTAAGGAAACAAAGAAAAAGACGGCCGGGAAAAAGGCACCTTCCAAGAAAAAAACGACTACGGCTAAAAAGAAGAAATAGCCTGTCAGGCTTTCTTCCTGAAGGACCAGGTCAGGCGCATTTCGCAAACTACGTCGCCACGGGTATTTCGGCCGGTGGTCAGCACCGTAACTTCCTGCCCGGTACCGGTGGCAATTGCCTGGTCCACTGCCGCGTAGATTTCGGCACCCGCATTACAGGTAAAAGTGGTGCGGGTGTCGGCTTTTTTGATAAACTTTGCTTCGAACCCGGTAATCAGCATGGAGATCTTCCCTTTTCCAGTAAGGGCCAGCAAAGCTAACGTACCGGTGGAAAGCTCAGCTGCTCCGCTAAGCGCGGCGAAGTAAGTGGACCGAAAAGGGTTTTGGGTGGCCCAGCGGTATGGCATGCTCACCACACAGGTATTGGTGTCACAAGCATCCACCCGGATACCCCAAAACCAGCACGAGGGGAGCCGTTTTAGGAAAAACAGGCGCATTTTCCAGACGGTGTTGAAATCCCGCAGCCGTTTTTGAATCAAAGGCGCGATTTCACTGGAAGGGGTAACGGAGGTATTTGTCGCCATAGCATCATTTTAATTTAGCAGTATTGGCAAAGGCCGCCTGATAGTCAGCTTATTAACTTGGCCAAGGCCTTTGTAGTAAGTCTAAAAGTACGAAAAAGCGCGGAGAGTCAAGGGGCTTTACTTTGCCATTTTGCAGCCAAAAGCTTCTGATAGCTGCATAAAATCACTACATTTGGGCATCCATCACAAACCATATTAATAGCGCATGAACCTTCACGAATACCAAGGAAAAGAATTGCTGAAGAGCTATGGCGTAGCCATACAGGAAGGCCTCGTGGCCAATACCGTAGATGAAGCCATTGAGGCCTACGGGAAGATCAAAGAAAAAACAGGCTCTGGCTTTGCCGTAGTCAAAGCTCAAATCCATGCCGGCGGCCGCGGAAAAGGCGGTGGTGTGAAATTGGTGAAAAACGAAGGCGATCTCAAGGAAAAGGCAGATGCTATCCTGGGCATGATGCTGAAGACCCCGCAGACACCGGGGGGCATGGAAGGCCCGGGCAAGCTGGTTAAAAAAATCCTGGTAGCCGAGGATGCATACGTGCCTTCTCCGGACGAGTGCGATGAGTTTTATGTGTCTGTACTCATGGACCGGGAGAAAAAGTGCAATGTCATCATTTACTCCACTGAAGGAGGTATGGACATTGAAACTGTAGCAGAAGAGACGCCGCATCTCGTACATAAGGAATACATCGACCCGACACTTGGCCTGCAGGGCTTCCAGGCACGTAAAATTGCCTTTAACCTCGGTCTGAACGGAAAGGCGATGAAAGAGATGGTGAAGTTTATCAGTTCTCTGTACAAAGCTTTTGTAGGTGCAGATGCTTCACTGTTTGAAATCAATCCTTGTCTTAAGACTGGGGACGACCGCATTATCGCTGTGGATTGCAAGGTGACGCTTGACGATAACGCGTTGTACCGCCACCCTGACCTTGCTGAGCTTCGCGATACCGATGAGGAAGACCCAACCGAAGTGGAAGCCAAAGAATACGGCCTGAACTATGTTCAGCTGGATGGCAACGTAGGCTGTATGGTAAATGGTGCCGGCCTGGCCATGGCGACTATGGATATTATCAAGCTTTCTGGTGGTGAACCTGCCAACTTCCTTGATGTTGGCGGTACCGCTGATGCCAAGCGTGTAGAGCAGGCTTTCCGCATCATCCTCAAAGACCCGGAAGTGAAGGCCATCCTCATTAATATTTTTGGTGGCATTGTTCGCTGTGACCGCGTGGCGCAGGGGGTTGTGGATGCATACAAGAATATGGGTAACATTGAGGTGCCCATTATCGTGCGTTTGCAAGGGACTAATGCTGATGTCGCGAAGACTTTGATCGATGAGTCAGGCCTCGCCGTTAAATCTGCTATCCTGCTACAGGAAGCAGCGGATCTGGTGAAGGAAGCTGTGGCTTAAAATCAGGTTCCTCCTCCAGGGAGAACAATTGAACAGGCAATAAGAGCCGGGTACCGCTTAACTGGGGTATCCGGCTTTGTTTTTGACAACCATTTTCAGGCATTAGTGTTTCCTTCAAAAAACCAGTGGATTATGTTTGGACTATTCAAAAAAGACCCGGTCAAGAAGCTCGAAAAGAAGTATCTTAAGCTTATGGAAGAAGCCATGGAAATACAGCGGGGAGGTGATATCAAAGCCTACGCGCAAAAGTCCGCAGAGGCAGAAAAAGTCGCTGAAGAAATAGAACGCTTAAAAAACGAAAAACCATAGTGTTCCTCTTGTGAGCTCTGGGTATTCCGAAAATCATATTGCTGTTCACGATTTGAACGAAACTTATTTTGTAAGTCAATAGACAGTTTTACATTTATTTCATTGTTGGTTATGCATCGTTTTGATAAATCAAAAACAGTTATTATATTTGCTATGCTTTGATTCGACACGCTAAAGTATTATCAGAGAATTGTAACCTCGCTCAAGTATGCACTCCTAAACCACTTTCTGTGGTCATGACAGTATGCGCAAAAACCGAGTCAGAATAAGTACTTGTTGCTTCCCTGATTCGTGGCTCCTTGAGGAGCAAAATTTTTTATTATTTTTGATTGAAGCTGTCACATTTTATTGCAGTATTTTGCATGAAGACATTTATGTGCCTGGACGGACTTAGTAAGATCAGCGGGCACTTCCAAGCCTCCTAACTTGATGCGTCTGTTGACCTACTTGTTTTCCAGTGTATAAAAAGGTATACGTACAAAATTCCCTCCTTACCTGACTATGTATGCTGTCTTCATACACGTTTTGCTGCTCAAACAACTTAATGGTAGATACAGGTAAGCATATCTGTATAGGTACTTTACTATCTTCTGCTATGGGTCTATTTGCCATACCTGGTGATTAAAAGACGCTGTGTTGGAAGATAAGTAGTTATGTGGGTAGCTAAGACAGTTACAGTAACACCGGCAACGCATAGGCTGCCCTTTAAGAGGTACGCCCGGCTGAAAGGTTTTGCCTTCAAGGCTATATGTGTATTGTCTGAGGTTGTTCAACGTCAAAAGTATGCACATTTAAGGCTCGCTGCGGCTCTGGAGACTACATATTGCCCAAGGTCAGCGTGAGGAGCATTAAATTTTAAAAACCCTTTCTGCTAACAATGAAAGTAATGGTCATTTGACCAAAAGATAAATCTATGCCCATAATTGGCCTATGGTCATAAATATACGCTAAACAATCACAAACCTCGAATGCTTATGAATTACACTAACACTTTTTTTCGAAGGCGGAAGCCTGAAAGCAGTGTCTTACCTTTAAGGTATTCCCATGCTTTCCATCTTCCCCTGCAGTTAGCGATACCGCTGCGCTCGGCGCTGGGTTTGCTTGCTTTTATCCTTGTATTTGCAGCTGGGGCAGGCAGCCTGAGTGCACAGACACTCCTTAAAGCCTGGGACTTTGGTGGAAATAGCGGTGACGAATTCTCCGTATTGGCAACTACCAATGCTCCGGGCATCAACGCTACCTCTGGCGATGTACGGCGCGGAGGCGGGCTTAACACAGCCGGTACGCCTGCACGAGCCAATACCTTCACGGCCCGAAACTGGGACGGCTCCGACCTGGCAACTGCCCGGGGTGCTGCAGATTACTACAAAATTACGATTCGCCCCAGCAATGGAAACTGCATGACCCTCACTGAGCTAAGGCTTTATCTGGGTACTTTCAACGGAGCTCCTATCCCCAACGCTGTAGTGTACAGTGATGCAGGAGGCGATAATTTTAATACTCCGCTGGGCACTTTTTCCGTTTCGGGTGTAGGTCAATACACCGTGCCGCTCAATGGTCCTGGTTTTGAACAGGTAACCGGAGCCATATCCTTTAGGGTGTATGGTTTTCATGATGGCAGTCAGGGCACCTTTGATCAGCTCTGGCTGGGTAACACCGCAGACAATGGAATTGATGACATTGAATTCTACGGTTACGTAGCGCCAACACCTGGCACATTGAGTACTACCGTTTTTGATGACCCCCATTGCTACGGAGAGTCTCAGAATACGCTGCGGCGGCTGCAAGTTGGCGGTGCCAGCCTGAACGCGAATGAAGTCGTTGTTTGGCGTATCGTTAACTTCGTTCCTTTTCCTGGCAGTGATACGCCAGCTTTTGCCAGTGGCGAATACACGCAGGCTGATAATTCGACGACCAATGATGAGTTTTCCATCTTTAATGGTGGTTTCAGTTTCCGGCCTTCCGAACTGGCTACCGGTGTGAATAATATGCCTCTTTACGGTACTTATGAAGTGGAAGCCTTTATTCGCAATACGGAAACAGGTTGTGAAGGTGGTGTGCTTACCGGCCTGACTAAAACCATCAATCAGGTACCGGATATTAGTATTCAGCCTTTTGCGCAGAATCCGTTCAACGCGGTATGCCTTGGAGAAGAAGCACGGTTCCTGGCTTCTCCTGCCGCTGCCGGTAGTACGATGCTTCCACCCGTGCAAACTTACAAGTGGTCCTTCTCTGGTTCCCCATCCGTTATGGATTATGGGCAGACAGCTGCAGATGGTGTCACCAAACGTAATCAGGGTGCTACCTATGGTATGGCTGACCTCGGTCCGCAAACCGTTGATCTTGATGTGACTTTTACAAATGGATGTACTTCAACTGCACCTACGCATACCATCACTGTGAATGATAACCCTAGTGATGCCTTCCGAACAGCGGGTACAGATGTGGCTTTCCCTTTCGCTGAAACCCTGGATTTTGATGCAGACCACGACGCTTGTCCCGGCGATGTATTCGAATACGGTACAGAAGCTAATACTGCAGGTATCAATAATGTAAGCTGGACCTTGTCTGGTGGTGGTAACATCATCGCTGGCCAGGGGACTCGCAATATACAGATTGAGTGGACGACGCCAGGCACGCATACCCTGTCTTTCCTGGTGATGAATATTGCTACGGGTTGCACATCTGCCAATTCCCTTGACGTAACGGTACTGGATGCGCCAGCTGTTACAATTGGCTCATTTGGTGGCAACCCATTTGACGAAGTATGTGAAGGTGATCAGGCCATCTTTTTGGCATCGATCTCCTCTTCCGGCCCGCCCCCTGTGGCCAACTACAGCTGGAGCTTTTCCGGCAGCCCCGTTGAAGATCCGGGTGCAGGCACAGGAGGCACAGGTCAGTTGGCATTAGATAATACACCACGGCGTATTGGTGCCACCTGGGCTGATGCCGGCTCAGAGTCGGTAGATTTAATGGTAACTTATGACAATGGCTGCTCAGTAGATGCGCCAACCCACATGGTTACAGTTAACCCGTTGCCAACAGTTGAAATACAACAGTTTGCAGGTAATCCCTTTGCGGAGGTGTGTTCTGGTGGGACCGGCGTTTACCTCGCGAATCTGGGCAATCCTACTCCCGGAGGGAGCGTGAACAGCTATAGTTGGAGTGTAAGCCCTGCGGCACCGATCACCCTTGCCGGGCAGTCAGGTGACGTAAGTGGGCGCCGCCGGGCGGAGATAGCGTTCCCGCCAAATATGGGGACTGCCCCGGTGACGTACACCGTGGAACTAACGATAGAAGATGCAAACGGCTGTGTAAATACCACTACTCAGGTAGTAGAGGTACGCCCGGAGCTAAAACTGTCTTTTGACTTTAAGAACCCTCCCGGCTTTGCCAATAATGAGATTTGCAACGGAGGTACTGTTGATATTGACCTTGATGTCCTGCCCGGACAAGAAGTATTCTACAGCGAGGGCAGCGACTATGAAATTCGCAACGTTATTGTCCGCCACCGTACAGCCAGCGCTAGCAGCTTTGTTGCCGGATATGGCCCGGTAAGCGGCGGTACGCTGAACAGTGGAGATGTGATTTCCGGTGTAAACGAAAACCTGTCTCATAATGAAGCTGAGCCGGTACTCATTCAGTACAACTTTGTACTGGAGGACCTGGTATGTGGTACCAATGATTTCCGTTCTGTAGTAGTCGAAGTACTACCTGCGCCTGTGATTTCCTGCCCTGAGAATATTACCGTGCAAACCAGCAATAACGGTACCGGGGATTGCACAGCTTCAGCGAGTTGGACCAACCCAACTGAAAGTGCTGGCGCCTGCCCCCCAATCACCTTAACCATTAGTATTGATAATGGTACACCGCAAACAGTTGTACAGGGTGAAACCTTCACGACTACCCTGAGCGGTGGTGAGCATACCGTGACTTATGTGGTTACAGATGGCAACAACAACCAGGATGACTGCAGCTTCACCGTAACTGTCGAAGATGACGAGCGCCCATCCAGCATCGCACTGTCTGATGTCTCGCTGACAACAGAGGAAGATGGTGCTGAATGCCCCGGCACTGCCAATACCAGCCTTGTCGTTGATCAGGCTAATCCGATTGCCACCGCAGCGGATACCTGGAGCTACTTCGTGCATGGTGTGGAAATCGATGGATTCAATAACATCACCGACAATTGTAGTGACCCTGCTAATATTGATATTTATGTTTGGGAAATCAATGAGATTTCCACTGATGCCTGCGAAAGCAGCTTCAAAGTATTTTTCCGTTATTACGATGAAGCCGGCAACTGGCGTCAGCGTGGTAAGGAATTTACTATTGTCGACGAAACCCGCCCGAGCAGCATCGCTTTGCAGGACATGACCTTCACTACTGAGGATGGCGCAACCTGCCCCGGATCAGCAGATACCGATCTGGTGGTTGATCAAAGCAACCCTATTGCTACGGCAGCCGACAACTGGAGCTTTACAGTACACGGCAACACCGTACAGGGCTTCAATAATATCACGGATAATTGCAGCGACCCTTCAGAGATTGAAATCTTCGTTTGGGAAATCAACGAAATCGCTACGGGTGACTGCGAGAGCAGCTTCAAGGTGTTCTTCCGTTACTTCGATGCCTGCGGTAACTTCCGTCAGCGCGGACAGACCTTTACGATTCAGGACAACACCAAGCCGGATTTCAACAAAGGCGGGTTCTCTGAGGAGTTCACGCTGACAACTGAGGACGGTGCGGACTGCCCGGCCAACGCCACAGTAGACGGCCTGGAAACAGGTGATGTACTGACGCCAGGCGTAGCAGTGCCCTTCACCGTAGCGGGTGTATCCTTCACTACGCCAACGGACATGGTAAGCGACAACTGCGTAGCGCAGAGCGACCTGCTGCTGACCGTAGATGTGGTGAACGAGGACGTAATGAACGAAGGCGACGACTGCAACAAGCAACTACGCGTACGCTACAAGCTGGAAGATGGCTGTGGCAATCAGCGTTTCTTTACGCAGGAGTTCTCCGTAACGGACAACACCAAGCCCGACTTCGCTGTGCCTGCCGATATTACCATCTTTACCGATGCTGATTGTGATTACGATGCTGATCCTTCCATTACCGGAACGGTGGACGATGAGTCAGATAACTGCTCTGCAGACTTGACTGCCAAGTATGCTGATGTGATTGTGCCGGGCAGCTGTGCCGGGGAAGTCATTATCACCCGTACCTGGACGCTTACCGATGATTGTGGCAATGTGACAGAGCAGGATCAGATCATTACCGTAGAGGACAACACGGCTCCAACGCCGGTTTGCCTCAATGGCGTGCTCATCCCGCTTGACCCGGATGGAGAACGGACGCTTGTTGCAGAAGATGTATTCGACTTTAGCGCATCCTTCGATAACTGCAGTACCGTTTCCGTTACGGATATCAGCCCGGCGATCATCGATTGTGAAGATGTTGGCGGACTGACAAGTATTCAGGTGACCGCTTTTGATGATTGCGGCAATGAAGCGACTTGTACTGCTACCATTGAGGTTTCTGATATCACTGCGCTGCCCTCACCATGGGAAGGCGTGGATATTGGCAACCCCGGAAGTGGCAATACTTACAGCTACAATCCTTGTGTTGATGAGTTCACCATTGAGGGAGGAGCTTACAACACTCCAACGCCCACGGATAACCTGGCTACTATTTCACAGACCCTGTGCAGCAATGGCAACGGACTGGTCGGTATTCAGCTGAAGGTAGAGTCCGTATCTGGTGGATTTGGTGGCGTATTCATTCGCGATAGCAATGCGCCTAACGCCAAGTACGCAGCTCTGCTCAAACAGAATAACACCAATCTGTTATCATGGGAGCGCCGTACCTCTACTGGTGGAAGCTTAGACCGGGGTACAGGTGGGGCAACTTTCCCATTCTGGTTGAGAATTTTCCGTCAGGGGAATCTTATCCGGGCGCAGTATAGCAACACTGGCAACAACTGGATCCCATACCGTCAGATTTACCTGGAAATGGGATCGTGTGTTGAGGTAGGCATGGTGGCTTACACTACGCATCCAAATGGAACCGTAGATGCTGTGTTTAGCAACGTACAGGTTGCAGGTAGTAGTACTGCCGGTACTAACAGCCTGGCTGTTGATCAGGGTAGCAACGGAGTCCTGCCTGGTTTAGATCAGGAGGCCCTGTTCACTACAGAAAGCATGGACTTGTCTGTATTCCCGAACCCGGCTACTGATCAGCTCACACTGAAGTTTGGAACCGAACTGCCTGAACTTTCCACGATCACACTCCGCAATCAGCTGGGGCAGATCATGAAGCAGGAGCAGTTGCGCACACCGGATACACAGATGGACTGGGATATCTCCAACTTAAGCACAGGCACTTATTTCCTTGAGGTTCGTACCTCAGATGGTGCCCCGCAGGTGGTGAAATTCCTGAAAACACGATAAGGTTCTAAACCTTAATGGATAGATTTACTGGCTGGCGCCTGGTGCAAACACTTTGCATCAGGCGCTTTTAATTTATGAGCCTAAGGGAAGCCGACTTTGGCAAACCTTTTCATCTGTTAGAGATGCTAACATAGTATTTCCTAAAGGCAGGCAGTGTCGCATAACAGGCCTGTGAGGAGATTATACGCAATACGAAGTGGTTTGCGACATTGGCCACTGACGAAGCATAGCTTGTCAGGACAGGCCGCTGATGAAGTCAAGCTTATCAGGGCAAGCGCAAGCCACTTCCCAGCGTAAATGCTGACATTGAGTAGGTTTGCTATGGCAAACCACTTAATCGTCAGTATATGAACCTGATGACGATTGATACCCGGCTCGTTAAGATTAGCCGTAAAAAACCAAAAAGCCAGTGAAACCGTATCCACTGGCTTTTTTTTGAATTGAAGTCATCGAGAGAACAGGGCTTGCAAAATGGCAAAACCTACGTATAGCCCTGATCAATTTCCCGGGTCCGCACTATTGTTGACATCCCCCGATTTTATGCCTATAAAGTCGAAATCCGGAATATTCCCGGTAATGTTACTGATCATGAAAACGCCGGGCAGAGGGGCTGCCATCGGATCATTGGGGCCGCTCAATGGCCAGGCGGCGGGTACAAAACGCCAAATATCCACAGCATCATAGTCTATGTTGATACCAAGGATAGCTTTTCGAATCGCAATTTGATCCAATACGGAGATAGACTGGGAATTGTTGACATCAGCGGCAATTTCCTTGTAGGGGCTATCGAGGCTGAGCAGGCCCAGGTTATGCTGCCCGATACGGATGAGGTCGAGATTGGAAATCCCTTCCTGAATATCATCGTCCTTGAAGGCATGCAGGCCTACTACGCTGCCGGTCGGGACATCAAAAAAAGTATACAGCCCATCAGCTCCTGTGGTAACGGTATCATTGACCGGGCCTGAGAGATAAACAATGGTATTGGCAACCGGAATGCCATCTTCGTTTGTAACGATCCCGCCGATACTTACCATAGCCGGGGGCGAAGCATCAAGCCCGCCGAGGGTATCGGCATTGGTCCCGGCAGGATCCAGCCAATCCATCAGGCGGGTATCCGGGGTACTGCCCTCGTCCCATGAAAGCGTGAAGCGGCCATAGAAGGCATTGGTATCATCACAGCCATTAAACCCACCGTGCAACTGCCCTCTGATCTTTCCGGTGCTGTCGAACAGGGCACTTCCTGAAGAGCCCAGCTCAAAGGTGCCCACGCTAAAATCTACATTAAAATGGTGGTTGGGCGGAGTAGCCCCTGCCTGCCAGTTGATGCTGCTGGGGTGTATCTGTGCCTGATCGTAAGCAGAAACCTTTTTGATATCTCCGCTTGGGTGGTGAAACATGATACCTGCATCCGGAGCGTTAGGCCGGCGGTCCCAGCCTGCGAAGTAAGCTTCAAAACCCGGAGGAATGGCATTATTGAGCTCGAACAAAACAAAGTCGCTCTCTTTGCGGCTGGCGCGGCGCTGACAACCCATCAGAGATTGGAAGGCGGGCTCTGTAGCGGGGTTGCCACAGTTTTCACCCTCGTAGTTAAAATCGAACCGCCACAGGTCATAGAGGGGGGTATAACCTTCATCACAGTGGTAGGCACTGAGGATATAAGGCGTTTCATCTTCCGCTGTATTGTTGATCAGGGTGCCGCTGCAATAACCGGTGCCTTCTTCCAGTACCATCACAATCCGGCAAACGCTGCGCTGAATATCCCGGAAGCCGTCCCCGGCATCACAATTGGCATTGGGGTGACAGGCCAGGCTTGTCCCAAAACCAAAATTGAGCACGCTACGGTTCGGGCTTTCGCGATAGCCGTAGTCTACGCGGCGGATGTGAATGCGGCCTTGCTGACGGGCATGAGCGGGCTCCCGGTAAGTAAGTTTGGCCGTGGCCCCTTTGGTGAAGCCGGAGAAAAACTGCCCGCCGGGCTGATTGTCCTGAAAAGTATAGATGGCTTTTTGCGTTTCTTCCGGGCCTGATAGCTCAAGGGTACTGCCAGGTGGCAGGTAAAAGGCATCGTAGATGAAACCAAGCCCCAAAGCACCAGGAACATGTATGGTACAGGTCCAGGTAGCACTGCCGTCGGCATGGATGGTCCAGGTTCCGGCATTATCAAGCCCAATATCAGCAGTTAGGGGAGCGGCAACCCGGCTGTGCAGACCGTTGGACTCATCTTCGCGGATCAACCGCTCGACGTTGGGTGGCGATAGCCGAACTGTGGCATTAGGTGTAAGGCCGGATTGAGCATTAGTATTGAACCATTGCAGCAGGCATAAGCTCAGAGTGGGGAGTAAAAGCTTAAGTTTCATAGGATTATGTTCTTTGTCTTCTTCGTTTACCGCCACGTTGTTACCACAGCGGTAAGGCTCAAAAGTACAAAGAACTTATGGGAAGACCATACGATATTTCAGATGGTGTTGGGAATTCGCTTTTGGAGCGAATGTAGTCAAATTTTATTCTGAACAAGGCGCGATGAAGGAGCCTAGCCTAAGCTAAGCGACTGAAGAGCAACGAAATTCAGGATAAAACTTGGCAAATGCAGCCCAAAGGGTGAAATCTCAACACCGTCTTAGGATTGCAATTGGAGTAGACTACAGGCTGTTAACATATTCGATGATAGTCCGTACCTGTGCTTCGGCAAAGCGGTCCACAATTTCGGGGTCCATGAGGAGTTGGGCATCCTGGAAATTGTCGAAAAACAGGTGCTCAATCAGTACTGCAGGCATCACCGTGCGGGTAAGAACGTAGAACCGGGCTTCCTTGTCGTAGTCGCCATCAGACCGGTCTGTGCGCATCGTAATTCGGTCGCCCAGCAGGTCGCGGACGTGCCCCCAGTGCGCATCGGCAATACGGTCAGAAGCGGTGATGCCGGGGGAGGTGTAAATTTCATATCCGCGTGCCCCAACCCCGGATGCATTGGCATGGGTAGACAGGAAAATGCCCCGCCGGTAATTGCGGAAATACCAGTTGGCCTGATCAACGCGGTACTGCAGGGGGAAGTCTACATATTCATGGTAAACAGGCAGGTAACGAATGCCCAGGATGTCGAGTTTCTGAATGACCCGGGCAACCAAAGTCCGGTTCCAAACCCCTTCATAAAACCAGGAGCCATTATGAAACTGGCCCTGCTGATGCTGAAACTGCTTACTGGGTGCTGTGGTGTATTGCCCTGAAGGTGAAACACCACCGTGCCCCGCATCGAGGAATACACAGAAATTGTCATTCATGGTTGCGTCTGTTTGGCGTAATATAAGAACTTACTGTATATGAAGGCGCGAAAATGAACATAAAGACGTTAATACATGTAACGTTGCGGACGTTGTTTTTAGCTTATCCAGGCGCAGAGTTCGTGTTTTTTTCCTTTTTTTGCGTTTGAAAACATTGCAAATCTCGAATAACTCAAATATACAAGCTATGAAAAAGCTTTTCTTTCTGTTGCTGACCGGTACGGTACTTTTAGGTTTAGGCTGCGAGCGGCAGCAGTTTGGATTAGAGCCGGAGGAAGACCGTAAAGATGAAGATGAAATTATTATTGTTGATTACCTGCAGGCCAATAACCTTATGGAAGATGCTGTACGGCATGAGTCTGGCGTTTATTATATTATAGAAGAAGAAGGAGAGGGGGCTTCATCTCCAACTGCAAGCTCGCAGATACTGGTACGTTATAAGGGCACTTTACTGGATGGAACGGTATTTGATGAAACTGAGGAAGAGGATGCTGTTTTGTTAAACTTGTCAAGAACGATTGATGGTTGGCGCTTTGCAATCCCGCTCATCAAGAGGGGAGGGAAAATTAAGTTTTTTGTGCCCTCTAATTTAGCCTATGGTATTAATGATGGCAACAGGGGACGAGCCATCGCACCGGGCATACCCGAATACGCGGTCCTTTACTTTGAGGTAGAATTGGTTAATTTTCTCTGAGCAGATAATTTTGAAGCCATAAAGTATAGCGTTTTGAAGTTTTGAGCTATCTCTGCATACTTTATGGCTTCAAAATTTTCAATCCAAAAACGCCTTATGAACGGCCAGCGGGCGGTCTGTAGCCAAAATATCAGCACCTGCTTTGTAGAGTTGGTGGTAAACGCGGTCGCCCTTTGCAGTCGCGCTTTGGTCGAGGTTGCCGATCGTTCCGATAATCACCGTGATACCAGCGTCTTTAAGCTGCCGGTAAAATGAGGCGGGCCGCTCTGTAAGGCCGGTAAAAGCCATAAGATTTTTAAGGTTAAACGGTCCATCTATGTAGCGTTTGAGTTCTTCCTCATTGCGAATGCTGACGGAGATTTTGATCCGCGGGTCTTCAAGATAAGCCCTAAGTGCATCTTCATAATTATAGGTGATGACAGAGGCGTAATCAATCGCCCCCATATTCCGCACCGTTTTCACTACTATTTCTACAGGTACGCCCCGTTTCACATCAAGTGTAACTTGATATCCTCTGCCTGCCCAGTGCAAGACCTCCTCCAGGCTGGGCGGGTGGTAACGGGTAACGGTGCCATAGTCATCCTTTAGGAAAAGATCGTGAATTTCTGACCAAAGCGTTTCCTGTGCCGGCCCGTAGCCCGTAGTTGTCCGGTTCAGGGTATTATCGTGGAGCAGGAAAAGGACACTGTCGACGGACATATTCACATCACACTCTACTATAACCGGCGCTTGTTTAGCAACAAACTGGAACGTCTCCAATGCATTTTCCGGGTAGCCGGCAATAAAGCGCCCACCTCTGTGCGCACTGATCAGGGGTCTGCTAACCGAATGTTTGACTGAAGCAACAGGAGTGGAAGGAATACGCTGCTCGTAAACAACAGAAGATAGGTCGAAAGAGGGGTTCGACATTTTTTGCCCCCCGAGGGCAGGTGCGAGCAGTAGTAAGCCCACACAGATTAAAAGTGTTCGCATGAGTTTGGGTTAGGTTTTTGTGCATTTGTTAGGCTAATAACGAGGATATTAAGGTATTTGTTTCTAAATCTTATAGAAAAAAACGAATCGTATACGTATTAGGTTTCGGGATAAAATTTGGAGTGCCTGTCTTTTCTTAGAAACGTTTTGGCATAGCCCCCCAAACGAAAGTATAAGGTTTTGACCGGGAAGTGTGTTGTGCCGGGGCAGGAGATTTTTATACACAAAATAAAACCTTATTTACATTAACTTAACATACCGTATTTACCTTTGCGTAAATTATAGGAAATGCCCTGTAATGATTTAAATTTCAGAACTCACTATTTTTTACACTCCGAACTTTAAATTTCAACTCTTATGAGGACCAAACTCCTTAGTTTGTGTGCATTTTTGCTGCTAAGCCTGGCAGTTAATGCTCAGATCACGACTAGTAGTATCAGCGGTCGTGTCGTTGATACCGATGGCACAGAACTAGTGGCTTAAGACATAAGTTTCTGACAATTTAAATGAGAGGTTCCCGGTCCTTGTCGAAGCCTTTAAATTTCCATTTTAGAGGTTTAGCCAAGCACTCATTGTAAAAAGCCACGTAGGCTTCTATTTTGATTTGTAGCTCTTCGACTGAAGAAAAATTGCCATTGCTAATCACATGACGCTGCAGCTTAGCGAACCAATTTTCGATTGGGTTGAGCCAGGAGCAATGCTTGGGCGTGAAGACAAATCTGATACGGTGCTCTTCTTTTTCCAGGAAACGCCTACGAGTTACCATGTTTTTTAAGATGCCCTCCCGGCCTTTTGTGCCCAGGCCTTCATCATACCCTTCGCACTCGGCAATCCAGCGGACCAGCGATTCCGACATATGGGTATTGAGCTGGTCGGACAAAATAATAACCTGGTCCATTTCTGGCAGTGCATGGACGGTGCATTTGATGAAGTCAGCATAATCTGTTTCATCCCGAGTGTCTCCCATACGGTAATTGATGACCTGGCCATTTTCCACGTTGTTAGCGGCAATCAGCGTCGTTGTACCGTGACGGATGTACTCATATTCCACCCGTTGGTGTGCCCCCTTGCTTTTGGGGGCTGCACCTTTGGCACGCTCTATAGCCTGGATACCCGTTTTTTCGTCGATGCTTATGACATGGCGGTTGGGGTGCTTGCGCAGCACAGAATCGAGAATGAACTGGCAAACCAAAGCAACCCTGAGCACGAAGGCTCCCCAATCTTCGATCTTTGGGAATAGCCAATACTCTGATTTATGAGGCTGAAGAGGGCTGCTTTTTTAAAATCCTCCCTACTTGCCGGGAGGAAATACTGGCCACGATGCCTTTCGCTATGGCAACTTTGGCCAGCATCTCGTGCGTCCAATCAGCCATTTCTACCTGGTAATCGGCTGGGGGCTCGCAGGCTAGGGCTATGATCTGTTTTTCCTGGGCTAAGGTGATGGTTTTCGGCGCTCCCGAACGAGGCGAGTCTTTTAACGTACTGATTAAACGTTTGCGTAAATCCAAGGGGCTCACTTCTTGATTCTCCAAATACGATTCATAGGATACCAAATTATCATAGTCTGCCTCCCAGCGCCTGCGCCAGGATTTTACCGTATTCAGTGAAATATCCAGTTCCCTTTTGATGTGGGAATTGCTTTGTCCTTGATTGGCCATTAGCAATAGCTTGATGCGCTTGGCTAGTTGCTGGCTTGTCGTATGCCGGCGCCCTATATCCTGCAATATCTCCTTTTGTAGTAGAGTCATCGGGATTGGGGCAGCCGGTGCTTGGCCTCTTCCCATGGTATTTTCTGTCAAAGAACGTTTAAAATTATCAATTATTTATGTCTTAAGCCACTAGTTGGTGCTACCATCCGTGCCGTACACACGCCTTCCGGTTCAACTTACGGGACTTTTACAAACGCCTCTGGTTACTATACGATCCAGGGTATGCGTGTTGGCGGCCCGTACGAAATTGAAGTCACCTATGTTGGGTACGAAAGCCAAAAGCAGGAAGGGATTTTCCTTACGCTGGGCAACTCTTCCATCATTGACTTTGAACTGAGTGATGGCGCAGTTGCTATTGACGAGGTACTCGTCTTAGCGGATCGCGACAGCCGCTTTACTGATGGCAAAACAGGCTCTGCCGTGAACATTTCTTCAGAAAAGATCACTGCACTGCCAACCATCAGCCGTAGCATCAATGACTTTACGCGTTTGACGCCACAGTCTAACGGAACGTCTTTTGCGGGTACCAACTCCCGTTTTAACAACTACACCATAGATGGTAACATCTATAACAACAACTTTGGTCTTGGCTCTGCACAGTTTGCAGGCGGCAATCCAATTTCTCTGGATGCCATCGAAGCGGTTAGTGTAAACCTGGCACCTTACGACGTGCGTTATTCTGGCTTTACCGGTGCTTCTGTCAACGCAGTGACCAAGTCTGGTACCAACAAGTTTAGTGGTTCTGCCTACTACCTCATCCGCAACGATCAGATGCAGGGTAACAGAGTTGGCGATTTGGCGATAGACATTCCTGACTCCCGCAACGAGATTTACGGTGCTACACTGGGTGGGCCAATCATCAAGAACAAACTGTTCTTTTTTGCTGCTTACGAAAGAGAAGTGGAAACCTCTCCTCCTCCTTTCATCAAGAGTGCTGCACGGCCAGGTGAAGAGCCAGATGGCCTGGTAATCTCACGCGTGCCAATTGAGGAAGCCAACTTCGTACGTGACCAGATTCAGAGCCTCTATGGCTATGACGTTGGTGCTCCCGATGGATATGGCTTCGCTTCTGAGCAGCAGCGTATCAATGTTCGCCTTGACTATAACATCAGCGAGAATCACAAAGCGAGCTTCCGCTTCAATGATTACTCTTCTTTCAGCGATATCCCTACCAACAACAACTCTATTCGCTTCATTCAGACCCGCTACCGGAATACTACCCGTCAGGGCGTGGAGAACATCAACTTCCGTAACAACAACTACACTAATGACCGCAATGTGCGCTCATATGTAGCGGAACTGAACTCTATCTTCGGTAACAAAGTGTCCAATCAGTTGAACGTAGGTTACACTCAGATTGCTGACCCCCGCCGTGGTATTCCTGGTGATCAGGCCTTCCCCTTCATCGAAGTCCTGGAGCCGGATGCATCTGGCAACCTCCTTTACTACATGACTATGGGTAACGAGCTGTTCAGCGTAGGCAACCTGCTTGAAAATAACGTGCTCAACGTTACCAATAATACTACTTTCTTCCTCGATCGCCACACGGTTACTGCCGGTGTCAACTTCGAGTACATGACCTTCGACAATGCCTTTAACCCGGTATTCAACGGCTTCTACCGTTTTATCGGTTATCAGAACTTTGTTGATGCGGTCATCAATCAGGATCAGTCTGTGTTCCCTGACGCTTTCGCAAAAAGCTACGCACTTGACGGCTCTACCACGCCTCCTACCGATGAGACCCGGTTCGGTCAGATTGGTGTATACATTCAGGACGAATATCAGGTCAATGAAAACTTTAAGCTTACTGGTGGTTTGCGTGTAGACCTGCCGTTCTACCCAATTGATCTGCCTCAGAACGAACTGCTTGCTGCAGAGAACAAAACATTCACAGACAATGATGGCGATACCTTTATGCCTGACGTAAGCGTATTCCCTGATGTCAACCCACTGTTCTCTCCACGTGTAGGTTTCAACTATGATGTGAATGGTGACCGCAGTACGGTTATCCGTGGTGGTACAGGCCTGTTCTCCGGCCGTATTCCTTTCGTATGGCTTTCCAACCAGGTTAACGGCTCCGGTGTAGTTCGGGGTGGCCTTGGCTTCGAAGGTCAGGAAGTAATCGATGAGGGTATCGTCTTTAACCCTGACGTAACCGCTTACAATCCTGAAAATCCAGGTCAGACGCTTTCCAATGAGCTGAACCTGACAGACACAGAGTTCCGCCTGCCACAGGTTTGGAGATCAAACATTGGTCTTGACCAGAAACTGCCTGGTGGTATTGATCTGACGTTGGAGTTCATGTACAACCGTGACGTGCACACGCCTGTTGCTTACAACGCCGTACTGCGTGATGCTGACGAGACCTTCAACGGTCCTGATCAGCGTGGCTACTGGACAGATCAGCCAGGTTTGAGTGGTTACAGCAATGACGAAGACTTCCGCAACGTTTTCTACCTGACCAATGCAAGCGAAAAGGCAGACTACTTCGCGGCGACTGTTCAGCTTTCCAAGCAATTTGATAATGGCTTCTTTGCCATGGCTGCTTACACGCGTTCACGTGCACGTGATCTTGATGCAGCTGGTGGTTCTCAGGCCGTTTCTCTGTGGACAGCTACTGTTCAGGAAAACCGTAACAACCCGGAGCTTGGTTTCGCTGGATTCGATCAGCCTAACCGTGTTATTGGTAACCTCGGCTATCAGAAGGGAGGAACAACACTTAGCGTATTCTACGAAGGCGGCGACTTTGGCCGATTCTCCTACACCTACTCTGGTAACTTCGGTGATGCTTCTGATCGCTTGATTTACGTTCCTAATTCTGCAAGTGAGCTGAATTTTGAAGCCTTCGAACTTGACGGTGAGACCATCTCTGAGTCTCGTCAGCAGGCATTGCTTGACGCTTACATCGACCAGGATCCTTACCTGAGCGAAATTCGCGGTGAAGTAGCTGAGCGAAACGGCGCACTCTTGCCTTGGGTGAACCGCTTTGACTTGCGTATTCTTCAGGATGTGAACTTCTTTGGAAAAGAGGACATGCCTAAGCTGCAGCTTTCTTTTGACTTTATCAATATTGGAAACATGTTTAAGAGTGAGTGGGGTGTGCCTGAAGTGCCATGGCAGCGTAACCTCCTCAACTACCGCGGTGTGAACGATGCTGGCGAGCCGGTATACCGTTTGAACACAATTGGAGGTACATCTGAGTTTCCAACTGAAACTTACCGCACAACAACCAACGTTCTTGGCAACACCTGGCGCCTGCAGATAGGTGCGAAAGTGATTTTCTAAGCGTTGATGACGTTCCGTTTTTGTGCAGTTGCAACAGAAGTGCTTAAGCTACTTCTTGCTATCTGCGCTTAGTTTACGAAACACTTATGACGAAGCGTCTGCCGGCACTGCCTGGCAGGCGCTTCGTGCTTTTGGACAGCCCAAAAACCGGCGCTCATTTCCTCAGTCAAATACTTAACACAAAGATTTAGGCTGGCATTCAGCCATTTGCTTCCATTTGCCCTATTTTTGTGCTGCACTCAGTCAAAACTAAAATTCCGTTTTATGAAAAGAATGATGACACTTCTCCTGCTGATCACTGCACTTTCGTTTTGTGTGCAGGCCCAACAAAACTTTGCCGTTGATGTGCAAAGCAACTTTTACAGCCCCGAAAACCTGACCATCAGCGTAGGGGATACCGTTACCTGGACTAACCTCAACGGCTTCCATAATGTAAACGGCGACCAATCGGTCTATCCGGACAACCCGGAAAGCTTTAGCAACGGCAACGCCAGCTCCAGCGCCTGGACTTACCAATATGTCTTTACCATCCCCGGGACTTACACCTATCAATGTGACCCGCATGCGGGGCTGGGCATGGTGGGTACGGTCACGGTGGAAAACGCACCTGCTGGCAACCCCGCACTTATCCTGACCGCAGTATACGATGGCCCGCTGCCTGGTGGCCTGCCTAAAGGCATTGAGGTCTACGCCACTGCAGATATTGCCGACCTGAGTGTCTACGGTGTAGGTTCTGCCACCAACGGCGGTGGTACGGATGGGGAAGAATACACCTTCCCGGCCGTTAGCGCTTCCGAAGGGCAATACCTGTATCTCACGAGTGGGGACGGTATAGCCTTCCAGGATTTCTTTGGGTTTGCCCCGGATTTCACAGATGAAACTGGTGCTGCCGTAAGTATTAATGGGGACGATGCGATAGAGCTGTTTTTTGAGGGCAACGTCATCGACGTCTTCGGTGAGATCAATGTGGATGGCACTGGTACTGCATGGGAATACCAGGATGGATGGGCCTACCGGGTTGATGGTACCGGGCCGGATGGCAGTACTTTTGTGCTCGGTAACTGGTCCTTTAGCGGCCCGAATGCGCTGGACGATGAGGCGACTAATGCCGGTGCGGCTGTTCCCGTACCAGTTGGTACCTACAGCCCAAGTGGCACAGCTATGATTTCCGCAAATAATGATGTCGTGACTACCGATTTTGAAACCGGGATCACCATTGATATCCTGGCCAATGACCAAACCCCCAACCCACTGACTTCCGTGGAACTGACGACCGGTGCAAATACCAATGGTACAGCTGTGCTCAATGCAGACAATCAGGTGGACTACGCTCCGGATGCCGGTTTCTGTGGCGAGGCGACTTTCGATTATGAAATTTGTGATGCGGATGGCTGTTCCTCCGCAACGGTAACCGTGAATGTGCTTTGCCCCGTGGATTATCCGGAGTACCCAATTGGTACGGTGACCACCACTGATGCAGATGGCGCCGCCGATTCTCTTGGTGTGACCTGCGCCCTTCGTGGTGTGGTGCATGGGGTAAACCTCCGTCCGGAGGGCCTGCAGTTCACTATCATTGACGAGGCTGGAGATGGCATCGGCGTATTTAGTGGCAACCAAAACTTTGGCTATACTGTCACTGAAGGTGATCAGGTGCTCGTGGAAGGTGTGGTTGATCAGTTCAATGGCCTGATACAGGTTGAAGTGGAGAACGTCACTTTTATTTCAGCTGATAATGCCCTGCAAACTCCTGATATTATCACCGCACTTGGCGAAGCAACCGAGTCTCAGCTCGTCACGATTGAAAACGTCACACTGGTTGATCCCGCTGCATGGGGAGACGGCTTCTCCGGCTTCAACGTAGACGTCACTGATGGCACCAACACCATCACCGTGCGTATTGATAACGATGTGGACCTCTTCGATTTGCCCGCTCCAACCGGCACTTTCAATGTGACGGGTATTGGCGGGCAGTTTGACAGCAGTTCACCGTTTGATGAAGGCTATCAGCTGCTGCCCCGCTATATGGCAGATATTGACCCTTATGACTCAGGCAGTGGTGGATCAGACTTCCCACCCTACAGCATAGGCACTGTGACTACTGTAGATAATGATGGCGTGGCCGATTCCCTGGGCGTTGCCTGTGAATTGCAGGGCATCGTATACGGTGTCAATCTGCGCGGCAGTGGCCTGCAATTCACCCTCATAGATGCAACCGGCGAAGGCATTGGCGTCTTCAGTGCCAGCGAGGACTTTGGCTATACGGTAACCGAGGGCGATGAGTTGGTGGTCCGGGGTATGATTGAGCAGTTTAATGGCTTAACGCAGATTGGATTGGAAGAGCTGGAGGTGGTGAGTACAGGTAACAGTCTGGTGGATCCGGAACTAGTCACTTCACTTAATGAGTCGACTGAATCCAGTCTAGTCAATTTATTTGGTGTGACCCTTGTAGAACCGTCGTTATGGGATGATTCCGGTGCCTCCTTTAATGTGGAAGTGACAGATGGGGTGAATACTTTTACCGTACGTATTGACAATAACACGACCCTGGCAGGTTCCCTTTCCCCTGGTAATTCTCCGCTTTCCATTACCGGCATCGGTGGTCAGTTTGACTCCGACAGCCCGTTTGATGAGGGTTATCAGATCATTCCCCGCTATCTGGAGGATGTGCAGTTTATCGATAATACGGTGGATCAGGAGCTTGGGCAGCAGGTGAAGGTCTTCCCGAACCCTGCAAAAGGTACGGTATTGGTAGAAACCACAGTAGATGTTGAACAGGTTACCCTCTTCAATGCTTTGGGGCAGCCCGTACAGCAACTGCGCAACCTTTATGGTACGCATACGCTCAGCCTCGGCCAACTGCCAGCGGGCCTCTACAATGTTGTATTCCGCAATGGACAGCATATCTGGACAGAGCCACTGATGGTTAGATAAAGATCAAAAACAACCTGCAAGGCGGGCCCTGGCAACAGGCCCGCCTTGTTAATCTTCCAACATGGAAAAACCATATCAACTGGGGATTGCCCTTTCCGGAGGAGGCGCACGCGGTATTGCGCATATCGGTGTGCTTCAGGCTTTAGAAGACTATGGCATCAAACCGGATGTGCTATCCGGTACCAGTGCCGGAGCTATCGTGGCCGCGCTGTACGCATCCGGCAAATCGCCGGTTGAAATACTGGCACTGGTCAAGCAGGCCAGCTTGTTCAAGTTTTTTAAAGTGGGGCTGCCCTATGCTGGTCTTACCAAGCATACCTACCTGCAAGAGCGCCTAAAGGAAACCATTGCCGAGGATAGCTTTGAGGCGCTCAAACTGCCTTGCTATATTGCCATTGCCAATCTGAATACCGGTGCGTGTGAAATCCGGAACAGTGGGCCGCTTTTCGATGTGGTTGCTGCTTCCTCTGCCATCCCGCTCATTTTTCAGCCAGTGGAAATTGACGGGCAGCAGTATGTGGATGGGGGATTGCTGGAGAATATGCCCGTTGCGGCCATTCGGGATCAGTCTGAATTTGTGTTGGGTGTTAATGTCATGCCTACGCTTATTGCAGAGAATAATGAGGTGAAAAATGTTTTCGGCATCGCTCAGCGCTGCTTCGATTTATCAATTTTAGCCAATACCCAGCCCAGCATTGACCTCTGCGATTTGCTGGTGGAGCCGGAAGGTATCCGCAAGTACACCATTTTGCATCTAAATAAATACCAGGAAATTCATGATGTCGGCTATGCGGCAATGAAAGCGAAAATGCCTGAACTACAGGCTACGTTAGCTGCAAAAAGCACTAGTTGAGAAATACAGATTGCTCGCTCACATCCCGGATTTGAACGTCAATATCTTCCATAAGCGTGGTAGCCAGAGAAAGGCCCACATAGTCCACCCTTATCGGGAAAGTCTTGTGCGTCCGGTCAATCAGGACGGCAACCTCCACCTTTTTGGGGAGTACGCTCATGAGTGGCTGCGTAGCGTAAAAAATGGTGCGCCCGGTATTGGCCACATCATCCACAATAATGATGGTTTTGCCCTCCAGTTCTGAGGCGGGCATTTCCAGGTTGATACCCTCTTTAAGCGGAGCGGCAGGATTGAGCCGGATGCGGGTGAGCGTGATGTGCTGATCGGTAATGTCGAGCAAAGCCTGCATCAACATCTGCGCGAACTCCATACCATTATTATTGATGCCCGCCAGAATGAGTTCCGGTTCTTCGTAATTGTCTTCCAGTATTTCTATGGCCAGGCGCTTAATTTTCTGTTGAATCTGGCTGTGGTTGAGTATCTTCATTGTGGTCGGCATTTTATTGCGCTATGCGTCCCTCAAAATTAGTGAAATACGCCGCAATCTGCCCGTGACGAAGCGTAGCTTGTCAGGACAGGCCACTGATGAAGTCAAGCTTATCAGGGCAAGCGCAGGTCACTTTCCAGCGTTTATGCCGACATAAAGTAGGTTTGCTGCTCCGATCTTTATCGGAGACCACTTTATCGTCGGTATATCGCGCTGTGCATCCCTCAAAATTAGTGAAATACGCCACAATCTGCCCGACTGCGTCTCACTTTTTAGTAAAGAACCGGAAATATGGCTTATATTTCCGCAGGGATACCTTATTTTAGCGAAAATTCGCTGAGTAAAGATAATAAGTATATGGTACAACAGATTGCCTTCATTCTGATTAGCGCAGTAGCCATAGGTGTTGCTGTAAAAGCTTTTGGTAAAGTCCGGCGCAATATCCTGCTGGGGCAGGACGAAGCGGTAACCGGTGACACGGGAGAGCGCTGGCGCAATGTACTGCTGGTGGCGTTCGGGCAGCGAAAGATGTTTAAGCGCTGGATTCCGGCGGTTCTGCACTTCATTATTTACGCCGCATTTGTCGTCACTCAGGTTGAGCTGATCGAAATCTTCATTGACGGCATCATCGGCGAGCACCGCTTTTTCGCGGACAAATTGGGCGGCTTCTACACCTTTGTCATCAGCTTTATTGAAGTACTGTCCCTGCTGACCTTCTTCGCCACCTTTATCTTCTTGGCCCGCCGCAACCTGATTAAGCTGCCCCGCTTCAAAAAGCCCGAAATGAAGGGCTGGCCGAGCCTGGATGGTAACCTCATCCTCATTTTTGAGATCATCCTACTCATTGGCATTTTTACCATGAATGGCACGGATGTGGTGCTGCAGCAAATGGACCCGGAGCACTTCAAAGACACTGGTACGCTGGCCGTAAGCAGCTGGCTCGGGCCGGCCTTGTTCGGCGGCATGAGCGAAGGCACGCTGATCATCCTGGAAAGGGTAGGGTGGTGGCTTCACTTTGCGATGGTGCTGACCTTCCTCAACTACCTGCCGTACTCCAAGCACCTGCACATTCTGCTGGCTTTCCCCAATACCTACTACGCCCGCCTGAAGCCCCGCGGCGAGATGGACAATATGGATGAAATCACCAAAGAGGTCCGCAGTATGATGGACCCGGAGGCTGCTTTTGATGAGGCGGACATGAGCGAAGAGCTGCCCGAGTTTGGTGCAAGTGATGTATTTGGATTGAGCTGGAAAAACGTCATGGATGCCTACAGCTGTACGGAATGTGGCCGCTGCACGGCGGTTTGCCCGGCCAACATCACCGGCAAAAAACTGTCTCCACGTAAGGTAATGATGGACATCCGCGACCGGGCAGAGGAAATTGGCCGCAATCTGGATACAGGCTCCGATGAGTTTGCCAAAGACAAGAGTCAGCCGCTCAGCAAAGACAACTATGACGACGGCAAGACGCTGTTCGATTATACCACACCGGAAGAACTGCATGCCTGCACGACCTGCAATGCTTGTGTAGAGGCCTGTCCGGTCCTAATCAATCCACTCGAGCCCATTCTGAAGATGCGGCGCTACGAAATCCTGACCTTATCACAAGGGCCTCAGGATTGGCTGCCGATGTTCAACAGCTTGGAAAACAGTGGTTCTGCCTGGGCTATACCCGACGACCGGGACAAGTGGGCGAAGGAAGCTATGAAAGAAGGGTAATTCAGCAAGAAAGAAAAGCAAATAAGATATGAGTAATCTCCGCATACCAACGATGGCAGAAATGGCCGCAGAAGGCCGGGAGCCGGAAATTTTGTTTTGGGTAGGCTGTGCCGGCAGCTTTGACAGCCGGGCGCAGAAAGTCACGGTGGCCTTTTGTAAAATCCTTAATGCCGTTGGCGTTGATTTCGCCATTCTGGGCAACGAAGAAAGCTGCACCGGTGACCCCGCCCGCCGCGCTGGCAATGAGTTCCTTTTTCAGATGCAGGCGTTGCAAAATATTGAGGTACTCAACATGTACAATGTAAAGAAAATGGTGACGGCCTGCCCCCACTGTTTCAATACCATCAAAAATGAGTACCCGGTACTGGGCGGCAACTACGAGGTGGTGCACCACACTCAGCTGCTGCAGGAGCTCATCAATGAAGGCCGCATCAAAATGAAAGAGGGCGGTGAGTTCAAAGGCAAGCGCATCACCTACCACGATTCCTGCTACATGGGCCGTGTGAACGGCGTGTACGAAGCCCCGCGCGAAGTGCTGCAAACCCTCGATGCCGACCTGGTGGAAATGAAGCGCTGCAAGTCCAACGGCCTGTGCTGTGGGGCCGGCGGTGCTCAAATGTGGAAGGAAGACGAGCCCGGCAACAAGCGCATCAACATCGAGCGTGCCGAGGAAGCCCTGGAAACCGGTGCCAAAGTCGTAGCCGCCAACTGCCCCTTCTGCCTGACGATGATGGGCGATGGCATCAAAGCCAAAGACAAGCAGGAAGAGGTGATGGTCTATGATTTGGCGGAGCTGATTTTGAATAATATGGAAGGGTAGTGTTGGGAGTGGTACTTTTGAGTGGTATTCGCATCCGCTAAAGCCGAAATGCTAAGTTCTTCCGCATCTATATCACTCATTTCTGAAAACACCGGAGATTGAGCTCTAACGGTCTTTGTGTGCAAGGTTTGAGCGTTTAAGCAACGGGAGTGAGCGCATACACTTTGTTATGCAAAGGCGTCTTTTTTAATCAACAAATGTTTCTTTAATCACCTCTTTTACTTCTGAAATTTCAGCACCCGTCAAATTTCCGACCTTTTTATACACTCGTCTTTTATCTATTGTCCTGATCTGTTCAATGACCACCCAATTTTTCTTCCCTTTCACTTTTATTTCAATCCTTGTTGGATAATTTTTAGATTTTGAAGTAATCGGAGCAATGATTATGGTCCTTAAATAATCGTTTATTTCATTCGGTGAAACGACTACACAAGGTCTGGTTTTCTTAATCTCACTACCAATTGTGGGATCTAAATTCACTATGACTATTTCATATTGCGATATTTTCATAGCTCCCAGTTTTCATCTTCAAAAACATCATCAATCAATAATTCATCGTCTCCTCTATCTGCCATTTTTTTGAAGGCTTCGTCCCATCCATCCCGGGGCTTTTTGACAGGTTTCAAAATCAAAAACCCTTCTTTGAAAATCAACTCAACCTTATCCGTGATATCATATCTCTCTAAGATAGTTTTTGCGAGTCTAATCCCTTTCGAATTTCCGATTTGAATGATTGAAATCTCCATATACCATGATTTAATTGTAATCACTTTGTATTTACAAAGTTGTCTTCTTTTTTACTCGAATCCAAGTTTCATTCCCTTTTTTTACCTGTGTGGAACGGCTATCCACGCTCTACTTCCATTGGGGCAACCTTAATCAGCAATGTCTGCTAACAACTCGTCAATATCACCTTCAATACCAATTTGATCTGCCAACTGTTTAAAGGCCGCATAATTCAAAGGCTCGTATGGCTGTTCCTGATCAATATCTGCTAAAGTAACTTGAGTGCGTATTGAACGTACAGCAGATTCAAGTTCATTCTGTTTTTTGAAGTTCTGATCTGACGCCTTATTTATGGCATTCTCGACTTTATCCAGTGTCTGTTTGTCCTCGATAGCCATGATGTACTCAATCAACCGGTACTTTTTGTCTCTTAGATCTATAGTCATGAGGCATTTTTTTAGCTTAAATACTTTAATCTGTACGATAACAAATTCATGAAAGGATAGAGTTCCATTCGCTAAACAGCACAGTGAACTGAGGCACGAATATTTCCCCTAAAATAAGAAAAACCACCTAACACAACCTCACTTTAAAAAACGCATCGCCTCCTCCACCATCCGCTCCGAGCCAATGATTAGCGGAACACGTTGATGCATATTTACCGGAGCGATCTCCATAATGCGCTGTCCGTTACCGTAGGCGAGCCCGCCAGCCTGTTCAGCGATGAACGCCAGCGGATTGCACTCATAAAGCAGCCGAAGCTTGCCATCCGGGTACACACCGGGCGTAGCAGGGTAGAGGTAGATGCCCCCTTTAATCAGGCTGCGATGGAAGTCTGCAACCAGGGAGCCAATGTAGCGGGCGGTATAGCCTTCGCGCTTGCAGTGGTTGAGGTAGTGCTGCACTGCTTCCCCGTATTTGAAGTAGTGGCTCTCGTTGATCGAGTAAATATTGCCTTCAGCCGGAAAGCGCATCTTCGGATGAGACAGGTAGAATTCACCCAGAGAGGGATCGTAGGTGAAACCGTTGACCCCATATCCGGTGGTGTACACCAGCATCGTGCTCGAACCGAACAGCACATAGCCTCCGGCAATTTGCTCCACGCCCTTTTGCAGGGCATCTTTAGCCACCTCTGGAGGAGTGCCGATCTCTGTCTTCCGTCGGTAAATACCAAAGACGGTCCCAATCGGGACATTCACCTCGATATTGGAAGAACCATCCAACGGGTCCATCGCGATGACGTATTTGGCATCATTCTTTCCGGTTAGTACCAGTTCTTCCTTTTCCTCGGAGACGATACAGCAAACCTGCCCACCCATCTTCAGTGCCCGCACAAATCGGATGTGCCCGACGATATCCAGCATTTTTTGATCCTCGCCCTGCACATTTTCGGAGCCCGCCATGCCGGTAATGTCGCCCAGGCCCGCCCGGTTGATTTCCCGGCCCAGAATTTTCGCTGCCAGGCCGATATCCCGAAGGAGACGGGAGAGCTCGCCGGTAGCATAGGGGAACTGATCCTGATTGAGGTCAATCCAGCGGTCAAGGGTGGTACCAACCGGAGCGCTGAGCGCTTTGATTTTTTCGTTCATGCTTTTTTCTCAAGGTACGAAAATGAACCAACTGTATAATAGCACCTCAAGCCATAAATCCTTGACACCCCTAGTTTCGTTCTTTACCGCCTACTTTGCAATTGCCCTGTAGGTAGGTGTTAAAGATTTGCAATCGTTCTTAAAACAATGTAATTTAGCATTGTCGACCCTTTGATATCTCAATAACGCTCCTGTTTACAACCTAAAACTTCATATTATGACGCTCTTACGCTCTTACGCTCTTGACCGCAGCCGTCTTTGTTTTGTGGAGGAAAACGATATTGACCACGTTGGTACGCAAATCCTCATGACCCGAGGCGGCCCCTCTGGCATTTTCGTGGAAGAAGGCGAAAGCAATGTCATCTTTGCCAATACTATTGATTATGCCATTACTCCGGGACAAGCAAATAGCCGGGGCATAACGGCGATCAATCATCCCCAGGGAGTCTATTGCTGCAACAGCACTGACGGCCATACAGTCGGACTGCGCTTCAGAGGCAATAGCCCCGGCAGCATCCGGCAGAATGAGCTGAATACGCATGATATTGGGCTGCTTTGTGAATCCAGTACAGCCATAGGGGTGCAAGAGCATCCAGGTAATCAGTGGCTGGGGACTTATAGTGATGCCTCGGCTCGGCATTTGGGAACGGAGACGTTTGTATTCCTTTCTCGTTATCGGGTACAAGGTTCACAAGGAAGTATATTATATCCTAACAGTATTGATGTACCTAATTCTACGATACAGTGGTTTCAGCCGTTCTCGGGCCAAGCAGCCGACAGTTGCGCCATAGATGAAGGGTGTAGCTTATACGTAGGAGAAGAAGAAAAAACACGCCTGGACTCGCTATTAATGACGGGCGCGTTTGAAAGTGAGCCGGTCATGGATTGGCGGCTGAAGCGCAGCCTGTACCAAAAAATAAATGAAAACCCAAGTTTACTCACTGAACACCTCGAGTTGGATACCTTCTACAATGATCAGACCGGACAGACATTGGAGACTTTAGATAGCTTGGAGCGGGGGCACAACAGCATGTTTGCCCTCACCTTGGCCGAACAGGAAGCTTGGTTTGCCAATCAAGATAGTGTAACGATGTTGTACGCAGATTTGAATGGGGTGTATGAAGACTTGCACAATGCAACCACAGCCATCGACTCCGCTGCATTATTCGAAGCGTTCCGTGACCTTGACTCCCTACTGGGTGTCACAATGGCTACCCGCCGGGCGTGGGCACTACAGTGGCAGGAAGCGTCTGTTTCGAATGCAATGGACCTCACTGCCTACGGGCAAGGCGCTTCAGATATACTCCTTGCTGCTGATTTGGAATTACAGGTCTATCAATTACTGCTCTTCAATGTAGCTCAAGGGGATTGGGAATTGGATAGCTTACAGTTGGATACGCTAAAGGGCATCGCCAACCAATGCCCTGATATTGGTGGCCCCGGAGTGCAACACGCCCGTGCTGTGCTGTCTGCCTACCAATCTACCAGCTACAATGACAGCCTGCTTTGCAGTGTAAAACAGCTAATCGCTCAGCCAGGCAACACTACAATCCGCTCTGAGCAGGTTGCTGATTTAAAGGTATTCCCTAATCCAGCCCAAGCGCAAATAACCTTACAGTGGGCAGCTGATGCTAGACAGCTTCAGGTATACAGTGCCATGGGGCAGTTAATGGCTCAGCATCCGCTAGACGAAGGAGCGCGCATGTTCGAGTTGAGTCTAGAAAACTATACAAAAGGTTTATACTTTTTGGCTTTGCAGTTAAAGGATGGCAGCTCTTCTACCATTGAATTGATCAAGCAGTAATGCTCTTTTTAGCCAAGGCACTGTTTTTTGCAGTGCCTTGGTTTATCTTTTTACCCTAAAAGCACAGATCGTGCTCATGGCAGAAAAACAACAAGGCTCAGTCACTTTAGGAAACAGCTGGTTATATAACATTTTGGTTATTATAGTAGTATGTATACAGCTTCCCACGACTACGATATCCGCTCAACTGCACGATTATAATTGGGTTTTGGGCTATGGTGGTGGACCGGGAACCCCGGTTAATGATTCCTTTGGACTTTCTATACTTTCTTTCAAGGATGAAACACTGCATATTGAGTCAAATGAAGAAGAAGGGAGCATGCTCTTTGATGCAAATAATGTTGGCTATAGTAGTGATTCAGGGAAATTATTTTGTACGTTTAATGGTGAGGGGGTATATAGCAGTAACCATGAAATTATGCAAGGAGGAGATGAATGGTATCAGGAAGAGTTGGATCTTGGGTGGGCATTTCCTCAGTCAGGCTTAGTCCTTCCACTTCCTGGAAATGCTGACAAATTGGTGTTACTCAACACCGAAGTTGATTTGATCGAAGTGGAGGGGGTATTAAAGGTCGTAGGCGAAAACCTTTTTTATTCAGAGATAGACAAAACCGCTGCTGAAGGCAAGGGAGCAGTAACATTAAGAAAAGAACTACTTTTAAACGGCACTTTAGACGTAGGCAAGCTCAGTGCTTGCCGCCACGCCAACGGACGCGACTGGTGGGTCATCCTGCCCGCTTTCAACTCCAATCGTTACTACCGTTATTTCCTTACACCTGCGGGTATCGAACTGATAGGGATTCAGGAAGTAGGGGAGGCCGTTCCTACCGGTCTTGGTCAGGCCTTGTTTTCTCCCGATGGCACCAAGCATGTTCGCTATAACGGTATTAGCAGTACAGCAGGTGACTATGTAACGATCTACGACTTCGACCGCTGCACAGGCCTGCTTAGTAATTTTCGGCAAGGTAACTACGAAAAAGAGGGCACAGGTGGCGGTGCAACAATATCAAAAAATTCGCGATATCTTTACATTATGGCATCCCTAGATTTATACCAATACGACCTCTTGGCAGAAGACATCGAAGCCACCCGTACTTTGGTAGCCGACTACGATGGGCACTTAGATCCTCTGCCCACCACATTTTTCCAGGGTCAGCTAGCCCCCGACGGCAAAATCTATATCGCTTCCAACAACGGCGTGACCAGCCTGCACGTCATCCACAACCCAGATGCCGACTGCCCGGACTGCCGCATCGAGCAGCACGGCATCGAGCTGCCCACCTTCAATGCCTTCTCCATCCCAAACCAGCCCAATTACCGCCTGGGCCCCATAGACGGCAGCCCCTGCGACACGCTCGGCATCGACAATATTCCGCTGGCCCGCTGGCGCTACGAGCAGGATACGCTGGAGCCTTTTCAAGTACAGTTCTATGACCTGAGCGACTACGAGCCAACCGACTGGCTGTGGGACTTCGGTGACGGCAGCACGAGCACGGATACCCTGCCCCAGCATACCTTCCCCGGCTACGGCACTTATGAGGTCTGCCTCACGGTGAGCAACGCCAATGGCAGCGGCACACAGTGCAAGGAGCTGGAATTCACTATGCCTAATAGCACGGCAGAGGAAGAACAAGCAGAAGCATCAGCCACCGCTTTCCCCAATCCTTTCCAGGAGCGCTTCAGCCTCTCCCTGCGCCCCGGCTGGCTGCCGGTGAATGCCTGGGTGGAGGTATACGATGCGGTGGGCCGGCGGGTACACCGTCAGCCGTTGCGGGCGGGGGTAAATGGCGTGGAGCTGGTCGGGCAGGCTGGCGGGGTATATGTTTGGCGGGTGGTGCAGTGTGGGCAGGTGCTGGGGGTGGGGAAAATAGTTAAATTGTGATGCGCTCGATAAACACAAAAATTGAACCAACTGCCCCACCTCAGTTGTATACCTAATTATTGACGCACATTAATTATGTTTGAGGTAAAATTGAAGCAAAATGACACTTCCCGATACCCTTTCCAATACCACCCGCCTCTGGGTATACCAGGCCAATAAGCCATTTCCGGCGGACGCGGTGCCGGAGATCAGATCGAACCTGCAAGCCTTTGCCCGCCAATGGGTGAGCCACAACCGTCAGCTGAAAGCGGATGCCGATGTGCTGCACGACCGGTTTGTGATCCTTATGGTGGATGAAAGCCAGGCCGATGCCAGTGGCTGCTCCATTGATTCCTCCGTACATTTTCTGAAGAAGCTGCAGGCGGAATACGGGGTGGATTTATTCGACCGCATGTACTTCAGTTATCAGGATGGCGATGCCGTGCACACCGTCAGCCGGGAGGAGTTTGCCCGCCGGTATGCCGAAGGGCAAATCAATGACCATACCCTGGTTTTTGATACCCTGGTTGAATCAAAGGCGGCTTTCGATGCAGGCTGGCTAAAGCCGCTGAGTGAAAGCTGGCACGCGCGATTGGTATAATTTCCACCTGCCTTGATAGAAAAAGCATGGCGCTTTGACTGGGGTAGTCTACCTTGGCTGATGCGAAACAACAGATTTGCAATACACCATGATCGGACGAGTCAAAAAATGGTTGGGTATTGAAGGCGTCAAACTGGAGCTGGTCCTTCCTGAAACATTGGAAGGGACTGACCGTGTGCTTCAGGGGCGTGTTCGCCTGCAATCCTTAAACCCACAGGTTGTCCGCCGCATCCGTATCATCCTCATTGAGCGGTACAGCCGCGGGCGTGGCAAGGAAAAGCTGGTGGATGAATACGAGTTGGGGCAGGTACAGCTGGACCACCGGCTGGAAGTGCTGCCCGGTGAGGTGCGCGAATTGCCGTTTGAGCTGCCCTTTGAACTTGTCCGCTCGGGCATCGATGATTTTGGCAAGCGCAATTTGTTGTTTAGCGGTTTAGCGAAAGCCGCCAAAGCCATTAATGCGGTGGGTTCTGAGTTCCGCGTGGAAGCCGAAGCAGAGGTGGAAGGCGTTGCGCTGAACCCCTTTGACAAAAAAGCCATCGCCATAAAAGGATAAGCCACTACCATGATTGTACTGCGCATCATCTACGAAGCCATTGCCCAAGCCTGGCAACAGCTCTATTCCAACCGCCTGCGGAGCCTCCTCTCCCTGCTGGGCATTTCCATCGGCATCTTTTGCATTATCGGTGTACTGTCGGCAGTGGATTCGCTGGAAGACAACATCCGGGGCAGCCTCGACAAACTGGGCAGCGATGTAGTGTACGTGAAGAAGTGGCCCTGGGCGGATGTCAGCGGCGCCTGGTGGCACTACATCAAACGCCCCAACCCGGACCATTCTGATTACGAGGTGATCAACGAAAAAGCGAAAACCGTTGACCTGGCTTCCTTCCATGTGGTGATTGGCTATAAAAGCGTAAGGTTTAAGTCCAATACGGTTGAAAATGCCGTCCTGATTGGCTCCTCCCTGGAGTTTGTGGAGATGTTTCAAATTGACTTCGAAAAAGGGCGTTACTTTTCTCCGGCCGAATACCATTACGGCAGCAATAAAATGGTCATAGGGGCAGTAGTGGCCGAGGAGCTCTTCGGCGAGATTGACCCGATTGGGCGGACCATCAAAATGATGGGGCGTAAGTATGAAGTCATCGGTGTGATTGAAAAATCAGGAGATGCCCTGCTAAATCCACTCGACTTTGATGACTGCCTGCTCGTTTCCTACAACAACGCCCGGGGGCTGGCCAACCTGAAAGCCCGTCAGATTTTCGACACTTCCGTAAATGCCAAAGCAGCAGAAGGCGTCAGCATGCAGCAAATGAAGGACGAAATCAGAGGCATTCTTAGAGCCCACCACCGCCTGCCACCCCGTGCAGATGATGACTTTGCGCTCAACGAGTTGTCCATGATTTCCAGTGTCTTCGATAGCTTCTTCGGCATTCTCAACCTGGTGGGTATTGTGATTGGGCTGTTTGCTATGCTGGTGGGCATCGTCAGTGTAGCCAATATCATGTTCGTTTCCGTCAAGGAGCGCACCAACCTGATAGGGGTCAAAAAAGCACTGGGCGCCAAACGCATTGTCATCCTGCTGGAATTCCTGATCGAGTCCGTGGTCCTTTGCTTTATCGGCGGGCTGGCGGGGCTGGGTCTGATTTACGCCATCATTACGATGCTATCCAACATCATCGACTTTGACATGTACCTGTCCTTTGGGAATATGGTGTTGGGCGTGGTGGTTTCCGTCCTGGTCGGTGTAGCCTCCGGGCTGATCCCTGCTATACAGGCTTCCCGTATGGACCCCGTGGAGGCGATGCGGCAGTAAGGCTTTCTGACAAGAGCAGTTTCCCCTTTGCCGCATCTTATGCCCGTTCGGGCATGCCTGCTGGTCGTGCCTTGTAACGCTTATTCCATCGCTTGCTGATAGGCTGCTTCCAACCTGGGAAGCGGCATATAGCCCCGGGCGAGTACAGTGGTTTGCCCGTTGTGCTGAAGCAGGACCGTAGGGAAGCCCGTAACCCCGAAACCAGAAGCACGCCGAAATTCTTCCCGTGCGCGCTGCAGGTTTTCATTTTGTTTCATCTCCGCAACAAATGAGCTGGGCTCCAGCCCAAATTCAGCAGCCAACTCCCCGTAAGCTTCATAATCAACCGGTTCAATTCCATCATAATAAATGGCTTTTTGAAGGCGGGCTGCAAAGGCAACGGCCTGCCCGGGCTGATGCTGCTTGAAGACCGTAAGCGCTATCGCAGGCGGAATGGACGTGAAAACGGCAGACCCTTCCTCCAGGATATCTTCCAGAAAGCTTTGGCCAAAAGTTACGCCGGTGGCGCGTTCCACATCTTTGTATGCCTTGCTGATGTAACCGGCCACCTCGCCGATAGGGCCAATCCGGCTACCGGTTATCATTCCTCCGGAGAGGACTTCAAAATCCAGCTCCTCCTCATGGTTTTGGTGGAATTCAGTAATGACCGGAGAAAAGCCGTAGCACCATCCGCAGAGGGCGTCGTACACATAGATCAGTTTCATGTTGTCCTGAGTTGTTTGTTGTCCATAAGCGTAACTGCTGCTAAACAGCAACAGCATAAATAGAAAAAGCCGCATGTTGTTTTTTGGAAGTAATAAGGTTGGGGAGCGCATTTTGGTTTTGGAGCGCAGCGCTTACAATTTTGTTAGAAAGCCAAATGGCAAACAAGAAGCCCTCGCTCCTGCGGCATCGCAGTTGAGCAGGGGCTTCCGGAAAAGCACGGATCCGGGAGTCCGTTTGCAGCAAATCTTCTAAGGCTTCACCTTCCGGTTTTTCACATACTTCTCCAGCCAGGCATCCTGCTCGTACAGCATATGCATGATGGATTCTTTGGCGCGGTAGCCATGGCTTTCGTGGGGCAGCATGACCAACCGGGCCTTGCCGCCCAGGCCGTTGATGGCCTGATACATCCGTTCGCTTTGCAGCGGGAAGGTCCCACTGTTGTTGTCTGCCTCTCCATGAATCATCAGGAGTGGCTCGTTGACTTTGTCGGCGTGCATGAAGGGCGACATGGTGTAATAGACCTCCGGTGCATCCCAGTACGTCCGTTCCTCGCTTTGGAAGCCAAAGGGGGTCAGGGTCCGGTTGTAAGCCCCGCTGCGTGCAATGCCCGCTGCGAAGAGGTCTGAGTGAGCCAGTAGGTTAGCCGTCATAAAGGCGCCGTAGGAGTGTCCGCCCACGGCGATGCGGTTGCGGTCGGCAATGCCCCGCTCTGCCAGCACATCTATAGCAGCTTCGGCATTGCCAACCAGCTGCTCCCGGAAGTAGTCATTGGGTTCCTCATCTTCCTCTCCAACAATAGGCATGGCCACCTGATCGAATACCGCATAGCCTTGCGTGAGCCAGTAGAGAGGTGACCCCCAGTACAGGCGCACAAACTCGTAAGGCGAGCCTTGTACCTGACCGGCATCTCCCTTGCTTTTGAATTCCCGGGGGTAGGCCCACATGATCACAGGCAGCGGGCCATCTGTTTCCGGATTGTAGCCTTTTGGCAAATACAGATCGCCCTGCAAGTCGAGCCCATCTTTGCGTTGGTACTGTACCACTTCCTTTTCGATACCTGCCAGGGCCGGGTAGGGGTGCGGAAAGTCCGTGATGGCATCAAGGTCGCCGGTCTTCCAGTTGCGGATATAGTAGTTGGGCGGATCGTCCGGTGATTCCCGGCGGGTCACGAGCATTCCTTTTTTTGCATCCAAAATGAAAGCAGGGGATTCGTAATAGGGGGCTTCCGAGCGCCAGAGTTCCCTGGTTTCCTGTGTTTTCAGGTCAAAAGTGCGGACAAAAGGCCGGTTCCCTTCCGGTGAAGCGCCCTGCCCGGTGAGGAATAGGGTGCGCCCGCCATCTGCCATCAGCAGTACTTGTTCGCCAAACTCATTATAGGTCGTTTCAAAGCTGCCGGGGTCGCTGTAGCGGTCCTGATAGGAACGATCAAACAGTACCTTTTTGCTATCCGGTTTTCCCGGTGTAAACAGGCTGGTTTTAATATTGCGGGTCGCCCACCAGTATTCATAGGCAATAGCAGTGGAAGCGTTACCCCAAACGATGCCGCTAAAGCGAAGCTCAAAGTCCAGCCCCGCCTTCACTTCCCCATCTTTAAAAGGTGCTGACCAGTAAAACAGTTTGTCCCGGACGTCCACTTCCCGCTGCGGGTCGCCACCATCCTGAGCTTCCACCCAATACAGCGTTGCTGGCTGATCGTCCCGCCAGCTGATGCGGCGCTTGCCTTCCTGTACAGCCCCGAAACCTTTAGGCAGTTGCTCGATCAAAGGCTGCTCATCGATTAGCTTGACCAGGTTTCCGTCCAGGTCGTATACCTCCGTGGTGGTTGGGAAGCGATAATAGGGCACCAGATAGGAAAAAGGCCGGTGGATGGTCTCCACCATAATATACTGGTCATCAGGCGAGGGGCTGGCACCGGCTATCATTCCTGCTTTCGCAAAAGGCTTTGAGGTGCCTTTTTCCAGATCATGCATTACCAGCTCGGAAGTGGTGTAGTATTCAAATAGTTCTTCGTCGTAGGGATTCTCTAAGAGGTCCTGATAGGTACGTAGGGTGGTTTTCTGCCCGGCAGATTCCTGAATGACCGGCCCGGCGGGCACCAGGATTTCCTCCGGGCGGTCGCCTCGGTCTTTGGGCACCATTTTGACCAGGATTTGATCACTGCCAATCCAGTCGTAAGGCGTGCCGCCCATGGCGTCATTAACGTTGGAATCGGTCAGCGGGCTGGCAGACTTGCCGGCCACTGTGCCGGCCCAAAGCGCAATGCCTTTCTGAGTGGTAATGGTGAAGGCAAACCGTTTACCATTGGGTGACCAGCTCAGGTTCTCGATTTGAGAATTCCCGGGTAATCCGGAAACGCTGAAGGTTCTTCCGCTATCCATATGTTTCAGGGTAAGGCTGGAGTAGCTGTAACTCCGGCTGCTCCCGTTGGTCCGGGGATTCATGCGCAGGCCCGCCAGACGCAGTTCCGGTTGTGCCAGTTCCTCAATGGAAGGGTAGCCGGGGCGCTCAATGAGCATCATCCACTCCCGGCTGCTGTTGATGCGCAGGGCAGGCGGCAGGGGAGCGTTGGCAAGATCGGCGATAGCCTTAGGAGGCATTTGGTAGCCCGATGGGGCTTGTGCCAAAAGGCTGTCAGAGAGTAGCAAAAGGGTGAAAACCCACAAAAAATGTTTCATAAAGTCAGGTTTGTTGTGGTGATTTGGAAATGGTTCGCACTAAAATGCTCCTTAAATATCGTAAAAAGGCTTGAAAATCCATCTTGCATATTTAGCATTGTTAAGCCCTTAACGTCTGAGTGATAAAGGTCACACAGGGTTTTGACGAATGTCACCAATCCCCACCTCTCAGGTAGGATATCTTTGAACTGTCAATAAAAACAGAGAGATATGAAAAACCTGCTATTGAACTTACTCGCACTACTGATTGCGGCTTCACTTTCCGGGCAGGCCTATGAGGTGGCGCATTTTGAGATGACCGTTTCTGGTACATCTACCCTTCACGATTGGACATCGGATATCACCAAGATAAATGCTGAAGCTTACATCGACTGGACAGATGGGAAGGTAGGCAACATTAGAAACTTATCGGTGACCGTTCCTGCAGAAGGTATTGTGAGTACCAAAGGCCGGATTATGGACGGCAAAACCTGGGATGCCCTCAAAAAAGAGAAATATCCCAACATCATTTTTAAAGTAAGCACGGCCGATGTGAAATGGGTTAACGGTAAGTACCTGATCACTGCAAACGGTAAGCTCACGGTAGCCGGACAAACCAAAACCGTCACCCTCAAAGCCAACGGGAAGCCGGTAGCCAACGGCGGGCTGGTTTTCTCCGGCAGCTACGACATCAATATGCCCGACTACGGAGTGGAACCTCCCACTGCACTCATGGGCTCCATTAAAACCGGTGAAAAAGTTACCATTGACTATAGTGTCAATATGGTGCCTTCCAACGGCAACGCCAGCCTGGACCGGTAAGACTTAAAGATTCATCTGGATTTTCTCGAAAAACAGCGCCCTTACTAACAGGACTTCTGACCGGGACCGTTATGCCCGGCCCTGCCTGAACGGTGCGTGTGTTAGCGATTCACATAAAACAACCACGTTAAAAACCTACTCGTCATGAAATTATTCAAAGCATTATTTAGCTTCATCGCACTGCTCGCGGTGACCTCACTGATGGCTCAGCAAGCCAGGATTGACAACCTTCGCCCTTACGATCAGGAAGGTGTGAATGAATTCGAATACCTCAAAAAGGATAGCCTTGATTTCGAAGGCGTGAAAGTCCGCCTGGGTGGTAACTTTGCCCAACAATTCCAGGCACTCGACCACAGCAACACCCTCATGGATGTGGACGGCGACGGTCAGTTTGACAATGAACTGTACAATCTTGAAAACGGCTTCAACTTGGCCACAGCCAACCTAAACATCGACGTGGAACTGGTCAAAGGTGTTCGCCTGAACCTGGTGACCTACCTGTCTTCCCGCCACCACCCGGAAGCATGGGTAAAAGGCGGTTTCATCCAAGTCGATGACCTGTCCTTCCTCAACAGTGATTTTGCGGACAAGCTGATGGAAAACATCACCATCCGTGCCGGTCACATGGAAATCAACTACGGTGATGCACACTTCCGCCGTACGGACAACGGTAATGCCATGTACAACCCATTCGTAGGCAACTACATCGTTGATGCCTTCAATACAGAGATTGGTGGTGAAGTTTACTACCAGAAAGAAGGTTGGATTGCCATGTTGGGAATCACCGGTGGTGAGATCAATGGTAACATTACTGCACCAAACACAAGTGAAGTAGACGAAAACTCCAATCGTGCACCTTCTATCATTGGTAAGATTGGCTACGATAGCCAAGTAGCAGATAACGTACGCCTCCGGGTAACCGGTTCTGCCTACCACACTGCAAGCTCAGCGGTTAACCACCTTTACAGTGGTGACCGTGGCGGCTCCCGCTACTACCTCGTGATGTCTCCTCCGGGTGTAGGCGCTGGCGATCGTGGCATCTTCTCCTCCGGCCGCTACAGCCCTGGTTTTATGGACGAAGTGACGGCCTTTATGGGCAACGCATTTGTCAAAGCCGGCGGATTTGAATTCTTCGGAACCTACGAAATGTCTAGCGGACGCAACTGGTTCGAACCTGAAAAGCGCAATATGACGCAGGTTGCTGCGGATGTACTGTACCGCTTCGGCAAGAATGAGGACTTCTACATCGGTGGCCGTTACAATACCGTTAATGCGGATGTATCCAGTGACGCTTCCGTAACCATTAACCGCTACCAAATCGGCGGTGGCTGGTTCGTCATCGACAACATCCTGCTGAAAGCAGAGTATGTGAACCAGGAATACCTTGACTTTGCGCCAGGCTCATTGCTCTCTGATGGCAATTTCAGCGGCCTGATGATCGAAGCAGTAGTTGGCTTCTAAGGAAAAGAAAAACGTAGAGTCGAAAGACTAGTGCCTCGGGCCCTAAATCCTTGACACCCCAAGTTTCGTTCTTTTGCAGCTACTCTTCGTTAGAGAACCCCTTACGTAGCGCTGCTATGCGCGGGAACCTCCGCCTCGATTAGCAGCAAAATAACTTCAACTTAGGTGTCAGAGACTTAAAACCCGAGGCACTTGCAAAAACAGGCTCCCGGCCGGCGCTCCATGCCTGCCGGGAGTCCTTTTTTTACCCAAACCCAAAGCCATGCGTTACCCTGTCCGCTTTACTTTCCTGCTGTTGGTGCTTGCTGTCCTGCTCTCCGGATATGCCGATCGGGAGCGGGCTTACATCCTCGAAGAATCTGAACTGACGCTCATCGGAACGTCCAATATCAAGCCTTTTTCCTGCGTTTGCGAAGAAGACTTCGAGCCCATTACCTATGAATTGGAGCAGCACTGCGACGGGCACTACATTTTTAAAGGCACGCGCCTGCGGATTCCCGTCCGCGCATTGGATTGTGGCAACCGCATTATGAATAATGACCTCTATGAGGCACTGAAGGCAGATGCCTATCCGGAAATTGTGATTCAGCCCGAGGAATTGCACCTGCCTCTGGCTTTAAATGCAGTCGAAGGATGGTCTGATTTGACGGCTGAGGCCTCTGTAAGACTGGCGGGCCGCTCCCGGCAAATCTCTCTGCCGGTACGGGTAAAGGCACTGGGCAAAGCGAAGTTCCGGATTCAATCCAGAAAGACCCTTTGTATGCGGGATTTTGGTATTACCCCACCTACCGCTATGGGTGGACTGATCAAAGTGGAGGAAGAAATTGACATCCACTTCGACCTCGTTGTAGCCACACAATAAGCTTTTTCAATCTTTAATCTCCACGATTTCCACCCGCCGTTCCCGTGCTGCATCGGGATGGTAGATGCTGTTGCGCAAATCATCCAGTGCATCGCTCACTGTATTGGAAGCGGCTGCTTCGCCAAAGGGGCGCTCCGATAAGATCAGCTGCCCGTTTTCGAGGTAAGGTAGGAAAACCCCAGCTTCATAGGTCCGGAAGTAATTGCGCACACTGCTGATGCGCCGCTTGCTCAACGCCAGGTTATAGTCCTTTTTGGCCCTTGGGCTCGTGTAGCCTTTCATGAAAATCTCGACGGTATCCCCACTTTTAAGGCGTTGCAAAAGGATTTCCGAAAATCGCCCCAAAAACAGAAACCCTTTCTCTGCTTCTTCCTCAAAAAAAGCTTCCACGGCGTAGGTCGCTTCTTCCCTCAACTCAGCCTCCAGCGGATCGGCAAAGCGGTCCAGGTATTCTGGTTTTCGGGCTGCATAGGCTTCATAAGTTTCCCCGTAAGTGCGCTGCGTAGTGGTGCGCCGGGTGCGTTTGTCGGGCTCATCGTTGTCGAAATAGAGGGCCAGGGGCAGAAAATCCTGCAGCGTATTGGGGACGGGTTCTGGCTCAGGGATGCCGGGCCGCATCGGCTCAGGCATGTCCGGGACTTCTGTCAGTGCCGGGGTATCTGGTGTGGGCAAAAGGTATTGTACGGCGTACAGGTCATTGCAGCAGGCCTCAAAGTCATCATCCAGGTAGTAGGCACCGGTCCGGTTGCTGGCCAGAAAAGCAAGGGTCGTGTCCTCACTCAGGCTGTAGTAAAGATCGTTGTAGCTGGAATTGACCGGCAGCCCAAGATTCACAGGGGGCGACCAACCTTCGGGCGTACGCCTTGACCGGAAAACATCATATCCTCCAAAATTATCCCGCCCGGCTGAGCTGAAGTAGAGCGTCTGCGTAGGCGTATGGAAAAAGGGGGTAATGTCGTCTTGAGCAGTGTTGAGCGCTGACAAAGGCAAAGGTTCTCCCACCTGACCAGCGGTATCAATATCGGCACGGAACAGCTCCAGGTCTCCGGCATCACCTTCCTGTACAAAAAAGAGCACTTCGGTTTGCGCTGTGGAGTCGTGCCCCAGGCTCGGTTGTGTGGCGGTCTTCCCCTTTTGATTGACTGTGTTTGGCAAAAAGTTTACCTTCCGCTCCCAGCGCCCCCGGCTGTCCCGCTCCCGGTAGCCCAGCTGACACCGGATTTCCGAAGCATTAACATAATCGCATACAGTAAAGTACACCCGGTTCCCATCAGGGCTAAAGGCCGTATGGGCGGTATGCAACTGATCGTCATTGAAGCCACGGCGTAGTGGGCGGCCCCGGCTTTGCCCCTTGCGATAGAGCACTTTGGTGATGCGGCGCGGTGGGTCATAGTCGTCTTCTTCCCGTTCGTAGCGGAAAGAGGAATAGTAAAGGGTATCGTTGTGCAGCAGGGGCGCAAATTCGGAGTAATCGGTATTCACGCTTCTGCCCAGATGAGCAACCTTGGTTAGGGTATCAGCCGTTTGCCGGAGCGCCCACCGGCACTGCTGTAGTATTCGTTCGGCTTTTGCGCGGTCTTCCGGAGCAAGGCCCGGCCGTTTCAGAAAGGCGGTCAGGTACCCAACTGCCTGATCGTAGTCCGCGGTATGCTGATAGACTTCGCCAAGACCGAGCAGTGCTTGCGGAAAGCGGTCGCCCTGTGGGCTGTCCAGTATTTCCTTAAATTGCTCAGCCGCCTGCTGATAGGCATGAAAGCGCAGTGCCACTTGTGCGTATTTCAGACTAACGGCTGGGGTCTCCGGGCGCAGGGAAAGGGCACCACTGAAATGCTGCAGCGCTGCCTGATAATCCTGCCGGGCCAGGGCCTCATCACCAGCTTTCACAAAAGCTTTAAAGGTTTGTCCGGGAAGCAGCAGAGGGGCAAGGAAAAGCAGGGCAATCAAAAACAATCGGTAAGGCATAGGCATTGGATTGGGCTAAAAGACCGGGCAGGCTTTGAAGGCTTTGGGTGGTTTGACTTCGGTGATAAAATATTGCAGGGACAACTCCGTCCCGCCCCGGCCATTAGTAGCCTGCCGGAAAGGGGAGGTGTTGATATCGTAGCTTAGTCCGAGCCGCCAGTCGCGATAAAAAACTTCCAGCAGGACGATAGCGGCATCACTGAGCCGGTAACCGCCACTTAATTGTACGGCTAAGGGCAGGCCCGTTAACTCATTCAGGTGGTAGCGCCCGCCGGCCAGGCCTACGATTTCCCGGTAGCTGCCCTGCCGCTGTCCGAGCAGGTAGGCTGCAAGGTCCCAGGTTTCATTCAATTCTACGACACCTGTAACATGAAGGTTGACCAAAATGGGCAGGGGGACCGCCTCATTTTCCAAAAAGGACAAAGAAGGCTGATTAAGGTGAGCGCTGCCCAGGCCGGCATTAATTTCGGTACGGCTGCGGGTATCAGCATAGCGGTAGTTCACGCCTGCCCCCAGGCTGCTGTAGCCAGCGGCGGTGCGGGGCAGCACCTCAGCGGAAGGCGTGGTGGGATCGAAGAAGTTGTCGGTAAACTGATCACCAAACTGAAAGGCACCGGGCTGTAGGGTCCGTTGCCCAAAGCGGCCCTGAATGCCTGCGGAAAGCGTTTGTTCCTCCGAAAGTTGCAAGTGGTATGCCAGCGAAAGCCCCACCTGAACCCAACTCAGCTGCCCGTCCCCAGCCTGATCATACAAAAAGTGCGCCCCCGCCCCAAACAGATGATTCCGGAGCTTTGGCAACCGCACCTTTCGGCTGTAGCCGGCTGCAATGGTTTCATAAGCCACCGGCACGGACTGCCACTGCGACCGGTAATTGGAACCAAAGCGGTGGTCGGGCCGGTAAGCTCCTGCCAAAGCCGGGTTGATTTGCTGAGGCGCATTGTGGAACTGCGAAAAGTGCAGGTCTTGCGCCAGGAGCACGCCACCAAGCAGTAGAAACGGTAAGAGGAGGGTTGTTTTTCTCGCCATGATTTTAAAAATAGGCCGATTGTGCGGCATTTTAAACTTCAGGCACTTATTTTTATCGCCTATGGAAAGCAAATTGCCAAAACCACCCCTGAAAATAGGGATTACCGGATGTATCGGAAGTGGGAAAACCACTGCTGCCCGTATCTTCGAAGCCCTGGGCATTCCGGTATACTACGCCGATGATCGCGCCAAATGGCTGATGGCCAACGATGAGCAACTCAAGGCGAGGATCATTGACTTATTCGGACCGGAAGCTTACGATTCATCCGGAGCACTCAACCGAGCCCATATTGCTCAAAAAGCCTTCAGTGACGCTGGTTTACTGGAACAGCTCAACGCCGCAGTCCACCCGGCAGTTGGGGCAGATGCTGAACGCTGGCACAAGGAACAGTCCGGTGTGCCGTACACGCTAAAAGAGGCCGCCCTGCTTTACGAAAGTGGGAGTTTCAAAGCGCTCGATGCGGTGATTGTGGTGAGTGCCCCGGAGGAGGTGCGCCTCAGGCGGGTGATGCAGCGGGATGGGGTAGAGGAGGAGGCCGTTCGCGCCCGCATGCGCAAACAAATGCCGGAGGAAGAGAAAGCCCGGCGCGCCGATTACCTGATTCAGAACGATGGGCAGCAGTCAATAATCCAGCAAATCCATGCTATCCACCAACAACTTCAACAACGCTATGACGAAATTTGACCACCCCCAGGAAATCCTGATCACCGAATGGGCAGCACTGCAAGGCCGGACGGATTTAACAAATTGCACGGTGCAGGGCGTCGATTTGCGGGAGCAAAGCCGGGACTGGGACCAGTGCCGCATCGGCAATACGGCTTTCCTGGGTTGCCCAATGGATTTGGAAACGGAGCTGCAACTCCGGCGTATCGGTGCCCATATCTATCCGCCACCTGCACAACCTTTACCCTACAATCCATTCAGAAAGGCACTTTACACCTGGCAGGAGCTCATCGCCCCGGTAGAAGGCAAGCAGGCGGACTTGCATATTTACGAGCACTTTTCGGCTTCCAAGCTCAATCCACCTATCAACGAAGCCCTCTGGCAGCGCATTCACGATCATTCCATTGACGAAGGGCTGCGGCAGTTGCTGCAGTTTGATGCAGAAGGCATGACCAACCGCCGCTGTGTGGGCATCATGGGCGGGCATAGCACACTGCGCACGGATCCATATTTCGAGAAAACCGCCCTCACCGCCCTGCTTTTGGCGAAAGCCGGCTACTTTGTCGTTTCCGGGGGCGGGCCGGGCATCATGGAAGCCGCCAATCTTGGCGCATACTTGTCGCCTTATGGAGCGGAGGCCCTAAAACAAGCCCTGCGTACCCTGAAGTCTGCGCCTCACTACACCGATCCCGGCTATCACGAAGCGGCTCAGGCCGTACTTCAGGACTATCCGGACGGCGCAGAAAACCTTGCCATTCCCACCTGGTTTTATGGGCATGAGCCCAGCAATTTGTTCGCCAGCCATATTGCCAAGTATTTTTCGAACAGCATTCGGGAAGACACCCTGCTGGCCATCAGTCTGTACGGTATTATTTGTGCGCCCGGCAGTGCAGGGACTACTCAGGAGATTTTCATGGATGCCACGCAGAACCACTACGGCACCTTCAACTACTACAGCCCCATGGTCTTTTTAGGCCGGCAGCGGTATGAAATTGAAACGCTGATTTACCCTCTGTTAAGGCAGTTGGCCTGGGGCCGGGAATATTACGATTTGCTTTGCCTGACGGACAAGCCGGAAGAAGTGGTGCATTTCCTGCAAGCCCATCCACCCAGGAAAGTAGGCTAGGCTTGAAATAAATTACAGCCACAGGGGCACTTATTTGAACAGGTGGATGTTATCGCTTTATCAACAACGCAGGAAGATCAATGAACCTGGAAGATCTTGGATATAATGAAACCCTTGAGGGCTACCGGCAGGAACATGGCTTTGACCACCATTTAGTGGGCAGGGTGACGGTAGAGCACCGTGAACGCTACATGGTAAGCACCGAAGCGGGAGAATACGACGCTGAGTTATTAGGCAATTTGCGATTCGCGGCTGAATCAAAAAACGATCTGCCCGCAGTGGGTGATTGGGTGGCCCTCTCCGAATACGACGAAGGCAAAGCTCTGATTCATGCGGTTTTTCCCCGGCATACCGTTTTGGAGCGGCAGGCGGTCGGCAAGTTTGGCGAAAAGCAAATCATCGCTACCAATATTGATTATGGAATCATCGTGCAATCAGTGAACCGGGATTTTAGCATCAACCGGTTGGAGCGATACCTGACGCTTTGCCATGCTGCGAAAATACAGCCCCTGATTGTGGTCACCAAGGTGGATTTGATATCGGAAGCGGAGCAGGAAAGTCTGCTCGGAAAAATAAGGTCCCGTATTGCTGATGTCCCGGTTTTTGCGGTCAGCAATGAAACACAAGCTGGAATTGGCGCGCTGAAAAATCTGTTTGTTAAAGGAAAAACCTACTGCCTGTTGGGTTCTTCCGGCGTTGGGAAGTCCTCCCTGATCAATAGCCTGAGCGGGATGGAGCGGATGAAAACCGGAGCCATCAGCGAAGGGATCGACCGGGGCAAACACGTTACCACCCACCGGGAGCTGGTACCATTGGTCAACGGCGCTGTGCTGATCGATAATCCGGGGATGCGCGAAGTGGGCATAACCGATGGCAAAGGGGGGCTGGAAAATACCTTCGAAAAGATTTATGCCCTGGCCGAAACCTGCAAGTTTTCAGATTGTACGCATACCTCAGAAATCGGCTGTGCTGTCTTAGCCGCTTTGGATTCGGGTGAACTGGAGGAAGAAGTGCTGGAGCACTTTTACAAAATGGAAAACGAACAGGCGCATTTCACCTCCACGGTACTGGAGCGAAAAGTCAGGGATAAAAAGTTTGGCAAAATGGTCAGGGAGGTCAAGAAATACAAAAAGAAGACCAAGTACTAAAATACTTCCTTCATCAGGCGCTCCAGGTATTTTTGATCCACTTCATCAAAGGAGTTGTTTAGCGTGCTGTCTACATCAAAAACAGCGATTAGCGCACCATTTTTCCCAAAAACTGGCACTACGATTTCAGAGCGGGAATTAGGGTCGCAGGCAATATGGTCGGTGCCCTGCTGCAGGGCGTGGGTATCAGGCACAATTTGGGTTTTTTCCTCCCGGGCCGCTCTTCCACAGACCCCTTTGTCGTAGCTGATGTGCAGACAGCCCAGGGTGCCCTGATACGGCCCAACCGACAACCTGCGCTCACCGCTTTTAACGTAAAAGCCTACCCAGTAGTAATACGGCAGATAAGTCTTAAGCAGACAGTTAATGGTAGCCATTTTTAGGGTGGCATCCGTTTCCCATTCCAGGTTAGCCTGAATGGCCATCAGGGCCTGCTCGTAGGCTTCCGTTTTTGCCGACCGGTCGAGGTTGACAGAAGGCTTAATGAAATAGGGCATTGCTGCGGATGCGCTCATATCGGTTTTTTGTATTCCAAACATCACCAACCAGGGAGCGGTTGCATAAAAAAAGCCCACCGGGATAACCGACAGGCTTATTGGGGTGGAAGACCGGATTTGAACCGGCGACCTCTGGAACCACAATCCAGCGCTCTAACCAACTGAGCTACAACCACCATTTTACTTTGCCAGAAGCGCTTTTTGACTTCCTTTTTATCAAAGCGATGCAAAGATAAAATAGTTCCGGAATTAGTGAAAAACTTTTTTAGAAAAAACTACTACCTTTATCAAAACGGAAAATCCATGCGCCGACCGATTATTCTATCCTTCCTATTTGCTCTTGGCTTGCTGGCCTTTGGGTGTGCACCGGAAAACGAAGCTGCTCAGGACTTTAGCGTCCGATTACTATGCGAAACCAAGTCTGGTAGTGAAACGGACATTCCCAAAAGTGCCGTTTACACACTTGTTGAGGAGCAAAAAGTCAAGATTGCCAATATTGCCGCCTGCGATAGCATCCCACCTACTGCTTTTTCAGATTATGGCATTCCAGACTCCGCGCTAGCTGCCGCGGGTGGCTGGTACGCCGGGGCAGGAGATTACCTCTATGCTATCCGGGAAGGCGATGCCGTCGTCTACTATCAGGGCTGGCAGGATGAAATGCAGGAAGATGAAGGCTTCCATTACACTCAGCTGGGCGTATACCAAAACGGGAAGTTTGAGTTGCAGCTGCCGCCTACGCGGGAAGAACTCGTGGGGACTTATACCCTTAGCCAGGAAACAGGCTCTCATATCCTGTTCGTAGGCATGCATGAAGATACGCTGATTGGAGAGCATTTTGTACTCGATGGCGTTTTGCCTCCGCTCAATCAGCTGAATGTATTGATGACTGGCATGGCACCTCAGGACTCCGCTACTCTGGATCTTATCGATCAAGGCTTCCGTTTTTCTTCTGCCATGGGAGACGGGACCTTTCAGCGTACGGGAGACGGGCTGGAGGTAAGCCTGAACCTGGACGGGCAGCAGGTGCGCCTGCAAAAAGCCCTTAGCAAGGACTACAGCATACCCCAGTAACAGATTCGGTTTAGTTTTCCCAGAACCGCCAGTTGATGCCTTCTTTTTGGCGGCGTCTTTTCCGTTGTTTTTTCTTCAGCCAGTTGCGCTTCAGAATGACGTAGCGCAGCGAAATACCGGTTTGGGTGTAAACCGTACGTTCTCCGCCAATGAGATTGATGGCCGGCTTGATATCATAAGTCAGGTTGAGCTTGCCGAGTGACAATTCGATCCCACCAATGAGGGTCAGCCCAAAAGGATCCTCGTATGGGCTGCCTTCCGTATTCGTCGGCCCGCTGTCCCAGCCTTTATGCAGCCCGCCGCCCCCGTATATGTTCAATCGTTTGGTAATGAATGGCATGTGTTGCGTACCGAGGAGCGTTACAAGCGCTTCCTCCCGCTGCAGGCTCGTTTGCAGGATAGCCTCAAGGGTGGTCTTATCGAAAATCCGCTGCTTGACTGTCAGTCCCCAGTCGGTCCCCAGGCGCATGCCAAACGCGGTATCATAAGATTGGGCGCCTAGGCTCAGCGCTGTACAACAAATAAAGAAGGTGAGTAATCTTGCTTTCATGTTGCTAGGAACGCAAGACAAGGGTTGCATATTTTCCGGTATGGGGCAATTGGTCTGGGCAAACCGGAATGCCGCCACTGAGTTGAAAGGCTGGCGGAATATAACTATTTTTGAAAGGCATAAATGGAGCAATTTTATGGCAGAGCAGCAAACCGAATACTATTCTATTGAGGATTACCTGGCCCTGGAAGCGCAGGCAGAGGAGCGGCATGAGTATGAAGCAGGGCGGATTCAGGCGATGAGTGGGGGCTCAATTCATCACAGTCTGATCGGGACCAATATCACAAATTCACTCTACAACAAACTTGAGGGCTCGAGTTGCCTGGTGTTGAATGGTGATGCCCGACTTTGGATAGACCATGCTCATTCCTTTGTTTACCCCGATGCCATGGTGATTTGTGGTAAAATTCAAGCAGCGGAGGAAGATCCGAATGCCGTTGTTAATCCGGTTTTGATCGTGGAAGTATTATCAAAATCAACCGTTGGCTACGACCGGGGCGATAAATTCCACAAGTACTGCTCCCTGCCTTCTTTTCAGGAGTACCTTCTAATTGATCAGGACAAACCCGTTGTGGATGTCCTTTTCCGGGAGGAGCCCGGCTACTGGAAGGTGACGACAGCGATCGGGCTGGATCAATCCATCAGCCTGGCAAGTTTAGGCTTTGACATTCCGCTTTCTGCGATCTACCGCAATGTGCAGGACCTGGGTGAGCCCATCTTTTGACACAGCGATCTTTCAAGATAAAGAATGACCAATTCTCCAATTTGGTGGGGCGTGTTGCTCGGGGCGGTTGTCTGCTTCGGTTACGCCTGGCGCTTACACACAAAATCAAAGCACGAAACCGCTGTCTTACTACTGGTGCTGGGCGGCTTTTTGCTGCGCCTTTTCAGCGCCAATGACCCGTTTCTCAGCCCCTGGGATGAGCGCTTCCATGCACTGGTGGCTAAGAATATGATGAGCCATCCCCTTCGCCCCATGCTGTATGTCCACCCCGTTTTGCCCTATCCGCCCGAGGACTGGTCCGCCAATCACATCTGGCTACATAAGCAACCCTTTGCGCTGTGGCTGATGAGTGGCAGCATGAAACTTTTTGGCACCCACTTGCTGGCACTTCGGCTGCCAAGTGTGCTGATCACCACCCTGGGGATAGGAGCGATGTACGGACTGGGTAAGCGCCTATACCATGCCCGTATTGGTTTTGATGCTGCTTTCCTTTGGGCGATACACGGTATGCTGGTAGAGCTGGCTGGTGGGCGGCGGGCTGCTGACCATGTCGACGCTGTATTTGTTGCGCTGATTCTATTCGGGGCGTACTGGGCACTGCGTACGGCACAGCAGAGGCGGATAGGCCTCGCCTTGATTACAGGCCTGTTAACCGGGCTGGCTGTGCTCACCAAGTGGCTTCCCGGGCTTATTATACTGCCCGTCTGGGCACTTTGGGCGATTCACTACCGGCAGTATTCCTGGAAAAGCTGGCTTGGGCATGGCCTGCTGATGACCTGTACCGCATTTGTCGTGGCGGCCCCCTGGCAGATCTACACTCATCAGGCTTTCCCGGTAGAAGCCAGCTGGGAGCAATACTACAATTACCTCCACCTGTTTGAAGGGCTCGAAGGGCACGATCAACCCTGGTATTTCCACCTCAATAACCTACGGATACTGTTTGGCGAATTCATCTACCTGCCTCTGGTTTGGTGGGCATGGGTTAGTATCCGCAAGCGAACGGATGCCAGCCGGTGGGCACTACTGGTCTGGATAGCGATCCCACTGGGGTTCTTCTCCTTCGCTGCCACCAAAATGCCCGCTTACATTCTCATTTCTGCACCTGCTATTTTCCTGATCACCGCCCTGGCCTGGCAGCATTTCAAGATTTACCAATACCGGTTGGGGCGCTGGCGGCGGTTGGTGCAGGTTTTTATACTAGGTTTACTCCTCCTTCCACTCCGTTACAGCCTGGAACGCCTCAAGCCTTTGGATAGAGACGAAGCAGCGTGGGCAAAACGGATTGAAGTGGAAGCCCTGCGGCAACCGTCCCCTGCGGATTCCGTGATTTACTTTAATGTACCTCACCCGATTGAGACGATGTTCTTTCTGGGGGGGACGGCTTATGGGTATGCGCCGGCGCCACAGGTGGTGGATAGTTTGCGGGGGCAGGGCTATCGGGTAATTTTGCGGGAATAGACATTCTGATAAAGGGCTTTTGATGGACGAAAAAAAACAGCTGGTATTGACCAAAATCAGTGCATGGTATTTGAGGAAGGGGTAACTTAATCAGTGACCCAACCCTAGCCTATGAAACCAGCAACCGACCTTCCGGACCGCCGCACGTTGCTGAACGACCTGTGGGCCATTCAGCTGGAAAAGCGGCACATTAGCGATCAGGGCATTAAGACTCTGGCAGCGCGGTATCAGCTTTCTGAAGTGGAAATTGAAGGGGTCGTATCCTTTTATCATTTCTTTCACCGGCAGCCTGCCGGGCAGTATACCATTTATGTCAACAACAGCGTTACCGCGATGCATAGTGGCATGCCTGCCATTATTTCTGCTTTTGAGGAAGCGACCGGCGCCCGGATTGGGCAAACCGACCCTACGGGTACTTTCGGGCTTTACGAAACTTCCTGCATCGGGCTGAGCGACCTGGAGCCTGCCTGCCTGATCAACTTTCAGCCTTTTACCCATCTGACACCCCAAAAGGTAAAGGCACTGGTCTGGCAATTGCGGCGCGGTGTGCCAGTTGAACAACTCGCCAATCCAATTCCTCAGCATCTGCGGTATCAGTTGCCGCCGGACCGGGCAGTGCTCCTCCGCCCTTTTGTTCCCGGAGAAACCCTAAAGCCATTGCTGCAGCTTGACCCGGAGGAGGTCCTTTCCACCCTTGAAGCTTCCGGGCTGAGGGGCATGGGCGGTGCCTTCTTCCCGGTAGGTAAAAAGTGGCGCCTTTGCCGGGAACAGCCGGGCAACGAGAAATACATACTCTGCAATGCCGACGAAGGGGAGCCCGGTACCTTCAAAGACCGTATGCTGCTACAGTACCTTCCGGGGCTGGTCATTGAAGGGATGATACATGCCGCTTATGCTACCGGTGCGGCAGAAGGCTGGATTTACCTGCGTGCAGAATACCGCTGGCTTCTGCCTGAACTGGAAGCGGCGGTAGCAGCGTACTACGACCGGGGATGGCTGGGGGCGCAGATCCCTGCTAAATCCCCTTTCCGGTTTGATATCCACATTCCGTTGGGGGCCGGGGCATACGTCTGTGGCGAAGAGACCGCCATGATGAATTCGCTGGAAGGCTTGCGGGGCGAACCCAGGGTACGGACCTACTTCCCGGTGGAAAGAGGTTACCGCCAAAAGCCCACCGTGGTCAATAATGTGGAAACCTTTGCTGCCGCTGCCCGTGTCCTTGAAATAGGCGCTGAACGATTCGCTGCCCTGGGCACGCCTCAGATGAAAGGCACCCGCCTGCTCAGTATCGCCGGCGATTGTGAGCGCCCTGGGGTTTACGAAATAGAGTGGGGGACCCGCCTTGCAGAGGTCCTGGATTGGGCTGTTGCCAAATCTACGCTGGCCGTGCAAATCAGCGGGCCTTCCGGGCAGTGCATCGACCCTAACTACGGTGACCCGTGCTTCGACTGGGACGACCTGCGGTGCGGGGGCGCCGTGACGATATTCAACACCCAACGCGATCTGCTTCAAATCCTCCGAAACTTTTCGAGCTTCTTTGCTGAAGAATCCTGCGGCGTTTGTACCCCCTGCCGGGCTGGGAATTTCATTTTTACCCGCAAGCTGGACAAACTCGCCAAGGGGCTGGGCCGGGCGGATGACTACGTTGAAATACAGAACTGGAGCAACATCATGCGGCAAACCAGCCGTTGCGGGCTGGGCCGGGCTGCCACCCATGCCTTGCTTACGGCAATGGAGCATTTCCCGGGGTACTTTTCCTGGTATTTTTCTCCTAACGGTGCGGCGGGCGCCCAACCCTTTGACCTGGAGGCGGCGGTCAGCGACTACCGGGAAACGGTGAATAAAACCTTAGGAACCACTAAAACCAACTGATTATGGCAAAGGCTGTTTCCATCCAAATTGACGGTATTGAGGTTCAGGCTGAGGAAGGACAAAACCTGGTGGATGCCATACGCGGAGCAGGCGTGTTTATCCCATCCCTCTGTTATTATGAGCACATTCAGCCACCGTTGGGCACTTGCCGGGTGTGTACGGTGCTGGTCAATGGCAAACCTACTGCTTCCTGCACGGCTACGGTGAGGCCCGGAATGAAGGTGGTGACTCAAACAAAGGAACTGGAGGATGTGCGCAAGGGTATGGTGGAAATGTTATTTGCAGAAGGCAATCATTTCTGTCCGGCCTGCGAAAAAAGCGGCGATTGCGATTTGCAGGGGCTGGGCTACCGGCTCGGGGTGACCGCTACCCGATTCCCCCATCTGTTCGTCAACCGGCTGATTGATTACCGGCCGGAGCGGATGGTCATTGATCACAATCGTTGCATCCGGTGCCGGCGCTGTGTGGAGGAAGTACGTACCGATGCTGGGAAAGCCGTATTTTCTTTTGTGAACCGCGGCAAAGACACAGAAGTAGCCATCGATTACAAAGCTGAAACCGAGTTGACCGAGGCTCAGGCTCTGCAGGCTATGCACCTTTGCCCCGTAGGTGCAATTCTGGTTCGTGGTAAAAGCCTGGCCCGGCCCGTTGGAGAGCGGAAATACGATCAAACAGAGCAAGGTTGGGAAAAGGAAGAAGGAGCGATAGAGGTGCCAACGCCCAAGCCCGGAGCACCCAAAAAAGTAGTGGCGACCACTTCACTGGCCGGTTGCTTCGGTTGCCACATGTCTCTCTTAGATATTGACGAAGAATTGCTGGATGTTGTTGAGCTCGTTGATTTCAATAAATCCCCGCTGACCGATATTAAGGAATTTAGCCGGCGCTGCGACGTAGGTATCATCGAAGGCGGCTGCTGTAACAGCGAAAATGTGGAGGTACTGCGAGCTTTCCGGGAGCACTGTGATATGCTCATTGGTGTAGGGGAATGCGCCATATGGGGCGGACTGCCTGCCATGCGCAACTTCATCCCCATAGAGGAATGCCTGCTCGAAGCCTACGGGCGCACCACCGAGCTGGAGGATAGCAAGGTCGTCATCCCCAAACATGAGGACCTGCCGGAACTCCTCGACCGGGTCTACGGCTGCCAGGAAATCGTACGGATGGACTACTTCATCCCCGGCTGCCCGCCCGATGCCCGGCACATTTGGAAAGTATTGAAACATGCGCTGTTTGGGCAACCCTATGCCCTGACGCATGAGGAATTTAAATACGACTAACCATGCCCAACCAAAAGACCACCAAGATTACCATTGACCCTGTCACCCGGGTAGAAGGGCACGGCAGGGTGACCATTCATCTGGATGAACAGGGTGAAGTCAGCGAAGCCCGCTTCCATATTGTCGAGTTCCGGGGCTTTGAGCGGTTCATTCAGGGGCATCCGTACTGGGAGGTGCCGGTGCTTGTGCAGCGCCTTTGCGGTATCTGCCCGGTAAGCCACCACCTGGCCGCTGCCAAAGCCATTGATCAACTGCATGGACTGATGCCCGGGGACTTGTCGCCCACAGCCACCAAGCTGAGGCGGCTTTTGCACTACGGTCAGGTCTTTCAATCGCACGCTCTGCACTTTTTCTACCTGGCTTCGCCCGACTTGCTCCTTAAGGGAGATACACCGGCAGCCGAGCGCAATATCGTCGGGGTAGTTATGGCCAACAAAGACCTGGCGAAGCGGGGCATTCTGATGCGTAAATTCGGGCAGGAAATTATCAAAGCCATTGCCGGAAAGCGCATACATGGCGTAGCGGCAGTACCGGGCGGTAATTACAAGACCTTCACCCCCGAAGAACGTCGGTTTTTCCTGGATGGGGAAGCTATTCCTTCGGTAGACACCATGATTGAGTGGACACAGGAGACCCTGCAGATGCTCCGGCAATATCACGAAACCAACCGGGCCTGGCTGGACAGCTTTGCGGATTACCCCTCCGGACATCTTGGACTGGTTGGTGCTCAGGGCGAACTGGAGTTGTACGATGGGCAGCTGAGGGCTATTGACGCAAGCGGGCAGCGCACCCTGAACGACGTGCCAGCACAGGACTACCGCAAGTATTTCGGAGAGGCGGTAGAGTCCTGGACCTACCTCAAGTTCCCGTACCTGAAACATCTGGGCAGAGCCGATGGCTGGAACCGTGTAGGCCCACTCGCCCGGCTTAATGTCTGTAGCCATATTGGCACGCCTCTGGCAGAGCAGGAACGGCAGCACTTCTTCGGGTTTTCGGGCCACAGCCCGGTCAACCGGACGCTGTATTATCACTGGGCACGCCTCATCGAAATGTTACACTGTGCCGAAGTTGCCCGACAGCTCCTGAATGATCCGGAAATTCTGAGCGATGACCTGGTTCGGGAAGGACAGCGGCAGGAAGAAGGCGTGGGCGTCGTGGAAGCCCCACGGGGCACGTTGATGCATCATTATCGGGCAGATGAAAAAGGGCAGGTCACCTGGTGTAACCTTATTGTCTCTACCACCCACAACAACGAGCCTATGAATAGGGCGGTAAAGGAAGTGGCGAGACGGGAACTCAGTCGGCAACAGGAGATCACGGAGCCCATGCTCAATCTGGTGGAGATTGCCATCCGGGCCTACGACCCCTGTCTGAGCTGTGCTACCCATGCCATCGGGGATATGCCGTTACGGATTGAATTGTTCAATCATAGCGGTCAACTGATTGGGCAGCGTACTAAAGACAGTTGCCTGTACAATAATCCGCTGGACGTATGACCCGCTTAAATCCCGAGTTAAACATGAATCCACTCGAATCCAAACCGGCAAACGAACTTTTGTTGATTGCCATCGGTAATGATGCCCGGCAGGACGATGGGCTGGGGTGGGCGTTTGGGCAGGCGATGGAGGCAAGTAATGACTTTCAGGGAGAGGTGGTTTACCGTTATCAGCTGCAGGTAGAGGATGCGCTGCTTATCACCGGTTACCGCACCGTCCTATTTGTAGATGCCTGTCGGGAGGAGTTGCCAATGGGTTTTGCGTTCACTCCTCTGCAAGCCGATGCGGATTTCGGGTTTACAACGCATCAGTTGTCACCGGCAACCGTGCTGGCACTGTCGAAGCAGTTGTATGGAGCTGCGCCACAGGCATTTTTGCTGAAAATATCGGGGACAGCATGGGCGTTGGAGCGGGGATTCTCGAAAGCAGGAGCGCACAATTTAGCCTCAGCTTTGAACGAAGCAGAAGCCTTTCAAGTGGCTAAGGAATGAAAGGTTGGAGCGGGATTTGGAGGCTGGGCAGGATATTTTCCCCGCTAATACTGACTCAGCCATATTACTTGAATTATCTAATCTCAAGGTAAGGAATTTAGGGATGGAATGCAATATTGGCGGAAAAGGTGCGCTGACACATTCCGTACCTACAGCACGGACCTGCCTTCAAACCTGGATTATCTACCGATGTTTCTTACCTAAAGGCACGGTATTTATCTATGGTTTACGCTAAACCCGGAATCGTTTTCGGGAATTACTTTAGTACTTCAGTACTCACCCTGTGATGTATACCCTTATTGCTTTCGATAGCTGGAAGAAATAGGGTGCAACTGTACCTTTGTAGCTATCCCCACTGCAAGGAATTGACCCATAAATTTTTGGTTGAATACAGGCTAATCAAAAAAAAGTATCATATTGATTGCGCCGCCCTTCCTGCCTCAACGGCTCCTTGATGGGCTGGTCCAGGTCCAGCACATCGCTGTCGTTGGCGGCCTGAGAAAGCAGGTTTTGTTTTTCGTCTTCACCCAAAATGAGTGAAGTGCTCTCTTTTTCCCACTTTTCCAGCATTTTGAGCCCTTCTTCCTCGAAAATGCCATTTTGGAGGTCGATCGAGTTCATGAAGTTGGAGGACATCTCCATAAAGCGGTCCATTTCTCCCACTTTGTTGGCAACATCATCGGTGATGGCTTCCATAGCGGCATCAAACATCGCGCGCTTGTCCGGGTCGCCCTGCATGATGCTCATAGCGGAGTTCATCGCCCCATGGCTGGCGTGGATGGCTTTGCGCTCCTGCTCCTTGATCATAACCTGGTCCTTCACGTCCTCGGCAAGGATAAGCGAATTCTCGTGCATCTTGGTGAGCACGCGGTACAGTACCTCCATCTTCTGGTAGAGGTCTTCCAGCCGGACGTTGGAGTCCTTCAGCCGGCCAGCTTTGCGCGACTTCAGGATCATCACCGTTTGCTTGTTGCTGGCTTTGGCTTTGCTGGCCAGTTGGAGGTTGGCCTCAATCTCTTTTTTGTTGATGTGGATCAACTCCCGCAATTTGTGCATTTGCCCGCGCAGGATATTGATCTGCTTTTCCATCTGCTTGACCTTCTTTTTGAGGTCGTCCACATAGTTTTTGAGAATGCCGATGGGGTCGAGCTCCACAAAAATGCCGGTAATCCAGCGCATCACGCTGCGGTACATGTACCAGATAAGGTTGCGCATGCGCGGGTCTAGCACCATGTAAACGACGGCAGCCAGTACAGCCAGCATACCTGCCAGGTAGAGCGTATTTTGCGCCAAATCGATCAGAGTCGGCAATGCCGTATACAGCAGGTAGCCGCCACCAACGAGGAGCGCCCCCAGAAAGACAGCGCCAGTGGCGCCTTCGGGGCGCTTCCAGAATGGTTTGGGCTGTACGTGAGAATTGTTGTTCATGATCATCATTGAATTGAGGACTGCAAATAACGCAAAATTCAGGTAGTTTTACAACCGCATTTGTTTATCTTCGCCGCTAATGACCAATCCCGTACGCATGAAGACCTTTGACGTCACCATTCCGGTGCTGAACGAAGAGCCGACTTTGGCCCGGCAGGTAGAGCAGTTGCATGCCTTTCTGAAAACCCATTTCCCAACCGAAGGGCAGTGGCAGATCGTCATTGCCGACAATGGCTCTACAGACCGGACCCTGGAAATCGCGCAGGAACTCAGCAACCGTATCCCGGAAGTCACTTTCGTGAAAGTGCCCCGCCGCGGCGTCGGGCTGGCACTGAAGACCTCCTGGGGGCAGTCTAAAGCAGACATCGTGGGGTACATGGACCTCGACCTGGCCACTGACCTGCCGCACTTCCTGGAAGCCTACCGGGCGATCGCTGAAGAGGATTACGATGTGGTCTACGCTTCCCGCCTGCACCCCAAATCCAAAGTCGTCAACCGGCCCTTCAAGCGTGAAGTGGCCAGCCGGGTGTTCAACCTGTTGCTTAAAACGTACCTCGGTGTAGGCTTTTCAGATGGGATGTGCGGATTCAAATGGCTGAAGCGGGAGGTGTATCCGGAGCTGCACGAAGCCGGGGCGCAAAACGATGGCTGGTTCTTTTCCACGGAGCTGCTCACCACAGCCGAATGGCTCAACAAGCGGATTTACGAACTGCCCGTCAAGTGGACAGATGACGTCAGCAGCAGCCGGGTGGAAATCCTGCCTCTGGCCAAGCGCTACATTAACTCCATGATCGAACTCAAAAAACGACGGCCATGAGCACTGCGCCGACATTAATACTAGGCACTGCAATGTGGGGGTGGACCACCGAACGCGCCACCGCCTTCAAACTCCTTGACCAGTTATACGACCGGGGCTACCGGGAGGTGGATGGGTCCACCAACTATCCCATCAATAAAAACCCGGAGGACTTCCGCCTGGCAGAGCAAATCCTCCTGCAATGGATCAATGCTCACGCTATCAATGATCTCCGTGTGATGATGAAAGTGGGGAGTGTCAATAATATGCGTACGCCGGAGTGCAATTTGTCCAAAAGTTTCCTGCTCATCATGCTCGATGAGTACCGCTATGCCTTTGGGGACAACCTCGACACATTTATGCTCCACTGGGATAACCGGGAGGCTACCGAAGAAATCGAGGCTACGTTTGAGGCTTTTCAGCGCGCAAAGGACCTGGGCTACCGATTGGGGCTGTCCGGTATCCGTCATCCGGAGGTGCATGCTAAGGTGAATGAAGCCTATGGTTTCGACTTCCGCATACAAATGAAACACAACCTGCTGCAATCGGATTACGAGCGCTACAAACCCTTCCACGGGCAGCCCCGGTTCATTACCTACGGAGTGAATGCCGGGGGGATCAAGCTTGATGCGGCGGCTTATCATCAGGGCAGTTCCCTGAAAGCACGGGGCGGAGATACGGACAAGCCGTACCCCATCGTCGGGTCCTTGCAAGAAGTACTCGCGGGGGCCAATGAGCAGCCCGGTCGCCCTGCGGTCTCCAATATGAACCACTGTGGCATGGCTTATGCCTTTCACAGCCCGGATGTAGGCGGCATACTGATTGGCCCTTCCCGGCCGGAGCAATTGGAGCATACGCTCAACTTCCATGAGGCCCTGCAGCGTTATGATTACAGTGATTTTTACGAAGGGCTCAAACAGGTAGCGGCACAATTTTAAATATGGAGCAGTACGATTTCCTGATCGTCGGCGGCGGTATTTTTGGTATATATGCGGCTTTGTTTCTCCGGGGGCAAGGGCAGCGGGTACTGCTCGTGGAGAAGGAAAAGGTATTGCTAAAAAAGGCTTCCATCGTCAATCAGGCGCGGCTGCACAGCGGTTACCACTATCCGCGTAGTGTGGCAACGGCCCGGATGTCCGACGACAACAAAGCGCGCTTTACCGCTGACCATCAGGATTTTATCAACTTTGAGTTCGAGAAGTACTACGCCATCGACCGCTTTGGCTCCTTTACGGATGCCGCGCAGTTCGAACGGTTCTGCGCCTTCATCGGCATTCCCTGCGAGCCGGTGGAGCGCCATCCGTACTTCAACTACCACCGGCTCGAGGCTTTGTACAAGACCGTGGAGTACACCTTCGACCCCATTCTCATCGCAGAATACTACCGGCAGCGGCTCTACGAGGCAAGCCCGGAGGTGACGCCCCGGCTTTTCACGGAAGTGGTCAATGCAGCAGCCGATGGCGACCAATGGCAGGTCGGGTTAAAAGCTCTCGAAAGCGGTAAGCTTGAAACTGTTAAAGCCCGTCAGGTGATCAACGCGACCTACGCCGGTAGCAACGCCATCAACCGCCTTTTTGGCGTGCGCGATATCGACCTGATGCATGAGATTTCAGAAATGGCTTTCGTCAATTCCCCTCAGGTCCGGGATATCGGGCTGACGATTATGGACGGTCCCTTTGGCTCCATTATGCCTTACGGCAAAAGCGGGCTGCTGTCCCTGTCAAGCGTAGCCTACACCCACCATAAAGTCTCCTACGACAACCTGCCCACCTTCGACTGTCAGCAGGTGAACACCAACTGCCGCCCGGACTTTACGGACATCTGCAACTTCTGCCCCGCCAAACCGGCCAGCAATTACCGCAAAATGCTGGGGCAAATCCGGCATTACTTTACTGACAAGGTGGAGTTTCAGTACTTCACCTCGATGTTTACCGTTAAGTCTAAACTTAAAGCCAGTTATATTGACGATGGGCGGCCTACGGAGATATCTGTCCTCCATGAAAATCCCAAGTTTTATTGCATCTTTGCCGGAAAAATCAATTCCATTTACGAGATCGAAAAAGTCGTATCCCTTTAAATCCTAACCAAGTATGGCTGTAACTGTAAACGTGGCTTCAGAAATTGCGCCACTTAAACGCGTGATCATTCACCGCCCCGATGAGGGCATTGCCCGCATTAGCCCAAAGCGGGCCGAAGAGCTCTTGTTTGACGATATCGTGTACCTGCCGCAGATGCAGGAAGAGCACGATGTGTTTTCGGAAATTCTAAAGCACTTTGTAGGAGAGGAGAATGTCCTCGAAACAGAAGACCTCCTCTTTGAAGCCCTGGAGGCTGCCTCGGAAGCCGACAAAAAGGAGATGATCGAGAAAATCATCGATTATGAGGAACTGCCACGCTCCTACGAGGATATGCTCCTGAAACTGGACAACAAAGCGCTAACGGAGACGCTGATCACGGGCTACCTGCAGCAAGAGAATATGATTCTCTTTGATCCTATCCCAAACTTCATCTTCACCCGGGACATCGCGGTTACGGTCAACGACCATGTCATCATCACCAAAGCGGCTAAGGAAGCACGCTTCCGCGAAAATTTCCTCACCCGCTATATTTTTTGGGCACACCCCATTTTCAATGCACTGAGCAAAGAGGGGCGTATCATCAACCTGAACAACGTAGAGCTATTCCCGCCTTCCCGCCGCCGGGAAATGGTGAGTATCGAAGGCGGAGATGTGATGATCATTAACGAAGACTACCTGCTCATCGGTTGCAGTGAGCGGACGACCGCCCATGCCATTCAGTCGCTCAAAGAAGTCCTTTTCAAAAAAGGCGTGGTGAAGCATGTCGTGCAGATCAATATCCCAACCGACCGCAGTTACATGCACATTGATACCATTTTTACGCAAATCAATACCAACCACATCGTGGCATTCAAGCCAATTGTGTTGGATGGGCTTGGTTCTTATGTCGAAGTGTTTTCCTCCAACGGAGCTACCCGTCATTATCCTTCCATTAAGGAGTTTTTCCACGCAGAGATTAACCCGGACATGGAATTCATCCTCAGCGGGGAAGGCATTTCGCCCTATCAGGACCGGGAGCAGTGGACAGATGGCTGCAACCTTGTGGCCCTGAAGCCAGGCGTGGCAATCACCTACGACCGCAATCCTTACACGGAGAAGGCTTTCCGCAGCGCCGGGTATCAAATCATCCACGCTACGAGTATGTTGCAAGCGTTTCAGGATGGTTCGCTCAAGCCGGAGGAGGTGAAAAATACCATCATTGCCTTGCCTTCCAATGAGCTTTCCCGGGCCCGGGGCGGCTCGCACTGTATGACTTGTCCGGTGGAAAGAGGTTGATCTTTTGGTTGAATGGCAGGTCATCTTTCAGGGGATGACCTGCCATCTTAAATGCTTATCGCTCAAACTGTACAGACAGATTCACCTTTGCACTCAGGCCGATGAAGGGGCGCACAAGGAGTTCCTGCCGGCCGCCGGCGGTGGTTTCTTCCAATAAGGTGGCTCCCAGATTCAGGTAAACAAACTGGAAAAGCTTATAGTCCAGACTGGCGTAAATGGGCAGTCCGGTGATAGGGCCAGTGAGCTTTTGCTCGTCTGCATTTTCAAAGTCTTGCAGGAATAAGCCAAATCCAATGTACGTATTGCTGAAAAAGCGGGGCGCGAAGGCACTGTTGCCTAAGGGGAAGGACAAACCCACGTAGGGCGCCGTATCGTAATCCAGGTCTTCCCCAGGTCGCCACTAAAGTAAACGCCTCCGTAACCGGCATTGACAGCCAGGGCGCCTTTCTTAGACTCGGTCGGGCAGTCTTCCAGCAAACGGGCGTCCGCAATTTTGTAAAGTGGTGCGGGCAGCATGCGATCGAGCTCGTCCTGCAGCAGTTGCCGCAGCAGCACCCGTTCTTCAGCCATGCGGACCTGCCCCACGCTTTCCCGCATGCGCATATCCGCCATTTTTTCCATCTGCAGGGCTACCAGGTTGGACAACTCCTGAGCCGGAGCGGCAATACCGGTGCGGTAGTTTTGAAGATCGGCCTGCAGCAAGTCGTTCATCTCCTGTAGTAGGCGCTTAGGTTTGTTTTCCCATTCGATGGTTTTGGACTCCTGAGTGAGCTGCGTTTCCAAAAATAGTTGCAGCCGTTTGTTGAGAGTCTGTACAAGTACTGTCCGCTGCGCATTACTTAGGGTTTGAAAATACAAGACCTCAATATCATAACTGCCGGAGGAGCGGAACTTGTAATTGACAGGCAGGCTGTAGGTCTTTTACTTATTGTCCAGCGGGCGCTGCCATACGGCGGAATGCAGTACGGTGGATTTGCCTCTGGGAGGCTTAATATTCAGCTCGACCCGGTCGATGTAGGAAGGGATGGACCCGGTGAAGAGGATATTCGTCTCCGCCGGAAGCGGGTTGTTATCCCAAATGTAGGTGCTTTCAAAGTCCAGGCTCACTGTTTTGTACTGGGCAAGCAGAAAAAATGGGCATAGTACGAGAAGGAATAGTAAAGATGGCTTTTGCATAGAAATGTGTTTGTGGAGTTTTTGCGGTTCCTATAATATAATTACGAAAACCGTTATTTGTTTGGATGTTCACTTACAGTAAAGTCACTCCACGCCGCACAGATCAATGCTATCGGATCAAATGTACCATACCGGACTGCACCTGTTGCTGCCCGGCCTGTTCGTAAGTTAGCTGCCAAATATAGGCGCCAGGGTTCATCGGTTCGCTGCCGGATTTACCATCCCAGCTTTGTCCAAGCTGATCGCTTTCGAACACAAGCCCGCCCCATCGGGAGAAGATTTGCAGGCGGTAGTTTTGCATAGGGCACAGGTCAATGGGCAGAAAACCATCATTGATGCCATCTTCGTTTGGAGAGAAGGCATTGGGGACGTAGAAGCAATTCTCGCATCCAATAGGCTGTAGGTCAATGCTATCCATGACCGTGCCGCAGAGGTTAGTGGCCAACACGGTATAAACGCCCGGGGTGGTAAACGTAGTGAGGGCGGCTGTGCTTCCATTGGACCATTGTACGTCATTTTGAGGTTCCGTTGCTGCTTTGAGCTGCACGGAACCGCCCGGGCAGAGCGGGGCAGCTCCTTGTATCTCCAGTGTGGGAAAAGTTAGGCTGTCTATGGAAAAGACGGTATCAAATTCCCCGCATCCGTTAGTCACGGTGATGTGGTAGGTGCCGCCACCGGTCAGCGTTACGCTGTCGCCCACACTGCCATTTGACCAGGTATAACCTGTAGCACCCTCTGAAAACACACTTGCTCCGGCTGTTTCATCGGGGCAAAGGGCATCGGGTGCCTGAAGAAGTATAGGCGGCACGTCCAGCACATTTAGCATCAGGGTATCCGTTGCCTGCCGGCCACAGAGGTCGGTAAATAAAATGGTGTAGAGCCCGCCATTAGTCACCTGTATCGTGGCCGTGGTGTCTCCGGTAGACCAGAGTAAAGTACCTGATATATTTGCCGTTGCTGCGAAAGTGGCGGTATCGCCTGTGCAGAGGGTGTTCGGGCCGTTGATATTTACAATGACGGTGTCTGTCAGTTCCTCCACTTCAATAGTATCGCTCACCATGCCACAATCTGCAGTAACGGTCAGGCTGTAAATCCCGGGTTCGGTAACCGTCAGGCTGGTATCAGTAGAGCCGTCCGACCACAGGAAGGCATCGCCATTGGTCTGGGGGATGAGGGTGATGGGGCCATTATCACAACTAAAGGTGGTATCCGGGCCCAGGTCAGCGATCAGGGTTTCCTGGGTGTCAAAAATGTAGTCCATGAAGTTGGGGAGGCCCAGGAAGGGCTGATCCGGGGTCTGAAAATTAAAGACTTCCTCCTCCAGATTGGCTTGTTCTGAATTGGGGCAATTAATGGCATGCAGGTGGGTGACCTGAGGGGCATCTTCATCGTAGGAGACCAGGTAAATGCGGCCTTCCGGAGCAAGCTGCATGGCGCCAAGGCGTTCATTTGGGCCTGGCCCGAGGATGGTTCTCGAGGACAGGAAACCGGGATTGAGCGGTTCGTAACGCACCAGCAAAGAACCGCTGACGGTAGGTTCCATCACATACAGGTAATTGCCGTTGGGGGAGAAGGAGTAGCTAATGGAGTTGACGGCTCCGGGCAGGGTCCGGGGATTGGAAATATTGCCATTATTGGCATTGAAATTATACAGCACGCCTCCAACGAACAGCCGGTTGCGCGCCGGAGAAATCTTAATCGGGCCAGCCAGGGAATCAATGACGTCCCGCTCTTCCAGCGTTGGACCTAAGACTTCTGTGGGTGTCACGCGGTAATTGAAAAAATCACCGGTATTGTCATCCACAATGATGACCCAAAAGTCGGTACCATTCCCGTGCAGAGTGCCGCTTAGGGATTCAAAACTGGGGACATGAAGCCGGTCATCCTCAAATACAGTGCCCCCAAGCCCGCCATTCAGGGTACGGTTGAGCAAAAAATGCGTGAGCCCGCGTCCCTGCAACTGGCCAGCGGGCAGCCCGTCGCTGGCAAACTCCCGCTCTTCCATGGTGAAGAGGTAATGCTCATCGGCATTGCCCGGATTAGGGATAAAGAGGGCAGACTGAACGGCACCAAAGCCACCGCCCCGGAGCCCTTCCATGTCGTACAACACATTATGGCTGGCGTTCCAGATGCTTCCCGAGGGTTGTCCCGGGGTAGTGCGTCCGCCTCCGTTGGTATAGTACAAAAGGTTGCCATCTGTATCACAAACTGAGGCACAACCTTCCGATGTTTGCAGCGCACCATTGGTGATCAGGACCGGGTCACCAGAAGAGAAGTCAATACCCTGTTGGTTGCCAAAATACCAGATGTTGCCTTCATTTTGGCTCAGCGCGGCAAAAGACAGGAAAAGGAGGGGTAGTATCAGTCCAGCAAAGGGCGTTTTTTTCATACAGCACGGTTTTGCCCAAAAGTAAGGGTAACCGGCCAATTTTTCGGTCGGTTACCCTTCAATACTGATTTTTGCAGGTTGGGAAAGGCTTAAATATTCTCCCAGGCTGCTTGTTTTACACTACGCGGTGTACAGCAAATCGTAGTACTCTTCCAGCATCCGCTTGACTCCAAAGGCATCGCGGGTGCTCTGAATGCTGGCGTGCATCATTTTTAGCCATTTTTTGCGGTTATCGTAGTAGGTGGGCACGACTTTGTTCAGCAGCACGTCGTAGAGCGCCTCCCGGTCGTTGTCATCCTGTTCTTCCAAGTTGTCGCTTTCGAAGGCATTGCCGATCTGCCAGCCATTGACGCTATCCTGGCAGGCTTCCGGCCACCAGCCGTCGAGTACGCTAAGGTTGAGCACCCCGTTCATAGAGGCTTTCATGCCGGAAGTTCCACTTGCTTCCTTAGGGCGGCGTGGGTTGTTGAGCCATACATCGGAGCCGCGGGTGATGGCGGCACCAATTTCCATATCGTAGTTTTCCAGGAAGACCACGGCATTGGGATAGAGCTTGGACATGCGCACGAGATTGGCTGCAATCGCTTTGCCGGTATCGTCCAGGGGGTGGGCACGACCGGAAAAGACGAGCTGAATCTTGCCTTCCTTCAGGTAAGGCTCAATAACTTCAGGTTTGGAGAAGATCAGGTCGCTGCGCTTGTAAGGCACGGAGCGGCGCGCGAAGCCGATGATCAGCTTTTCTTCGTCGAGGGTAACACCGTTCTTGCGTTTGACAAGGTCAATGAGTGCCCGCTTGTTCTTCAGGTGCGGTTCCCAGAGGTCTTTGCCAGCCTCAGCAGCATCAAGCATCGCCTGATCCACCCAGGTACCCTGATGGATACCATTGGTAATGGCAACGATATCGGAACGGTCGTGGATGTGCTTCCACATTTGGTTTGCCGTCTCGCCGTGCAATTGAGCTACGGCATTCGATTTTTTGGAAAGGCGCAATGCTCCCACAGTCATATTGAAAGGGTCGCCCGCCAGGCGGCGGAGTTGGCTGGGTTTCATGCCCAGGTTGGCGCCCATGTACATCAGGCGGTCGACCGGGTGGGACTCATTGCCCTGAATTACAGGCGTGTGGGTGGTGAATACGATTTCGTTTTTGCTTGCAGCCCAGGCTTCCTCGAAAGTCATCCCGTCTTCCATCTTTTCGCGCATCAGCTCAAAGCCGGCAAACAGGGCATGACCTTCATTAAAGTGGTAGACATCTACCTCAATGCCCAGGGAGCGGAGAGCCCTCACACCGCCTACACCGAGGACCAGCTCCTGCGCGATCCGCTCTTCTCCAAACCAGCCGTAGAGCTGCCCTGTAATCCAGCCATCTTCATTACCCGGCACATCCGTATCGAGCAGGTAGAGCGGGGCATTGCCGAAAGCCTCGAGTTTCCAGACTTTGCAGGCGACATTTCGGCCACGGATTTCGACATTCACCGTAATGCCGGTATCCTCCATAAAGTCGTCGTAGTTGTAGTTGCGGTAAGAATCGTAGGGCTTGCCATCCTCCCCAATGAATTGGTCGGTATAACCCTGTTTCCATTTAATGCCAATGCCGACGATAGGGTAGTCGTACTGCTTCGCGCCTTTCATATAGTCGCCAGCCAGGATGCCCAGGCCACCTGCATAGGCTTTGAAGCGGTTGTCCAGCCCGTACTCCATGCAAAAGTAGGCTACGCGGGGCAAGGTGCCTTTTGAATCTGCCATAATGTGGGTTTTCTGTTTGTTGTGATCAAAGAAATAGCAGGGCGCGGCATTTGCTGTGCCCCGGGATCCAATATAGCAGAAAACCCGTTAAAATCGGAGCCTTGCAGGCTTACTTTGCAAACTTCTTTTTGCCTTTTTTGCGCTTGGGGAAAGACCGGCGTTTCTTATTGGACTGCCCCGGCTGTGGCCCGCCATCGTTTACCCGCAGTGTGCGGCCATCGTAGGTTTGCCCATCGAGTTTGTTTATCAGTGAGGCAGCAGCCTGTACTTCAACCTGTACGAAGGCATGCTTTTTCTGCAGGTCGATTTTTCCGACGTCAGCACCGTTGATGCCCCCCTTTTCGCACAGGTAGGCGAGGAGTTCCCCTTTGCCATTGATATCCATTTGACCGATATTGACGAATACCCGGCGGGACTCATTGGGCTTCAGGAAGGCTTTATCTGCCCGTGGTTTTTGCCCGATCGGCTTGCTTTTGGCGTAAGCCTGCATCTTTTTAGGCATAGTGGCAGAGGCAACCCGGAGCAGCAGTTCTTCCCGGGACAAGCCTTCGAACTTAGCAGCAATCTCCGGTAGATAGTCCATCAGTTCCGGGTTTGGTGATGCTTCACTGATTTTATCAAAAAAGCGCATCAACCGCTGTTCGAATATAGCTGGGCCGGAGGGGATTTCCACCGCTTCAAATGTGATTTTGGAGACTTTCTCCAGTTTCCGGAGCAGGTGCCGGTCCTTAGGATGGGCGAGGACGAGGCTAATCCCTTTATTGCCAGCCCGCCCGGTACGGCCGGAGCGGTGGGTATAGAAGTTGAGGTCATCCGGGATGTTGAAATGGAAAACATGGGTGATGTTGTCGACATCAATGCCCCTTGCGGCAACGTCCGTGGCCACCAGGATTCGCAGCCGGCGGTCGCGGAAGCCCTGCATGACCCGGTCGCGCTGTGCCTGATTAAGGTCACCGTGGATGGCATCTGCTTTGTAGCCATCCCGGGTCAGTTGTTCTGCCACTTCTGCGGTTTCCCGGCGTGTGCGGCAAAAGACGAGCCCGAAGAGGTCCGGCTCCATATCCAGGAACCGGCGTAGTGCCTCGTAGCGTTCTGCGGGGCGTAAAACTACGTATTGGTGGCTAATGTCTACGTTGCCGGAGTTCTGTGTGCCTACCGACAGCTCAAAGGGGTTATCCATATAGTCCTGAGAGATTCGGCGGACATCCGGTGGCATGGTAGCCGAAAAAAGCCAGGTACGGCGTTGTTCCGGGACGGCTTCCAGTATCTCATCAATTTCCTCTTTGAAGCCCATATTGAGCATTTCATCGGCTTCATCCAGCACGACTTGCTGCAGGTGGGTATAATCAACTTTGCCCCGGCGCATGAGGTCACGCAAACGGCCAGGAGTGGCTACCAGGACCTGCACGCCTTGTTCAAGCGCTTTTATCTGCCGGCGAATGTCAGCTCCTCCGTATACCGGGAGGATTTTCAGCTTGGTCTGGTTTTTTGAGAAAGACTCCAGTTCTCTGCAGATTTGCAGGCAAAGCTCTCGGGTAGGGGCCAGCACCAGAGATTGTACGAATGGCAATGCCACGTCGGTTCGGTGCAGCAGCGGCAGGCCAAAAGCCGCCGTTTTGCCGGTACCCGTTTGGGCCAGGCCCACGAAGTCTTCCTCGCCGGAAAGCAGGCGGGGAATGGCTTGTTCCTGAATGGCAGTTGGAGATTCGAAGCCGATAGCAGACACAGCTTCAGTGATAGACTGGGAGAGGCCCAGTGACTCAAAAGTACTCATGATCAAATGTTAAGCTGCACTCCGCAGCAGCAATGATGAGTAGCATTTGAGCTTTGCAGTATTGGGCGGAGCATCACCGTCCTGAGCAGGCTGTCAGGCCCGCAGTTTGAGCACAAACCCGTCTTGTGCGTTCATTCTAAGCTTCCGCTACTCGAAATCGGGGACAAAGGTAATGTTTTTTCCTGATTATTCCGGCAATTGTTCAATCATTTGCCAAAGTCCCTGTTTGAGCTGCATATTGAGCCTTTCTGTATCCGGAGACGAGGGTGCGTCACTGTTGCGTTTCCTTTGTAGTTCCTGCCAGCGCTGATAACACAGTACTGCATCGTTCAGGAGCAGGTTGTTGCCCATTTGATCTGATAAGGTAATCAGGGATTTGATCACTCCTTCAAAGTCTTCTTCAAGGAGCCTTTTTTGAAGCGCTTTCTTAAAGGATTGACGCATATCATTGTGCTTTCTCTGAATAATCTTTATATTTGGGTGCCCTACCATTAATGATTTAAGCAAACACTAGAACTGATAACCCCGGGAGACTTCATAACTGTTGAGCTCCTGTCCAATTTATGTTCCTGAAGCACCGTTTGCTTTAGGAACATAAATTGGATTATTGAACCTTTTAGGAAACAACTATTTACTCAATGCCCAGCATGAAAAACCTGTTCTATCTATTTTTGTTTGCTTCTTGTATTTCGTTTTTCCGACCCCAAACGGTGGCTGCCAATACGCCAAAGGCAGTAGACGTCCAGAATGTCCAATTTGTCAGCGAAAGTATCGTTGCATCTTCCAGTTCCCATTTCACACGATCTGCTATGGGTATGGAGCGGTCTTTACAGTTGAGCAGCTTTGTTGCCAAAGCTCACCATGTATCCGTTTTACTGTCATGGGTAGTAGATAAGCCTGCAGATGAGGTGTCTTTTATTATTGAGCGGGCCCTCGAAAACAATACCTGGAAAAAGGTAGGGCGGGTTACTGCGGCAGCAGGTCAGCGCGAGTTTAGTTTTTGGGATGTGCGCGTCCAGCCAGGTGAAGCCTACGAATACCGTCTTGTGAATGAGTCGGACGGCGTTTCGTTTCAGGCTTCCGAGCCCGTAATCCTTCAGGTGGATAACCCGTTCGATGAATACCTTATCATTTTGGGGCTGCTTGGGTTCATTGGTTATATTGCGCATCAGACAAGGAATCTCGTTCACTGACCCACTGTGTCAGGTTTTCTTCAGGGCAGTTTCATTTTTTTCCTTAGCTTTATTGCGCAGGTATTTGGTTGATCTGAATGCCATATTAAAAGGACTGAATAAAACGATGCCAAACGATGAACGAAGATATTTTTAAAACCCTGCGCGCTTGCAAAGAACTGGTCAATTTAGAGGATGCGGAAATCAAACAACTGGCCAGTGTAGGTAAGCTTGTGGACTACGAAGCAGGGCATGAGGTTTTTTCTATCGAACAGAAAGGGGAGTCTTTTTATATCGTTCATTACGGCCGTTTGATCCTCTATTTAACCCGCAAGGAGCCTAAATCCTACACCAAGGGGCAGCTTTTCGGTGAAATTGCCATCTTCAACAAAACATCCCGCCTTGGCACTATCCGCGCAACGGAGCCGTCTAAACTTATCGTTTTTGATAAATCAGAAGTATTTGATGACACCAAAATCCCCGAAGAGCTCAAACTTAAGCTTTCGTGGGCACTGACTCAGAAAATCATCACTTATCTCGTTGCTGATGAATCAGCCAACAGCAAGCGCATCATCGATAAAGGAGAAAGCGATATGGTGGAATTTAAGGAGTCTATTGACAAGTACCACCGCGATAAGATCATTCAAACCCTTTCTGCATTCATGAATCTAAATGGAGGCACTGTCTTTTGCGGAGTAGACGACGAGGGCAAGATTATTGGGCTGGATGCCACCACTTCAGATATTGACAACTTTAAGCGCAGCATCACAAGTGCGGTACAGCGCAATCTTGGTTCCTTCTTCGCTACACAGTTGTCCTTTGATATTGAGAAGATTGATGATCATATGATTTTTCGGATTGATACGCCACCTGCCAAGTCGCCCGTGTTCTACCGTGATGTAGACAAAAAAGGCAACGAACAGGAGGTCTTCTACATCCGGACGGGATCCGCAAATATCAAAATCAAGAAAAGTAGTGAAATTATCAAATACATTGGAGACCGCTACCGTTTCGCAGGCCAGTAGTCCGATTTAAGGGGCCTGCCAGCTTAGCAGAGACTGCCAAAAGCCAGCTTCCATTAGTGGTGCATTGATAGCAGTGCAAAGCTTGATGGTTCGCCTGTTGTTTTCCGGCGGTGTGCGTACTTTCTTCCATTTTGCCCACTCGGGGTGCAGCACAGCCTCCACCAGTGCGAGGTCCCACATGATCCAGCTTGTCCCGGCGTTTACTGAATCCCATCTTTTAGTTAGCCGCCGGCATAAAGGTGTACGGCATGCTGTAAGTTTCTGAAAGGAAGACTTTCGCTGGAAGGTCAAGGACTGGGCAATATTGGCCGGCATGACCCAAAGTTCCAGTTCAGCAGTGTTGAGCAGAAGGTCAAAGGCATTGAGGTCGTTGCGGATGTTGAATTCGTTCTTGTCCCAGGCTTTACTTCTTAGGTCATATCTTGCACCCAGCAGATAAACCCTTAAGTTGCCAGCAATCTCCGGTGCGGCAGCGATGGCTGCGGCTACATTAGTAGAAGGGCCGAGGCAGATAATATTTAGTTTATTTTCGGTATCCGCTTTACCGGCTTTATCGATGATAAATCTTGTTGCAGGGCTTGTGGGAACAGGTGCGCCAGCATAATACCCCCATGCAAACCCCAGCATACGGTCACAGCCGCTGAGGGTTGGTACCATCCAATTGCCGGTTTCCGCAGCAAGGTGCTCATTGAGCTGCTGACTGATTTCCAGCGTGTTGATGCTGTCCGTCGAATAGTTATTCCAGCTAGGGTCTGTAAGCAGTTGTGGGTTATTAAAATGCGCTGACTGTAGCGAAAGCACTTTGAGCCCATCCGGGGCGAGCGCTCTTGCAATGGCATAGAGATCATCCATTTCGTTGCCGGTGTCTGCATCAATGATGTAAGCCGGTTGGGCTGCAATAGCGCAAGGCAAGATTATTGAAAAGAGGAAGATGGATAGCCGGTTTCTCATAAGCAGTGTGTTTTCTCACTGCCAAAGATAGGGTTTTGAGCGCGAATTGAAAGCTGAGCTCTTATGCTGTAGCGGGTTGTATCTGAGATAGGATTTGCTCCAGCGCTGAATTGGTTTCGGTTTCAGAAGCGAGCAGGTCTTTCAGACTGATTTGTCCCAGTATATGATCAAGGGACTGCTGCACCACCCGCCATAAAGACCGCACGGAACAGTCTACGGAATTTGTGCAAATCCGAAAGCCAGCAGAGTGCTTATTGCAAAACCCTTCGTCAAATAGAGCTCCGCCCAGTGCGCGCAGGACTTCCCCAACGTTAATATTTTCCGGCGGCTGTGCCAGTACATAGCCGCCTTTTTGGCCACGGGTGCTTTCGATAAAGCCCGCCAGGCGGAGCGTTCGGGTCAGTTTGCCAACATAGCTGTCTGACATGCCCTCCAGTTCGCTGAGTTGCGGAATACTAAGCCCATTTTGTTCATCGGCTTCCGCAATGCGGATGAGAATGCGCAGTCCGTACTCGTCTTGGGCGGAAATTTTCATAGCCTTTTGCGGTTAGGATCGGTGGTGAATAATGTTTGTTTTGTATGACCTAAATTAAAACATGTCCAGGGCAAACCGGGCTTCTTCGCTCATCATGTCCTTGCTCCAGGGCGGGTCATACACGACCTCCAGCTCCACATCACTGACGCCCTCCACCATAGCCACTTTTTGTTGTACCTCCATGGGCAAAGAGTCCGCTACCGGGCACATCGGCGTGGTGAGCGTCATGCGCAGATTGACGATACCCTGATCACTGATATCGATACTGTAAATCAGTCCCAGTTCGTAAATGTCCACTGGGATTTCCGGGTCATAAACAGTTTTGGTGGCTTCTACGATTTTGGCTTCTAATGCTGCTTTGTCCATGATTGATCTTCTTTGACGTTGCGTGCGCTAAACAAATGTCGTCGTTACTGGCTTTTCGCGTTGATGGCCAGGCCGTACATCTTCATCTGCTTAACCATGCTGACCAGCCCATTGGACCGGGTGGGGGAGAGATGCTCCTTCAGCCCTATCTTATCAATGAAGTAGAGATCCGCCTTTGCTATTTCCTCGGCTTTTTGGCCAGACAGCACCCGGACCAGCAACGCAATAATACCTTTGGTGATGACGGCATCACTATCGGCCGTAAAACTCACTTTGCCTTCTGCTTCATCTGCATGCAGCCAAACCTGACTCTGACAACCCTTGATCAGGTGGTCTTCATCTTTGTACTGCTCATCAATCAGGGGCAGAGATTTGCCCAAATCGATGATGTACTCGTACTTCTCCATCCAGTCCCCGAAGAAGGCAAACTCATCGATGATTTCGTCTTGTATGCTGTTGATTGGGTTCATTGTGAAATTTTACTTTAACATCAAAACGGCCCTGTTAATTCCCGCCACGAGCGCATCAATATCCGCTTTGTTGTTGTAGAAGGCGAAGGAAGCCCGCACCGTACCAGGGATTTCATACCGGGCCATGAGGGGCTGCGTACAGTGGTGACCGGTGCGTACTGCAATGCCGAGCTTATCCAGGATAGCGCCCAGATCGTAGGGGTGTACCCCATCCACGAGGAAGGAGACCACGCTGGCTTTTTCTTTTGCTGTCCCGATGATACGCAGGCCTTCGATTTGCTCCAGCTGTTCTGTAGCGTAGACCAGCAGTTCGTGTTCGTGCCGGCTGATATTCTCGTAACCAATACTTTGTATGTACCTGACAGCTTCTCCCAGGCCAATGACGCCCGAAATATCCGGCGTGCCGGCTTCGAACTTATGCGGCAATTCGTTGTAGGTGGTCTTTTCGAAAGTCACCGTTTTGATCATCTCTCCTCCGCCATGGTAGGGCGGCATTTGCTCCAGCCATTCTTCCTTGCCGTACAGCACTCCTATACCCGTTGGGCCAAACATCTTGTGGCCGGAGAAGGTGTAAAAATCCGCATCGAGGGCCTGCACATCTACCTGGGTATGAGGGATGGCTTGTGCGCCGTCCACCAGCACGGGGATGTTCAGTTCGTGCGCCCGGTCGATAATGGCTTTCACGGGGTTGACCGTGCCCAAAGCATTAGACACATGTACCAGAGAAACGATTTTCACGCGCTCATCCAGCAGCTCGTAGAGGGCATCCAGGTCAATTTCGCCCGCATCGTTAACCGGTGCCACCCGGAGTTCCGCTCCGCGCTCCTCACAAATCATCTGCCAGGGCACAATATTGGAATGGTGCTCCATGGCTGTAATCAGTACCGCATCCCCCTGATTAATAAACTTCCTCCCATAGGAAGAAGCAACGAGGTTGATCCCTTCGGTGCAGCCCCGGACAAAGATGACCTCCTTTTCGGAAGGAGCATTGATGAATTGGCGCACAAGCTCCCGTGCCTCTTCAAAAGCAGTAGTCGCTTCCTGGCTCAGCTGATACACCCCCCGGTGCACATTCGCATGCCCGGTACGATAGTAATCATTGAGCCGGTCGATGACCTGTGCCGGCTTTTGGCTTGAGGCTGCGCTGTCCAGGAAGATGATGGGCTTGCCGTTCATCTCCTGTTCCAGCAGCGGGAAATCCTTGCGGATTTTTTCAATATCAAACGCTTGTTGAGCGGTAACTTCCATGTTGTTCTACTGTTCGAATTTCTGGTTGATCAGCATCTCTGCAAAATCGCGGACCTGCTCGTGCTTAAAGTACTCCAGCACTTCTGCGATGAAGGCGTGTTGCAGCATAGCCCGTGCCTGATGGTCGTTGAGACCGCGGCTGCGCAGGTAGAAAACGGAGGACTCATCGAGCTGCCCGATTGTGGCACCGTGGCTGCACTTCACGTCATCAGCAAAGATTTCCAGCTGTGGCTTGCTGTCCATTTCGGCTTTATTGGACAGTACCAGGCTGCTACTCTGCTGGAAGGCGTTGGTCTTTTGTGCATCCTTGCGCACCATTACTTTGCCATTGAATACACCGCGGGCGCTGTCGGTTACGATGCCTTTGTAAAGCTCATTGCTTTGACAGTGCGGTACGGCGTGATCAATGAAGGTATGGTTGTCAATGTGCTGTTGCTCCTTGCCAAAGTAAACACCGTAGTAGTTGGTGGTCAGGTTAGACCCTTTGTGCACGGTGTTCAGGTTGTTGCGCACGATGCGGCCACCCAGGTCTACGGTATAGTTTGAGAATTGGCTGTCGCGGTCCTGCTCCGCATCCACCCGGTTGATCACAAAGCCCTCGGCTCCTTCCTGCTGCAGGCAGTAGTGATGGATGTGGGCATTGGCGCCTATGGTAACGCGGTTGTAGATGTTGTTAAAGTAAGTACCGGTAGCTCCCGGCTTCTCAAATTGCCCTTCGATGTAGGCAAATTCGCTGCCTGTCTCCGCCACTGCGATGTTCATGTGGCTGTTGAGGATGGGCGTTTCAGCATTGGTAGACAGGTGAAGGATATAGACAGGCTTTTCGCAAGCGACATTCTTCTCGCTGTACAGGAATAAACTGTGCTGTGAGAATGCGGCATTAAGGGCTACGAAGATATCATCCTGATCCTTCAGAATACGGTCCATATGCTCGCGGGCAATGCTGCCAAATCGGTCGCTGTCCATAGCGTCCCGAAGCAGCATTACATGCATCCCAGCCGGTAGTTCGGCAAATTGTGATAAAGAATCGCTGAGCTGGCCATTTACAAAAACAATCAAGTGCGCGTCCATGCCTTCCGGCAGGTAAGCCTGTATATCAGCTGCATCCATACCCTGAGCCTGTCCGATGGCATAATCTGGTTGAAGAATACGGTTGACGCTCGTGTACTTGTACTCTTCCCACCGGCGGGTAGGGAAGTCGAGTGTGCCTGCCAGGGTCATGGCTCGCTGACGGTACTCGTCCAGCGGATGAGCCGACTGCTGATTCGCGGCCTCAGTTTGGTCAAACAGCTCCTGAAACTTTTGTTTTTCGGCTGCGTATCTGTCCTGAGCTACGGTTGTTGACATATCGTAAGCTATTATTTGAAGTGCGGCTTATGAAAATAAGCCGGCAGCTTAGGTTCGTAAATGAATGACTTTGATTGCGGATAGGGTAGTTATACCGCTACTGCGTCTACCTCTTCCTTGATCCAGTCATAACCCTTGTCTTCCAGCTCCAGTGCGAGTGACTTATCGCCAGACTTCACAATGCGGCCTTTGTACAGCACGTGCACAAAATCAGGCTCAATGTAGTTGAGCAGGCGCTGATAGTGGGTCACGATGATGAAGGACCGGTCTTGTGTACGAAGCTTGTTCACTGCCTCTGATACAATGCGCAGGGCATCGATATCCAGCCCGGAGTCGGTCTCATCCAGGATCGCCAGTGAAGGCTCAAGCAGTGCCATTTGCAGCATCTCACTACGCTTCTTTTCACCACCGGAGAAGCCTTCGTTGAGGGAGCGGCGCAGGAACTTCTCGTCCATGCCCACCAGTTCAATTTTCTCGCGGATGTACTTCAGCATCTGCATTGCATTCATGGCTTCCAGCCCGCGTGCTTCACGGTTGGCATTAACGATGCTCTTGAGGAAGTTAGAGGTGCTCACGCCCGGAATTTCGACCGGGTACTGAAAAGCCATAAAGATACCGGCTAAAGCGCGCTCGTCCACTTCCATCTCAAGAAGGTCTTCGCCTTTATATAGTACGCTGCCGCTTTCCACTTCGTAGTCTTCGCGGCCCGCGATGACATTGGCGAACGTACTCTTGCCCGAGCCGTTAGGGCCCATGATAGCGTGTACTTCGCCCGGTTTAACTTCCAGGTTGATACCGTTCAGGATGGTTTTGTCTTCAACCGCAACTTTCAGGTCTTTAACAGTCAACATTATGGTTTGGTATTTTTGTCGTGATCAATTTGGGTAAGGAAGGGAAACCCCTTCCCGGGTTAATGTTTAAGGTTAGCCAACGCTGCCTTCCAGGCTGATAGCGAGGAGCTTCTGTGCTTCCACTGCGAATTCCATCGGGAGCTCGTTGAAGACTTCCTTGGCAAAGCCGTTGACGATAGTATTCACTGCGTTTTCCTCGCTCAGCCCGCGCTGCATAAGGTAGAACAGCTGATCTTCGCCAATTTTGGAGGTCGTAGCCTCGTGTTCCACTTTGGCCGTGTTGTTTTGTACTTCCAGGTAGGGGAAGGTGTGCGCGCCACACTTGTCGCCCATGAGCAGGGAGTCACAAACGGAGAAGTTATGGGCATTTTCAGCCTTCTTGCCAATTTTTACCAGTCCGCGGTAGGAGTTGTGGCTGTGGCCGGCAGAGATACCTTTGGAGATGATGGTACTGCGGGTGTTCTTGCCCAGGTGGGTCATTTTGGTCCCTGTGTCTGCCTGCTGACGGTTGTTAGTTACCGCTACAGAATAGAATTCGCCCACAGAGTTGTCGCCCAGCAAAACGCAGCTTGGATACTTCCAGGTCACGGCAGAGCCAGTTTCCACCTGTGTCCAGGTAATTTTGGAATTGACGCCTTTGCAAAGGCCCCGCTTGGTAACAAAGTTGTAGATACCTCCTTTCCCTTCTTTATCGCCAGGATACCAGTTTTGTACCGTGGAATACTTGATGGTGGCATCATCCATAGCTACGAGTTCTACCACTGCTGCGTGCAACTGATTCTCATCGCGCATTGGAGCCGTACAGCCTTCCAGGTAGCTTACCTGACTGCCTTCTTCGGCGACGATGAGGGTGCGTTCAAACTGTCCGGTGTCCCGCTCGTTGATACGGAAATAGGTGCTCAGCTCCATGGGGCACTTCACGCCTTTAGGCAGGTACACGAAGGACCCATCGCTGAATACTGCAGAGTTTAATGCGGCGAAATAGTTGTCGTTAGCCGGTACTACAGAACCGATATATTTTTTTATCAGTTCGGGGTGTTCCTGCACCGCTTCGCTGAAAGAGCAAAAGATAATACCCAACTCAGCCAGCTTCTCTTTATAAGTGGTCTTCACAGAAACCGAGTCGATTACGGCGTCTACCGCAACACCGGCCAGCATCTTCTGCTCGTCGAGCGGGATACCAAGCTTGTTGAAGGTATCTAGCAGCTCCGGATCTACCTCATCAAGGCTGTTGAGCTTTTTCTTCTTTTTAGGCGCAGCGTAGTAGATGATATCCTGAAGGTCGACCGGCGGGTAGTCCACGTTTGGCCATTTTGGCTCGGTCATTTCCAGGAATTGGCGGTAAGCTTTAAGGCGCCACTCGGTCATCCACTCCGGCTCATTCTTTTTGGCGGAGATCGCACGGACCACATCTTCACTTAGCCCCTTGGGCAGCTTGTCCGTTTCGATATTGCTGGTGAAGCCATATTTATAGTCGCTCTTGGTATGCTGCTCCAGCGTCTGCATGGAATCGCTCATAATCTATGCGGTTTTTCCAGTGTTATTTAGACTAATTCTAATGCAAATGTCAGGAATTTATACAAAAAAGTACAAATAAGGTTTAGAGAATATTACACCTTTTTAGGTATTGGTGTTTCGGGTCGGCTGCTGCTGGTTTTGAAATCGATCGAAACCTTGGAATGTTGCTGGGTTTGATTGGATCTGGCAGGGTTTTATTTTGTAAAATCACAAAAGGGTGTTTTATAATTTTGGTATAGCTGTTTGCAAATTAGGTATAGAGACTCACTATTATTAGGTATATCTGATGAGGGAATAATCTCCAATTATGACCGAAAAGTATGTATCTTGAATATTCAATCAATCCCAGAAGCCATGCCTACGTCGACAACCTGGAACGCTGAATTTTTAGATCAAATGCGCCAAACCGCTGACCCGTTGGCTGATCAGGCGGTTGCACATTTAGTCACCACTGAAGGTCGAGAAGCGGCCCAGCGACTATTCGACCTTTTGATCCGTCGGATTGAAATGCCGTTGGATGAACTGCCCCCTTCACTAAAGGACTACTGGGAAGCCACACAGCAGCTGCCAGATTGGGTAGACTCGCGAAGGGTTGAGGCAGCCCATGGGCTTTTTCGGGATCATGGCCCCAAGTTCCTTCTGTTTTTGTATTACAAGTCGCTCCCCCTGCTTTACTGTTGCAAAAACGGGGCTCAGGTACTGGTGCAGACTAGCCGTCTGGCGCATAACCGGGAGGACATCACCATCTTTACACGGCGCATAGCTGAAACCGGGCAGTTTCTGATCGATGTGATGACCGATGGCGGTTTACAGCCAGGCAAAACAGGCATACAGTCTATTCAAAAAGTCCGGCTCATCCACGCGGCTATCCGCCACTTCATTCCTCCGGAGCGATGGGATACCGAGCGTTTGGGGATGCCAATTAACCAGGAAGACCTTGCTGTAACGCTGATGACTTTTAGTGTCGCGGTAGCAGATGGGCTGGAGCAGTTTGGAATACCTGAACCAACGGAGCGGCTGGAATCTTATTTGCACTGCTGGAAAGGGATCGGTGCCCTCCTGGGAATTGACGAACGCTTGTTGCCGACAGACTTGGCAAGCGCCCGTACTTTACTGGAGACGATTCTCAAGCGTCAGGCAGCCCCTTCCGAAGCCGGGCAATTGCTGACTAAAGCCCTCGTGGAATTTGCGGAGCGCACATTGCCTGCCGAGCGTATGGACGATGCCCCCCAAAGCCTCATAAATTATCTCATTGGCAGGGAGCGAGCCCAAATGCTGGGCATTACGCCCCCTGCGGGATGCCTGCCCGCTGCCGCACCGTTCTTCCTCAAGTCGCTTTTCCGTGCCGGAGAGCGCCTGGAGGATAAAATCCGGGAGCCCAAGTCCGTTTTCATAGACTGGTTTTCCATGCAGATGGCACGACGGATGGTCGGCTATTTCGATACCTACAAGCAGCGTCATTTTGAAGTGCCCGAACGGATGCGGCAGGCTTGGTTTGAGGGAGGAGGGTGATAGGCTGGGTGATGCCTGGCTTGACCACTCAACCCTACGGAGCCATAATCTCGTAGAAATCAGGAAATATTCCCCTATGTGGAAGATAAAACATAAACAGCCTGTCAATACCCCGGATTCTGCACCAAATTCGGGCTCGTATCCAGCTCCCGCTGAGGGATGGGCAGCCGCAGCCGGGGATGGTCCCAGGTGATACCGGGGCGGATTTCGGCACGCTCACGTTGCCTGTCGAAAAGTAAATGCCCTTCAAAGGCCAGTTCGATTTGCCGGTCCTGCTGCAGTATTTTTTTTAGCGCAGCCTGGTTGTACTCGCCGGACTCAATCCGGAGCATCGCATAGCCATCCTCAACAAGCAGGCCGAGCGAATCGTAAACTAAGTAGCCGCGCTGCCGCAATTGATTGATCACAGCAATGGCCTCGTCATGTTGCCCCAATTCCAGGGCAGCCTCCGCCCGGATGAGTAGGCACTCTGTAAACCGGAATAGCGGAAAGTCAAGAAATGTATCCCCCCGGTTGTATTTCAGGCAGTAGAGGGTATCCTGGCTGATCAGCGGCCTGAGCCAATCCGGCTTTGCGGGCCCTCTCAGGTCCGCAATCTGGTAGCCCGCGCTTTCTAGGTTTGTCTGCTGCGCAGAGGAAAGTCCTGAAATGTAAGTCGCTTGCGCAAATTTAGCGGTAATCCTGGCATCTGTATACGCCCAGTCGAGGCTTGCTGTACTTTGATTGCCCAAGCCTCCCAGGGTGAACCAAACCCTTTCCTGGCTATCGGCTTCCCAAAAAACATCGGCAGGGTCCGTTTGCAGTTCGAACGGTCCGTTGATCACAAACCCTGCTTCATCATAGGCAGCGGTATACGCGTGAGCTTCCAGGTACAGGCGTGCCCTCATTGCATGTACCGTATATTGATTTACCCGGCCTGGTACAATTACGGTGGATAGGTTGGCTGCAGCCTGCTCCAAATCAGTCATGATCTGATCGTACACCTCACCAAGGGAACTCCTGCCCGGGTATTGCAGCTCACTTGAGTTTATAACAGGTGTAAGCATGACAGGCACCCCAAGGCTGTCTGCATTTTCCAGGCTATACGGGCGACAGAAATACCTTGCGAGCTGGTGGTAGGTGTATGCCCGGAGGAAGCAGGCTTCGCCGGTAAGCTGGTTTTGTGCCTCTTGGCTAAATCCGGGATACCGGCGGACGACTTCCGGCAGGGTCTCTAAAAGCAAATTGGTTTGATTAATTATTTGGTAGCAAGTGGACCATAACTCAAAAACGCGGTTGTTGCCGGGCTGAACCTGCAGGTTGTCGAAATTTTCAAATCCTTCTCCTTCCAGGGTAGCGCTGCCACCAAGTAGTTCGGCAAACAACAGCGCATTCCTTCCTGCAAATTCTTCACTGTGCACCAGCTGATAGAGGCCGTTCAGTAAAGCCTGAAGGTCATCGGGCGATTCCAGAGCATTTTCAAGAAATAGGGCATTTTCGGGCTGCTCATCCAGCCAATTTTGGCAAGCACTGCAGCAAATAAAAAACATCAACAGGAAAAAGAAGCTTTTTCTCATCACCATTCGGTTTCAAGTCCAAGAATAAAGGCACGGGCAGCGGGTAAATTGTAAAGCCTGCCCCCCTGAGCGCCCGATTGGATATTATAGAACTCGCTGTTGGGGTCCAGTCCTTGGTAGCGTGTCCAGGTCCAGAGGTTCTGTGCGCTGGCGTAAACCCGCATTTTTACATTTGCATCACGTTTTAGCCTCCAATCGTAGGACAGCGTTAGATTTTGAAGGCGCAGGAAATCGGCATCATGGAGGTAGCGGGTAGACATCTGATTGCCATTTGGCTGGAAAAGACGGGCCTGTGGTACATCTGTATTGGTATTTTCCGGAGTCCAGGCATTCAGCTGTGTCCGCAATTGATTGAAATTGCCGGTTGAGAAATTTTCCTCCAGATGCATAAAATCATTTAGGTAAGCCTGATGCCCGACCTTAAAATGAAAAAAGGCCGTCAGGCTAAGCGGGCCGTACCGAACTCGGTGCTGTAGGCCCCCGCTTACATCGGGAATTGGGCTGCCAACGACTTCACGGCTAGCCAGTGCAGCCTGATTGGTGGTACTGCCATCTTTCTGATAAAAGAGGGCATCTCCATTTCCAGGGTCCACACCAGCATAGCGAATAAGATAAAAGGCACCAGCAGGCTCTCCCGGACGAAAAAGGTTGTAGTTATTGAACAGGAGGTCATTGTCCGTTCCATCCCCATCGGTATCGGGCAGGGCAACCACTTCATTACGCAGCCATGTGGCATTAGCGCTGATGTCCCAGCTCAGCGGCCCTTCGACCACTTTGCCACGAAGCTCCAATTCAATGCCAGTATTACGTATTGTTCCTGCATTGCGCCAAATTGTATTAATGCCATTGGTGGCTGGTACAGGCGCTTGCAGGAGCAGGTCGCTGGTATTCCGGTTGAAGAAGCCCAGGGTACCTGACAGCCTGCTTTGCCAAAAAGCAAAGTCAAGCCCAATATCCAGCTGCACGGTTTCTTCCCAGCCCAACTGTGGATTGCCGAGTGATTGCAGGGTAATGCTGCTCTGCCCAAGGTAACTGCCCCGTGGATTCACCAGGCTGTAAGCCGCCAGGTCCTCAATAGCGGCATTCCCGGTTTCCCCAATGCTGCCCCTGACCTTCAGGTATTGGAGCCCGGTATGGCGATTAAGGGTGTGGTCAATGAGTATCCTGCCCACGCCCAGCGCAGGAAAAAACCCAAATTGTTCGTCTCGCCCAAACCGAGTGGAGCCATCGTAGCGGGCAGAAAGGGTAGCCAGCCATTTTTCTTTGAACTGATAGTGCAGCTGAGAAAAGTACCCAAAAAATTCTGCGGCTTGCGCTTCACTAAAGTACTCATTAATCTGACTGGTGGCAGTCAGTACCCGGCTGCGGTCATCTACGGGCCCGCCTGAGGCAAAGTCAACAGTGAAATCCGATTTGAGATATTGCATTCCGGCGATGACTTCGAGGTTATGCGCCCCGGAGCGTAATGGTGCCCAGGTAGCCTGACTGGACCATTGCAGGCTGTTGAGCTGTTGATGAAGCCGGGAGGCAGAGCCACCAAATCTTCCAAAAAAGGTGGCCGGTCCATCGTATCCCTGTTCCTGTTCGTAGGTTTGTTCAACAGCCAACGTAGACCGGAACCTGAGTTGAGGAAGGGGGGCAAATTCCACATAACTGCCACCCAATATTTGTTGTGTTTCCAGCCTCATCTCCTGGTCTTTGAGCACCACTAAAGGGTTGCCGTTGATCCCACCTAGGCCCAAACTGGTGCGAAGAGGTGTTCTGATCAGTTCCCCCTGCTCGTCAAAAGCCTTTGTGTTGGGCAAAAACCAGGCACTCCAGGCATGGGGAGAGCCAAGAAACTGATGCCCGGTATAGCGCTGGGCCGCGCGGCTGGGCGCAAGGTTGAGCCCTGCCGTCCATTCAGGGCTAAACTGATGCCGGATATTGGCACGCAGATTGAGCCGCTCCAGATTAGTCGTGATCAGGTAGCCATCTTCATCCTTGTAGTTGGCTGAAACATAGTATTGAGTTTGCTCATTTCCTCCGCTGAAGCTGGCGTAAGCCTGGTGCTGGAACCCTCTTTGAAGGATCAGCGACTGCCAGTCGGTGTCTGGCTGGGCGTCCACGTTATAAATCAGGTTGGAAAAGCCAGTATTCTCAGCGGCTTGGTTCCAAAGCGTGGCATATTCCCTGCCATTGAGCACATCGTAGCGCTGACTGGCTTCAGAAAAGCCGGCAAAGTATCCGGCCCGCAGTCTTGGCGCTCCGGGCTTTCCCGTTTTGGTGGTAATCAGCAGTACTCCGTTGCCGGCCTGAGCGCCAAAAATTGCCGCCGAAGCTGCATCCTTAAGTACTTCCACGGAGGCAATGTCTTCTGGGTTAAGGGTTTGCAGGGGATTGGTTTGGAAACCGAGAGTCCAGGAACCATTCTGAGCTGGCATGATCATACCATCAATGACAATAAGGGGTTGGTTGCCTGCACTAATGGAGTGGACACCCCGGACGCGGATGCTGCTGGCCGCCGCCTGCCCGCCGGATGCCGGAGTGATGGTGACGCCCGGGAGCTGCCCCTGCAGCCCCAGCTGCCAGCTGTTGAGTGGCATACGCTCAAAGGCTGCCGGCCCGGTTTTGCTGATGGCTCCGGTGACCGATCTGGCACTTTGCTGCCCAAACCCTGTGACGAAGACTTCTTCCAATTGAAAAACGGCAGGCTGGAGTTCGATGCGCATTGGCATTTCACGGAATATGGAAACTGTTTGGGGTTGAAAACCGGTAGAAGTGATCCGGATGGAATCCACATTGGCTATAAGCATAAGCTTGAAATAGCCAAGGGCATCTGTCGGCGTGCCTTTGTTGGTTTGGTCAAGCGGGAATACGGACACTCCGGTCAACGGCTTGCCCTCAGGGTCGGAGACATATCCTTCAATCAGGAAACCGCTTTGCGCATGGGCAAGGAACACAGAGCAGAGCAAGATCACAAAGGTTGCTTTTGTGTTGCTCATGTTATGGGTTTAGTTTGAGATTAAATATCAGTAAAAATTTCATAATTGAGAACAAAATGATCAGTTTTGGACAGTCATTCATTGCACTAATGTCCAGTAACCCCCGGTTGATGAAATCTTCAAGCCCTGAAAAGCACTGGTACTTCCTTTATTTGGAGCCCGATTGGAGCCCTGTTTTTCCGCTAAGCGGTATGGTGCTCTTATGGCTTTTGGGGCTGTTGCCGAATGTAGGGCTTGCACAAACCCTAAACCTTCCCTTTGACCGTATCGGGGTGGAAGATGGTTTGCCTAACCCTTCCGTGCTTGATCTTATTCAGGATAGCCATGGTTTCCTTTGGATGGGCACCTACTCGGGGATCGCCCGCTACGATGGGTATGAAATGAAAACTTACCGGGCTGGTTATGGCGACCGCGACAGTATTCCTAACCGGGATTACCCTGTCCTGTGCCAAGGCCGGGAGGGGCGAATTTGGCTGGGGCTGTTGAATCAAAAGTGTAAATTGTATCAATACCGCCCCGAGCAGGACCGTTTCCTGCCCTATCAATTCGATACATTGGCTGAGCGAGGTCTTCTACCGGTGGAATCAGGCGTCAATTCCCTTTTTGAAGACCGGGAGGGGCGGCTTATTGTGGGGACGTATGACCATGGCGTATTCGTCATCACACCTGCCGGAACAGAAGGCGAAAGTCCTGCCGTGGCACAGTATACCCACGATGCCAATGATGCCAACTCTCTGATTTCTAATGCGGTCAGTGGGCAAATGTCACAGGATCAAAACGGATATATTTGGATTCCCACAGAGTCAGGGCTTTGCAGCTGGAACCCTGAAACCGGGCATTTTACTCCTTTACCCGGATATAGCTTCGGAGAGGGGTTTGAAAATTTTATCACACAGGCTTATTTCGATCCCCCTCATACCCTTTGGGCGGGCACGATGAACAAAGGTCTTTTACGCATCGATACACGCACCCGGTCAGTTCAGGCTTACCGGGCAGATACCGCTTCAACTCATGGGCTGAACTTTGATTATGTTAGCCGAATCGCAAAGGATAACAGGGGGCAACTATGGGTTCAATCCTATGGTGGAATTGGATTCCAAAATATTCAGCGGCTGGATATTTCAACAGGACGCTTCTTTGATGTTCGCAACCGGAATAAGTCATTCCGTGAGGGGAATATTTCTGATCTTATCGTTGATAAGACCGGGAATATATGGGTTTCCGCCTGGCAGTCCGGGGTGTTTAAGTTTGCCCCGCAATCCGAACATTTCCAGTTTCTTGAATTTCCATCAAGCGGTTCAAATGCAGCTCCCCCTGCGGTGGGTGATATCGAAGAGGACAGCAGAGGCAAGCTTTGGTTGGTTTCCTATACCAACGGTCTTGCGGAATGGGACCCTCGTAGCGGAGATTATTCGAAGGTGATTGATATCAGCCGGTTTCCGGTTGGGACGGGTAAAGGGCGTCTGTATTCCATTGGAGAATATGCGCCCGGGCGTTTGATTGTGGGTAACTCTGCCGGCGGGCTACTTTTGAATGCAGCCGAGGGCACCCTGGAGCAATGGGGCATTAATGATGAGGCGAGCTTTTCGCAGGTGTTCCCTTCGGATTCCGGGTTCTGGTGGGGTCTTAATTTTGATACTGGTGTGTACAAAATTTTTCCGGAAACCCGTACCTGGGAATTGGTTCTTTATAAAAACGGGCTCATAACCATTGAAACAGGGCCGGGAAACAGCCTCTTTCTGGGGCGTAATCAAAGCGGGCTGTATCATATTTCCGAAAAGGGAGAGGTACTGGCGGAACACCTTACTAATTATGGCATACAGGACATTCATTTCGATCAGGATGGCATCGCCTGGTTGTCTACGCATAGCAGTGGGCTGATCGGTTTTGATGTAAATAAAAAATCATTGATCCGACTGCCCGAAAAAACACATGAGGCAATCGGTCTTTGCCGTCAAATCCTGGAGGATGATTCAGGCTTCCTATGGATCAATACCGCCCGTGGCATTGTACAGTTTGACCCTTTTCGGTGTCAGGTATTGAATGCTTATGATGCCAGCACCTGGCTTCAGCCAGGACTGACCTGGTACCATCCTTATTCAAAAGGGGCTAAGCTCCGAAATGGCGCTTTGGCATTTGGGAGTGGGAGTGGTGCGTTGCTGTTTCACCCGGACAGCCTGAGTGTGGACACCTTGTCGCCAGAAGTGGTGCTGACCCGGTTGCACATCAATAATCAGGTGGCGACTCCCGGCCCCGGGCAACCGCTGCAGCAGGAACTGCCCTATACAGATCAGATTAAGCTGGGCCATCATCAAAATGACTTGTCCATTCACTTTAGCGCAGTGAATTATAAACCAACAGAACAGAATGTCTATCGTTACCGGCTGATGCCCATTGAGCAGGACTGGGAAACGGCCGGCGCCCGTAATTATGCTGTTTATAACGAACTGCCAGCAGGGCATTACACTTTTGAAGTTCAGGCGGCGAGCGGAGATGGTGCCTGGAGAGGTGCTGCCGCAACTTTGAGTATTCAAATTGCCCAGCCATGGTGGTGGACTTACGGGGCCCGGGTGCTTTATCTGCTCCTTGCGGCCGGAGTGGTGTTCCTGGTAGCCAGAGCGCTTCAACAACGCATTGAGGCTCGGCGTCTGCGCGAAATAAACGCCCTGCAATCTCACCTTTACACTAATATCACCCACGAATTCCGTACACCGCTTACCCTCATTCTTGGGCTGAGTGATCAACTCAAAAGCCAGTTGCCTTCTCCTGTCCAGCAAACGCTGCAACTTATCCGGTCAAATGGTGAGCAGCTTCTGCGCCTGGTTAATCAGCTGTTGGATTTATCGAGGCTGGATGCAGGGCAAGTACAGCTAATGCCAGTGCAATCGGATATTATGGTATTTCTGAAATATGTTGTGGCTTCTTTTGAAGGGCTGGCACGGGAAAAAGCAATTGAATTGACGTTTGAGGGGGAACCTGATTCCTTTTTTATGGATTTTGACCCTGGCTATTTGCAGCAGATTCTGGATAACCTCTTGTCTAACGCTGTAAAATTTACGCCCCGCAACGGGTCCATCACCCTTAGGGTGCTTGGTGACCGCCGGTACTTAAAGGTTGAAGTGGTCGATACCGGACCAGGAATTGCTCTGGCAGAGCAGGAGAAGATTTTCAACCGGTTTTATCAGGTGCGCGCAGCCGCCGCTTATAGCATACAAGGCACTGGAATCGGGCTGGCAGTGACCCGGGAGTTGGTGCAGCTCATGGGGGGCACGATACTGGTGGAAAGCGGACCGGAAAGCGGCTCTAGATTTACCGTAACTCTGCCCGTTACCCAAAAAGCGGAAATCCGGCAGGAGGTCAATCTCGCTCCCAAGCTGGCACCGGGTGCCTCCGATGAATCAGGCAACGCCCCGGAAGCAACAGATATCGGTAATAAGCAACCCACTGTATTGATTGTCGAAGACCATAAAGACTTGCGGCAGTACCTGAATTACTGCCTGAAGAGTGAGTATCAGGTATTGGAGGCAGGTAACGGGCAAGCCGGGCTGGAGCTGGCCATTTCGGAAATCCCCGATATTGTTGTCACGGATGTCATGATGCCCGAAATGGACGGCTATGCCATGTGCCAGGCATTGAAAGAGAACCCGTTGACCAGCCATATTCCCGTTATTATGCTTACCGCAAAGGCTGATGCGCCCTCGAGGCTGCACGGGCTGGAGTTGGGCGCTGAGGCTTATCTGGCTAAACCCTTCCTGCAAAAAGAGCTGCTGATCCGGGTAAGAAAGCTTTTGGAGTTGCGCCAACAGCTCAAAGAATTTTACGAGGGGCTAATCGAGGGTAGGATAACAGTCAGCCCTGAAGACCCTGAACAGGCTTTTCTTTCCGATGCCCGGTCATGCGTACTGGAGCATATTGATGTTCCTGCTTTTGGTGTGGAAGAGCTGGCAAGAGCATTGGCAGTCAGCCGTACGCAGCTCCACCGAAAGCTTACGCAGACTACCGGACATTCAGCTGGGCGCTTCATCCGGGACATTCGCCTCAGCGAAGCTAAAAAACGCTTGCAGCAAACAAACCATCCCATTAGCGAAATTGCTTACCAATGCGGGTTTAATGATCCCAATTACTTCGCCCGCCTGTTCCGGCAGGAAGAAGGTATGACGCCTACTGAATTCCGGGAAAATACCGGAAAATAAAGGCTTTTGAACATTTATGCTAGTATTTGGAACAAATGTCCAGTCCCGAAAATTGTGCTGCGCTTAGGTTTACGGCATTCAAAAATGCTAACGTTTATTCAAACCATTAAAACAACCTAAGCATGAAGCAAAAATACTTAATCCTCTTCCTCGCATTCGGGCTGTTCTGCACAGTGGCAGCTGCTCAGACCGTCGGCAGCTGTGACGGCGACCGTTTCATCAATGAAGTCTTTACGGAGGTTGAAATATCGACCATACAGTACGGTGAAAATGTCAATTACGGTGTGACGGAAGCACTCATTATGGATGTTTACGAACCGGAAGGAGACACCGCTGCTGCCCGGCCAGTCGCCATCTTTGCTCACGGTGGAGGCTTTATATTTGGCAGCCGTACAGAAATGGACTACCTCTGCACGGAATACACCAAAAGAGGCTATGTAGCAGCAACTATTGATTACCGGAAGCTACAGGTAACGGGCTTAGATTCCGTCAATGCAGCGGAAGGCCTGATCCGCTGTATGCAGGACATGAAAGCGGCAGTCCGTTATTTTCGCAATGACGCCATGACGGCCAACACCTACCGGGTGGATACGAATTTTATTTTCGTGGGTGGTTATTCTGCAGGGGCAATCGCAGCTTTGCATACCGCATACTGGGATGCCGAAGATATGGCCCCGGAATACATAGAACAACTCCTGATTACAGAAGGAGGCTTGGAAGGGCAGTCCAGCGATTTTATGAATGTATCCTCCTCCGTTCAGGGCGTTATTAACCTCAGCGGAGGGCTGATTGATGCAGATTGGGTAGCGGCTGATGAGCCCCCTCTTGCGAGCTATCATGGTACCGATGATGGTACCGTATTCATCAATACAGGATTAGCAGCAGGAGCACTGCTGCTCGAAGGCAGTGAAGTGATTCATGCCCGTGCAGATGAAGTAGGACTGAAGGATTACTTCTATAAACTGGAAGGCGGTGGGCATGACGGTATTTTTGAGGTTGGCCCTTTCGCAGAGGATTATAACACCTTTCTTGAGGAAACCTGGATGTTTCAGGAATCCATACTGTGCAGTGAGGTTTCTTCGGTTGGAGAATCATTGGCACAGCCAGACTTTGCCACGCTGGCGCCTAATCCGGTTCAGGGCCAGCTTTTCGTGGAGAATACCACCGGAGAAACCCTTAAGCTTCAACTTTTCAGTGCTGCTGGCGCATTGGTCTGGGATGGGCTTATCACCAGCTATAACGAATCAATTAACCTAAGCCACCTGTCTTCAGGAATATATTTCTATCGGTTGAGAACCCAAAGCCGGAAAGGATCGCAGCAGGGTAAATTAGTGGTTGCGCCCCGGTAGTTTTCACCGTCCCACAGCATACGAATAAACACCTAAAACCGTTTTCGGGCAGATGCTGATCCAGTATCTGCTCGTTACCCTGTAAACCCCAGTTTTAATGGCAGCCCAGTTGATGGTTCATCGGCAGGGCTGTCTTTTGGTGAATGGCTCCGATGGGCTTCCGGGAAAACAAATCACCCCCAGGCTCAACGAGAACCTGAGGGTGAAGTAGCTATAATCATTTGCTATCGAAATCCTAGCCTAGCGCATCCTCCTCATAAGCCGCCATCGGCGGGCAGGTGCAAACCAGGTTGCGGTCGCCGAAGGCATTGTCTACGCGGCCTACGCTGACCCAAAACTTATGCTCGAAGCGCAAGTGGGGTAGAGGGAAAGCCGCTTTGGACCGGGAGTAAGGCAGGTGCCAATCATCCATGGTGATCAGCTGCAGGGCGTGTGGGGCGTTGACCAGCACGTTGTTGTCCTCGGCAGCTTCGCCCCGGGCAATCTCATCGATCTCCTCCCGAATGCAAAGCATGGCATCGCAGAAGCGGTCGAGCTCGTCTTTGCTTTCACTTTCCGTAGGCTCGACCATAATGGTGCCGGGCACCGGCCAGGAAAGGGTGGGGGCGTGGAAACCGTAGTCGATCAGACGCTTGGCCACATCCTCTGCGGAAGCCACCGATTTGTAGGGGCGCAGGTCAATGATGAGCTCGTGGGCGGAGTGGCCGTATCTGCCGGTGAAGAGCACATCATAGGCGCTTTCAAGGCGGGCTTTGATGTAATTGGCATTCAGGATGGCTGCTTTTGAGGCATCCGTGAGCCCCTTCTTGCCCAGCATTCTGATGTAAGCGTAAGAAATCAGGAGTATGCTGGCACTGCCAAATGGCGCTGCGCTGACTGCTCCGATGCCCTGATTTCCGCCAGTTTGAATCACGCTGTGGTTAGGGAGGAAGGGCTTCAGGCTTTCGTTGACGCAAATCGGACCCATGCCGGGGCCACCGCCACCGTGTGGGATGGCAAAAGTCTTGTGCAGGTTGAGGTGGCAAACATCGGCATCAATAATGCCCGGACTTGTCAGGCCGACCTGCGCGTTCATATTGGCACCGTCCATGTAGACTTTACCGCCGTTATCGTGGATGATTTTACAGATTTCCTGAATTTCAGTCTCAAATACACCGTGGGTAGACGGATAGGTGACCATCAGAGCGGACAGCTCATTGCTATGCTTCTCTGCTTTTGCGCGGAGGTCTTCCAGGTCGATATTCCCCTGATTATCACACTTCACAACTACGACTTTCATGCCTGCCATGACTGCGCTTGCCGGGTTGGTACCGTGAGCAGAGTCCGGGATGAGCGCCACATTGCGGTGAAAGTCGCTGTTGGCTTCGTGGAAGGCACGGATGGTCAGCAAGCCGGCGTACTCGCCCTGTGCGCCCGAATTGGGCTGTAAAGAACAAGCGGCAAAGCCGGTAATTTCGCTCAGCCAGGCTTCCAGTTCGCGGAAGATTTGGAAATAACCTGCTGCCTGATCGACAGGAGCAAAAGGGTGGACGTTGGCAAACTCTGGCCAGCTTACCGGGATCAGTTCTGTAGCCGCATTCAGTTTCATGGTACAGCTACCTAAAGGGATCATCGAATGCATGAGGGACAAGTCCTTGTTTTCCAGTGACTTGAGGTAGCGCATCATTTCCGTTTCGGTATGATAGCTGTTGAATTTCGGATGCGTCAGATAGCCGGAGGAACGCTCCAGTGCAGTTGGCAATTGAAGCCCTTCTTTCACTTCTGCTGTGAAGCTGGCAGGTTGCTCTTTCACTTTAGCGAAAAGTGCAGCGAGGCGCTCAATTTCTGCGAGGTTTACCGTCTCGTCCAGGCTGATTTGTATGCTGTCTTCGGTATACCAGAAGTTGGTCTCCTGATTCAGAGCTTCAGTTTTGATGGCCTGAATAAGCCCGGCGTCCGCTTTGATGCTCAGGGTGTCGAAGTAATGCCCATTCTGCTGCTCATAACCCAGAGCTTGCAGGTTTTGGTCCAGAATCTTTGCGAGTTCATGTACCCGGCGGGCAATGGCTTTGATGCCTTTAGGCCCGTGGTATACAGCGTACATGCTAGCCATTACAGCCAGAAGTGCCTGTGCGGTGCAGATATTTGAGGTCGCTTTCTCCCGGCGGATGTGCTGCTCGCGGGTCTGAAGTGCCATACGGTAGGCAGCCTGTCCATGCCGGTCCACAGAAACCCCAATGATGCGCCCGGGAATCTGCCGCTTAAATTGCTCACGTGTGGCAAAGAAAGCAGCATGCGGGCCACCGTAGCCCATGGGGACTCCAAAACGCTGCGTATTGCCTACCACAGCATCTGCGCCCCATTCACCAGGAGGGGTGAGCAGGGCAAGGCTGAGGATATCGGCTGCAACAGTCAGGTAGACCTCCTTGTCATTGGCTTGTTCTGCCAGTGCCCGGTAATCCTCTACCTTACCGGTACGGTCCGGATACTGCAGCAGCATACCGAAGACTTTATCTGTCAATTCAAATGACTTCCAGTTGCCTACCACTACTTCAATATCAAGTGGCTTAGCGCGGGTCATCAATACCTCAATGGTTTGTGGCAGGACGGTATCGGCAACGAGGAACTGATTGATGGCTTCCCCTTTGTTGCGTTTGTTCTTCTGGCTGTAGAACATCGTCATTGCCTCCGCTGCAGCCGTGCCTTCGTCCAGGAGTGAAGCATTAGCGATCGGCAGAGCCGTGAGATCGCTCACCATGGTCTGGAAGTTGAGCAATGCCTCCAGGCGGCCCTGGGATATTTCAGCCTGATAAGGGGTGTACTGTGTGTACCAGCCCGGATTTTGGAAGACGTTGCGGAGAATAACCGAAGGCGTGATCGTGCCGTGGTAGCCCATGCCGATGTAGGTTTTGTAAACCTTGTTCTTGGCAGCGGTGCGCTTCAGCTCGTTGAGGAAGTCAAATTCCGTCAGGGCTTCCGGCAGGTCCATTTCCTTTTTCAGGCGGATTTTGTCCGGCACAGTCTCGTCGATAAGCTGATCCAGTGACGGTACGCCAATAGTTTCAAGCATTTTCGGCAGATCCCTATTAGAAACCCCGTTGTGGCGGGTCACAAACTGATCGAAGGAGGTGGTGTGTTTCATTATCCGTCGCTTGTATTGTTATATTCGGTTAGGATTTTTGGAATGGAGCTCATGCCCCGCACCGTGATTTTGAGCCGCAAAGGTACGACTTTTTTCTGTCCGCCTAACAAGCAATCCGGAATTTGGGTTGCTCCTTTTTATGTAAAAATTCCATCATTCCCGTGCGACGTCCGCAGGGCCTTCCTTGGGGCGGATGATTAGGCGCAGGGATTGGTCGTAAGTTAGGTAGTTCCAGACCCAGTTGAGGAATATGGACACTTTGTTTTTGGCTCCCAAAATCTGGAAGAGGTGTACAAACAGCCATATCAACCATGCGAAAGCCCCCTGGAATTTAAAGCCGGGCAGGTCGGCTACGGCACGGTTGCGGCCGATAGTGGCCATAGAACCGAGATCCTTGTAGGAGAAAGGTTCCATTTCTTTGCCCTTTGATAGCCTTTTGAAGTTTTTGCCCAATTGTTTGGCGTGCTGCATCGCAGCCTGTGCCACCTGTGGGTGCCCTTTGGGGTAGTCGGGCTCTTCCATGTAAGCAATATCGCCAATGGCAAAAATATCCTGCGTGCCCTGTACCCGGTTGAAGCGGTCTACGGCGAGCCTGCGGCCTTTTACTAACGCTTCATCTGGCAGCCCCGGCATTTTATTGCCTGCTACACCGGCTGCCCAGATGAGCTTATGGGTAGTGATTTTTGAATCGTCGCTCAGTGTGGCGTACGCTCCATCAAATCCGGTGACCATAGCATTTAGCTGAACCTTAACGTCCAGCCCCTCGAGAAATTCCTGCGCTTTTTGGGCGGCTTCTTCCGACATGCCCAACAGCAGCCGGTCAGCCCCTTCCACCAGGTGGATGTCAATCTCATCGGTATTCAGCTGTGGGTAGTCCTTGGGGAGGACATAACGCTTCATTTCCGCCAGAGCGCCTGCTACTTCCACACCAGTAGGCCCTCCACCAACGATGACGATGTCAATCAGTTGTTGCCGTTTTTCGTAGTCCGTTACGGATAGCGCGATTTCATAATCGGTGAGGATACGGTTGCGCAGGTGCAGCGCTTCTGAAACGGATTTCATGGGCAGGGCTTTTTGTTCAATTTCCTCATTGCCAAAGAAATTGGTGTCTGCGCCAATGGCCAGGACCAGATAATCGTAGTTGCAGATGCCGAGTGGGGTATGGAGCTGCTTTTGGTCCGTGTCCACCCGTTCCACCTCCGTTACCCGGATGAAGATGTTCTTTTCGCCCTGAAAAGCTTTCCGGAAGGGAAAAACGATGGAGCTGGGCTCCAGACCGGACATGGCCACCTGGTAAAACAGCGGTTGGAACTGATGATAGTTGTTTTTATCGATCAGAACGACCTGGTAGTTTTGTTTTTTGAGTTCGCGGGCAAGGGTCAGCCCACCAAATCCACCGCCTACAATAACGATGCGTTCCTGGTCGGATTCAGGTATGTTAATTTTCATAAAGTGAGATCTGTCGTAAAAAAGTCTACGGTATTGAAAGGGCTTATCCGGGTCAATGTTTGCAGCTTTTTTTACCTGGGTTATTGAAAGCGTTATAATTTTCTTTTCTTCGCAGCGTTTCAGCAGAACAGAAAATCAAAGTATTTATGAATAAAACAATTCTATCAGTCCTTATGTTAGCAGGGCTGTTCACAATGACCACAGCAAAAGCACAGGAAATGGATTCACTTAGCTACGCACTGGGCGTACTTTTAGCGCAGAACCTGCAGAACCAGGGCTTTGACAACCTGGACGAAACGTCTATGACTACGGCGATTCACGATGTACTGGCGGGCAACGAGCCTAAGTTTACAGCGGAGGAGGCCAATCAGGTCGTTCAGCAGTACATGATGAAAAAGCAGCAGGCAAAGCACGCCGATGCAATCGAAGCGGGCAAGGCTTTCCTGGCTGAAAATGCTAAGCGCGAGGAAGTAAAGGTTACAGATAGTGGCTTGCAGTACGAAGTGCTCAAGGAAGGCAACGGCCCTAAGCCTACCGAAACCAGCAAGGTGAAAGTCCATTACCACGGCACACTTACCGATGACACTGTGTTTGACAGTTCCGTAGAGCGTGGCGAGCCTACTTCATTTGGGGTAAATCAGGTCATCAAAGGCTGGACGGAAGCGCTGCAGCTTATGCCTCAGGGGTCTAAGTGGAAGTTGTATATTCCATCTGATCTGGCTTACGGGCCGCGTGGCGCCGGCGGCAAGATCGGCCCATACGAAACCCTGATTTTCGAAGTGGAACTGCTGGAAATCCAGTAAGCCCTTTCAGGATAAGAAAATGTCGACAGGTGCTTCCGGGATAGCCGGGAGTGCCTGTTGTGTTTTACAGCATCGAAAAATTGCTTGGAAATGGCATTGCTCCAACCGCTGGTCCACTACAGCCTGCACTTTCTGGCGCCCGGCTTATTGGCTTACCTGTTTTTCCGTTCCCAATGGCAGCGGGCGTGGCTGATCATGCTCGCTACTATGCTCGTAGACCTGGACCATCTGCTGGCAGACCCTATCTTTGATCCGGGGCGCTGCAGTATTGGCTTCCACCCGTTGCATTCCTATCCGGCTATCGGTGCTTACTTTTTGCTGCTATTCTTGCCCAAAACACGAATTGTAGCGGTCGGTTTGTTATTTCATATGCTGACCGATTATCAGGACTGTTTGTGGTAGGGCGGACTTCCGTCCGAATTGCTACATTTGCAGAAAAAAGGGAACATGCGCATCGACATCATCACCGTTTTGCCGGAGCTTTTGGAAAGCCCGCTCAGCCACTCCATCATGCAACGGGCGCAGGACAAAGGCCTGCTGGAGGTACACTTGCAGAATCTGAGGGAATATGGCATCGGCAAGCACCGGCAGGTAGATGACTACCAATACGGCGGTGGAGCAGGTATGGTGATGATGCTGGAGCCCCTGGTCAACTGCATTGAGGACCTGCAATCTCAACGTGCCTACGATGAGATCATCTACATGACCCCTGATGGGGAACGCCTGCACCAAGGCCTGTCCAACCGCCTTTCTCTAAAGGAAAACCTGATGATCATCTGCGGGCATTACAAAGGCATTGACGAGCGCATCCGGGAGCATTTGGTGACGATGGAGATTTCCATTGGTGATTTTGTGCTCTCGGGGGGCGAGTTGCCTGCTGCAGTGCTGGTAGATTCGATCGGGCGCCTGCTGCCGGGAGTATTGAATGATGAAACTTCGGCTTTGTTGGATTCTTTTCAGGACAATCTACTAGCGCCACCTGTGTACACGCGCCCGGAGGAGTTTAGGGGATGGAAAGTACCAGACATCCTTAAGTCCGGCAATTTCAAAAAGATTGAAGAATGGCGGATGGACAAGGCGGTGGAGCGCACCCGTGCCCGTCGCCCGGATTTGCTGGAGGGGGAGGAGTAGGATATGTTTTCCCGGATGAAATACTTGTTGCTTCTGCTCTTACCCTACCTGATTATGGTAGTGGTCAATGAGGTTTCCCGATGGCGGCAGCCTGGTGTATTCAAGTACAAAGGCGGCGTTACCTATGGCGTTTCCATTCCTGCCATCAACCCCTCTGAAGGCGACCCGGACCGCTGTACCTGGCGTTGTCATGATGATACTGAATACTGCCTCAATCACCATGTTGAGCATCCACCTGCGGAGTGGTTGAAAGGGGCTTACTTTGGGATTATCCGGTTACTGGCTGGTACTGGGGCTTATGGGCTGTCGAATGTTTTATTGCTTGGGGCGGGGTGGCCATTTATGATGTTGCTGCTATTGATTGGCGTGGTCCGAATGCGGCGAAAAATCAAATCACTTCGGTATGAGTAGTGGTATGGAATGGATTATTAGGGCTTATGTGTATTGTACTGATTTTATAATCAATGTGGCCAATGGCACGGGTTTGTCTTATTTTGAGGTGAATGCGTTGCTTTTTATACTGGTTTGGCCTGTTGTTTCCCTGGGGCTGCTGGGGTATTGGGTTTGGCTTTGTTTTCGGTATTGGCAGCTCGAAAAGGAGATTCACCCATAGAAGAGAGTTGCAGGCTAAGCAAGCTTAACAAAACCAAGCTTGCAAGATTACGGACTAACGAAAAACGACAGGGGCAGTGGTAAGTATTGCTCCCTGCGAAGCATAGACCACAAAAAGATATTGTCCGGCCGGAATGCTGCTTCGTTCTACGCGCAGCTGATTTTTGGGTAGCGCAGGCCAACTTTTCAGGACTTTCCCTTCTGTAGACAGTAATGCCGCAGTAGCGCCTTTCGGCAAATCCGGAAGGTCGATGGTGAGTTGCTGCGTGGCGGGGACAGGGTAGGTGCGGACCTGGTATTTTTGCCGCTCGTTTTGAGTAGCAGTGCTGATGGGGCTAAGCGCTACTGTGAATTCGGTACCGGTGCCGGGTTCTATGTCCACTTCGAGGGTTTTGGTCACGTAGCCACTTCGGGTGACCTGCAGGGTGATACTGCTGGACAAGGTGCCGGAAGCAAAGGCGCCGTCAAAATCTGTAGTCAGTGCGAACCCTGGTAGTTCAGGGGCAGTGATAACAGCATTGACGATGGGGGCGCCAGTCAAACTATCGATGACTTGCCCGTAATACCGATTGGCTTGGGTGTTGTTAAACTCCCAAACGTAAAGACCGTCTTCCCGATTGCCGCCTATGATTTTGCCGGAAGGCAGATAGGGGCAAGCCGACCAAAGCCCACTGAAGCCGCCGCTCTGACCGGGGTAGGTGTCGAAGTAGCCAACTTCCACTGGGACTTCTGGGTCTGCAATATCGAGCACGCGCAGACCTTCTGTATTGTGGGTGATAAACATGAAGTCGCCCCGGATGTACGGGTTGTGCACCAGGCTTTGGATATTGGCGGTGTAGGTAGCAACTTGTACCGGCTCGGTAAGGTCAGAAATGTCATACATACGAGCCACAAGCCCATCCTGCTCATCACACAGGAAGAGGTAGTTCATATCCAGCGTAGTGGTCATGCTATGGGTATTTCCGCCGGGATAAGACATTCGGTTGAGGAGCACTGGGTTTGCCGGGTCGGAAATATCTAAAACATCCATAGTTCCTTCAAAGAAAGCGGCTGCGAAGAGGATATCTCCTCTGACGTGGCAGTCGTGGATGTAGTACCCCGGCTGATAAAGCCCCACCTGCTGAGGATTGACCGGGTCTGAGACATCAATGATATGCACCCCGGAAGTGGTGGTGGTCCCGCAGACAAACACGTAGGGCTGTTCCTGAAAAATGTCCTTTTGTATGATGTGCCCCCGGTTGAATTGGGAGTTATAGGTTGTCACTAAGGAAGCGTTCTGAGGCAATCCACTCAAATCAATGACCTGCATGCCGGGATGGGGATTGGCACCGCCTTCTGTCACGACATAGGCATGGTCGCTTACTACCGTGATTTCCCGCCAGTTGGAAGGCGGGCCGGGAATGAATGCGCGTTCCGTGAGGCTGCCATTGGTACCGATTTCGACGACAGCAGTGCCGGTCTGTGCACCCAACAGGGCATATTCAGTGCCATCAGCCCCCACATAGCTCCAGGAACCTGAAGCCCGCCCGTCACCAGGGTTGTACTGACCGAAAAGGCTGACATTCAGCGCATCTTGTGCACCCGCGAAGATGGAAAGCAATAGCAGGCTTGCAAAAGTAAGGAGGCGCATAGGGTTTATGCTTTTAGGGATTCCAAAGATTTGAACAGCGCACCATCCCGGGAGATGAGGGCTCCTCCTTCCATAAGGTGAAAGATTTCCATTTTTCGGGACTCGGCGTATTTTTTCTCGGCAGTGTAGAGCTTGAGCCTGGCGCCGGTTAGCTTCAGCTGCTCCTGCATTTGCTGCGGACTTTGTTGCTGAGTAAGGTCGACGGAAGACTCGCCTTCAATTTTCAGCCCATTCATCTCCGCTTGTTCTTCCCCGAAGCGGAAGGCCTTCAGGTCGTGCGGTGTTTTATGTTCCAGGTACTCCACATCCTCCAGCACCTTATCGAAGACCATATCGCTGAAAATTTCGATCAGGCGGTCGGCTTTGTCGTTATCCTCCTCTTTGATTTTTTTCCAATCATCGGCCGTTACCTGATTGGCAGCGAGGAAGTTGATGAATTCCTTTTCCAGTTCCTTTAGCTCCTCATTACGTAGGCGGCGGTACTTCATGTCGTCGCTTTTTTTGTAAAGGTAAAAAATGAAAGGAGGGCCTGCCCCATAGCTAAGCGGGATTTTCGTAAACTTGCGGTCAGAAAAACTGATGCACCATGGATTTTATCATGCCCGATTTTGCCAGCGGAGCCGTTTGGATGAGCCTGCTGACGCTTACTTTTCTGGAAATTGTACTGGGAATTGACAACATCATCTTCATTTCCATTGCTTCCGGCAAACTGCCGGAGGAAGAGCGCCCCAAAGCCACCAATATTGGGCTGATTCTGGCTATGGTGCTGCGCATTGTGCTGCTGTTTGGGGTGTCTGTTCTGGTGGCTATGGAAGAGCCCTGGTTCGAGATTCATACTTCATGGATGCATGGTGGGTTTTCCGGGCAGAGCATCATTCTCATCATAGGCGGGCTGTTCCTGCTGTACAAAAGCACCACCGAGATCCGCCACAAGCTTGAGGAAGAAGACCCGCACGATGAGACTCCGAAAGGCAAGGCATCCCTGACGAACGTGATCATTCAGATCACCCTTATCAACATCGTATTCTCCTTTGATTCCATCCTGACTGCGGTAGGTATGACGAATGGGGTGACCGGTGCGTTGATGATCATGATCATTGCCGTGGTAGTTTCTGTGCTCATCATGATGCTGTTTGCCAATCCGGTGGCTAGTTTTGTCAACAAAAACCCAACCATACAAATGCTGGGCATGGCCTTCCTGATCCTGATCGGCTTCATGCTGATTGCCGAAGGCGCACATTTGGCGCACTTTTCAATTGCCGGTTCAGAAGTGGGCACAATCCCAAAGGGCTACCTCTACTTTGCCATTACTTTTTCCCTTTTTGTGGAGTTCCTCAACATGCGGCTGCGGGCGGATCGCAAGAAAGCACCGGTACAACTTCATGGCTACACGGAGGATGCCCGGCGGGAGGGGATTTTGGAGGATTAGATTTTTTGAAACAAAAAGTGTATTTTAGCTGAAATGTTTTAAATGAGTGCGATTAATAATCAGCTAACATCGTTGGAAATCTGTGCAGGTGCAGGAGGGCAAGCCATTGGTTTGGAATCAGCGGGATTCGATCATGTTGCATTAGTTGAAGTAGATCATCATGCCTGTAATACACTCAGGTATAACCGTCCTTCGTGGAACGTTATCGAAGATGATGTCCGTAAGTTTGATGGCAAGCCTTTCAAAGGAATTGATCTTTTTGCCGGGGGCGTTCCGTGCCCGCCATTTTCAGTGGCGGGCAAACAGTTGGGGTGGGATGATGAACGGGATTTATTCCCTGATGCTCTTCGGCTGGTGGAAGAAACCGGTCCAAAAGCTGTGATGATTGAGAACGTCAAAGGTTTGATGAGCAAGAAGTTCGCAAACTACCGGAAGCAAATACTTCGTAAGCTTGAGCAACTTGGGTATCTGGGAGATTGGAAATTGGTTTATGCTGCTGATTACGGCGTGCCTCAGTTGCGTCCCCGCGCCATATTGGTTGCACTAAAGGAAGCGTACTGGCCCTATTTTAACTGGCCGTCACAGACAGAAGAAAAAAGGCACACTGTTGGAGAGGCACTTTATCAGCAAATGAAGTCCAATGGATGGGAAGGTGCAGCAGCCTGGAAAAACAAAGCAAATGCTATTGCACCGACTATCGTGGGAGGGTCGAAGAAGCATGGAGGCGCAGACCTCGGACCCACAAGGGCAAAGAAGGCTTGGCTTGAGCTGGGGGTCAACGGGAAAAGCCTGGCAGATGAACCCCCCGGACCTGGTTTCGAAGGAACACCTAAACTGACCGTCCGGATGGCAGCTATCATTCAGGGCTTCCCGGAGGAGTGGGTGTTTACCGGAAAAAAAACGGCCTCTTACCGGCAGGTTGGCAATGCTTTTCCGCCTCCTGTTGCTAAGGTCATAGGAGGAGCGATCGCTTCTGCTTTGCGGAAAGAACAAGTTTTCGATAAACCAGGAATTGAACTTGAATTTGCATTCTCTGAAATCACAAAAAAATGATTGGTGGGTTGATTTCTTCCGAAAGATCCAGGTTTCATCAACGGCTTTTAGATGAACTGATCTTCACAAATAAAGAAGGTGTTCCCAACTTTGCGGACAATAGTCAGGTGTTTAGCCGGGAGGTTGCAAGCCACATTTATACAGCTATTGGAGGTGAGTCAAAAGAAGGTCGACTTTCCGGGCAAACACTTGGCAATCAATTCGAGGTCTTTACCAGTGCGTACCTTGAAGCAACATTTTTGAAGTTGAGCCACCTCCGTCCTGGAAAATGGACGATTGAACAGGTAAGGTCAAGAGCCTCTGAGTCTATTGCCCGGTTTGAGCAATACGCTCATCTCATTGACCTGAAAGCACTTGCAACGAACAATCAGGTGCTGGCCGCAGCGTTGGGCAATGATTATTCTATTTCTCCGGACATAGTCATTTTAAGGGATCCGGAAGGCGATGACCACATCAACCTTTATGATACACTGGTTGATGGTAATGCCAACAGGCAGAGTTCTTTGAGGAAAAGTGCCAATTCAGCCCCCATTTTGCACGCAAGTATATCTTGTAAATGGACCTTGCGAAGCGACCGGGCACAGAATGCAAGGTCAGAAGCTTTAAACCTTCTAAGAAATCGTAAAGGGCGTTCGCCGCATATTGTTATCGTTACTGCGGAACCTACCCCCAGCCGGATCAGCTCTATTGCATTAGGAACCGGTGATATTGATTGTGTTTACCACTTTGCGCTATACGAGTTACAACAGGCTGTACAGGATATAGGAAATGATGACAATCAACAACTCCTTAACATCATGATTGAAGGCAAGCGGCTTAAAGATATTTCAGACCTGCCACTTGATCTAGCTGTGTGATGCCTAAGTATTGGTTTGTTCTATTTCTAACTCCTGTAGATACCGGTTCAACCGTTCCATAGGCTTCACAATCGCCACCCGGCCGGAGCGGACGAACTCGTAGATGCCGATTTTCTCCAGCTCATGGAAGAACGCGGTAGTCTCATGCTCATGGCCCGTCTTTTCGAGGACGATAAACTCCGGTTCAATTACCAGCACACGGGCATTGTGCTTGCGGATCAGGTGCTCTACATTTTCGCTGTTGCTGAAGACATGGGTAGGCACCTTGTAGAGGGCGATTTCCTGGTAGACGACCTCCTCGGAAGTGTAATAAAAGGCCTTAAGTACATCGACTTGCTTTTCGAGCTGGGCGACGAGTTTCCTGACCATTTCTTCCGTAACCTGGACCACGATGGTGAAACGGTGGATGTCCGGCTGGGAAGACTGACTGGTGGTAAGGCTCTCGATATTGATATGGCGGCGGCTGAAGACGGAAACCACCCGTGACATCAGGCCGCTGTAGTTCTCTGTGAAAACCGTTATGGTGAATTGTTGCTTTTCCATTGTGATTTGGGTGTAGGCCTGGCTTTGATGGGCCGGGCCGGTTCATGAGATTAAGCTTTGGGCTGCGGTTCCAGTACAATCTCGTCCACGGCAGCTCCGGAAGGTACCATCGGGAAGGTATTGGTTTCTTTCTCCACCCGTACATGCAGGAGGTATGGGCCGTCATGTGCCAGCATTTCCGCTATAGACTCAGAAAGTTCAGCGGGGTCGGAGATGGTTTTTCCTGGTACGCCGAACCCTTCCGCAATCTTCACGAAATCCGGATTTTGCAGCTCTACGGAAGAGTAGCGGCGGTCAAAGAAAAGCTCCTGCCATTGCCGTACCATGCCCAGGAAGTTGTTGTCGAGCAGTACAATTTTCACTGCTGTATCCATTTGGGCGCAAAGCCCGAGCTCCTGAATGGTCATCTGGAAGCCTCCATCGCCGATGAAAGCCACAACCTCGCGTTCCGGCTGCGCCAGTTTTGCCCCAAAAGCCGCAGGCAGGCCATAGCCCATCGTCCCTGCCCCCCCGGAGCTGACCCATTGGTTGGTCGACTCATAGTCGTAATAGCGGGCTGCGATCATTTGATGCTGGCCTACGTCAGTAGCCACCACGGCCTGTCCTTTGGTTTGGCGGGAGACTTCGCGCACCACCATTCCCATACGGATTTGCCCGTCTTCGGAAGGGGACATATCGTGCCGGATCACTTTTTCCTCTTCTTCTGCGTCCATCTCCTTAAACCGGGCGATCCACTCGGGGTATTGTTTCTCTTTGATCATAGGGAGCAGTTTCTCCAGTGCCTCCTTTGCGTCGGCAAGCACGGCGACATCTGCCGGTACATTCTTATTGATCTCAGAAGGATCGATTTCGATGTGGATGACTTTGGCCTGTTTGGCATATTTTTCCAGATTGCCCGTTACCCGGTCATCGAAGCGCATCCCGATCGCAATGAGCACATCGCAGCGGTTTTGCATTACATTGGGTGCGTAATTGCCGTGCATGCCCAGCATACCCATATGCAGAGGATGGCTGTTGGGAATACTGCTTAGCCCATGGATGGTGCACGCCAGTGGAATACCTGACTTCTCTACGAATTGCCGGAAAGCATCTTGTGCATGAGCGATCTGAATACCATGGCCAGCCAGAATCAGCGGCTGTTCAGCGGCATTAATCAGCGCGGCAGCGGCAGTTAATGCGGAGGTGGAAGGTTTGGGCTTGGGCTTATAGGAACGGATCGGCCCCTGCTTTTTATATTGAAAATCCAGCATTTCAATCTGAGCATTTTTAGTGATATCGATGACAACCGGACCGGGGCGCCCGCTGTTGGCAACGTAAAATGCTTTTGCAAATACTTCCGGGATTTCCTTTGCTGAGGTGATCTGATAATTCCATTTTGTGACCGGCATGGTACAATTGATCACGTCTGTTTCCTGAAAGGCATCGCTGCCCAGCAGGTGATAGTAAACCTGCCCGGTAATGCAGACCAACGGAACAGAGTCGAGCAGCGCATCTGCCAGCCCGGTGATCAGGTTGGCTGCGCCCGGGCCTGAGGTGGCCATACAAACGCCAGTCTGCCGGGTGACTCTGGCATAACCTTCGGCAGCATGTATGGCTCCTTGCTCGTGCCGGGGCAAAATATGGCGGAGTTGCTTTTCGTAGTGATAAAGGGCATCATACACTGGCATAATGGCACCACCGGGATAACCAAAAATGGTATCTACCTTCTCTTCAATCAGGCATCGGAGGATAGCCTCGGCGCCCGACATATGCTCCGTTTTTCCGGGCAGCTCAATGGTATCAGTTGAAGTCGCTTGCTGTTTCATACATGGTCGATTTTCATGGTACTTCTAAGACGGCCCGCAGGCTACAGTTGATCGGTCACACAGCCTTCGCTGGCAGAGGTGACCGTTTTGGCGTACTTGCGCAAAATGCCGGTGGTAGCCCGCAGCGGTGGTTCCTGCCATGCGGACCGGCGTTTTTCAATTTCAGCTTCTGTAAGGTCTGCCTTGAGCGTGTTGTTGACGGCATCAATGATGATGGTATCACCATCCTGTAGCAGCCCAATGAGGCCGCCCGCTTGTGCTTCAGGGGTAATGTGGCCTACTACAAAACCGTGGGTGCCACCGGAGAACCGCCCGTCAGTGATCAGGGCGACTTCTTTGCCGAGCCCCTCGCCCATAATGGCAGAGGTCGGCTTGAGCATCTCAGGCATGCCCGGAGCGCCTTTGGGGCCACAGTAGCGGATGACCACTACATCTCCTGCTTCAATTTTATGGTTGCTGATGGCTTCGTTGGCCTCGACTTCACTATTAAAGACTTTGGCTCTGCCTTTGAAGTATTCGCCTTCCTTGCCGGTGATTTTGGCGACAGCGCCCTGTTCTGCCAGGTTGCCGTAGAGGATGCGGATATGCCCGGTAGGCTTGATGGGGTCGGATACGGGACGGATTACATCCTGCCCTTCCTTCAGCCCCTCTATGGCATCAAGGTTTTCGGCAATAGTTTTTCCGGTCACGGTCATACAGTCGCCATGCAGATACCCTTCTTCCAATAGCAGCTTCATCACGCCCGGTACACCGCCTACTTCGTAAAGGTCTTGCATCACATACTTGCCGCTGGGCTTCAGGTCGGCAATAAAAGGTGTACGGTCACCGATTTTCTGGAAGTCATCGATAGAGAATTCTACTTCGGCAGCCCGGGCGATCGCAATCATGTGCAGCACGGCATTGGTGGACCCGCCAAGGGCAGTGATCACCGTTACCGCATTTTCAAAAGCCTTTCGGGTCATGATGTCGCGTGGCTTAATGTCCTCACGCAGCAGATGGTGAATGGCAGCCCCCACTTTGTGGCACTCCGCCTGTTTTTCCATGCTCTCTGCCGGGATGCTGGAATTGAACGGCAGGCTCATACCCATGGCTTCAATCGCAGATGCCATGGTATTTGCCGTATACATCCCCCCACATGCGCCCGGCCCCGGGCAGGCATTTTTGATAACGGCTTTAAAGTCGGTTTCATCAATCGTTCCGGCAATCCGCTGCCCGTAGGCTTCGAAGGCAGAGACGATATCCAGTTTCTGGTCTTTGTGGCAGCCCGGTGCAATCGTTCCCCCGTAGACGACAAGCCCGGGGCGGTTGAGGCGAGCCAGGGCCATCATAGCGCCCGGCATATTCTTATCACAGCCCACAACTGGCACGATAGCATCATACCACTGTGCAGAAGCCACTGTTTCAATTGAGTCGGCAATAATGTCGCGGGAAGGTAGAGAAAACCGCATACCATCGGTGCCCATAGACATGCCATCGCTTACTCCAATGGTGTGAAAGATCAGCCCGAGCAGCCCCTCTGCCTTTACACCGCCTTTAATTTCGGCCGCGAGGTCGTTGAGGTGCATATTACAAGGGTTGCCCTCCCAACCGGTACTGGCAATGCCCACTTGTGCTTTTTTTAGATCCTCCTCGGTAAGACCAAGGGCATAGAGCATCGCCTGAGCGCCCGGGCGGGTATCGTCCTGGGTTAGTTCCCTGCTGTATTTATTGATTGCTGCCATCTTAATTTGGTACTTAAAAAAAACAAGCCAACACGCATCGGCCGGGCCGGGCGGGGCTTGTATGGATTCTTTGAAATGGTTTTTTAAAAGCTAAGGACTTCAAATGTAAAGGGGGCAGGGGCCATTTGCGAATTAAAAAGGGTGGAGTGCTACGGTTTGTTAAAGTGGTGTTCTGTGTGTAAGTGTTTGTTTTTGAGTTAACTGTGTGGTTTTGGCTTACGAAATTGGGCAGGGCTACATTCATGACAGGAGTACACTGATGCCGCAGATCTGGCTGGTCACACTGATCTTGCAGTCCTGGTTCCTTCACACATGCATACCCCGCCCTTATGCCCCGCTCGCAATCAGTGGAAATCTGCGCAATCAGTCCAATCTGTGTTCCCTCACGCTACACCCGACAGGAGTACACTGATGCCGCTGATCTGACTGAGCGTGCTGATCTTGCTAGTCCTGTGCCGCCATACCAGCATGTCCTGCTCTTATGCCCCCGATCGAAATCCGTGTAAATCTGCGCAATCAGTCCCATCCGTGTTCAAAAAGTCCACACTAAATAAAATCCACATCACTCTTCTGTGCCCACAATTGTACCTTTGGTGTCTCAAAATCAAATCTTATGCGGATAATTTCAATTGCAATATTACTGTTTTATAGTTCAATTTTACTCAGCCAGAATTTTCTGAGCAATAAAAAATTTAAACTACCAAAAGGAATTACCGAAGCATCTGGTGCCTACCTTGCTGGTGCTGACAGCCTTTGGTGGCTCAATGACAGTGGGAATGCCCCGGAGTTGTACCGGACCGATGGGGGAGGGGCGCTGTTGGAAACCTACGCTGTGCCCGGCAGCCTTAACCGGGACTGGGAAGACCTCACTGCGGCACCGGACGGGCGTATCTTCATTGGTGATTTTGGCAATAATGCGAACCGGCGACAGGATTTATGCATCTACATTTTGTCAAAAGAGGGGCAGTTGGACAGCATCCGGTTTGCGTATCCGGATCAGGGAGCTTTCCCGCCGCCTAAAGCAGAGTGGCAGTTCGATATGGAAGGCTTTTTTTATTATCAGGACAGCCTGCACTTGTTCTCTAAAGACAAATCTGAGCAGAGCTTTATCACCAAACATTACAGCCTGCCCGCAAAACCTGGCACCTATACGGCTCAGCTCCGGGGGCAGCTGGAACTGCCTAAACGCATAGTAACAGCGGCAGCTATAAGTGAAGACGGGCAAACGGTAGTTCTTTTAGCCTACCGTTTTAAAATGTTCCTGGGCTTTTTCCCACTCACCCCCGCCGATTTATTCCTCTTCCGGGATTTTGAAGGGACAGACTTCCTAAGCGGGCAGATGCAACGCAAACGGGGCGCCCGTTGCCTGATGCCCACGCAGTATGAGGCGGTAGACTTCACGGGGCCAAATACCGTTTATATTGCCTCTGAGCGAACGCCCTTATTCCACCAAAAAGCCAAGCGCCGAAAGCTACCGCTGATCGAAGCGGATGCCCAGCCGTAGCCCGGCCCAAAACTGTTGAATACTGCTTTCAGTTCTAAAAGGGACCCCTTCTGGTGAAGGAAAAACAGTTCTTAATCCGGCCCATTCGGAGGGCAAATAATACCGAAAGCCGGCCATCGGAGTGAGGGTAAGGATATCTGATAATCCGATATCAAGACCTGCCCCTGCTCCGATACTGAAAGCAAAAGTATCTTCTTCAATATCGACCGCAGCAGATTCCCGGGTTTGGATGGTGTGCTGAAAGTAGGAAACCCCTGGAGAGACCTGCAGGAAGAAGCCTTTTTGAAAGAAATCGCCTGATTTGGAGAAAGTGGGGCAGTCGCAGTCCCCCTCCAGGTCCAACACGTAAAAGTTGGTATTCAGGAACAAGCTAAAGGCATTTTGAGTAAACTCATGCGGATCGCCAACAATATCAATCGTTTGCGCTGAATGACCGAAGTTGAGCTCCGGCAGCAAATCGATGCGGGTCTGCCCCAGCGGGATCCAATAGTCGACGCCTACAGCCCAGCCATTGCCAAGCGGGTTAGTCTGCCCGGCAACAGAAGCCGGGTAGGCCCAGTCCGGCGCGTCATTGAACCGGGCGCTGCCGTAAAGCCCCAACTGAGCGTTTAGTTGAACAACAAAGGCCAAAAAGCCGATCAAAAGCAGGGTTCTCATACAGGTATTTTTACCTATAAAAACGCACCAGCACAAAAATGTTATGCTGTGGGGAATTTTAAAGATAGAGTTTGTGTTTTGTAAACTGCTTTCTTATATTTGCAGCCGCTCCGAAAGGAAGCGACTTAAAAATCAAGGTTGGCTCCATAGTACAAGGGATAGTATGTAGGTTTCCGGAACCTAAGATCCAGGTTCGAGTCCTGGTGGAGCTACTAGGCAAGATTCGCCGGAATCGGCTGAAAGCATTGAAAAGCCTCAAGATTTAGTCTTGGGGCTTTATTCGTAAGGGCCTTGGGTTAGCTGCTAAAGTGCTTTAACTTGACTTTAAGCGCCTTTTCATGCCCTCAAATAGTCTCAACTTCGTCTCATATTTTTAGACGGGTAAAATCTGTGATCAATGTCGGGAAGAACTACAATTTACGGGATACCATTCAGCATTAGATTTTTCCTTAATAAAAGGTTGAAGGGGTATGAGCAAGATGGCCATAAAAGATACCCAGTGTATGCCCAGGTAAACTTTGATAGAAAGAATGTACAGCTACCAGTAGTTCAAGAGCAAATTTCTAACAACAATTTATATCTACCGGAGCTGGCATTCGAGTCTTTTTTAGATTATATGGACAAAGAGATTGCTGGCTCTCATCTGTCAAGAATTACTCTTCACACAGACGAAATGGCGATATTGGCAAAGGCGTTTTACCATTCTTTTTACTTACCCGTCAAAGAGACATTAAGGCTGTATCATAATGTTGACGGATTTGATCTCAAATCACTCAAGTACGTTCTGTTTAATATGACCAGGTCGATACATTCGGGGTTGTTTGAAACTCTTAATTCCATATTGAAAGGCTCTGATCTTCACTTTAGAAAATACCAATACAACCCTAATGTGTTCGGCTTAAAAAATTTTGGAGTACAAGTCGATGACGATGCAGCTCCTTGGTACTATTACCGTGGCACTGAACTTTACGAGGCTTTATTTTACTCGTCATTTAGGGAGAAGATCCCCCCAACAGCAGCAATCCTATTTGATACAATTACTTTAATTGAGCTATTAGGTAAGACTAACCTTACGGCACTAGAATGGAAGACTACCAAAGCCATCAGAGATAAAATGGAAAAAACAATAACTTCATTAGTCAAAGAAGACCAAGAAAAGTTGCTAAACGACTTTTCTTTTGGCTTGGGGATGAGAAGGTTAGGTGCAGTCTATTTTGATCAAACTCCCGATGTTTACATACGGCAAATCGAAGATGCCGCCAACAAAATGAAAAATTATACTGACGATCGCTTGCATTAACAGCACGAAACAACTATATTGCACACGCGTTTTAGAGCGCATTTTTTTTCCAACACCATACAGTTAAAATGTTAAAAAATACGTATTATGAACAGAGAGGAATTTATCACGACTGACGAAGCCATTGATATGGTTCCACCTGGAGTCAAAGTCGATCGCTTCCACTTTTACCGACAACGTAAGGCGGGTAAGCTCAATTCTTTTCGATTTGGTAAGAGGGTTTATCTCTTGCGGGAAGAAGTTGAAAAGTACATTAACAGCAGATTTAAAGCTAAAACAGCTTAGTAAACTCATCAAACAACTCCGTACCCCCCCGTACAACCATTCTTTAAAAACCTTTTAGAAAAGAAAAAATTACCACGAAATGCAAAATGCAGAAAATCAGGATTTTTTGAATTTTTTGGAGAGCGAAGCCGTACGCCACCTTGTAAACGATTTCAATGTCGAGTTGGCGCAGAATTATTTAGTGGACATGGCTATTTGCGCACTCGAGTCGGATCACTTTGTACATAAGTCAAATCGACATCAACGATCTGAACCGCTTCATGAGCTTAAGGTGCTGTTGGACCTTTTAGTGGAGATTCAGGAGGAGGTTCGACCGCTGGTGGAGCAAGTTTCTGAGAAGAGGCTGAAGCGGGCGTAGTGAACAAAAAAAAGGGGCTCGCATTTGAGCCCCCTCTTAATTCAATTATAACTGAAGCAAAGATAATCTTTTTGTCAGTGTCAATCAAGGTACAACACGAGTCTTAAAGAAGCTTAGGACTTTAGGCAGAAAAAACAACCATAAACTGACGGAATTTCGGAAAATTCCTGGTTCGAGACCAGGCCGTTAGCCAACGAGCGGGACACCGCGAGGGAAGGGATTGCCAGAGGCGCCCTCCCTCATTTTTTAATTCAATTATAGCTACTTATGAAACACAGAAAAAAAGCCCCCCCTTTCGGCTTGAATCAGTCAAAAACTTCAAAGTTTATCCGGGAAGTATGCAAACGCAATGATGCTAAACCGAGCACTTGGGCTACTATGACTGAGTGTTATAGGCTGAATTCAAAACCACTCCTTGAAGCGCTTGCGTCAGACCTGGAATACCCCCTTCTCAAAACGAATCGAGTTTCTTTATCCAAATTGACTGGATATAGCCCGGTGACGATATGGAGAGCCATTAAGGCGGGTCAAGAGATGGGCTTAGTGGTGAATAAAATTTTTCACGGGACGAATCGTGATTTTGAACTCGAACTTCATCCAGGCCCGTATTTCACATTCCACGTAAATGACAAAAACACAAAGCTCGATTTGACCAAGTTTTTCAACTTCCAAGCTTTCAATTTGAAAGCCTCTTTCTTTTCCTGTAGTTCCTTGTTAAAAGGAAACTCTAAATGTGAACTAGATGCTTTCAAAAAGAAACAAGCTTTCACGCAAGCTTTCATTGAAGGGGAAGAACAGGGAACTACTAATGAGCGCCAGAGGCGCGAAAATAGTCAAACGGAGAACAAAAAGGAACCTTTTTTAAGGGCAACCAACGAGCGCGAAACCCCCACAAATCAGGACGTTTCCGCCGAAGAAATTCTGAAATTTTCAAACCAAATTTTTAGGACGATCACGAGTCGTCTGTTCGATGGTAACTACTACACTGCCGAGCAGCGACGGTGGCTACGATCGGTGATTTTTCAACACCTTCTCAAAGCAGCGGACACAAAAAATGAATTCGGAGCCATCCTGGCCGGCACCAGCGAAGCAGCTCGCAGAAATCTCACCAGAGGTGAAAAAATTTCCGAGTTCATCAAAAATAACGGCTTAAACCGGCTGGCCGAAATGGGTAGCTTGCCCAGTTCATCATCTTCTTCCATCAACCCATCCAGCAGCATTTCGACACTTGCGGCGCGGATGAAAATCAATTCATAATGGCAGATTTGTTATTGGGCTATCGCCCCGCAAAATATACTAAGGGCCAAATCGGGACCGAGCGGCAAAAGAACGGAAAACTTTGCTACCACCGCATCAAAAACACCCAACGCGCAAAGGCATTCGTGCGCAAATATCGCGTCTTGTATGCGGCGGTGTACGACCGATCGTTGCCTTTCGGTTCGAACATGATCGACGAGTACAGACCCGAAACCGGCTGGCGCTCTGGAATGAACTAAATTTCTAACAAAACGGGCCGGCTGCACCTTTGCTGAGGATAGACAGCCGACCCGGGTTAAAAACCAATCAAAATTATGAAAAATCTCAAATCTCCCCCAACAGACATGGAATTTGCAGCTAGACACGCTCGGATTCGTAGCATAAGCTGGATTATTGTAGCTACGCTTATCGTTAGTGGCACAACTGAAATCGGGGGCATTTTTACGGCTACAGTAAGTGCCTTTGAACCAATTGCGGGGCAATATTCATGGTATGTTGCAGGAGCAATTGCACTTATCGCTACTTTCGTCTTAGAGGGCGGACTGAGGATTATGATACCCCAAGCTGTTGATTCCTTTCTCTACAAACGGTTTCAAGGCTTAGACCTGGCATTGACTGTGATTTACGTGGTCTTGGGAATTGGGCTAATGGCTACTTCCGGGTATCTCTCGTTTGTGAATAGCAAAATAATCGTTGATTCCGTAGTAGTCGAGCCAGAGCGGGACAGCTTAGCCATAAAAGGCGCACGAATCGACTACAACGCCAACCAGGCAAAAGCGGCTGAAACCTACCGGAATGACAGTACCGCCACGGCTCAGCGATACCAGGAACGCTTGGCCGCTGAGCAAACTTCGTATGCCGGTAAGATCGGAGCCGCCAAACGGGAGCTTTCCAATATCTACAACCGGGAGCGCAGAACGGGGCAATCCTTCGCCACCGCCAAAGATGCGGCCCGTCAGAAAATTGCGAACCTCCAGGCGGAGGAAGCCACAGCCATTGCCGGTATCAAGGCTGAAAAAGCCGAAGCCCTTTCCACCCTACTGGCAGAGCATAAGGCCCTACTGGCAGAAATCAAAACCACTTACCAGAAAGCCACCGCAAGCCTGGAAAAGAAATTCCAGGAAGCCAAAGGCGAACGTACTGCCACGGTGGACGGCTACGGCGGTGGTTTGGCCTATTTCACCGTTATTTCGTTGTTTATTTTCCTGGCTTCGGTCATTCTGGAGCGCATCTATGTGAAAGGCAGTGGCATTAAACAAACGATCGAATTGTCGCAATATGATGTCAGCCCCCCTGCCTACATCGAAGCCTGGCACGCCTTCCGTGACCGGATTCAGACAAATATCCGCACCCGCATTGCGAACTTTGCAGCCAAAACACCGCCCCCGCCATTACCTACGGCTCCGACTGAGCTGTACGATCCCACACAGTTATCAAATATCACGATCAACTTGAAGATTCAGCAGGAGGACACCGGCGAGCAGGACGGTGACCGTACGATTTACATACAGCCTAAACGTAGACAGATCGGTTTCACACGAAAGGATGCCCCCCAAGACCGTACGAAAGTGTACGACCATGAGCCACCACCCACCAAACCAGATGGTGGTCCGGAACCACCTCCCAGAACCAGCCACGAACCACTAACCACGGAGCCTCCCAGCCACGGCATCCGGTGGGCAGTAAACCCTCCATTAGAAAACTATGCGAATATGCCGTTACCGGACTTGCTCCAGCGGCTCAAACGACATAAGAAACGTCTCGGGGAGCAGACACAAAAAAAACTGGCAGCGGAACGAAAAGGGGAAACCGTACAGCGCCGTACGCTCGATGCTATCGAAAATAATCGGAATTGGGTCAACTCGCTCACTGCTCTAATCAACCATAAACAGGGCAAGCAATGAGCATAGCGTCCAAATAACTTAACCGGCGGTTGGCATCTGCCAGCCGCCCCAACATATTCACATGAAAAAGAAAATTACTCCGGAGGAGTTGTCACTCCTCCGACCAGCCATACCCATGTTGTTCCTTATCGACCGGATGAGGGCGGGAATTGTCCAGGTGATTGCCAATTACGCGGCAGTAGGGGAGGAGGCACAGTATGCCTGGCAAGAACCTGGGCAGCAATCAAATTCAAAATTTACGAGCCTTGGAAAACTGGCAGCGGACTATTTCTACGCGCGGTACGAAGGTGAACGCCTGTACGACGTGGATTTAATTGGCTACGCGCTTGATGAACAACAATCAGACGTGCTTGCCCGGGCCTTCATCACTGCTCAGCTGCGGCCGGTCGCTCCTGCTGCGTACCTCTCCGGGTTCGTCCAGGCTGCGTACCAGTTTGGCAGGATCAGCACCGATCAGTACAACTGCTCTGAATTTCAGGCTTCGATCAGCTTCCTGTCAATGCTGCTACGCAATCGTAACAAGCTCGAACCTGTATTGCTGGACACGGCGGATATTCCTTATTAACCCTGAAACTTCATAAAATGATTACTCAAAAGATAGGAGAACGGTACACTTTGCGAGTTTACGGGAACCGGATTCGATTTTCGTACATCAACGCAGAAGATGACCGCGTGCAAACAGAAACCTTCAAGCGGATACCCAACTATGTCTCTGAATTCTACCTGAGTTATACGAGCATGCGAGGCAACAGCTATGCCAGTTTCTCCGACATCGAAATGACGTACGAAGAAACTAGAGAACACATTCGGAAGAATTGGTTGCCAAAGGTGCCATTGGCGGATCAGATTAGCATTCGTCAATTTTTCTCAATCAACATAACCCTGTAATTGAACATGAAGGTGAAAATCCAGACCGACAAAGATGAGATCAAGCGAGAGGGCCGTAACATTTTGCGCGATACGCTGATAGGTTGCGCCGTCCTGATTATTCTATTCATCCTCAAAACAGTATAACGATGTACGTATATATCCAGACCGAACCAACCCTTTTCACAGTTGGCTTCTATGACCCTAATGGAAAATGGCACCCAGAGAGCGACCACTCCACCCGGGCAGAAGCTGTGGAGCGTGTGGCGAAGCTAAACGGCGGGCTATGAAGCTGAAGCGCAACGACAACGACCTGACCCCACGCGGGTACAAGTCCTACCTAATCCACGAAGAGCGAGACCAGGAGGGAAGGCTGAAAAAGCAGTACAACCTCCTGGTCAAAAAGCGATGGCAGCGCCATTACTGGCTATATGTCGTAGCTCTGATACTGCTGATTGATTTTATATTCTTCAAACTTCAAGTGATATGACAACACACGTCCTAAATAGTGCCACCATGCCCGTGGCCGGCACGTACGATATAAACTCTATCTCAGCTGAAGTCTTCTTTAGCGAGATCAAACACGCCATCAAGTTTGGGCAACCAATCCGAAGCTGGATTGGCTACGATCAAAACGCGAAGATCATCCAAAAGCACACCGGCTGGCGTACGCCGATCAACCGTGAGCGCACGGAGCTGTCGCACGGCGACCGGCTCCTCATCATGCGATTATCCTACCGGCAGGAAAACGTGTACAAGGGCATGGCAGTCCAGGAAAAGGACTTCGAATACTTCGAGGGCTTCTACTTATCCTGCTTTCCCATTCCATCTTGGAACGACCTCATGTCTATGGATATCCATGAACCGAAATGTGTACGATACCTGGAGAACATCTTTTGGCTGAAAGGCGGTGACCTGGAGGCGTTACGGTCTGCCCGGAAAGCGATGCAGGAATGTGAGGATGGGGATCTGCGAGAGTGGTCCGAAAAGCAATCGGATTACTTGGATTGCCTACGTGCAATCATAGACCCACAGGGCTTGGTGCGGGAAGTAGCTAGGCGTGAGCCAATCCAAAGCGAATACACAAAACAATAGCGACATGACACTGAGGCATATCATCAACGATCCACCCAGGCAGGACGGCACATATACGATTAGACTGTACGCATCATACCAAGGGGAGCGAAGGTATTTTCCCACCGGGCTAGCAGTTGAAAAAAAATATTGGGACAAGAAAAGAGGGGAGGTGAGCAAGAAATACGTGCTTGCGAAACAGTACAACAGGCAGTTGCTTTTGCAGAAGCGGAAGATCGAACAGCATATCTTGGACGGCGGTCAATTGGCGCATTATGGGGAAAAGGATAAGTCTGGCAGTATGGTCGCTTTCCTGGAGGCATACATCGAAAGCAATCACGGCCTGAAAGTAGGGACTGTGAAAGGCTATCGTACAGCACTCAATAAGCTCAAACAGTATCTTAGCTTAAATGGACGGGAAGATATTTCATGGAACGAAATAGATAAAGACTTCTACTATTCCTTTTCGGACTTCATACTGGAGAATGGTGTGAACTGGAGCGGGCTGACTAAACATCTTCGCGTGTACAAAAAGGTGATGAGAATAGCAGAGGAAAAGGGGTTGCATCACAACAAATCGTACAAAGCTCCTTGGTTCAAAACCAGGGATAACGAATCATCAAACAAAATATTCCTGACAAAGGAAGAAATAGCATTAATCGAAAACCTCGACTTATCGAACATGCCGCAGTTAGAGCGCGAGCGCGACCGGTTCCTGGTAGCCTATTACTTTATCATGCGGTATTCAGATGTTGTACGGTTATCAAAAGCATCTTTTTTCGGGAATGGCGGTGAGATGTACATGAATTATGTTAGTCAAAAGACCGACATCAAAGCTACAGTTCCAGTTAAGGCGGCTGCTTGGAAATTATGCGAAGCATATAATTTTGATTTCAGCTTCACTGCTAACCAGGTCGCTAACAGATCGCTTAAACAGATCGCAAGCCTGGCAGGTATTAATCAGCTCGTTGCGCAAGGGGATCGGACAGGTCCAAAGTGTATGTTCGTCACCTTTCACACCGCGCGAAGATCAGCCGCAACGAATCTACGACTGATGGGGGCATCTATGAAAACTATCGCGGACATCGGCGGCTGGAAGAAACTTAGCACAGTAGACAGGTATCTTCGCGCGTCCACTATGGACAGCGCCAAGCTAGCCCGCGATTTGGACTTCTTTAGATGATAAAAACACATCGTGTCTAACGATAAACGCATCGTTTATATCGGGTGTTTATCGTTAGACAGAATCGTTTAACACGCTGTAAACCAGCGTATAACATTATCGAATGGAATTTAGCGATGATTTTCGGAAAGAGCTTTTTGAGGTGGTGAATATCCTTACTGCAAGTAGGTATAACAACCCTTTGGCACGCGTGAAACTTCAAGCAAATACGAATAAGGCAGGGGCAAGAAGGGTAGGGTATAAGATCATCTGTGAGTGTTGCGGCAAGGAAGTAGAAAGGGGCGATGATCGTGCACGGACCTGTTCTGCAAGATGCAGGAAAGAGCTTAGCCGGAATCGCGCCCAGGCAAAAAAATGGTTGTCTGACAACCTGGGCGAAGTACAAAGGTTTCTCCAAACCGTCCTCGAAGTGTGACAAAGGAGCAACGAAAACCCTTTAAGGATTTCGCGGAACAACTGTGAATTAACCCGGAAAATTAGCCCTGGCGTAGGCTGAGGGCTATTTTTGTTTAGAAAATCAATCTATTCAAAATGGCTAGTAGCAAGGCTTACATGGGCACCAAGATCGACGAGGACAAAAAACAACGTTTCCTCATGATGATGCAGGAAAAAGGGATGAATCAGTCCCAGGGCATTGAATACGCTATTGACCGTATTCTCGGTGGAGAGGAAGATGTGCAAAGCCCAGAGCAAAGACCGTACACGTACGAAGCAAAAACGTACGACGAGCCAAACAATACAGATGATATGGAAGAGTACAGCGAATGGGAAGAGGACGACCAGCCAGCGAAACGCGATGAGCTGGTGACCAGCGGCTATGATGATATTGACCCGGTCTTCCCGAACAATCCAATTCGATCTGAACAGTTGGAATGCGAGATACGAAACGCCTGGCGAGCAGCCAGCCAGGACACATCAGCTGCGCCTGAGGTGATCTTCCTGGAGGAACTTTCTGAACGCTGCCTGAAATTGGCCAATGCGCGTGAGGAGTATACCTGTCCTGCAGTTGATATTGCCCTGCCTGACCGCATCGTGGAATTGGTTGAAATTATCGCGAAGGATGCCTTCCAGGAGAGCAGCACAGGGGAAGCCAGCGAAGTTTTGGACATCATGGCCAACCTTGCGGAAAGCAAAGCTGCCAGGATGTACAATTCAACGCGGAAGGTTGAGATAAGCTTCTCCAGGAATGATTGGCGCCTCATTGACCGCATGATCGCAAGGGAAAACCGTACGCGCTCAAAAGAATCTAAGATCAATGGACTGCGAGAGCTTATATACGAGTTTCTGTCGGCGAAGGTGAAGGAGCGAAGCGCAAGCGGCTTCTTTTCTTCTTCAGACCGCGACATGATCCAGTTCGCTGAGGGGCTTCAAAAAATTGCTATCACAGGAGAAAATCGGAATTATGAATAACGAAGCAATCGTATCCACTTTCATGCTGGGCGCCATCTTTGGTATCCTGGTAGTCGCTGGAATCCATTGGTGGAATGGCGAGTTCGACGAAAAAGAAGAAGTGAATGACCCCGAAATCTCAGACCTCAGTCAACGCACTGAGGATTGGTTAGACTGGGCGAAAAACGTTGACCGAATCGACTTAGCATCATGAAGAATCAGCTATACATCTTAATTGCGATAGGGCTTGCGCTGTATGGGCTATCCAGCATCGTACAAGGCCGCAAGCGTCAGGAAGAAATCATTGCTCGCCTAAGGTACGAAAGGGCCAAACGAGAAGAGGAGGAGCTTCAAGACACTCCGTTCGTTCCAGGCTCTTGGTATGTCTACATTTTCTGGCACCATGCGGGTGACCTGGCGAAAGCCAAGCAGATCGAGAGCGCACTGGAGCAATATACTGGACAGGAAGACCGGATATTCAAAATTCCTTTCGCACAACTTTTGCAAGGGCAAGTGCAGAACAGCCAAGGGCGCTACCTGCCTACGAGCGAGATTGACCGGCTTTTCCCGGGTGTCCGCCAGGCAAGCGAATACCCTGTGACTTACCTCTCGAAACTGAGCCTGGACGGGCGGCAGATGAACGTTGCGAGCATCGAGGGAACAATTGAGGCAGATGGCTTTATGCAGTTGTTCGAGCAGATTGATCAATTAGTCGCAGAAGGCTACTAATTGGTTCATTTGTTTAGATTTTGATGATTTGACAAGGTCGGCGGGAAACCGCCGGCTATTTTTTCAATTAAGCGAAATACCATGGGATTTTGCGTAGGCGGGAAGTGGTGTCGGCGGCAAGACTGTCGAAAGCGCTGTGACGGATGGTTCGGAACGATGGGCGAAATCCGAGATGCGTGCCGGTCAGCTTGTCATAATAGCACGTCTTTCACGAAGGAAGAATTCCTATGTTCAGGAGATTACATAGATCAAGAATATGTAATAGGCCGGTACAAGTATGATCCATGCAAAGATGATGATATTACGCTGCCTGGCTTTCTAGACCCGCTGAATGAACGTGAACGTCAGGAAGAGCAGCGACAAGATATGCTTCCGGTATATGCAGGTCTTGGGTTGCTGTTTTTCGCTGCACTAATTGTTATCACAATCGGAAGGTAATGGAGCAGTTTATGTCAGGTAGTGGAGGTGGAATGCCTTCAGGCGGAGGGATGGACCCAATCACGGCGATTGCGAATATGATATCTACCACCATTGATGCTTTCACCTGGAAAGGAAAAAAGAGGTGGGACATCATCCCTGACTATGCAGATCCAGCTGATTATCAGCCTGGGCCGGATTACACGCCAGCGATCATAATAGGCGGAATGGTATTCGTATTTGCAATTATGGCGCTTGCGCTGAGAAAATAACTTTACTATGGACAGATTTAATGTGGATTTTTCGGGCGCATTGGACATGCAAAACCAAGATTACACCAGCCCCGCTGGTAACCAGCAAGGGGGGAAATTTCTTGGCTGGTTGAGCAATAATTACCTGGGGCTTTCCCAGGCGGCAGTGAATGTTTCGTGTCTATTCAACCCTGATACTTGCAGGCAGAATGTGAACATTCAGCCTCAGCAGCAAGAAGAGCAAGGAGGAATTGGAGCAATAGTCTGGATAGTGGTGGCAGTAGTTGCTATCGTAATCCTGATCATTGCTTTGCGAAAATAACAGGTATGCTGTCTGGCATTAGCATATCTGCATTGGTTCATTATTTGAGAGGCTCTACGTGAGCCTCCTTTTCAATCGTATCATATGGAAGATCAAACTACATCAGAGTACAAGACATATTTCATCATCGTGTTTGCTATTCTCGCAGCAATCACTTTGTTCATCCTGTTTAATCAATAGAAAAATGGCAACAGCAGCAACAACAGCCGCTATGGCGGCAGCTAATGGAGGCAGTGCAGCTGGAGCTGCAGCCGGAGGTGCAGTGGCAGCTACTGCAATACTTGAAATATTACGCAGCCGCTGGTTTAGCTGGTTTATGCTCATGCTGATTGTGCTTATGTTCCTTCGCTTCCTGGAGAAACGTTACTGCGGAAATCAGTTCGACGTGTAATCAATGAAAGAAGGAAGCATAATCCAGGTCAGGGCGAAAAGGGTACCTTTTCTGAAGCACTATGCGGTAGTCGTAGGCAGTGAAAACGATGCGCAGTACGTTCTGCACAATACGCCTTTCCAGGGAGCTACTGTAGACCTCCTGGAAGACTTCCAGTCCTCAAGGGGGCAGCCTGTTTCTGTTCACGAGACAGAACTTACAGAGCTTGACACAGCAGGCTTAATTTCGCGTTTCAGGGCGTGTGATCGGCCGTATCGGCTTTTCTCCTTCAATTGTGAGCATTTCATTGATTGTATGAGAGAGAAAAAGCAGACAAGCCCTCAGTTGGAGTTGTCCTTATTTTTGATTCTTCTGATTTCGATGCTTTTGTTTTTGTCTATGATTTTGAGATAATCGCCTTTTTGACTTCCTGGGTTTATCATTAGCCTGCCGGAAACGGTGGGCTTTTTTTGTAGCGTAAAACGTCAAAATATGTCCCATTTCAGTGCTTTTTTCTCAAATAATTCACAGCTAAATTTTGCAACTGGATATATTTTATTCTAATGCATTGATTGACAATTATTTAACGTCTGTGCATTGTGGGACAATATATATCTGGTGGGGCTACTAGGTAAAACAAAAAAATACCTTAAAGCCAGATTCCTCGCGGGTCTGGCTTTTTTATTTGCGCTAAACCCAATCTGCTATTTTATTCGGTTTACATCCTTTTGTTTTTCTGCATTCATTTTGACCGTAATGTAAAACAGTATTCTCGAAAACAAAGAAAATGACTCCATCTGAACCTTTAATTTTGAATTTAACAGAGATAAGGAGAAGGAGCATCAAAATTTGGAATGGGCTTCCTGAGCGGTATTGCAATTGGAAACCTGATGAAAAAGCAATGACTGCTATAGAATTAATCAGGCACGTTTTAGAGGCCGATTACGGGTGGAATATTATCATCAATAAGGGGAGTATGGCAAATTATCAAACGCCCTGGAAAAATAGACCTTTTATTAGCGTTGCTGACGAACTTGAATTTGCTGAACCTTACAGAAATGCGTTTTTAGAAAGCGTCCGCCAATTTTCGGATAGAGAATTAAACGAAACGGAGATCATTCACCCCGGAAATGGAGACAAAAAAATCCTTGGGAAATATTTATTACGAATTGGTTATCATGAATCTGTTCACGCGGGACAATTTCTTTCGTATCTGAGAGCAATGAAAATTAATCGCCCAGAGATATGGGTTTGAATATTAATATATTATGATTAAATGGGTAATAATATGGGGGCTCCTAATTACAGTTGTGGTGGTTTCTTTTATTCTGTTTTTTCCGAAAACCTACGCCGTACAATCCTTTGAAGTGAGAAAAGGGACAAGGTATTGGGAATTAAATACAGGATCTAAAATTGGGTATACAAAAATAGAAAGCGGGCTAAAGGAAAAGAAAAATCCAATGGTCTACCTTCACGGTGGCCCAGGCGGGAAAGTAAGTGATCAAGTTATAAGGACATTAGAACCCTTGTCTTCATTTGGGCATGACCTCTATTTTTATGACCAAATCGGGAGCGGGCATTCAAAAAGACTGGAAAACATTGCTGAGTATTCTGTCGAAAGGCATAAAAATGACCTTGAAGAAGTGATAGGCAAAATAGGAGCAGAAAAAGTAATCCTTATAGGCCATTCCTGGGGGAGCATGCTGGCCACTCTGTATTTGCAGGATCATCCTGGTCGGGTTGAAAAACTAATCCTGACAGGGCCCGGGCCAATTTTACCGATTGACAGATCTCTAATGAAGGTGTTACCTCCTGAACATTTAAAGCTGAAAGAACCTGAATATTCAAATAAAGAAGGTAATCAAAAGACATATAAATTAAGGAGCAAGCGGATTTTAAAGTGGGCGTATTTGTTTGAAGCAAAACTAGCTACAGATAAAGAGGCCGATGATTTTTTCACCTTTTTGAACGAAGAATTGAGTAAGTCAACAAGTTGCGTAGTAGAAGAGGCTGAAGAATATGAAGGAGGAGGAGGTTATTATGCTCATATAATGACTGTAAAAAGCTTCAGTGAGGCAGAAAACCAAAAGGGGCAATTGAAGAAAATCAAAACTCCGGTTCTGATTATTAGAGGTCAATGTGATAATCAAAAATGGGGATTCACGGAGGAATATTTAAATCTGCTCCCCAACTCCAGCTTAGAAATAGTGGAAAATAGTGGTCACGATCTGATTCGTGGAAATAAGGAAAAATACTTTGAGCTGATAAGCGAATTCATAGGAAGCCCGGATAAGAGAAAAAAATAATCGAGCTAACTGCTTATGGCAAGAAACACCAAATAAAAACGGAAATGAATGATTGGATTAGTATTTTGCTGAGACACACCAATCGAAGAAAAACATAGTATAGCCAATGACCAAATTTCTTACCTGTTTCCTGCTAATCTTATTCTTGCTGGGCTGCAAAAGTAAGCCGATGGCTTATAACGACCAGGTGCCGATACATAAGTCAATTACCATCCACTCCAGGTTTGTCGGAGAAGAACGTGTCATCAATATTTGGATGCCTCCTGGTTATGAAGATGGAGGCAAAGCTTTTCCCGTGCTGTACATGCCGGACGGTGGGATAGGAGAAGACTTTCCGCACATAGCGAATACCCTGTCTGAGCTGATTACGAGCAACAAAATCGAGCCTGTCCTCCTGGTGGGCATTGAGAATACAGAGCGGGGCAGAGACTTAACCGGCGAATCCAAAGTGGATGCTCATGAAAAGTATGGCATCCCAATGGCTGATGGTGCGAAAAACTTCAGGGCATTTATCCTTGAAGAACTCGTTCCTGAAATAGAGCGCAACTACCAGACTACAGGTGAGAAAGGGATTATCGGTGAGTCGCTGGCTGGCTTATTTGTCGTCGAAACCTTTCTGCTGCAGCCCGGTGCATTTGAATTCTACATCGCCATGGACCCTTCGCTTTGGTGGAATGACAACTTCCTGGTGAAAAATGCAGCAGCATACCTGACTGAGGTGCCCGACGGCAGCAGAAAGCTCTGGTTTGCAGGGTCGAATACTACTGATATTTTCGAGTATACCCGACAATTTGCTGAATTATTAGAAAGAGAGCAACCAAAGGGCCTCGATTGGAAATATTCCGATGAACCAGATGAAAAACACCATACCATCTTTAGGGGCACTAAAGAGCAAGCACTGATTTGGACTTTGGGCAGGTGATCATTGGGGGGTAATTATAGGCTTTGTGTCGAGAGTGAAAGGCAAAAAAGTTAAATTAGGGGCATCAAAATCACCTTTCATGCAACAGACTAAGTTATGGCCCCTTGTATTAATCGTAGCAATCACAGGCTGCAATGAGCAAAATGAAACCTTACAAAAGCAATGGTATAAAGGCAACCTCCATACGCATTCCTACTGGAGTGATGGAGATGAGTTCCCGGAAATGATAATGGATTGGTATAAGTCACGAGATTATCAGTTTGTTGCGTTGACGGATCACAATACCCTGGCAGAAGGGGAGAAATGGAAAACCCTATCAAAAGATACTGTCTATCAGGAAGGATTTAGGAAGTATCTTGAAAAGTATGGTGAAGAATGGGTTAGATACCGGTCAGACTCACTGGGCCGCACTGAGGTGCAATTGAAAACGTACGAGTCGTACCGTGGGTTATTTGAGGAAAAAGAAAAATTTCTGATTCTTCAATCCGAGGAGATTACAGACCAGTTTGAGCAAAAGCCGGTCCATATGAATGCTACAAATGTGCAGCGTAAGATCGACCCACAGGGCGGTAGTAGCGTACTGGAGGTGATGCAAAATAACATCGATGCTGTAGAGCAGCAAAGTCAGGAATTAGGAGAGCCAATGCATACCATTATCAATCACCCTAATTTCTTCTATGCCATTTCCCTTCAGGATCTTATTGCGTTAAGAAATGGCAGGTTTTTCGAACTTTACAACGGTCACCCTATGGTAAATAACCTGGGCGATTCGAGCCACTTGTCCACTGAGCGAATGTGGGACCTGATTAATGTGGCCTATATCCAAGACGGCAAGCCGCTAATGTATGGGCTGGCTACTGACGACTCTCATCACTACCATCAAGCAGGGGTAAAATGGAGCAACGCTGGCAGGGGCTGGATACAGGTAAGGGCAGATTCCTTAAGCCCGGGAGCTATACTATCCGCTATGGAATCAGGAGACTTTTACGCAAGCACTGGAGTGGTACTCCGTGATTTGGATAATCAGGGTGACCGGCTTTCGGTCGCGGTTGAAGCAGAACCGGGCGTAGGGTATAGGATTGCATTCATCGGGTGTAAAAAAGGGGAGACAGACGCAAGAGTACTACACTCGGTAGAGGGCGAAAAGGCCACATTTGACTTGACTGAAGATCTTCTTTTCGTCCGGTGTAAAATCGTTTCTTCCAAACTGCAGGAGAACCCTATCGAAGCATTTGTGTATGAAATGGCCTGGACTCAGCCTATACAGCCAAGATAGAGAAAAGCAATCATCGGTAAGCTGTTTTGCAGATAATAGGAATGAAAGAGCCAAAAAAGCAGGAGGATTTCTCGTGTTGTCAATGGAAAATAAGATGAAAATCGCATTAATAGGCCTTGGGCAAATTGCCCAAAAAGCCTACCTCCCTATCTTGGCCAATCATACCAAAGTGGTCCCGGTTCTTTGTACAAGAAACCCCAAGACATTGGCTGCCTTAGCCCAAAAGTATCGCATCCGTGACACCTACACTGATTTGGAACAGCTCATCCGCTCCAAGCCTGATGCCGCAATGGTCCACAGTGCTACAGAGAGCCATGCAGGTATTGCCTTGCAATTGCTGAAGGCAGAAATCCCTGTTTTTGTTGATAAGCCCTTAAGCTATTCCCTGGAAGAAACCAACCGGGTACTGGAATGCGCCTTCCTAAATAAAACACCGCTCTATATGGGCTTCAACCGGCGGTTTGCCCCTATGATCAGCGCACTGTCGGAAGTGCCCAACCCCAGGCAGATAACCTGGGATAAAAACCGGGTGCATTTACCAGGCGCTCCGCGGGTGTTTATTTTTGACGATTTTATCCATGTGATCGATAGCCTCCGCTTTCTGGGAAAGGGCAAGGTGCGTCACCTTCAGGTCTTTGCAAGCCTAAACGAGGGGATGATGGAAAATATTCAGGTCCGATGGCAACAGGGAGACACCCTGCTGTCCGGCGGCATGAACCGGATAAGTGGTATCACTGAAGAAAGAGTGGAATTGTATTCCCGAGGGAGCAAGTGGACCGTTTACGACCTTAGTTACGGTACTCACTGCGCCAACGAGCAGGCCAGCGAAATGACCTCCGGCTCCTGGGATACCACCCTTTACAAAAGGGGCTTTGTAGACATGGTGGAAGACTGGCTTCACGTTGCACAATCCCGTACTGTTTCCGCTCCAAGCCTCGAAGATATCCGGGCTACCCATCAGTTGTGTGAAGCCATCCTGGGCAAAGCATTGGAGGGTGCAAAAATATAAGGCTATAGCATGTGGAGCCGGTGCTTTATCCGCTGTTTTGGTTGACGACTGCCTGCCACCCTGCTGTCATTTCTCACCTCCTGAGATGACAACCGTCCTTTTCCTGCTCTCATCTTTCCTCTAGCTTTAACTTGAACATTACTTTTTTATGCCTGGAGCAATTGTTTGCAGGAAATATTTTTTGTTCAGGAATCAAAACGAATCGTCATGACAAAACAAATCAACATGGACCAACAGCTCGTCTACCGTTTTGGTGGCGGCTGGGCCGATGGAAGCCAGGAAATGAAAAACCTCCTTGGCGGCAAAGGGGCCAACCTCGCAGAAATGGCAGGGCATCCGGAACTTCAACTCCCGGTCCCTCCCGGCTTCACCATAACGACTGATACCTGCAATGCCTATTACGAAGCAGGCCGTCATTTTCCAGCTAAGCTGGAAGATGAAGTGATGGCTGCTCTTGAGCGCATCGAAGAACTTACCGGCAAAACTTACGGCAACGTCAATACCCCCCTCCTTTTATCTGTCCGCTCTGGCGCACGTCAGTCCATGCCTGGCATGATGGATACCGTTCTCAACCTGGGGCTGAACGATGAAACCGTGCAAGGCCTTATTGCACAAACGAACGACCCCCGCTTCGCCTACGATGCCTACCGCCGTCTGATTATGATGTATGCCGATGTAGTGATGGAGAAGGCAGCAGGCATTCCGCCGGTACAAGGCAAAGGCATTCGTAAACTGTTGGATGAACACCTGGAGAGCATCAAAAAAGCCCGTGGATTCCAATTGGATACAGAACTGACCGAAGCCGACCTTCGGCAGATCGTTATCGATTTTAAAGCCATCGTGAAGCGTGAGATCGGGGAGCCTTTCCCGGAAGATCCTATGGCACAGCTATGGGGCGGTATCGGTGCCGTTTTTGATAGCTGGAATGGAAAGCGCGCCAAAGAATACCGTCGTATCGAAGGCCTGCCTGATGAATGGGGCACTGCCGTTAACGTACAGGCTATGGTTTTTGGGAATATGGGCAAAGATTGTGCTACCGGTGTCGCCTTCACCCGAAACCCTGGCACTGGTGAGCATAAGTTTTACGGTGAATTCCTCTTCAATGCACAGGGCGAAGATGTGGTGGCTGGTATCCGCACGCCACAGCCGATCAACGAAGCCTCCAAAAACTCACAAAGCGAAAATTTGCAGACCCTTGAGGAAGTGATGCCCGAGATTTATGCACAGCTGAATAATTATCAACAGCAACTTGAGGCCCACTACAAAGATATGCAGGACCTTGAGTTTACGATTGAGAAAGGCAAGCTCTACATCCTTCAGACCCGTACCGGTAAGCGCAATGGCACCGCCGCCGTTCGTATGGCCGCCGAGATGTATCAGGAAGGTATGATTGACGGGCCGACCGCCCTTATGCGGGTCAACCCCAATCAACTGACTGAACTACTGCTGCCCCGCCTCGACGCTATGGCTGAACGTGCCGCCACACCAATCGCAAAAGGTCTGCCTGCTGGTCCCGGTGGTGCCATGGGCAAAGCAGTCTTTTCTTCCGAAAAAGCCGTAGAGCTCAGGCAAGCCGGCGAAAACGTGATCCTGGTGCGCGAAGAAACCTCGCCGGAAGATGTAGACGGCATGTACCACGCTGCCGCTGTACTGACTGCCAAAGGCGGGATGACCTCCCACGCAGCCCTTGTGACCCGAGGCTGGGGCAAGTGCTGTATTGTTGGCTGCAACGGGCTCGATATCAATGAAGCCGAAGGATATTTTACCACCCCTGATGGAACAAAGGTGAAAGAAGGCGACTACATCAGCCTCAACGGCGCTACCGGTAAAGTCTATCTCGGCAGTATGCCCGTGGTGGATGTCGATCTGGCCGATAACGAAGCCTACCAAACGCTAATGGGACTGGTAGACGAGACTAAGGTGCTGGGCGTGCGCGCCAATGCCGAGTCTCCTGCCGATGCAGCCAATGCCTTGCGCTTTGGCGCCGAAGGTGTGGGCTTGTTCCGCACCGAGCACATGTTCTATGGCAAGGGCAGCGAAAAGCCCCTTTACCTCCTGCGCAAGATGATCCTCAGTGCCAACCGAAAGGAACGCCGGGCTGCGCTGAAGGAGCTGTTCGGTTACATCAAGAGCGATATCAAGAAAACACTGGCGGTTATGAATGGCAAGCCGGCGACTATCCGCCTGCTCGACCCGCCTCTGCATGAATTCGTACCTCACGACCGGCAGCGGCTGGAAGAACTGGCAGAAGAGCTCGCGGTTGACGTCAGTATTCTGGAAAAACGCGTCCTTGCCCTCCACGAAAACAACCCTATGCTGGGCCACCGTGGCGTGCGCCTGGGTATCAGTTATCCCGAGATTACGGAGACCCAAGTCCGGGCTATCCTGGAAGCTGCTGCTGAGCTGAATATGGAAGGGCGGCAGGCACTTCCCGAAATTATGATTCCGGTTACCTGCTCCCGTAATGAGCTGCAGGACCAGGAAAAGATCGTTAAGTGCATCTACAAAGAGGTATGTGCTTCCTTAGGTGTAGACGAAATCCCTTACCTCTTCGGTACAATGATCGAAACGCCACGTGCTGCCCTGCGCAGCGGGCCAATGGCAGAAATCGCACAGTTCTTCAGCTTCGGTACCAACGACTTGACGCAGATGAGCTTTGGCTTCAGCCGGGATGACATCGGCGGCTTCCTGCCCATTTATCTCGAAAAAGGCATCCTTGTCAACGATCCCTTCCAGGTTCTTGACCGCCGTGGGGTAGGCGAGCTTGTAAGATTAGCCGTTGAGCGTGGCCGTGCCCAACGTCCTGGCCTCAAGACTGGCATTTGCGGCGAGCACGGAGGTGAGCCACAGTCCGTAGCTTTCTGCCACCGCATTGGGCTGGATTACGTCAGCTGTTCTCCGTTCCGCGTGCCTATCGCAAGACTGGCAGCGGCGCAGGCGGCGATTCAGCATCCGCGGCAGTAGATAAAATATGAATTTGTTTTTGTGAGGAGCCTGCCCTTCGGGGCGGGCTTTTTTCTGAGCTCAGAGCCGGTCTTCAGCCTTGCGTAAGTTAGTATGCCAGGCATGATTAGGTTGAATGTTTTCTTCCTCCTGAAGCCGGAGCAGGTGTTGAAGATCAGCCCTGCTGTTTACTTTTTTTAGCAAAGTAACCATTGTATTGATTTGAGGGCGCAATTTTCTGGTTTTCAGCTCCATAAACAGAGATGCCGCAGATGTATAGTCGGGAGCTTTCCCAATCAGCGTATTATAAGTGACGAGATTTCGGGAAATATTCCGGGCGGACATTTCCTCAAGAATTTTCTCCTTTTCTATTTCGGTATTGGCCTTGCTTAGCAAGGTATTGTAGGTTTGTATATTAGGGCTTACATCGTAACTGCTTAAATTACGTAGGATTAGCTGCCCTTCATTAACAGACGGGCTTAGCTTGATGAGCCCGTTGAGCGTGTAAGTGTTTGGATAGAAGCCCAGTACGGTCATTTCGTCTAGTAAAAGCAGCGCATCTTCCAGGCTGTTGGATTTGGATAGTAACACATTATAGGTTGTGGTATTGACAGGAGTATTGTGCTGCTCCTGGTAGCGCTGTATGGTTTGTTCCATCTGCTTTTTGGTCTCATGAAGCTGTAGGTGGGCGTTCAAAACATCAGTTACAGGCTGCGCACCGCGCTTGGAGTACTGTTCGAGTAAGCGGTCTGCACTTTTGATGGCTTCGCGCCGGGATAATTGCCGTTGTTTTATTGATGCCTTCAGCCCCCGCAGTTCCTGTACCCATTCTCTTACATTGATGCTTTTGTCCATAGTTGTTGGTTATGTTTTATTGTCTGTTGCCCTTTCCCCACTGTTACCCCGCCATACCTTGATAACGGGTATTTAATTCCACTTTAGAGTCCTTCATTTGACAGGCTTTAGCCTTCAAAATAAAGAAACTTTGTCTTACTCCAAATCCAGCCAAAATCACACCAACACCTCCCCAACCCGTACCCGCCACTTCGGAAACCCATCCACCAGCCCGGACTCACTGTTTTCATGGTTCACTTTGCTGAAAAGGAGGTCTTCATTTCGGGCATGGTCCAGATAGACCCGGCGGCCGTTTTCGCGGATGAAGTTGATTTCCCGCTCGATGAGCCGGAATTTATGCTGCAGGGAAGTCCCCGGGCGATCTATGCTCCAGATGTAGGTGGCGTGGCTATTAAGCAGCTCCCAGATGAAGTGGTCCATGGTTTCACCTTCCACGTGAAAGAGGAAGCCGAATTTGGGGCTGAGCGTAAACCGCAGCCCGGTGCCTTGGCTCTGAAGCTGGCCGGATAAGTACAGTAATTGCTTGCGGTTCCTGATTTTTTCGGACTCCAGCAGTTCTGTAAGCAAGTCTTTGTCGCTTTGGCGGATGGTGTTGCCCAGCTCTGCTTCGTCGAAGCCTTCGAAGTACTCCTCAGGGGTGAAAAGACTCTTTTCTACCGTGATTTTTTTGGGCTTGAAAATGGCATCTTCCAGTCGCAGCTTCCGAACAGTCGCAATGAACTTATCATTGATCTGACTGATTTCTTTCGATTGGCAGCGGATTTCAATGTGGTCCGCTTCATCAATTTCCAGGTAACCGTGCACTTCGATCTTTTTCTTCCCCAGCGCTTTGGCAAAAAAAGGCTTTACATGGTCAAATTCAGGCAGGATATTCGGATTCTCAATGGGGAGGGTCAGGGTTTGTTCCGGCAGCTCTTTTACCTGATGCTCCACCTCTACAGAGCCCATTTTGAAGACGGCTTTGTTCAGTGGATACTCAAAGTGCAGGTCAATACGGGTCTTTTGCTCTTCCGGCTCCGAAAAATCCACCCAATCCTCATCCGATGACCGGGTCATGCGCCAGGTTTTAGGGGATTCCAGAATGGGCTGGAATAACTGCTTGTTGTAAATATTCATCAGAGGTTCCAGCGTCTCCCACTGTAAGGGGCTGAACAACAGGTTCCGGAAAGGGAACTTAGCCTTTTGCCTGGCAAAAGCAGCCCGCTGCCCTTCTGTATCATAGTCCACGATTGCTACTTTCAGAAGAGACCGGCCGGCATCAAAGGAAAGCAGCCGGGCTTTCCAAAAGATTTCAGACCGCTCATTAAAGTTAAAGGTATTCTTTGGTGGGAAGTTGGTGTGCGCCCATGGAATACAGGCTTCCTTATTGTAGAAAACACCCTCATTGGTAATGCGAAGGATAATATGTTTTTCCGGTTTGCCCATTATTCAAATGTACTCAATCTCAGAACAAAAGCAATATAGCAACCAGTGGATTAATCAAAACTGTTAAGTCCAAAAAATTAGTTCTCACCCCTTCATCACCTCCTGTAGCTTATACAGCAGCTCCACCCGGTTGTGCACATCGAATTTGCCATACATATTTTTTAGATGGAACTTCACGGTATTGATACTGATAAAAAGAGCATCTGCTGTGGCTTGCGCATTTTTGCCCTTGTAGATGCACGAAAGCACCTCCTGTTCCCGGCGGCTTAGGGGGGCAGTCAGGGTGTTGTTGATGCGCTCCAGGTCAAGCTCCGGTGCCAGGGTTTTGGTGCGTTGAGACCAGGCAATTTCAATAGTGGAGTACAATTGCTCCCCGGTGAAGGGCTTGACGATGTACCCCAAAGGAGCCGTTTCTTTGACTTTCGCCAGGGTGCCGGCATCTGCGTAGGAGGTCAGAAAGATAAACGGGATGGCATACTTTTCCCGCAGGTAGGCGGCGATGTCCAGACCGCTGATTTGATCTTCCAGGTTGATATCCAGCAAAACCAGCTGCGGGCGCTCCGACTCAATAAGCGTAAGGGCGGGCCCGCCCCGGTGAGCGATACCGCAGACTTCATAGCCATTGAGCTGGCAAAGGTCGGCAATGTCCTCTGCAATCAGAGGCTCGTCTTCCACAATCAATATCCGAAGTTGGTCTTGCATAGGCGATACAGGCTTGCGGTACGGCGTTTACAATATTGAAATGCCCGGTTCCAAATATACGGTTTAGGATGAAGTTGCCGGATAATGGCTGTGGAGGTTCTCGCCTGCTCCTGTTCACGGATCAGTGTGTCCACTTCCTGCCAGGTGTTCTCCAGCTCGGCCAGTAGCATTTGCTCAAGGGTGTCGGGTGATAGTTGCGGGTGTTGCATGTTTTAGGGTGTTATAAAGTTTAGCACCTGCCGCCGAACGGTATCACAGCGAAGGTTGTGCCCCAGCCCGCTCGTAATGATGGGCTTTACATGCGGCAGGGCGTTCAGGATCGCTTTGGTCTCCTGATGGGGTACGACAATATCTTTTTCATCGGCTACCAGTAGTGTATTAGGCGGGCCGAGCTGCTGCAGGTGCTCAATGAGGCAAAAATAGCTCAGCGGCTTGCCAGTATATTTGGGGATCCATGCCCGCGTGTCCGAGAGTACGGTCTCAGATACGCCCAGGCAGCGGGCGAATTTGCTCATCAGCGCATCGCAGTTGGAAAAGGTACTCATGAGCACAAACTTCCCGATACGGACTTCACGGGCTTGCTCACTCGCACTGATCACCCCGGCCAGGCTCCCCATAGAGTGGGCCAGAACGGCATGCCAATGCGCACGCGAACGGATGAGCTGCCCGGCACAGCGGATGTAGTCTGGTACTGACAGGAAACGACCGGGCGATTGTCCGTGGCTTGGCGCATCCATCACGACGGCCTGATAGCCGGCGCGGCATAGTTCCTGTACATAGGGTGCCCAGCGTGCGCCGTTGCTGCACCAGCCGTGGAGTAGCAATACAGCCGGTCCCTGCCCAAAGGTGTAGGTGTAAAACCGGTGCTTGCCACAGCGGTGCTCCTGCCGTTGTCCACTTTCGTAAAATGCCCGGTCGGCAGCCCTGACTGGCCGGCGGACCGCCACCGAAAGGGCACCCATTGTCAGCCGGCAGCCGGCCTTGGAGTGCACCTGATGCACCGTATTAATGACCTGCCCCACCCGGTGGATGTAGGGAGGGAAAAAGCGGGCCGCCATAAGTTGGGTTTCATTGATAACTGGCGCCGAACCCGACTCCGTGGCCGGCAGCAGCTGATGGGTGGATAGGGATGTTGATGTTGTTTTCATAGGATGGGTCGAATTAGATGTAATGCAATTCTGCTGTTGGTCTTGAAATGCCCGAAAAAGCTCTGCCCGGATCCGCCGAGCCAGCCACCGCTAAGCTCCGCCCGCAGCGGTGCCCAGGCTTTGCAAATCAGCCGGGGCTCCAGGTAAAAGCCTTCGGCGCGGAATTCACCCACTGCCCGCAGGGCGGCTGACCAGTTATAGTTGATTTGCAATTCAGTATCTATCAGCAGAGCAGTTTGAAAAATGTGATCGATCTCGGTGGGCGCGTACGTTCCACTTTGGTGCGGAAAGACCTGCAGGAACTGCGCCACCAGCCTCAGGTGCCGTTCCGGATGCTCAAAGGCCCAGAAGCGGTCCGCTCCTAAGGAGCAGAAGGTGTACTGGTCGGGGGTGATTTCTCCGGTCTCGCCGATGCGTTTACTGTCCACAAAAGCCGCCTCCCCCCAGAGGTTCCACTCACCGGCCCAGGTGCCCAGATTCAGTGCACTGATCATCATGGGCTCGAAGTGGAGCTGCACTTCATAAGGTACCGGGCTCACCATCGGTTCCTGTAATTGTATTTGGCTCAGCGGAATATCGTTGTTGCCATACAGCCAGCTGCCGCGAACCTGCACCCGCCCCACTTCTGTGGAAAGGCTGCCGCTGAGCAGGGGCAGGCGTTTTTGGTAATGCGAAGTTGCGCCCTCATAGGCCATTGCCGCTTCACCACCCGGTACAGCCATGCGCTGTGGCAGATTTATCCAGCGGTTGTCTTCCAGGTAAAGGCGAGAGCGGTTATCGGGATGGAAAGCACGCAGCATTAGCTCCGTACGCCCTTTGCTGTAGCGTGCTTCCAGCCCCCAAAGCCCCAGCCGCTCTGCTTCCGTGTCCAGCACATCGTAGTAATCGTAGCGGTTGGCGAGATCCATTGCGCTGAATCCGGTCAGTGCGCCCCACTTGACCGTTTGCTTGCCGGCTTTGAGGAAGTAATGACCCTGACGGTAGTACACGTATGCCTCATTAGCCCACAGACGGTTGCGGCGGCGTTCGTCCGGGTTGACATTGGCGATCACCACTGCCCGCCCTTTCCAGTATTTGCCGTAGCTCACTTCGCCTTCCAGCTCTGCCCGTGCTTCCCCCTGCCAGCGGTACAGGCCAGCGGGGTTCTGACCGGGATAATACCGGCTTAGTACCCTGGCCTGCCCGTGGAGCGTGGTGGACCAGTTGTTGTCGGCTTCCTGGGCAACGGTGGTCGCCACAATTCCGAAAAGGTATAACCCCAGCAGGGTTTTAAGTATGTTTTTTAGGTGCCTCACGGATTAACGGGTTTCCATCCAGGTAGTCGAAAACATGGCCGCATCTACGCCAGCGTTGATCGCAAAGCCGCTGTACTGCACCTTTGTGGTATTGCCTGTCTGTACATTCTCCATTTTGATTTGATGTGCACGGTGGTGCCCGCCTGAGCCGACTGGCCGGATGTCTGTGGCGGTGTAGGTTTTCAGGTGTTCGCCTTTGTGGCCATAAAAGCGGGTCTGCACCATCAGGTGAGTAGCTTGGTCAATCCACAACAACCGTTTGCCGTATTGGGTACGCAGGCCCTCTCGGGGCAGCGCTTCGAGCTTGTAGGCTGATCGGCCGTTGATGGTTTCTTCCCCCAGCAGGGTATACTGATAGTCGTCGATGGGTTCTGAAAGGTGGCCGGAGAGGTCTTCGTAGGTGATCTCCGTGCCCATAAACCGGTCGGACTTTTTGCTGGGCGAAATGCGCTTACTCATGCGAAGGGCAGGCAGGTAAAGCCACTGCTCGTCATCTTTGCGCTCCTGCTGAATCGTTAGCGTTGCCGTGCCAGCCACGTCCTGCGGGTCTGTAAATTCCAGCAGCAGGTTGTAGGTGTAGTCGCCCTTGTCGGTGCGCAGGATGTACTGCTGCAGGGTGCGGGTCTGTTTTCTGCCCGACTTGCTAATATTGGTGTATGTCAGCTGCCCGGTGAGGTCCTGCACAGCAGTAGCCTGACGGTGGGCTTCCATGATAGCCGCAGCATCGGGCAGTAGAGGTGCGGAAAACAGGGTTACAATCAAAGTGAATGCCAAAATCATCGTATCGAATTTTTGGGGATTGAAAAATGAGGTTATGCTCGGAACGGAGAGGTTTGGGCGTTAGGCACAAACCCGACGCACGAGTGTATGCCGACCCGCCTGCCTTGGCATGTCGGGCAGGCACGAAGTCATGTTTGGTCCCAAACTACTTCGTCGTCGGTTTATGCAAATTCGGGGGTAGCCAGTTGCCGTTCTTTTTGCGTAAGCAGGGCAGGGTACAGCACCATGGTGTTCAGAAATATGAGCAGCATGGACAGGGCCAGCAGCCAGCCAAAGTGCTGTACCGGCAGGAAGCCTGAAAACGACAGCACGCTGAAGCCAGCGATATTGGAAGCGGCATCGTAAGCAATGGCCTGCCCGGTGTGGAGGCTGTTATGAGTGATAGCTTCATCTGCCGGCATTTCCTCCCGGTCACGGAAGTAGCCCACCAGGTAGTGCACAGCAAAATCCACGCCTATGCCCACAATCATGGCGGTAAGCAGGGCAGTGCTAATACCCAGCCGTATGCCGATTACGCCCATCAGCCCAAAGACCATCAGCAGAGAAACGGTAATGGGTAACAGCGCCATCAGGCTCTTGGGCAGGGACCGGAAAATGATCAGGCAGCTGAGAAAAACGATCAGCAGGGCAAGGATGATGTTCTGTACCTTCCCCTCCACGATGTAGGTGCCGAGGGCGATGCGGTGCATGACGTCTCCGCCAAATGTCAGAGGCGTATTCCCTTCCGGGAAAAAGCGGGCTGCATCACGCTGTATATCTTCGTAAAGCGCCTGATGCACTTCGGGGTCTGATGATTTCAGGAAGACCTGAATGCGGGCCTGATTATCGTCTTCGGAGCGGAGCGCAAAGACCTCGCCCGGGGTGGCTGACATCTCGTGGAGCATCAGGTACTGTGCAATTTCGGAGCTGCCGGGCAGGGCATCGGTTTCCCCGTTTAGGTTGGTACTTAAGTGATGTACTACATCCCGGTAGGAGTAGGTATGCCCGACTTCTTCGTAATCCATGAGGTAATCCTGAAAGCCGTTCAGGTTACGGAAAAAGGCTTCGTCTTTAATGCCGCCGTAGGCCGTGGCATCCACCACGATATCCATAGTGCGTACCCCGCTGAGTTTGTCGTTGAAGGTCTCCGCCGCAACACGCCCCTGATGGGATTTAGGGAAGAACTTCAGGTAGTCATCTCCGATTTTCACCTGCCCGATGAAGTAAACCGCACCGGCAATGAGCAGTAAATAGGCCACTGTAATAGCGCGCCGGTGCCCCTGTGCCATTTGCGTAAGCGAACGCAGGAAGCGCTGTAGCCCGGCTGATTGGTAAGCTTTGCCCGCAGGCGGCTTCAGCAGTGCGCATACTGCCGGCAGAAAAGTCAGGCAAATCACCGTGGCTAATAAAAAGCCAACGGAGCCGATAATACCAAACTCCCGCAGGGAGGTGATTTTGAAAATCAGAAGGCTTGCGGAGCCCAGAGCTGATGTCAGCCCGGTAATCAGGATAGGCAATCCGATTTTTTGCAGGGTGGCTTCCGCCAAAGCAGGGCCGGTACTGTGCTGATCCGCCAGCCGGTAGTAAGCATTCATGAAGTGGATGGCGTAGGAAGAGGCCACCGCTACCATAATCACCGGCAGGGCATTGGAGACCACGGTGACCGGCAGCCCGGCGTAGCCCATGAAACCCATCGTCCACAGTATGCTCATGATGACCATGCCCACCGGTAGCAGCACGCCCGGTAGCCTCCGGAAGGAGATGTAGAAGCCAATGAAGATCAGCACAATGGCAATGGGTATGAAGCGGCGGGAATCGCCACTGATTCCACGCTGCACATCTTCTACCAGGATCGGCGCTCCGGTAATGTGGATGCGTTCCGGGCCCGCATAGTGATCCGCGAGCTCCGAAACAGCATCATACACCGTACCTCCCTCGAAGCCCTCTTCAAGGGCAGCTGCAATAACCGTGAGGGATTCGTCGGCACTAACCAGCCGGTCAAGGACCATGGCATTGCCTGCCACATCTGCTTTGAGTTGCTGCCAGGCGGCTTCATCGGCCGGCAGCTCATCCAGAAATCCGCCGGTTTCCAGCCCCCAGTCCCGATGACTGACGTTGGAGAGGGTTGCCAGGCTTACGATTTCATCAGAAAGCACATGGGGAACCTTCGCCAACTCATTGGAAATATCGATGATCTTTTGGGCGGCCTCCGGAGAGTATACGGATCCGGTTTCGAGCCCGATCAGCACGATGCTTCGTTCTCCGAATGTTGCTTTGGCGGCTTCAATGCCCTGATTGATGGGATCATCGGCAGGAAGTTCACCGTCGAAGCTGTTGCGGGTTTCCAGTTGGTTCAGTCCCCCTGCCATTAACAAGGTGATGGCGAAAAGCGCCAGTAAAGTCGTCTTTGGACGGGTGTAACTCAATCGCAGGAGTGGTTGGAATATATGCATGGTTTTGGGTGTAAAAGGTTTGGTATCAGAATACGTCTGCAAGCTACAGGGATATCCCCGGCAGGAAGCTACCCGTTCGGATAGTTTTGAGAGAAGAGCGTGCAAGCTGAGGAGATATGCCCTATCTTCATGGGGTGATTTTGATTTCCAAACCCTCTATAAACTGGAAACCGACCTCCGATGAAAAAACAATTGTTTCTGATGCTTTGCCTCGTTGTTGTGGCTGTTCTGCATGCTCAGAAAAGCGAAGTGCAGCTTACCATTGACTCCTTATTAAACGAAGCCTGGGCACAGGCCCGGTCGCAGCCAGGAGAGAGCCTTCGTATCCTCGGGGATATCGAAAGTTTTTACACGGCAGACAGCAGCCGTTATAAAGAGGACGTGGTTTGGTATTACTATGGTATCTTCAACAAGAACCTGAACCGGTTTGAAGAGAGCAAGGCTTATTTCAATCGTTACGAGGCTTTTCATCGGGCTGCCAAACATCCCCGGCTGGTAGCTGCCGTCAATATGGCTAAGGCCAATTTGTATTCTGATATGGGGGATTTCTCGAAAAGCATGGAGGCCGTCCTTGAAGCTTACCGCGCCTACGAATCCATACAGGATACAGTTGGAATCCTGGATACAGGTAATAAGCTGGGACACCTGTACAGCGAGGCAGACCGTATGGAGGACGCCATCATTACCTTAAATGAGACTCTAGCCTTGGCTCAATTCTCTGGTAATCTGTTACAGGAACAGATTGCTTACACCAACCTGGGAGTTGCTTATGAAAACAAGGGTGATTTTACAGCAGCCTACACTCACTACGAACGGGCTTACCAAATCGGCGAGGCCACAGAGGGCGACTATGACAAAGTCCTCAACCGCTACAATATGGCGCACATTCTTACCCGAATGGACAAGTGGGAAGCTGCAGCTCCTTACGCTGAAGCCTGCGCCCGCCTCGCTGATTCCATCAATGTACCCGACCTGAGTGCGGCCAGCCGCCGGCTGCTGGCTGATTTCTTAATTGAGGAGGGGGAGTATGAACGCGGCATTAGTATGTTGTTGCCACAAACGGATTCCACATACTCCATGGGGCTCAAAGACCGGGCTGAAGCCTACGAACTGCTGATCAAAGCCTATCGGCAGACTGGGGATTACCGCCGTGGCTTTGAAGCGCTGGAGCAATTCAAAACGCTGAGCGACAGCGTTACGGGCATCGAGCGGCTCAACCGTATCAATGAGCTGTCTGCGCAGTACGAGACGGAAAAAAAGCAACAGCAAATTGCTATGCTGGACCTGGAGAACCAAACCGCCAGAGCCGTCATCAGCCAGAAAAACCGGACGATCACCATTGGGATTGTTGGCTTAGTGCTTATCACCGGGCTGAGTATCTTCCTCTATGGGCTGTACCGCAAGTACCGCCGTCAGCAGGAGCAACTGGCGGTTGCACTGGAAGAGAAAGAGTACCTTATTAAGGAAATTCACCACCGGGTAAAAAACAACCTTCAAATCATCTCCAGCCTTCTGCAGTTGCAGGCCCGCTATATCGAGGAGCCCTCCGCCCTGGAAGCTCTGAGCGACGGGGAAAACCGGGTACGCTCAATGTCGATTATCCATCATCACTTATATACTGGAGAAAACCTGAGCCAGGTCAACCTGCCAGAGTATGTTGCCAATCTCTGCAGCAACCTGGAGGCTTCCTACCGGCCTAGAGATAAGACCATTATGCTGCACCAGGAAGTGCCCAACCTACTGCTGGATGTCTCTGTGATGATTCCGCTCGGCCTGATTCTTAATGAACTCCTGACTAATGCTTACAAGTATGCCTTTGAGGGATTACAAAAGGGTAATATCTGGGTCAGCATTGAAGAAACGGGTGGGCGCCTGCTCGTTGAAGTGAAGGATGATGGTGTGGGCATGCACCCGGAAACGGTTCAGAAAGGCTTCGGTTCCCGCCTTATCCGGGCTTTTTTGCGGAAACTGGAAGCGGAAATGGAAAGCAGTCAGCCTGAGAAGGGCACAGAAATTCGGATTTTCATATCACAGTATCTTAAGAATAGTGTGCTGCAGCCCACAGGGTGAATCAGTACGGAAATGGTCATGCTCAAGGAATAAAATAGTGCAGATTAATAAACCAAATGCCTGGATAACAGGTCATTAATTCGGGCATGAGGTCTTCTTGTATGCCTTTATCTTTTTTACTGTATATTGCTGAGAGTTGATCTGAAAAGTGCACAGTGTTTTGCTGTAAATGTTTTGTAAAGGCAACCCAGTGCTGTTCAATGATTGGATAACCTGGGCTGGATATTTCCCATTTCAACGCTAAAAAGGTTAAATTATGGCTAAACCAAAACTAACGGATCTATCCAAAGAAGAGTTGACGAAGAAAGAAAAAGGCCTGAAAACGATGATCGGTATTTTTATCCCGATTATTGTTGCGCTATTTTATTCCGTCACCCGAGATTATATGAATGGAGAAGACTTAAATTGGCCCATCCTGACTATCGCTATTTGCTCGCTGGCCGGGCCCCTGACTTATTATTCCGAATTGAAAGCGGTCCGGGAAGAGTTATTGGCGAGGGGCTGAATCGGGAGCAAGGTAAGGCAGTTGGTCTCAGGCGGCGGCCGTGCCATCGCCGCCTGAGCGGTCAGTGTCTACGGGAATTCAACTCCGTAGTAGTCTTTGACGAAGTTACGAGCGTCTGTTCGGTTATCCAGGAACGTATTGCAAGCCTTAATCGCCAGGTCAATGGCAGCCTGATCTGCAAAATTGCCGTTTGGCATTGGTGCCCCGGTCAAAGTTTCGTATTGTTCTGCGAACCAGTTGGGTACGGGCTGATAGGGCAGATCCGGAGCAGAGGCATAGCCATTTTCGCGCATACGTTCTACTAATTCAAACATGGTATTGACGGTAGATTCGTCAAAATCGGAAGTATTGGGATTATCGCCCGGTTTTTTGGCGTCCGGGTGATTGAAGTACCGGCCACGAAGCTGGTCTTCCTGCGCCTCATCGGGATGGTGGAGGGTGAGGAACAGCCAGGCCAGATTGTCTCTGATACCCCGGTTGGCGATGGATCCGGAATTTTCAGCATCCAGAAAAGAGGCATAGTCATGCATGATGTACAGCGTTTGGAGTAATATTTGGAGGATTTGGGCATTTTTAGACGGAGGGGTGATTTCGGAAACCAGGTAACTGATTTCCGCCGCTTCATTGAACCATTCAGCGCGCATATCTTTTCCATCGCTGCCTTTGAAAAGGCTCGCCCAACTGTACACCCGGCGGTCGATGGTCGTCATGGAAGAACCACTGATCCCTCCGGCGGGGGGATTGTCTGTAATGATTAGCCGCCGGGCGTTTTGGGACAGCATGGCAAATACGGCTTCGGAAACTGATTTTACCACTTCATTAGAGTGGTTGACAGTGGTCAGCAGCAACCGGGCTGTATTGGGATCATTGCTGACTTTAAATTGAAAACCAGGGTCTTGCAATAAAGTGAGGCGTTCCTGTATCAGGTTTTCGGGGACCTGAGCAGCAGACAGCTCCTGAGTAATATTGTCCAATAATGCCGGGTCATCAAATCCTTCAAAGGTAGGATTCTCCAGAGAAGTTGAAACCGTCCACCCGCCATGGAGCATTGAGTTGCTGATTTTGTCGGTGAGGTCAGGGGCAGCAGGCTGATGAGGTGCCCATTTGCTCCAGATAGCGGGCCCGGTGGGGGACGCGGTTTCTTCATCTTTAGTACAGGAGGACAGGGTGGAAAGGCTTAGGATCAGCGCCATACAAGGGTAAAGCAAGTTTTTCATAGCTAATCGTTTTTGGTGTTAACAGGAAGGGCAGCGCCCTTTTTATATGAAAATAGACTCCTTTTAATTACTTTATGTTTCTGTCGGTCAGAAGCTTAACGCATTTTTAAAATTTTCCTTAGCATTTTCTTAAAGGAGGGATGGTCTGATGCTTTGAAAGCGGTATCTTCAAGGTAGAATACAAAAGCGTCTATGTCACGACTATTACTCCCTTTACTGGCCTTGAGCTGGCTTGGAGCTTGCACCCCAAGTGACCCTACAGACTTGTTGATGCCCACTGCAAGCACTATCGAAGTTGACTCCGATGATACGCCTGATTCCATCCTTCTGAAAGCTGCCCATGTGGTGCCTACGCCCAATCAGTGCGCTGCTCTGCGCAATGAGTTCATCGCCTTTATCCACTTTGGCCCCAATACCTTTACCCGGATGGAGTGGGGGACGGGAATGGAAGATCCACAGATTTTCGACCTCAAAAATCTGGATACCGACCAATGGTGCAGGGCTATGAAGGCAGCTGGTATGAAACGGGTCATTTTTACCGCGAAGCACCACGATGGATTTTGTCTTTGGCAAACGCGGTACACCTCGCACGGTATTATGTCCTCGCCTTTTGAAGAGGGGAAGGGAGATGTGATGCGGGCCCTTGCTGAGTCCTGCCGCAAATACGATCTGCAGCTTGGCGTTTATCTATCTCCAGCCGACCTTTACCAGATTGAACATCCGGAAGGTTTGTATGGCAACCTGAGTAAGGCAACCGAGCGGGTGATTCCCCGGCCAGTCCCGGGGCGGCCCTTTCAGGATACCACTACATTCAGGTTTAAAGTGGACGACTACAACGAATATTTTCTCAATCAGCTTTTTGAGCTACTGACCGAGTACGGTCCTATCCATGAGGTATGGCTGGATGGCGCCCACCCGAAGCGCAAAGGCGGGCAGCAGTACGATTACCTGGCGTGGAAGGAACTAATTCAACAACTGGCACCGGAAGCGGTGGTCTTTGGCCGGCAGGACGTGCGCTGGTGTGGGAATGAAGCCGGGAAAACCCGCAATACGGAGTGGAACATCATACCCTACGAAGAAGATCCCCGCCAAATGAACCACTTCAGCGACCTGACCGCAGAAGCCATTGGTGAACGGGAGCAATTGGCGAAAGGGCGGTACCTGCATTACCAAATGGCGGAGACGAACACCTCCATCCGCGAAGGCTGGTTTTTCCGGGATGATACGAAACAGCGGGTACGCAGCGCAGATGATGTGTACGATATGTACGAACGTTCTGTGGGCGGTAATTCTGTCTTCCTGCTGAATATCCCCCCTAACCGGGAAGGGCGGTTCTCTGATGAGGATGTGGCTGTGCTCGAAGAAGTTGGGAAGCGGATTCAGGAAACGTATGGAGCGGATCTCCTGGAGGGGGCTTCAGGTCCGGCAGAGGTGCTGGATAATGACCCTGCGACTTTCCACTTGCTTACCAAAGGCGATAGCGCCATCATCCTCGAAGCCCCCGAACCCATAACTGCCAACCGGTTCCGCATTCAGGAAGCGATTACCACGCATAGCGAAAGAGTGGAGGCTCATGCCCTGTATGCCTGGCAGAATGGACAATGGGAACACCTCGCAGCAGCCAGCAATATTGGTTATCAGCGAATCCTGCGGTTTCCGGAGGTGACTGCGCAGCGGTTTAAGCTTGTCGTATCGGCCTGGCGGCTACCACCAGCTATTGCGACGATTTCCGCTCATTACTACCGGCCTCGCCTGCCACAGCTGGTTATCAGCAGGGACAGCACGGGGCAAGTCCACATCCATCCAAAGCAGCACGATTTTGGGTGGAAGCCTCACGGGGAAGATGTAGTGGGCAACCTCAACCGGGGATATGCCATTCACTATACCACTGACGGATCCACGCCTGGTGAAGAAGCGCTTCGGTATTCCTCGCCTTTTATGCAACCTTCAGGGTTGGTGAAAGCGCGGGCAATCGCAGCCCGGGAGCAGGGGAGTGTAGCTGCCGCTGTGTTTGGACTGCTCAAAACGGATTGGACGGTCCTCCGCGCCGATAGTAAGGAAGTCGGCTATGAAGCCGCCCTGGCTTTTGATGGTGACCCAAAAACTTCCTGGTGCCCGGAGCCCTCCCCTGAGCCCCACTACCTGACGATTGATCTGGGTCGTGAGCATACCCTGACTGGTTTTGCCTACACTCCGCCAGCCGACAGAAGCCTTAGCAAGCTGGAAGGCGGGCAGGTGGAAACCAGCCTCGATGGCAGGTACTTCATGCCGGGAGAAACTTTCCGGTTTGGGAACCTGATGAATGATCCGACTCAGCGGATGCACTACTTCAAGGAACCTGTGAAAGCCCGGTACTTAACCCTCCGCGTGCATCAGGCAACTGATGGCGGGCGGGCGGCTTGTATGGCAGAAATTGATATCCTGGCGGATTAATTTGTGTACATAAAAAATTGCACTACTTGAATAGCCTGGCAGCATTCGTGGATAAGCTGGAGCAGAGCGGGAAGCTCTACCCCAGCAACTATCGCGCTTAAGCAGAGGGTTGCCCCCCTGGTATTGATAGCCGGTAGTCAATTTCTGTTTTGTGCAACTTGTTACACAGTTTCCAGGGGTGGTGCAAAGCGAAAATATTTTCCATTTGCCAAACTCTGGCAAAAGCAATACTTTACTCTTATGAAACCACCACTATCTTCATTGGCTGAAATACGCCAACTGGCCAAATCAGGCGATTTAACTGCTGCTTTTAAAATGTTGAGCCAGGCTGAGGTCCCCGAACGCCTGGAGGCCCACCGGGACACCATCGTCCATAACTTTTTTGCCAATGAGCAATCCTGGAAGACCGGTACGGTTTCCGTAGAGGACTATAACGTACAACAGGCCCGGTCTGCCCGTGCGCTTTTTGATCTGATCGACCAGATTGGAGAAGGGCCAGCGGTGCGCAGGCGTCGAGGTAAGTGGATGTGGGCTGCGGCTGGCCTGCTGATCCTCCTGTTCCTTGGAAGCCTTTGGGCTTATAACCTGAAGACAGACAAAGAAGAACCCGCCGTGAAAGCTGTTACGCACGGTAACCAAAGCCCGGTAGTGACGGGTGATAATGCCACGCTGAACTTCCAAAACACCACTGTTCAGGACTCTTCAAGCCATCAGGAATGAAACGAACCTTACTATCCACTTTTACCCTGCTCGTGGCCTTTTCTTTGTACGGTCAGGAAAACACGGCAACCTACGGTGATCAAAGCCCGGTTGTTTTTGCTACGCAAAGCGCCCTGCGCTATCACAATGAAGTAGCCGTAAATGAGCCCATCCCTGAGGATCTCATTCCGCTGCTTGCCGGCCTGCTGATAACCAATAAGGTAGACCAGAAAAAAAGCGATGAAGCGATCGCAGCCTGGATATCGAGGTACAATCAATTGGCCGGGACGATCAGCGAATTAGGAGATACCCAACGGGCTCAGCGGGCCAGGGCAGCACTTGAGCAAGGCGATTTCCTTGAGGTCGAGTCCTTGCTGGGGATATTTCCGGAACAAGGACAGGTCCGTTCCTATTTCCCAAATGCTTTCGGCAGTTCGGTCAGCACACAGGGGAATCAAAGCCCGGTGGTGTATGCGGAGGTAGCGGAAATATCCTACGTTATGAAAAAAGTGATCCACTACCATCTGCCGGAGCAGTTGTCGGTGGAATTGCTGCGTGAGCTTAAGTTTTCCAGGCAAAAGAACAAACAGCTAACCGGAGTCATCGAAATGCGCGATGAGGCGATTGCCCGGTGGGTCAACAAGTACCGGGAGGTGGAAAAACTACTGGCCAATAGCCCGGATACGCTTACCGCAAGAGCACAGCAGTACTTTGCACAGGGTAAACTGGATAGCACCTTATTGGTCCTTAGTGAACTGGAGGGCACCAAAAAACAAGTAGCTAAGGGCTGCTATCTGCAGGCCCGGATCATGATGCTGCGGTTCAGCCCGGCCCACTTTGACTCCCTGAATGCCGAAATAGGCAAATTGCTCCGGCAATCGGTTACCTTGCAGGAGGATGTGGAGGTGATGCTGCATTATGGGCGTTTTCTGGCAGAGAGTGTCAACGATTATTACAACGCCAACCTTGTGCTGACTCGAACGAAGCGTATTGCTTCGGATACATTAACGCTGTTGCAAATTGAGAGTGAACTGGGTTTTGTGCAGGGTGGCCTGCAAAATACAAGTGCTATGGAAGCTCATGCCCTGGAAGCTCTCAGGCTGTGTGATGCCTATCAGGATCAGCGAGACACGATTTTGTTGAGTATAAGGAACCAGGCTTACGGTTTTTTGGCAAACGCCTATTTCCAAAAAGGAGTGAATACCCAAGGCAATCTTCAGGATAAGGCTGGCTTCAGCCAGGCCCAGGAAAAAATCCGGCAGGCCATCCATTATGACTCCTTGTGCCTTGCCGTTCAGGATACTCTGGACAGGCTCATGCAATCCCCTGCACTATGGCGACTGCCTAACCGGTTTATACTGCTGTCCAATCTGGCCTTAAGGGTCCCCACCGTAGCACCTTTCGCAGAAGCCGATATCGTCTATCAAGAGGTGTTAGGTTACATGCGTGAACATTATGGTCAAAGTCCGCTTAATCTGGTATGGTACTACGCCCAAACATTGCTTAGGTACGGTGGCTTTCTGTTTACGGCGGGACATACTGAACGGGCTGCCCGGGCCTATGAGGAAGCTGCGGAACTGACATCTTACTTTCAGCCTGATCAAAATATATCTTCTTACGGTGCACTTCGCATGGTTTATTCCAGCCTTGTTGGCATACGGCTTTTCAATCATCAGCCTGGGCATGCGCTTTCGGAAACAAATGGTCTTATCGCACGCCTTGATGATTATATTGAAACTGGTATTTACGATGGAGGCAACCTTAGAGCTGAACTTCAACAATTCGCATCGTATCTTGCTTTTCGGACCGGGCAATACACTGAAGGTATAGCCCATGCAGAAGGAGCCTTAAAATTGTTGGAGGCACAACCGGCCCCCAGTGTGCAATTGTTGCAGGGGTACCTTTCCGGGCTCAACCTGATCGCTTTCTTCGGGGCCATGAATGCGATAGGGAGCAAGGACTTAGAAGCTGCTTATCGAATTTTAGATCGTAGCAGCGCTCTGGTAGATCGCACCAATGGTTTGCACCCTCAGGTTCAGCAGCTGGTAAAAGGACAGTTGCTGACCATTGATATTTTCAGGGCAAGAGTGGCCCTGGAACTCGGAGAACTGTCGCGCGCCAAAGGTTACCTCAATTTGGTCCGTGCAGAAGTGGAAGGTTTGTTTTTCCAAAATCCTGCAAATTTCCAGCCTTTGAGCTATCAAATGCATTTAACAGATGCAGAGTTAAAAAAGAAAATGGGGTATCCGGATGCCGCAATGGAGGTACTGGTTGCGGCTATTAGGAATCATTACCAAAATTCACCTCAGGCTTACCGCTCTTCCGTAATACATTATTACCTCCTTTCCCTGACCGGCTTGCTGAAGCTGCAAGAAGGCAGCAAAGAAGACCGGGCAGAGTGGGCAGAAGCACTCAATGAGGTGGTCAAATCTTTCCATCTGACTTCTTCGGAAATTCAGCTTTTCAACCAAATGGGAAGTATGGCGCTGGACATTAACCGCTTGTACCGGTGTGAAGGCATGATTGAACTGGCTGAATACTACCTTGGGCTTCCCAGAAAAAAACGCCCGGACGTGACGGATATTCGTTTTCTTATCAGGGAAACGGAAGCTTTGTTGGCAGAGGACTATAAGGATTACCGGTCTCAAAAAATAAGACAACAATTACGGGAACTGAAAGCTTCCTGCAATTGCGGACTTTAGAAATACTATAAAATCAGCTTGATGAAAACCTATATTTTATCCTGTATTGTCCTGTTGACGGTGCTGTCCTCCTGCACGTCCACAAAACTTCCCCGCCCCATTTCGGGCGACTTTGCCCATATCGTCCTGTTCTGGATGGAAGGGCAGAGTGAAGCGGCCAAAGCCACCTTCCGCAAGGATATGGAGGATTTTATCAGATCTTCTGCTTACGCTCAGAGCATGCATATCGGTACGCCTGCCGGCACAGACCGGGCAGTAGTGGACAATTCCTATGACTTTTGCCTGATTGTTACGTTTGCATCTAAGATTGAGCATGACCAATATCAAAAGGAACAGGTACACCTTGACTTTATTGAAAAGACGAAGGGGTTGTGGAGCAAACTGCAGATTTATGATTCGGTGAGATAACAACTGGCTTTTTTGATTAAGCCGTCAATCAGAATTTCACAGAATTGGTCAAGTCCTTTATCTGGCTATCAATAATTTACCTGTCTCGACGGATTGATGCTTAACCATTATTTTCCAGAAATAGATGCCTTCAGGTAAGTTATCCAGTCTTGCAATGGATGCTGTAGATCCGGAGCGCAACTGTTCACGCTGGACTTCTTTACCAACGGCATCCACTAATATCCATTCTGCGGTTTCATTGAAATGATTAGGATAGCTGCTCACTATGTTGATTTGAGCAGAGGCCGGGTTCGGGAAAATCCGGTAAGCCACTTCCTTAGGTTTTGAGTCATGGGTAGAAGTTGGCATGCATCCCGTTGAGCTTCCATATAACAAGCCTTCAACTGGGTCTGAATAGCAGGTCAGCTCGTCCCATACGAAAGGATCACTAACGTAAAAAAAGGATGGGCTGATAAACATTCTGCAGTTGGGGTTTACGCCACCGAAGCCCTCATAGAGTAGTATATTGTCCACCCACTCGTTGATATTTACCCGTCTGAGTGGTCCATCTTTTTCCGTCACTGTTACAGTTAAAGTGTCGATATCGTTACCTGTCCAGTACTTAGGCACTTCAATTTGCCATGATTCGCCCACATTCTTTTCAAAGTCCATTACAAGCTTGAAATCTGCTGAATCTCTGTCGTATCGGTAAATCTGATGCCCATCCTGGTGCACAATTAAGTTAGGGAGCGGGCTTGAGGTAGCCCACCAGTCCTGTTCAGGAATAATGGTGCAGTACTTACCCTGTATGATGGTATCTTCAGTCACTTTAGCTGTGTAGGAAAATGGGTATCCCGGTGCACAGGGGAACCAGGCGGGCGAACATTGAACATAGCCTCCCCACTCAGCACCTAATGCACAAAAGGGGACTTGTCCAAGCACAGCCGATGAGATGAAGAAACTGAAGATTAGCAGGAGCGGTTTCATTTCACATGGGGTTGGAGCGAAAACAGGGCGTTGGCGTTTTCACTTGAATCCTATAATGCTAAACAATATACCAATAATTTCCATCGTTTGCCAGCAACTCTACGTCTTACAAATTGCAAAAGGCTATTTCTGAGAAATAAGCACTAATTTATACCCTACGCCCCGCACATTGGCAATCTTAACAGCGGGGTCGCCTTCCAGCTTCTTGCGCAGGCGGGAGACAAATACATCAAGGGTACGGCCCACATAGCTGTCTTCGTTGCCCCAAATGGTTTTGAGTAGGAGATCCCGTTCCAGCGTTTCATTAGCATGGTCATGTAGCAGCGCGAGCAGTTCGGCTTCTTTGGCGGTGAGGGAGGTGACTTGCCCGTCTATAGAGAGTTCCATAGCGGTTGGCGAAAAGCGGAAACTGCCGAGCGTACGGTGACCTGCTGTCCCGACAGGCGCTTTTGATCGCCTTTTGCTAAAGTAGAAAACAGTACCAGCCAATAGAAAGAAGAGAAAAGCCAGGGCAGCGTATTTATAATAGTTAGCGATAGGTTCAGCACCCTCTGCAGCCATTTCTATCCTGTCCTCCGGAAAGGTGAAGACCAGGTTGTAGCAATCCGTAGGCAACGCCCGTCCCTGACAGGGAATGAGGTTGCTGTTCGCTTCGTCTCTGATCTCGTAGGCGTAAACGATTTCCAGGGCATCGCAAGCTTCCACTTCCACAATATAATCATTGGGGAAAGCCCGGCCTGTAGTGACCTGTTCCACCAAAGTGGTAAGATGAGTAGGGTCGAGCGGAAATGCCGTTTCAAACGGCACTTTATACCGGTTGCCGACCTGCTGTACGGGCAACACCCTTGAAGTACTATCTCCAACACTAAGCAGTAGCTCATGCCCAATGGCCCGCAGCGTTACGGCTACGTGGCTGTCTTCCTGCAGGAAGGCGGCGTCCGTTCCGCTGGCCCGGCAAAACAGGGCAGGAGCCAGCCCCAAAATTAGAATCCAGTACTTCGCGCTCATAGTTCAAAGCTATTGGTAAATCCCCACATTCGCACTGTTTTACAAGGGGTTTTACACTAATTTACAATTCAAACTGGCAACCAAGCCTCCTTTCCCGGTAGCTTTATGAAAAATAATCGACCAATGATGAAGCAACTGAAAATTGATTTCCCAGCCTTGATTTTGACGGGGCTTGTATTCCTTGGCGCGGCTTGCAGCCCGTCTTCTCCCCCCGCTGAAACGGAAACCGGCAGAGCGGTATTTACCCGTGCAGGCCAGAGTGCCGTTGCAAGTGGCAAGGGCTGTTCGGCCAGCTACGGTCTGGAGGATGCCTATTATGCAGCGCTTGGACAACAGAAACCCGAAGAAATGCAAGTCGGCGAGTATGTGCGCCGTATTTTCCAAGACAAAAATGGCGACCTCTGGTTTGGCACCAATCAGTTTGGGGTGTGCCGCTATGACGGGCAACAGCTCAGGTACTTTTCCACAGCAGAGGGGCTCGGTGGCTCGCAGGTGACAGGTATGGCAGAAGACCAACAGGGGCGTCTCTGGCTGACGACCAATGGTGGCGTTTCGGTCTACGATGGCAAGGCTTTCACCACTTATACCACAGCAGATGGGCTGCCCAGCAATTGGGCCTGGAGTATTCTGGAAGACCGGAACGGGCAAATCTGGGTAGGCACGCTGAAGGAGCTTTGCCGGTTCGAAAACGGTCGGTTTGTCCAGGTTGCTTTACCACCCTCTGCTGCGCCCGAGCCTTTGGAAACGCTGGACGCCAACCGGGTCATGTGCATTGCCGAAGATGCGGCCGGGCAGCTCTGGTTGGGCACGGATGGCAGCGGGCTATACCACTATGACGGTAATACATTCACTAATTATACTACAGCAGACGGACTGGCGGGGAATTCTATTTCCAGCATTGTGCCGGATGAGAAAGGCGGGCTTTGGCTGGGTACGATGTTCAATGGCGTCAGCTATTATGCAGAAGGCAAGACCCAACTGCACTTCAAAGCAAATGACACCATTGGAGACGATGAAGCCTGGAAAGTTTACCGGGACTATCAGGGCGAAATCTGGTTCAGCTCAGAGGGTTTTGGGCTGTACCGTTACGATGGTATTCGACTACGCAATTACAACGAATTGGACGGGCTTGGTGTACAGGCTGTTCAAGATGTATTTGAGGACCGCATAGGCCGCCTGTGGGTCGGTGGGGGCGGCGGGCTCTTCCGGTTGGATGGCGCCCGGTTTACCAATGTAAAAAAAGGCGGCCCCTGGGACAACTGTTAGGCTACAATTTATGCATGAACAGGTCTCCCTCCGGAAGGAAGGAGCCTGTTCTGTTTTACTGAAAGTCCTCAAACCGCCACTGCTTCCCCTGGTAGTCCGTAAAGGAAACGATGCCATACTCAAAATTAAAGTAGACCTGGGATATGGGATTGGTATAATCATTCCAGATTACTTCTGTGAACGTCCGGTCAAATATTTCAATTTCCGGAATAGGTTCATTGTTGAAGGAGGTAGGGTAGGACCGGGTGTCCACCTCATGCCGAAAAACAATTTGGCTGGAGAAGCTGGGTGAATTAAGGAAGGGCAGTGAGATTTCCATAACGTCCGCAACCGCCTCACTTTCGGGGTCTGCGTAGTAAGGCATAGCCCTTAGCCGGAGCCTGAACTGCATGCCGAGTGCGGTGGATTCCAGATTGAAGGTCTTTATCTCTGTATTGAACTCATAAACCACCGTATCTCCTTCTTCAAAGACATCGTAGCGGTAGTAGTTCGAACCATTGGACTCGAAAATATCCTCTTCTTCAATGCTAAAAAAGACTTCTGTTCCGAATGTATCCACAAAAATAATCCCGGATTGGTTAACATAGGGGATTTGGGCAATGCTCTCCGGCAACAAGCTGTAGGAACCGATATCGATGGTAGGAAGGCCTTCTTCCGGGGCTACATCAGTGCCATCGTCCAGATTGCAGCTGCTTAGGAAAGGCAGGGTGAACAGGGCTAATAGTAAGGTGATGGATATTGGAAATTTCATGTGGGTCAGATTTTTTACAAAGTGAAGCGGTTTTGAAGGCCTGGATTCATCAAGAACTAAACAAACAAAGTTAGATTGAAGAAGCTCTAATTTATTACTTTTTTTCTTTCTGGTCTCCTTTTAGTGAAATCCCCTAAACACAATCCGGTTTTTAACCTTTTAAGCTTGCACCAACCTTCTGGAGACCGAAGATTCCCGCCATCCCAAAGGCTGGGGCAATGGGTACGTGATTCAGATTGCCGGTAAGCACGTCTACATTTCAGGCGATACGGAAGACATTGACGAAATGCGAAAGCTGGAAAATATCGATATCGCATTTGTTTGCATGAACCTGCCCTACACCATGGGCATTGAGCAGGCAGCCTCTGCGGTAACTGACTTTAAGCCAAAGGTGGTTTATCCCTACCACTACCGCAATGGAGACGGTACTTTTAGTGATGTGGAGCAGTTCAAAGCAATGGTTAATGAAAAGACTACAGCAACTGAAGTTCGACTGGTGAATTGGTACCCGGAGAAGGGGTAGTGCCTGTGAAGTTTGTTAATCGCTTGAAAAAGCCGGGCTATCCAAATGGAACTGGCTTAATAACTCCTGTTTTTGGGGTTCATGAACTTGACTCTTTTAGTAATAAAACGGTGTATGCCCCTATTCCCGCTGCATTTGAAGTAGAAGTCTTAACGGAAATTCGCCAATACATTGCAATGGGAGGTATCCGAACAAAGACTTTTCAGGTTCCCCCAGGAGATACAGCGGTATGGGATATTGGATTTTGACAACCGCTAATACAAATGCTTAATCTTCATCTTTGGTCCAGGGCAAAGCGCGGTATGGCAGCCCATGCAGCTGTCTACCATATCCTTGAATAATACCTGGGCTTCCGCTACATCAGCTTTTTCCAGTGCTTTTAGGGTTTGAAGGTAAGACTGAGCGTGGACTTTGTACGTGTCAGAGGCGGCTTTCTCTGGTTCAGTAGCGGAGGCGGTTAGGATTTTTTCATGATCCAGCTGGGAAACCGGCTGTTCTCCATTTTCAATGGCTTTCTTCATCTGTGCGGCATCGTCGTACATGGCGCGCATCAGCAGCGCGAGCTCGCTATCGCCATTGGGATTGATAGAGGAGGCGGTCAGTTTGGGCTCGGTGGTTTCGGGGGCGGTTTCGCTGCTGCAGGAAAGGGCATAGAGTGCGATTGCCAAAAGGGAAGCGGATGCGATAAACCGGAAAGGAGATTGTTGCATAACTGATGTGGTATTGTTGTGCGCCAAAAATAACACCTTCCTGCAAAGAAACCGCCCCTTTCCGGAGTTTTCGGAAAGGGGCGGTGGTTGATTTTCGTCAAGGCGTCAGCATTCAATGCTAATCATGCCAGCAGTTGAAGTGGAAATCGCTTTCCTGCAGGCTGCTTGAACGGCCACTTTTGCCAGCGGGCATTTTGCCTTCCTGTATCAGGTCGATACGGGCCAGCAGGTCTTCATAGTGAGCGGTGGTGGCTGCATCTTTGGCCTTACCGCCCTGAGCTTCCAGCAGTTTTTCAATCCTGGACAAGCTGGCACGAGCCATCGCTTTTTGGTCACTGTAGTCGGCGTCCTCGCCGGACTCCATGAGCAATTCGCCCATTTGGTCAACGTAGAGGCGCTGCAGGTTGCGGCGGTAAGGGCCTACGGCATCGCCCTGCCGGACTTCCCGGAAGATGGCATCGCGGGTATCTTTGAAAAGGCTCCCCATGGTGTAAGCGTCCGTACCATTGAGCGCTTCGCTCTCCATCATCCGGTTCAGGCGCTTGCTGCCGAACAGGAGGTTGATGCCATAAGACTGTAAGCCCCGGATAAGGTCCACAATCACCGTAGCGCCTACCCGGGAGATAATGTCCTTATCGATCATCCAGGATGGAGTAGTGAACAGTTGCCGGTCGAGGAAATCCACAGCGGCTTTCTGACGGTCCTTCGGTACGTGGGTGTACACGGGGCCTTCCTGATCGTAGGTTTTGTCGTATTCGTAAACACCGCCTACGTTATTGCCTACATGGCCCACGTAGCGGCGGAATTGCCCGGCGACCTGCTTGTACAGCTCTTCCAGGTCATCGTAGTCTTCTCCTTCGCGCTTGGTCCAGTCGATGAGTTGGGGCAGTATCCGCTGCAGATTTTTGATGCCCAGGTCGCTTGCTTTGACCGGCTCACCACTGAGGTCTTCCGTCTGCGCACTGGGGTCCACTACGCGCCACTGTTGCTGACCGAAACGGTAAACCGGGTCGTCTGCCCGCTCTTTGATCCACTCATTCAGCGTAGCGCGTTCGCCTTCGGCACTGTCGCTATCCGGAATGAGCTTGTAGCCATAAATGATCGACCAGGTGTCGTAAGGGCCAATCGTCGGGAAAAGGCCTGCACCTTCATCTTCGGGCTGGGCCACATAGTTGAAACGGGCGTAATCCATAATAGATGGTGCCACGCCCATGCGCTGCACAAAACCGGCTTTGCGCAGAGAGTCTACCGGGTAGGCTACGCTTGAGCCCATATTGTGGGGCAGTCCCAGAGTATGCCCAACCTCGTGCGCCGCCACAAAGCGGATCAGCTCGCCCATTAACTCATCTTCAAATTTCACGCTGCGGGCAGCCGGGTTAACGGCAGCCGTTTGGATGAGAAACCAGTTGCGGAGGAGGTTCATCACATTGTGGTACCAGATGATATCGCTTTCCAGGATTTCGCCAGTGCGCGGGTCATGCACGTGCGGGCCCATAGCATTCTGAATCTCCGTAGAAACGTAACGGATAACCGAATAGCGGACATCCTCCGGGCTCCATTCCGGGTCTTCCTCCTTGCTCGGTGGGTCTTTGGCAATGATGGCATCCTTAAAACCAGCGGCTTCAAAAGCGCTCTGCCAGTCTTCCACGCCCTGCTTGAGGTAGGGGCGCCATTTTTCCGGTGTGGCTGGATCGATGTAGTAAACGATGGGCTTTTTAGGCTCCACCAGTTCGCCCCGCTTGTAGGCTTCCATATCGGAAGGGTCGAGCCGCCAACGAGTGATGTACCGCTTTCTGGCTGCCTTCTGCTCATCGGCGCTGTAGTCAATCTGGCTCAGGCTGAAATAGCTCACCCGGTCATCGTAGTAGCGGGGCTGCCAGGGCTCTTCGGGTAGTTCGATAAAGGACTGGTTCATTTCAATGGAAAGCGTGCCGGTCAGCTGATTGTCTGGCAGGTCACTGCCTTTGAAGGTCAGTACATGGCGCACCTCTACATTGGACGGGTAGGCTTTCATATGTTTGATAAAGCTGCGGCCGCCATCCAGCCCTTTAATGCCAAAGTTTTTCCGCTGACTGTCTGAAAGTGGGCCCAGCATAGGCACATCTTCTACAAAGAACTTCCCAACCTCCAGGACCACTGCCGTGGAATCCGGGTTGTACGTTTCAATTTTGAAGCGTTCGATAATGGGCTCAAAGTTGTTGTTCTTCACCGACTCGTAGATCGGGTCTTCAAAACTGGCCACGCTGTTGTAGGAAACCGAGCGCAACAGGATGTGATCGTCCTGCTGCTCCCAGCGGATGACCTGCTGCGGGCGGGACTTCATGCCTGCCCCGCCAAAATTGAGCCCTTTCACATGCCCGGAAATCCGGCTGACCACCAGAATTTCCTTGCTGAGCAGCTCCGTCGGGATTTCAAAGTAGTACTTGTCTTCCACTTTGTGCGTGGTGAAAAGCCCCTCATCCGTGATGGCTTCGTCCGTGATAATGTCGTCGTAGCCTTTGTCCTTGTCTTTGTCTTTTTTCTTGTCCTCTTCCTTGCTTTCGGTGCTGGCAGTGGCTTCAGCCGAAGCTTCTGATGTTTTTTGCGAAGTCGCGCAGGCATTGAGGAAAAAAAGCAGCATCAGGCTAAAAGCGAGAATGTTTAATTGCTTCATACGTCTTTAATGGTTACACAATTTGATTAGCGCTTGGCTTGGGGATTGTGCCTAAAGATAGGAATGAAAATGGAAATGAGTGGTGGATTGGATCAATCAGTAGTGGAATTGCTTCTTAAGTGCAATTTAGATTGCCTTTATACAATGTTTTTTCAAAAAACCTTTAGAGATATTTGGAAATATCGCGGGGGGGGTATCTTGCATCTAATTGAATAAGCATTGCGATACAAAATTTCAGAATAGGGTCAGATCGATAAGTTTTATTGCCTGGCTTTGTTGTTCTTTTTTCTTTCTAATAAATGCACGCGCTGGCGCTTAATAAAATTGTATGAAGAGTATTTATTGGGACTTATTAGGCTTCAGTCAGGTTGGCTAAACCCTTGGTTGACTCACTTTTGATATCCTGATAATTTTGTCCGGGAACCGGTCACTAATACGTAGTTCCTTTTAATTAGGAAAGCTGAGCTTAGTGCCCTGAGTTGCCAATGACAAGAATGGCAAAATGCTTTTGTTTTGCCTTAAATCTAAATTTTAAACGTTCTCTAAATACCTATTTATTATGGAATTAATTATTTCTACTAAAAGGACAATAATCCTTTTAGCCTTAGCTCTCTGTTTGCCTGGTATTTCTTACGCAGGTAGAATTGAACAATGCCCATTTGAAGTTGGCATAAAACATCTAGGCAACTCTACTCTTATTGATTGCTCAGAACTATTATTGGAGATTCAAGTTAGAGGTAGCAACGAAGACCCTCTCTTAGGCGTCACTATTGAGATTGCCTTAGAGGAGGAATTTGAAGTGGTGGATAATATGGGGTTTTCTGCTAATGGAACCAACTCATTCGGTGAAAACTTATGGATACTTACAACTGATCTGCCATCTTATCTAGACACTGAAGTATCTTTTTTTTACATGAGGGTTAAGGTAAATGACTTAGTAGGAGGGGTTGGGCTTGCCAGGTTTTCTGCAACAGTATCAGCCTCGGGTTGCGCTTCCGTCGATTCTGATAGCTTCTTTGATCCGGATTACCCAGAAACTACCATCGCCTCAGGCACTTCTGTTGATGTTTCAACCTTAACATTTACTCCTCAAATTGGAGGGATACAGCTTCAAGTAAATGGAACACTCGTTATCGACCAAAATCAATCCCTACCCACAGGAATTGATATTGGACTCGGACCAAACGCAAAAATACTTGTTGAGTCAGGAAACACCTTGAAGGCAGAGGATGCAACCTTTTTTGGGTGTAGTGAACTTTGGGAAACCATAGAACTAGAATCAGGAAGCTCTCTTGTTCTTTCTGAATCCATAATAGAAGATGCCCTGAGAGGAATCACGGCCAATGGCGGCAGTGTAGTTTCACTTAGGTATAATGACTTCATCAACAACCGTGTAGGCCTATACTTCCCTACGTCAAGCACCGGACCAGAAGCCGAGCTTTCCAGTTTTTTTGGCAACAACTTTACTGCACCAGAATTGAAAAGCTCACAGTATAGTATGGGATATGCAGGGGTTGAGGCCCATGATATGAGTGCAGTTGATTTATCTGGTGCCCAAGCTCCCGGTGTAGCTGCTTGGAATACTTACAGTGAACTTGAGAATGGAATTGTACTAATTAACTCAAGTGCTTCAGTCGAAAATTCTCGTTTCTTAAACATGCCTGATGGGCTTGGAATTTTCACAAACTCCGCTTCTCCATATGATTTACTTTTTCAACGAGGGTTTGGCAAAAATGGTACAACCACCTTTGAGAATTGCGACATTGGAATAAAGGGGCAAAAGTCAGTAGTCTTTGCTCAAGAAAACAATATGGAGAATAACCGTATTGGCTTTAACGTCGAGCAGTCTAACCGAATCGTTATCCGAAACAACAGCCTATCTGGAGATCAGCGTCAGTTTATGACGGGTGTATCGCTATCTCAAAACACTCCTGCATTAGTTTTAGTAGGTAATAACGATTTCTCGTTCTCTCCTCAGCAATTCACCTCGTTTATCTTTCCTCCCGAAGCTAGAGGTATAATTGCAAATGAAAATCCATTTGGGGTAGTCCTTGGAGCTTATCGATTAGAAAATAACCTTTTCTCTTCTATTAGTGCAGAGCTCTCAAAAGGCATTACTCTACAAAATGGCAGGTTTATTTCTATCCGCAACAATAGTATTCTTTCTGATGGAAGCAACTTTTCTTCCTCTACGGGCTACGGTATGAAGGTGAATACGTCTCGTGGGTTTATTGGCTGTAATGAAATTGCAGAGTTAGAAGTGGGCACTGTAAATGATACGGAGTTTGGCATTGAAATCAACAGTGATGCCTCTTCTACTTTTATATGTAACGACATGGACCAAACGGATACCGGATTGAAAATCATGTTTTCTGATGCCAATACCGATCTTATTGCTAATACGTTTAATGAGCATCAGGTTGGGCTATTGGTTAGCGATGCCATTGGTGATCAGGTTCATAACGGAAACTTGTGGTTGGAACCTGCTCCATCAGGAGGCTGGCAGGCGTTTCATGAAAGTTCAGATCCGGCTGTGATAATTGATTCTGAATTCATTACAGATGGTTTTGAGAATTCTTTCTTTTTACCAACTCAGGTGAATACCGGCCAGTGGTTTTCAACAGTTGCTGATCCAGCTGCCACCATTACTTGCCCTACATCGGGACAATGCCCGGACGGAATTGGTGCCATTACGGAGAAGATGCTGGAAATTGACTCCACCGACCAATTTGTAGCGAATGGGACCATAGATTTTGACCTGTACCCAAGTGAACAACTATGGAGGGCACAGCGGCATCTGTATGCCAGGATCAAGGATTTCAATGTCCCTTTGACCTATGGCACACCAGAATACAGTTTCGTTCAAACAGCTGAAACTTCCAATATAGGTGCCTTTTATTTGGCAGAGAAGAAAATTGAAGAGACACTTCGCCCAGACGCTGTCCTGGATAGCGTGATTCAGGACTTAAATACAGAAAGACAAGAAACCATGTCTTCTCTTTCACAAACCAACCAATTATTGTTGGAGGCCAGCAACAGTACTGATAGTCTAAATGCGGTGCAACTAAAAGTCAACCAATTAGATACCATCAGAACACTAAAGACAACAGTAGACTCTTTAGGGCTAATAATTGAGGAAAAAAGAGTCTTGTCGTTAGCAAGTGCACACTCGCTTTTGAATAGTATTTCTACCTCTAATTCTATGGAGAGCGACTGGAAGTTTATGTTGAATCTATTTGTAAGCCGCTTGATAGAGGGCAATGAAATGTCAAAAGAAGAGTCAACCTTACTCCTTAGAATAGCTAATATGTGTATCGCCAAGGGTGGTGACGCGACCAGCCTTGCCAGAAGTATGTATGCTGCTATCAACCCTGACATCCAATTTGATGATGCTCTGTTATGTAGCCCTCCACCTGCTTTAGCTGCCCCAACACCTACAGGTAATGCTTTGGTATACCCTAACCCAACATCCGGAGAAGAAGTTAATCTTAAAACCGGCTGGACGGAAGCCAATACGGCAGAAGCCATACTGTTTAATGGCCTTGGGCAGCCGGTTTGGCAACGTACCCTGGAGCTCTTCGGCGGCAATGCCAACTTCCAACTGGGCAACTTGCCGGAAGGCTGGTATCAGTTGAGCCTCCGGGCGGAAGGGGAGCAAAACGTTATTCCGCTTATGATACAGCGATAGAAAATAAAATTTATTGACTTTTTGGGGCTGTCTTAAAAGCCCCTACTGCGCAGGATTTTAATACCAGCCAATGATTTGTATCTTGAGGGAAAGATAATACACCTTCAGATGAGTAACAAGCCATCGGGCCGTGGCGTAGTATTCAAGCCATATGTCCAGGATCAAGGGTGGTTGTTTCCGCCTACTATAGGGGAGCTGATACCTGCACAGCATAAAGTGCGGTTGATTAACGAGGCTATAGACGGTATGGACTTGGACAAGGTACTGTCTACCTACAAGGGAGGGGGTACGAGTTCGTACCCCCCCAAGATGTTGTTAAAGATATTGGTTTATGGTTATGTAGAAAAGGTCTATTCTTCCCGCATGCTTGAAAAAGCCTGCCACGAGAATATCTGCTTCATGTGGTTAAGCGGGAACCAGCACCCAGGCCACAACACGATCAACAGTTTCCGCAAGCACCGTTTGAGCAATACGGTCAAGGACGTATTTGCCCAGGTGCTGCTGTTGCTGGTAGAGCAGGGCTACGTCCAGCTCAAGGACTATTATGTCGACGGCACGAAAATGGAATCGGTGGCCAACCGCTATAGTTTTGTCTGGGCTAAGAACGTAGCCCGTTACAAAGCCTCTGTTTTGGAGAAGGTGGCCCAGATACTGGCGCACATAGATGAGCTGTCCAGCCAAGAGGACAGCCCCCCGCCTGACCCTGGCGGGCCAGGCACAAAGACGGATGTGCTGGCAGAAGGGGAGCAGCCACTTAGCGACAGCAAGGCAGTCCGCGAGGCCATCAGCCGTATCAACAGCCGCTTGGACAGTGAAATGCCCGGGGGTGAAGACACCAAGCCGTCCAAGTCGCAAGCCAAGCAAAAGCGCCTGGCCGGCAAACTGCCAAAAGACCATCTGCCCAAGCTGGAAGGTTACGAAGAGCAAGAGCGGCTGTTGGGCGGGCGTTCCTCGTATTCAAAGACGGATGTCGATGCTACTTTCATGAGGACAAAGGACGACCACTTGGGCAATGGGCAACTGCGGCCTTGTTACAATCTTCAGGTCGGTACCGAACAGCAGTTTATCGTCAACTATACGGTGCACCAGACGGCTTCTGACATAAGCTGTTTTGTAGCCCATATGGATGACACCCTGGGGGTACTAGACAATGCCGGGTTGAAATTGCCGGATAATGTTTGTGCTGACGCAGGCTATGGCAGCGAGCAAAACTACGAGTATCTGGAAGAGAAAGGTATAGAAGCCTATGTCAAATACCCAGGTTACCATAAAGAGCAAAAGGGCAAGCATAAGCATGCGTTCCCCCAGCAGGCGCTGCACTATAATGAAGAGGGGGACTACTTTGTTTGCCCTATGGGCCAGCACATGCATCAAGTGGGCCAGACGAAAGAAAAAACAAAAACGGGATATATAAGAACCATCCATATATATGAGGCCCAAAATTGTGAGGGCTGCCCCTTACGTGGCCAATGCTTCAAAGCCAAAGCTCAGAACCGGGCCATAAAGATAAGCCACAAGGCCCGCCAGTACCGGCAAAAGGCTAAGGAGCGCCTGCAGTCGCTAAAAGGGCAACGAAAGAAGATCCAGCGCAACATCGATGTAGAAGCTGTTTTTGGCCACATCAAGCAAGACCGGGGCTTCAGACGGTTCATGCTACAGGGGCTTAAAGGCGTAAATGTCGAGATGGGGCTGCTTGCTATCGCCAATAATTTCACCAAATGGCACAATTTAAGGAGAGCCAAGAGGATACCTATGCCCGGCCCTCATCAACCAGGCCCAAATAACGCCCAAATTGCATTAGAATACCCCCAAAATGCACTCAAAATGGCCGCTTAGCCAACATCAGGCCCTCTGAGGCCTCACAGGACCGTCAAATAGCCAGCTTAGATCAGACATCCCGAAGCCAGTGTCTGACTTCAGGGTGAATCCTGTCCTCGGGCTTCAGGGCTTTTAAGACGGCCTCACATTAATTTTTGAACATGCGAACTTTTTTGACTTTACTCTGCTGTATGGCCGGATTTACCTCCAACCTATCCGCCCAAAAACACGACTACACCTGGCTGTTCAGTGAACAGTACATCATAAATAATGACTGGGGGGAAGCGTCTATCCTCGACTTTAATTCCAGTCCCCCTGCCATCAGTGCTCCGGACAGTGTACAGATGATTTTCGGGGGCACCAATTTTACCATGAGCAATGCGGAAGGGGAATTGATTTTCTATACCAATGGGTGCGAAATACATAATGCCCGGCATCAGCTTATGGAAAATGGGGATGGGATTAATCCGGGTGAGGTTCACGATTTACATTGTGATGAAAGCCAACACTCTCCAGGTTATACGGTTCCTACTCAAGGGGCACTTAGCTTACCTAAACCAGGAGATAATAGTACATATTTCCTTTTTCACATAAAAAAGACCTATCTACCAGCTCCTAATTCAAATATTTCAAGCCTAATCCAACTTCTGTATACCACAATTGACTCGAGAGCAAATACAGAAATGGGTGCCGTTATTGAAAAAAACTCAATACTTGTTGACAATACAGATAACCTTATACCCTTGGGCGAAATAACAGCGGTAAAACATGCCAATGGACAAGACTGGTGGATAATCTGCCCTGAAAACCAAGGGAACTATTACCACAAGTTTTTGCTAACAAATGAAGGTGTTGTGGAGCAAAGTGGGCAGAATATCGGCACATCTATTTTTCGGTTTACCCAGGGACAATCTGTTTTTTCTCCCGATGGTTCCAAGTTTGCATATATCCTCAATGATGAAAACGAAGGCATTAGGCTCTTCGATTTCGACCGTGAAACTGGATTATTTAGCAATCCTCATTTTTTCCCTATCCCTGATGATCCAGGGTTCCAGGCAGGTGCTGCTTTTTCCCCCAGCGGGCAGTACTTATATGCCAGCTACAATTTTGAGCTATACCAATACGACCTATGGGCAACTGATATTGAAGCCAGCCGCATTCTCATAGATACTTTTGATGGGTATGCAGATCCCATCCCAACCCATTTTGCAAATATGCAATTAGGGCCGGACTGTAGGATTTATGTTTTCTGTTCAAGTTGCACTACGATCCACGTCATCCATAATCCGGATGAAGGGGGCACAGACTGCAATTTTGAGCAAAATGCTATTCAGCTGCCCTTTGGCATGCGGCAGTTTTCAAACTCTATTTACCCCAACTACCGCCTCGGGCCCATCGATAATCCAGGTGAGCCCTGTGACCCTGGTATTGTTAATAGCTCCAATACACTGCTTCCTGCGAAGGGCATTTCCCTTTTCCCCAACCCTTCGTCAGGGGAGGCTATTCATCTTCAAACCGGCTGGACGGAAGCCAATACGGCAGAGGCCATACTGTTTAATGCCCTTGGGCAGCCGGTTTGGCAACGTACCCTGGAGCTCTTCGGCGGCAATGCCAACTTCCAACTGGGCAACTTGCCGGAAGGCTGGTATCAGCTGAGCCTCCGGGCGGAAGGGGAGCAAAACGTCATTCCGCTTATGATACAGCGATAAGGAAATGTCTATCAATAAAGAAACCTTCTGTGAGTCATAAAACTCACAGAAGGTTTCTTCTCTTACATCAAACAATAGTATCTGGTTTGAGCATTAGCCCTTATTATGGCTGCCGTTGGCAATCGTTTTTTGCTTCATTTCTTCACCCATTTGCTGAGCAGTAACGAAAGAAGCGGTCATTTGCGAAAGCATATCGGCACCGGCGCTGGGCGCATTCGGCATCATAATCAAGTTACTGTTGGAGTTCTCGCCCATAGCTTGCAACGTATCGTAGTGCTGTGTCACAACAATCAACGCAGAAGCTTCCTGGGAATTGATCCCCACTTTGTTCAGCACCTCAACCGACTCTTCCAGACCGCGGGCAATTTCCCGGCGCTGATCGGCAATACCCTGTCCCTGCAGGCGCTTGCTTTCGGCTTCGGCACGGGCTTTGGCTACGATGCGGATGCGCTCGGCCTCACCTTCATACTCGGCTGCCAGCTTGATCCGCTCGGCAGCGTTGATGCGGTTCATGGCATTTTTAACCTCGATGTCCGGGTCAATGTCGGTCACCAGGGCTTTCACGATGCCGTAGCCATACTCATTCATGGATTCCTCCAGCTCGCGGCGGATCGCCAGGGCGATGTCATCCTTGCGCTCAAAAACGTCGTCCAGCTTCATCTTAGGCACCTCCGCACGGACGGTATCAAATACGTATGCCGTAATCTGCTCGTGTGAGTTCTCGAGGCGGTAGAAGGCATCGTAAATTTTTTCCGGAAGGATGTAGTACTGCACGGACACCCGGAGTTTGACGAAAACGTTATCGCGGGTCTTGGTTTCGACATTGACATCCAGCTGCTGCACCTTCAGGCTTACCCGGCCGGCGATCCGGTCAATAATCGGAATTTTGAACTGAAGGCCAGACCGGCGGGTACCGTAGTAGCGGCCCAGGCGTTCTACCAGCGCAGCAGATTGCTGACGCACGGTGAAGATGCCGGAAAAGAGAATGATGATGCCAAAGAAAATCAGGGCAATCAAAACAGGTGAAAATCCCATAGTCTATCAGTTTTATTGCGCGTGGTTTCGGGGCTGCGCGGTTTTAAAATACATCATCAAAGTACGAATTTCTCCGGGGAATTGCGTGAAAATGCGATGAATCTGGATGGAAATTCGAGGAACGGTCACCAAGACCAGTTGGTCCGCAGTACCCAGCGTTGTCCGTAGCGCCCGTTGGAGGCTTCTCGTGGGAAACGGGCTTCTATCCCAATCTCCAGCCGGCTACCGGTGGGCAGAAGGGTGCCGGTACCGGTGTAGAGGCGGTGCTCGCGCCCTGTCCAGGCATCGGCCTCGAAGGGTTCTGACAACAATTCGGTCTGATGGTTGAGGTACCATTCGCCGGGGTCCAGTTTATCGCCATTGAGCGGATAGTCCAGTGCCACTCTGAAGCGCCAGCGGTGGCGTGTGGCTTGCCGGAAGACCCGCTGCTCCAATAACAGGCGTTCCCGGAGGCGGTATTTGCGCAAGCGCTGACTGGTGGTAATTTGCTGGGCGAACCGGTTCTCGATATTGGGCACTTCGTCCAATCCGCCCCGTCGCGCCAACCGATAAGTGGCACCGATTTTCCAGTTACTCGCCAGGTCATACGCCAGACCGCCCTGAACATAAAGCTGGGACCAGGCAGGCTGAAATCCATCATCGTCCTCCCAATGCGTCAGGCGCAGCTCCGTCCGCACATCCGCTGACCAGCGCTCTGAAATCTCGATGCCTTTGGCAAACTGGAAGAAAGACTCCACTGTATTCGATTGGGCGTAGGATAGTTGGGCTATGCTAAGGCACAGCAGTCCGGTTAAAAGTCGCTTCATGTGTTGATTTTAAAAGAAAAAGAACGGATTGGGGTCGGATTCGATAGGCTCCAGCGATTGGCGTTTACCATCAGGCGAATATTGTAGCTCAAACTGACCAACCGTATTGTCCCGCTTGCCTCGGATTTCTATTTCGTAGCCCATCAATTGTCCGGAAGGAGCATAGCGCTCCTGTATTTTTTCGATGCGGAAATGCCTGAAGGCATGCCCCAGGTCTTCTTGTACAGCCTGCCGGGCGGGGGAGGGGAGCTGTTCGAATGCTACGATCCGTTCTACATCATACAAGGCCCCCAGGCTGTCGAATTTAACGCTGTAGCGGTGCCCGTCCATTCTGAACTTAGACTCATAGAACAACTGCAGGCTTTCTTCTTTTCCCTGTCGGCTATGTTCCTCGTAGTGTCGGGTACGGCTGCGCTCAGGGTAGGTCTTTGCCAGGTACGTTAATGCCATAGCAGGCATTTCAGAGGCTCTGATGCGGGCTTCGCGCTCGTACTTTTGGGCCTGGGCGGAGACTGCAAAGCCGATGCAGGCAAATAGTGCTATCCATTTGTTTTTTGTCATAAGTTACTGGGTATGTTCTCTTTTATAACGAGGCAGGGTGGTGTTTGGGTCGCGAACACCTACCTTTTTGAATAAGGTTTTCCTACGGGAGGCCAGGTGTGCGTGTAGCTTGAGGCGTTGGTTGTCATGGTCTCACATTCCGCACCTACAGCGCGGGGCTGTTCCAGTGCTTTGAGGGTTACCGACCTGTTGCTCCTAACGGAGCAGCCTGTTAAGTTGCCATTGCCGTTTAGTGAAGTTTGTATGGAGATTAAGCCGGGGCAAGTCTAATGGTGCTGGGGGCTTCGGATTTTACCTTCCGCACCTACGGCGCGGGGCTGTGGCGTTGTTTCTGGGTTACCGACATTATGCCCCTGGCGGGGCAGGCAAGCGAAGTGGCTATTTCTGTGTTGCGGCATCCTGTTTAGGGGTTAAACGAAGGGTACTCTTGTGATGCCAGTTGTTGAAGGTTTACGTTCCGCACCTAGGGCGCGGAGGTTGATCCAGAGCTTTGAGGGTTACCAACATATTGCTCCTAACGGAGCAGGAAAACGGAGTGGTCGTTTTTGTTTTCTGGGTAAGAGATTGAACGATTGTGACTCTTGTAGTGACAGAGTAGAGCTGTTGGTATTGGTTCATGGTATAGTTATTTAGCTTAAAGATGGCAGCCCCGTGAGGGGCTAAATGTGGGTAACTTGGATCCTAAGTACTGCTCCTCCGCGCCGTAGGTGCGGAATGTGTACTTTTATATTTAACTTTTACTCATCCAGGATTTTCTGAAAATTTAAACACTAAAAATACCTGCCAAAAAAGCAAAATACAGACCTTATAAACCTCAGAAGGTTTAGGAAAAAACGCTTCAAAAAAGAAGAATAATAGGGGCGCAGCAACCGGACAGCCACATAATTCTTTACCCTTCTGGCTACAGTCATTGGGGAGTCTAAACTGAACCCGGCATTCAGTTTTGGATCGGCTCCGTTTGCTAGAAGGTATGCCGTGACCTCATGCTGATGGTGCTCAATACTCTCGATAAGGGGCGTGGTTAACAGCTCAGGGTGCTGATAATTAGGGTTGACACCATTGTCAAGGTGGTACCTAAGGAGGCTGAGATTCCCGTCCCGGGCAGCCTGTAAAGTGTCTTTCCAGTCGCCTGCAGCCATGCAAGAGCAGTTTTAAATGAGAATAGAGGAAAGCGCAGGCTGCACCTATAATGAAATGAAAGCAGCCTGCGGTTTTTCGATTTACAAACTTTTTATCTCAGAAGCCAGGTTGCTCAGGGTGTCTTTAGCATCCCCGAACAGCATACGTGTCTTTTCGTGGAAGAACAGCGGGTTCTCAATACCTGCATAGCCCGGGCGCATACTGCGCTTTAGGACAATGACATTCTTCGCCTCCCATACCTTGAGTACAGGCATACCGTAGATTGGGCTGCCAGGGTCGTCCTCTGCAGCAGGGTTGACTACATCGTTGGCGCCCACGATGACGACCATATCTGTGTTTTTCAGAGCATCATTAGCCTCCTCCAAGTCAAGCAGTTTGGGGTAGGGGACATCGGCTTCGGCCAAAAGGACATTCATGTGCCCGGGCATTCGGCCCGCTACGGGATGAATGGCGTAGCGGACTTCCACGCCGTTCTTCTCCAGCAGTTCATCTACTTCCTTACAGACTTTTTGGGCCTGGGCTACTGCCAGCCCATAGCCAGGTACAATAATCGCGCTTTGGGAGTAAAACAGCTGAATGGCGGCATCATTGAGGGTGACTTCCTTTGCCACCTGTTCGCCATCGGCTCCTTTTGCGGAAGCACCACCGCCACCAAAACCGCCGACAAGAACGTTTATCAGGGAGCGGTTCATGGCCTCACACATGAGTACAGTGAGGATCGTGCCGGAAGCGCCAACCAGGATGCCGCCCACAAGCATAAACTGAGAGCCGTAAATCAGGCCGGTCACTGCCGCGGAAAGCCCGGTGAAAGAGTTCAGCAGAGAAATGACCACCGGCATATCCGCACCACCAATGGGCGCTACGAAGGAAAAGCCATAAACCAAGGCCAGCACCATAAAGACAGAGCCCATCAAGAGCCCGCCTTCCACACCGCTCGCCACGAGGTAGCCACCCATACCCAGCGTGATCAGGAGCAGTACCATATTGACGATGTCGTGCCGGGGCAAGGTGATGGTGCTGTCCCAGACCAGCCCCTGCAATTTGGCGAAAGCCAGCATGCTACCGGTAAAGGAAATACCACCGATCAGCAAAGCCAGCAAAATAATGATGAGCCCGGCCATGTCCAGTTCCTTGATGCCACTGTAGTAAGGCACCAACTCGGCGTAAGCCAGCACCACGGCACAGGCACCACCCAGCCCATTAAAGATGGAGACCATTTGGGGCATAGCGGTCATCTGCACTTTTTTGGCAGAAACCAGCCCCACGATAGCGCCAATAACGATGGCACCGATGATCCACAGGTAATTATTGGAAGCCCCTTCAATCGGCTGACCGATAGCGGCAACGATAGCGATAACCATGCCTACACCGGCAACGATGTTCCCTTTGCGGGCGGTATCCGGTGAGCTGAGCAGGCGCAGGCCCCATACAAATGCCAAAGCGCCGATCAGGTAGGCTATATTGATGATGAAGTCGATAATCATGATGGGTTACTTTTTCTTTTTGAACATTTCCAGCATACGGTCGGTAACGGCAAAACCGCCGGCTACATTAACCATTCCAAGAATAACGCCCAGGAAGCCAAGCCCAAGGGTCAGATAGTCATCAGGATCTGCCTGACGGATGAGCAAAATGGCACCAATGATGACCACTCCGGAAATGGCATTCGCACCTGACATCAGGGGCGTATGGAGTACAGTGGGTACTTTGGAAATGACTTCAAAGCCCAGAATAATGGTAAAGAGTAGCAGGTAGATGAGCAGCAAATTGCTCTCATCGTTGAAGAACTGAATGAAGGTATCCATGATTATTCATTTTCGTTGGCCTCCGGTGCAGGCGTGATGTAAGCGCCCCGGATGATCTCATTGCTGAGGTCGAGGTTGAGCGCACCGTCTTTGACCAGAATTTTCAGGAAATTGACCACGTTGTTGGAGTACAGTTGACTGGCATTCTGCGGCATTAAGGCTGCCAGGTTGGAGTTGCCCAGAATGCTGACTTTGTTGTGCACGATGGTCTGATTGTCTTGCGTAAGCTCGCAGTTGCCACCGGTGGAGGAAGCCAGGTCTACGATGACCGAGCCGGGCTTCATTTGCTCCACCGTGCTTTTAGGCACAAGCAGCGGCGCCTTGCGCCCGCGCACCTGAGCGGTGGTGATAATGACATCTGCCTTCATGGCCCGGTTTTGGACTTCCTCCCGTTGCCGCTTCAGGAATTCTTCGGACTGCTCCACGGCGTAGCCGCCGGCACCGGTATCCTCCTTCGCGCCTTCGATCTCGATGAACTTCGCACCGAGGCTTTTAACCTCTTCCTTAGCGGCAGAACGGGTATCAAAAGCTTCTACCTGAGCACCCAGCCTCCGGGCGGTGGCAATAGCCTGCAAGCCTGCTACCCCGGCACCAAGCACCAGTACCGTAGCCGGGCGTATACTGCCCGCAGCGGTGATCATCATCGGGAAATAGCGGGGAAGGAGGCGGCTGGCTTCGAGCACCGCCTTGTAGCCTGCGATGGAGGCCATGGAGGAAAGGACGTCCATGGATTGCGCAAGGGTGGTCCGCGGGATCATATCGAGGCTGAAAGCTTTGAGTTTGTACCCTCTGAGCCTGTCTGTGATTTCCGCGTCTGCAAAAGGCTTGAATTCGGCAATGACGACAGTTTCGGGGGAAAGCTTGGCCAGGTCTTCATCTGGTAGCGGGTGGATGCTCAGCACCATATCGGCGCTTTTGAGCAATGCCTCCCGGTCCAGGACCGTTCCGCCATCGTAATCGTCGTCCGCGTAGAAGGCACCCTGGCCGGCACCTTTTTCCACGCACACTTCAATGCCCAATTCTGACAGCTTAGCCACTGCATCGGGCGTAAGTGCTACGCGAGGGTCGTTGACCTCTCTGGGGATCGCTAGTTTCATAAGTTAAAAGTCGGTTTCTACGGAAAGGTAACACCAAATCTGACAACTGCCAAAGTTTGGGGTTCATGAAAAAACTACACCTTTACGATGGGCGAAAAGTAAAAATGTAATTTATTTTAAAATCAAGCAGGGTGCTAAGCTATGGTTTCCAACAACTTAGGTGACTAGTTACTGCTTTCGAAGCTCAGCAAAACGCTCCCGGAATTTTTTCACCTTAGGCGTAATGATAAAGGTGCAGTACGGGTTTCGGTTACCGACTTTCCGGTAGTAATCATGATGGCTGACTTCGGCAGGGTAGAAGGCTTCGAGCGGTGCAAGTTGCGTAACAACCGGATCGTCCCAAAGCTGAGGAGCGGTTTCTGCTATTGACTTTTCTGCTTCGGCTTTCTGTGCCTCATCGTGGTAGAAGATGACAGAGCGGTACTGCGGGCCCCGGTCATTGCCCTGCCGGTTGGGGGTTGTCGGGTCGTGGATGGTCCAGAAAATATCCAGGATTTGGTCAAAGGAAACCGCCTGCGGGTCAAATTGTACCTGCACGACCTCAGCATGCTGTGTTGTACCGGAGCAAACGGCGCTGTAGTTCGCATTCTCCTTTGTCCCTCCAGCGTACCCGGAGGTGACTTTATGGACACCTTTAACTTCCTGATAAACGGCTTCGAGGCACCAGAAACAGCCTCCGCCGAGGGTTGCATATTCAAAATCAGAGCTCATAAGGTTGGGTTTTGTATTTTACAATCCCGCTACACTGATGGCGGGTGTTTTATCGGCAATCGCCGCCAGGAAATGTTTTAAAGCCTGACGCTTAGCGGCATCAAATTCGTAACTGATATATTTAGTGAAGTATTCCTCCACGCTGAAATCAGGATGTGGGGAAGGCAGCAAATACTTTAGCTTCTCTATCTGCGCCACCCCGGAAGCCAGGGCCTTGTTGAACCGCCTGACAAAAGCAGCAGGCAGCGGCCGGTTACTAATCCATGCTGCGAAAACGAAAGGTAGGCCCGTATGCTTCATCCAGATAGCGCCCAGGTCGTACACGTATTTGAATTGTTGTTCCAGCCCGATAGTGCGGTCACCAATAACCAGCCCTGCAGTGCGTCCGCCAATTTTTTTAATGTAGCCTTCCTTTGCCGGTAAGAGGGCGGGTGAGAGGCTCCAATAATCCCTCAGCAGCACTTTGGTGAGCTGAACAGAAGTACGGGAGTGATGGTCCAGATAAACCGTTTCCACCTGTTGGATGGGTACATCGCTGTAGATGCATACCGTTTTGACTGCACCCACGGTACCGATGCAATAGTCCGAAATCACATGTGGGTTGTCAAGCTCGGGCAATACGGCTACCGGAACAAGCGCCAGGTCTGCTTCACCCCGTGTCAGCTTTTCTGCGCAAACAGAAGGGATATTCAGTTCCAGGTCCAGCTGAGGGGCCAGCGTGCTATTGAGCAGTCCATACAGCAATGGCTTCGTGTTGAGGTAAGAAACCGCGGTAAGGCGTATTTTATCCATCAATGTTGATTGATATTCAGGTGCTGCAGATGAGCGATGTCATTTTCGAGCAGGAAAGTATACTGCTGCGACTCATAAGCGGCTTTGTACAAACCGGTGTTATGGTGCTTGAAACTGTCCATTTCCCGCAGGGATTTCCCACTCAGGATACACATCAGGGCGCGCATTGCCCGGCCGTGGCTGCAAACGAGAATCCGCTCTTCCGGGCGCTGACTGAGCATGTCCACAAACTGAGCCAGCCGGTCGCCCATTTCCCGGGCGCTTTCGGCTTCTTCCAGGCGGGCATCGAAATCTCCGGATGCCCAGGCTTCCGTAACTTCTTTGTACTGCAAGTGCATGTCCGGTGTGCTGATCTGCCCCTCATGCGTGCCCCAGCAAATTTCGTTGATTTCTGAGTGCTGCTCCCATGTTAGCCCTCTTTCAATAAAAGGCGCCATTGTTTCATGTGTGCGCTTCAGGGTAGACGTCAGGACGGTATCGAATCCGGCAGTATAGTAGCTTTTGTAAAAGGCTTGTGCCTGCAGTTTCCCCACCTCATTGAGTGAAGAATCCACACCGGAGCCCTGCACAATACCTAGCCGGTTGTATTCGGTTTGACCGTGGCGGACGATATAAACGTGTTTGTCCATGTTATCGGTTTACAACGGGTAAAGCAGTGTACCCTTTGAATTGTTCATCTTCTTCAAAAACGTGGTCGGTATAGTCCTGGATCACATTGTAAAGCGTATCCCTTTCTATGGGTTCTCTGCCTACACGGCGGATGAGGTTGACCAGGTCCCGAGTGCTCATAGCCGGTGTCTGTTCCTCTGAGCCAGCCATGCTGTAGATTTTAGTCGTGTCGTCAATGGTGCCATCGATATCGTCAACGCCAAAGCTGAGCAGCATTTGGGCAACGTTCCGGCCGATCATCGGCCAGTAAGCCTTAATGTGGTCGAAATTATCGAGGTATAAGCGGCTGATGGCGTAGTTGCGCATATCCTCCACAACCGTAGATTCCGGTACATGGCTCATTTGGTTGTCCTGATTGCGGAACTTCAGCGGAATAAAGGTTTGGAACCCTCCGGTTTTGTCCTGTAACTGGCGGAGTTTCTCGAGGTGGTCGATGCGGTGCTCAAACCTTTCGATATGCCCGTACAGCATCGTTGCGTTGGAGCGCATGCCCAGTTCATGCCAGATCTCATGAATGCGAAGCCATTGCTCGCCCGAGCATTTACCGCCGGCAATCTGATCCCGGATTTCAGGGTGAAAAATCTCTGCGCCTCCGCCCGGCATACTGTCCAGCCCTGCTTCTTTCATGATGCGCATGCCTTCCTCGTAAGTCACCTTGTCTTTTTTGAAAATGTAATGGTATTCTACCGGCGTGAGCGCTTTGACGTGCAGGTCAGGGCGGTGCTTCTTAATGGCTTTGAAAAGCTCGGTGTAGAACTTCACATCGTACTGTGGCAATACGCCTCCCACGATATGCACTTCAGTTACCGGTTCGCCATCATACTTTTTGACGATATCCAGGATGTCCTCCAGACTGTATTCCCAGCCCTCTTCCCGCTTTTTGATCAGGCGTGAATAAGAACAAAAGGTGCAGGTGTACAGGCAAACATTTGTTGGCTCCACATGAAAGTTGCGGTTGAAATAGGTGCGGTTGCCATGCCGCTTCTCCCGCTGATAGTTGGCCAGTGCACCGAGATAGCCCAGTTCACCTTTTTCAAATAACAGCTGCCCTTCTTCGGGCGTGATGCGCTCGTCGTTGAGGATTTTTTCAGCGATGGCTTGCAGGGGGGCGGACAGTGTTTTGTCCTGTAGGATGTGGTCGATTCTTCTTGCAGTGAGGGTCATATCGTTCAGTTCTTAATCAAGGGAACAGTCTTTCTAAACTTTCAGTTTTAATTGAAAGTGTTAAAATTTAGTGTCAAAGGTAAAGGATTATGCCTTATTCCACCCTACCCATTACCGGGAATCTGCTGCGCGGCGGTAGCCTGTCCTGGGGTGGCCCGCTATCCCAAGAGGTAGGCTTGGGAAGAAACAAGAAACACGGCGCAGTGTTTTTTGTGCGGTTATTACAGCGTTGATTTTTCGTCATATCAAATAAAATTGGCATTTTTGGAATGAGAAACCCCTTAAAACCCTAAATGAAATGGCAAACACTACAAAGCTGTGGGCGTTACTGATCGGTATTAATGATTATCCGACCAGCCCATTATCCGGCTGTGTTCCGGACGCCCGGGCCCTTCAATCCTACCTGGAGAGCGACCCCCGACTCGATACCAACGGAAGCCTTAAAGTACTATTCGATAAAGCCGCCACCAAAGCTGCTATAGCTGATGGTATTCTAAACCATTTAAGCCAGGCTGGGCCCGACGATGTTGCCCTGCTCTACTTTTCCGGGCATGGCGCCCAGGAAAAAGCCGATACCAGTATTTGGACGGAAGAGCGGGATGGCTGCCTGGAATCGATTGCCTGCTATGCGCCTCCCGGGGCACCTTTGTCACTGATGGCGGACAAGGAACTGCGCTACCTGCTTAACCAGGCTTTTTACCGGTCCGGATCGGACTCGCCTCACCTGCTAACCATTTTTGACTGTTGCCATTCGGGAGATAATGTCCGGTCTTTGGGGTTGGACGAGGAGGACGTTCGGGAGCGGCGCTTTACACACGTATTCCCACAGCGGGATTGGAGCGATTTCCTCTTTGCGAATGCTTTTCAGCCGGATCAGCTATCTGGTCCCGGATTGGGTGCACTGCTGCCCAGCCCGCCGATGGTACAACTAGCTGCTGCGAGGGACGATCAGGCGGCTCTAGAAGTTGGAGGGCGTGGCGTTTTCACTTCTTACCTGATTCAGGTGCTGGAGCAGACGGGCGGTGCTATCGATTACACCACCCTGCATCAGCTCTTATCCAACTACATCCGATTTAAACATGCGCAAAACCCACAGATACTAACCCTGGGCGCCGGCATGGATCTTGTCTACCGGGGCTTTCTTAACCAAAAAGTAGATCCGGAAGGGAAACGCTATGGCCGGGCTAACTACAGCACGACCGAAGGCTGGCTCCTAAATATGGGTATGATGCATGGTTTGACAGACGGAGCAGATGCCCGGCTACATTTAAAAGATGGCACGTCGTTAGATTGTAAGATCGGTGAAGCTATGGATGTAAGTAGCACCCTGGATATCGATTTTGAGCAGCGCAGTGTGTTGGATAAAAAGAAAAGCTATCAGGTGTCGGTGGCGTCGATGCAAAACTATCCCATCCATATATTCATAGAGGATACGATGGGAGAAGAACAGCTGCGAAAGCGAGCCATCACTGCACTTAAAGCCCTGCCTGACCCGGTCCTGGTTACTTCATCCGAGGTAAATGCGGACTTTGTGGTGCACTTCAGGGATGGTTTGGCTTACATCACCCGCAAGTTTGACCCCTACCGGCCGGTATTTGGGGAGGTTTTCTCTTTTGATTCGCTGGAAGAAGATGTTATCCTGGAGAGGCTGATCGGGCAGGTACAAATGGCGGCCCGCTGGACTTTTGCGTACAGCCTTCACAACCCAAAGCTCAAAGTACTGGACCGGCCGCCAATCGGAGTGGAGGTTCTTCAGGAAAAAGCCGGCGGTTGGTCCGTCATACAGGCTAAGGGAGAGGACTTTACCATCGATGCATTTGAAGAAAATAAAAGCAACGGGAAGCTACAGGCCCGGATTAAAGTCAAGCTAACGAATCAATTCGACCGTCCCCTATACTTTTGCCTGCTCATCCTAAGCGATCAGTGCAAGAGTAACCTTTCGGTAGACCGCAAATACACCCCCGGGCTCGTGGAACAACCGGTCACCCGTCTGGAGCCCGGCCAAAGCATGTGGCTGTTCGGACACAGGAGCGGTATCATCCCTTACACGATAGGGGAGGAAGAACAGTTTCAGAACCGCCCTTACGGACAAGGCTGGTTTAAGCTAATCGTGAGTACAGAATCAGAGATTGCCTATGATCACCTAATCGTGCCCCGCAGCCGGATGATGCCAGACCTCGGTGGTGAGCCCGTGAAGGACTGGACGACTCAACGCATCGGGATCCGCTTGCAGAATCCCAATTACAATACCGTAAGAGAGGAAGCCCTGAAATCCTGGCTGGCAGACCCGGAGCGCGCGCCTCTGGCAGCCGGGCTCTACCTGGATACTGATGCCCTGGAATCCAAGCTGGTGCTAAAACCTGAAATACAGCTCATCACAGCCGGTCAGGAACGTACGCGCAGCAAAAGCCTGTTTTGGAATACCCTGTTGGGCGCTGCCAATTCCTGGGCCCGGTATCAGCGCAGCCGCAATTTCAAGCGCCGGCTCCGTAAGTACTACCACCGCCCGCTTATCGTCTCAGAAGGGGATTCCTGGTTTCAGCACCCGACCATTATGGAAATTATCGACCATCTGAGCCTGAGCTATAATATATTTAGCCGGGGCGCTGCCGGTGACGAAATGCGTAATTATTTAATGTCAGGCGAATATCTCGATGCCTTCAAAGACCTGCAGGATATTGTGGAAGAAGTGGCAAATATATTGGGAGAAAAACCAAAAGCACCCACTTTTTTCCTCATCAGCGGCGGCGGCAATGATATTCTGGGCGATCAGTTTAAAGACTTTTTGCTACCTTTCGCAGAAGTAGCCACAGCGCCTCCGGGTGAACAGCCGGAACGCTTCCTGAACCAACGCCTTCAGGATGAGCTTGATGCCATCATGGCGCTCTACCGGCAGGTGTTTCAACGGTTGAAAGTCGAACAGCCGGAGGTCAGAATCATAACCCACGGGTACGATTATGTCATTCCTAAGGGGGTAAATGAAGAAGGCATGAGCTGGCTCGGCAAGCCGATGACGGCACAAGGTATTATTATACCGGAAGACCGACAGGCCATCGTTCGCTACCTTATCGACACCTTCAATAAACGGCTGATGGAGGTTGGAAGTGCTTTTGAGCAGGTCACGCACGTAGACCTTCGCGGTGCGGTCAAACCTTATCAATGGGCCGATGAGATCCACCCGGACCAGGAAGGCTATCAGAATGTAGCATTGCGCTTTAGCGCGGTAATCGATCAACTTTTGTAAAAAACTAAATCATGGGCTTTTTCAGAATTTGCAAAAACGATATCACCGACCTCCTGCGGGATACTTTTAATGCTTTTCCCCTTAGAATTCCCGAAACCCGCATGCAGCCACTGGTTGTGATGGGGCAGAAAGGCAGCAAGATGGACTACCGGGGAGAATTGCAGTATCTTTTATCCGATGGTCAGCCCATTGAAATTGACATCCGGGAATCCGCTATGGCCAATGCAGCTTTGGACCGTTCGAAGTCCATCAGCCTAAACTTCGGGCTGAAAATCCTGGAAGGGTTCCTTTCCGGGTTTGGCATGTCGCCCGCACCTATTGGTGCCAGCCTGAAAGGGGTTAAAGAGATTAGTTTTAGTTTTACCAATTGCAAGCGGCGGTTTATTGATCCCGCACAACTAGGCAGTGTACTTCGGGGGCGAAATATTGACCTTGGGCATGGCTCACTAGGGGTTTTCAAAGGCGAGGACCCTTACCGCATGTTGCTGGTTTCCGATGCCATTGTCAGCAAAAGCTTCACCATTAATATAGAGAAGACCAACGACAGCGAATTTGATGCTTCGCTGCCCGAGCTGCAGCCCTATCTGGCTGATGTCGACGCTAAGGTCAAAGTCAATACCCAAAGCGGCAAGTCCATCACTTTTGAAGGGGAAGACTATCTGACTTTTGCTTTTTCCTGCCTGCTTTTGGAAATGGATCAGCAAAGCGGTGCACTGGCAATCGGAGAGACTGTTCGCAGTAAAGGCGCCGGCGGACAGGAAGAAGCGACGCCCTACGCCACAATTGATGAGGATGTGTTTGAGCCTGGGATGGTGGAGATTGAATAAGAGTTTTATGTCAGATTCACAACTTATACTTTTTTGCACTGCAAATGATGGGCATTTACCTGCTATTAGCAAGGAGCGTGAGTATATTTATGATGCTACTTTCCGAGCTCAACAGCGCAATATCGTTGAAATAGAGCCCCTTGCCCAGTTTACATTTAAGGTTTTATTTGATCGTTTTCATCACTTGGACAAAGCTGCCCGTATCCGTGTGCTGCACTACTCCGGGCACTCCGGTCGGCACGGGCTGATTTTGCAAGACGCCAGCGGCCAGCCCCAACTGCTGCATAAAGACCGGTTGTCGGCATTTTTGGAAGGGCCCGCTCGTGAGCTGCGCTTGGTATTCCTCAACAGCTGCTACAGCCAGCCGGTTGCCGATCAATTGCTGGATGCCGGAGTGCCTGCTGTACTGGGCACGGGGGAAGAAGTTTCGGATGCGGATGCCGCTAAAATTGCTGGCAAGTTCTACCAGGCATTGGGCAACGGGGCGAGGCTTCGGGAGGCATTTCAAAGCACCCAGGATTTTTTCCAGTCAGAAAAGGATAACGCCAATAGCCTATTTGGGGGGATAGACCTGGGAGGGGCCGCTTTTCCCTGGGCGCTAAAGTCTCAGTCAGTTTCGGATAAGGAATGGCAGTTAGTCCCTGTCAATGTGCAGAATCGCCTGGAAGCAGCCGGGGCGGGCAGCCGGAAGTTACTTTTCGTCCATGCCGATGAAGACCAAGCCGTTTGCTACCGGGAGCGCCTGCTGAATTACCTCGCTGGTCAGAATATCACGGCTTATAACGTTTGGGAAATTGACGAGCTGCGGCTCGATGAGCGGCAGGCTGCGGTAGATGCCGCTGATGCCATCATTTACATCATTACCAGTGCCTTGCGGCGGCATATTGAGGAACGCCTTAGTTGGCTGCCAGATTTCGTGAATCCACAGAAGGGTAAAATTGTCGTAGTCGGAGATGAGAGCTTGGACGCGGGCATACAATTTCTGAAAGAACGGCAGATGCTCAGGGAAGGGGTTTTTGAGAAGCTTGGTGAGACCTACATGACTTTTTCTTTTTTGGAAGCAAACAATAAGCTCATACCGCATATCGAACAAGCATTCGGGCCAGCCTTAACGGAGCAGCTCGGATTATCCGTAAAGAATCTACAACAGATTTTTGAATCTTTTAACTTCGAGGTGCAGTGGGAACAGCTTCGGAACTGGGATGTAAAGACCAATAAATTGTTTTTTATACTGCAGGGCACACCACGCTGCGGACAAGAGTTATTCCTCAAACACCTCATTCGCACCTACACCGGGAAAGACCTGGACCTGCAAAGAGATTTGTTTGAAGTCAAATTGGGCCCGCAGTACTCAGAATATTTCAGCTCCTCCTTTGCCTGGCAGAACATTTACCCGTTTCTGGATCCAGCTGTTCTGAATGGTATACCAGTAGACGCTGCAAAAGCTACGGCTGCCCTGCGGGAGCGCTTGGAAGCGAACCCGGTAGTTATTGTGCTTAACGACCTAATGGACAGCCTGCCGATCAATGCTTTGCAGGATGCTGCTCAGTCGCTTTGGCAGGATTTGTTGGCTATGCCACTGGAGCCGGCTACGGCAAACCCATTGATATTTTGTTTGGTTAGCAAAAGCCTGGACCCCGGACAGGCCAGCAATAGCCCTTTGCCCATTCATCTGCCACCGCCGCCCGCTGGAGCACAGTTCGCTCACCTAGTCTTCCCACCCGTTGAGCCTGTGAAGCCAAGCATTTTGAGGGAGTGGCATCTGAAGCACCGAGGGCAATTTGCCTCAGACCATCCCTTCCGACGCCTGCTTACGGAGCATCAGCAAGCCATCGTCAACCGCCGAGTGCAAGATGCCATCGACCAAAGCTGTTGTTTCCTGCAAGCCCAGGAATTGATCGACGAATTATTTGAACTTAAGCAAAATCAGCTATGACCGGAGAAACCAGCTACAAAAAATACACAGGGGAGGGTTTAAAGTCGGGATCCAAAGCCTGGAGGGCCCGCATGGGAGAGTTACCTGAATCAGAGGCAGCTGAATTCGCCAGCCGGCGCGCCTTGGCTCCGTACCGGCCTAGCCCCAAACTGGTCGCTGCGGTGGAATATGCCCGCATACTGCGCCGGCCGCTGCTGCTGCGGGGTGCCCCGGGTTCCGGAAAGACTCGCCTGGCGGAGGCTGTGGCCTACGAACTGTACGCGGAAGACTGGGAAAGCCACTTTTTCTCCTGGTACATCAAGTCGACTACCAAAGCCCGGGAGGGCCTTTATGAATACGACCACCTGGGGCGGTTGCGCGATATCGAAGCGCGGCGGGGTGGGGGAGATTCCGCTCCTATGCCTCCCAAAACGAAGTACCGCACCTTTGGGCCGATGGGCGAAGCCTTTCAAAGCAGCACGCCTGGCCAACCGGCTGTTCTCCTGATCGACGAAATCGACAAGGCGGATATTGATTTTCCCAACGACCTGCTCCGGGAGCTGGAAGAGCAGCGCTTTGAGATACCAGACACCAAGGAGTCCATCAAGGCTGCCCATCCGCCGATAACGATTGTGACCAGTAATGATGAAAAGGAGCTGCCTAATGCCTTCCTGCGGCGTTGTGTGTTTTTCTACATCGATTTTCCCGGCCCGGAGCTGCTTTTGGAGATTGCCCAGGTGAACGCCCGCCGGCTTGAACTAGAGCACCAAAAGCCCCTGCCAGACGGCTGGCTCGAAAAGGTAGTCGAGCAATTCCAGGGACTCTACCAGCGCATGCAGGCCAATCCCAATACCGAAAAACTGCCATCCACCAGCGAGTTGCTGGATTGGCTGCGGGTACTCTACTATTATTTCCTCACCGGGCAGTCGGCTGCACCGCCGCTGACGGATGGAGAGCTGCCTCATGCTGAGGTCCTGCTCAAGAGCCTTTCCGATTTGCAGTCTAACCGTCAACCCGATGCCTAATGGAAGTTGCTGCTCCTTTTTTGCATACCTTTTTTACCCGGCTCCGAAGCGAGCTGCAACTGCCCCTGGACGGTGCTCAGTACGCCGATTTTCTAATGCTATATGCCGCCGGGCATGGCCAGAGCAGGGAAGGATTACTGGATCTTTGCAAGGCCCTTTGGTTGAGCCGCCCCGCCCTGGCGCCACGGTTTGAGCAGCTTTTCCACGAGTGCTTCCAGCTATCAACGCCGTTACCCGAACCAGGGGTGGTCCCCAAGCCTACCCCTAAACCTGAGCCAATACCCAGCCCCGGGCCCCTGCCCCCTATGCCTCCGCCCGGAGCGGAGCAAAATACTGACCGCCCAGCGCCAAATCTGTCCAGAGCACCCGCCCTTGCCGACATCGAATTGGAATTTGGAGCAGGAGAGGGCAACGGTACGGGTAGTGCTCCGCCCGCTGCCGCTTCTATTCTGGAGACCCCCTTTGTATTTGGAGACCACCTTAGTTTGCCCTTCCGCCCCCGCTACGCCCGGCAACTGTGGCGAAAACTGCGGCAACAACGCTACCGTATGCCTTCCCGTCAGGTCGATGTCGGAGGCACGGTGCGCAAGCTGGCTCAGCAGGGTTTTTTAGCAGACCTGGTTTGGGAGGAGTCGTGGCGCTTCGCGCAGCGGTGGGTCGTGCTATTGGATGTTTGCCCAGGCATGGTACCTTTCCGGCAAATGCGCGAAGCCTGGGTGGATTTGCTTGAACAGCCTGATGCCAACAGCCAGGTTGAGCTGCTGTATTTCTCCAGTGCGCCCGGCCAGCGCGGCGAGCGTTTCCGGCTTTTCCGGCAGGAGGGGCTCACGCAGGGCGTTTACCTTGACACCTTGGCTAAAGCCTGGCCGTTCGGTCAGCAGGTACTGGTATTTAGTGACGGCGGTGGGGCCTCAGCTGGCTACGATAGCCGAAAAACAGCGGCAATGCTGGCTTTTTTGAACGCATTAAAAGCGCTGCAAACCCGGTTGGCCTGGTTTAATCCCCTGCCGGCCGCCCAATGGGAGGGGACAACTGCCGCCCTCTTCGCCCAGGCTGCCCCAATGTTTGAAATTACCGAAACCGGCATGGCTCAGGCTGTGCGCAAAGCGCTGCGCTGATGGCTGCACCTCAATTCCAATCCCCTTCAGCCCAACGCCGCTGGCAGCGCTTTACCCAGCAGCACACTGCCCCGGCCTGGCACTTTTTTGCCGCTCATCTGGCTTTTCCGGTGGCACTGACGCCCCATCTGGCCCAAAAGTTATGGCTTAACTGCCGGCAAGACGAAACGGGGAAACCCCTCGGGTTGCCCCCCTCCGCTGCTGGGCTGCTGCTGAATAGCCCGCTGTTCCAACGCATGAGCTACAGTCAGTACGAGTTATACGAGGGGCTGCGTGACCCCTTACTGTCCTGGCTGGGGCAATCGCCCTACTTCGGCCCGGACCGGTTGATGCGGCTGGCCCGGTTTATGAAAGCTTATTTGCAGCATTGCCCCGCTCAGGTCCCCTCTGCCATTTTTCGCGAAGCTCAGGATTGGAATGCTGATGCCTGGCTGTCGCCCCACCGCGCTGCTGCCCGCATCCTGGATGCCCTTAGCGATACGGTGCTGACCGGTAAGGGGCAGAACCGGGTAGGGCTGATGCTCAGTTGGGCAAAAACCCAGGAAGCGCTGGCGGAAGAGAGTAGGGGACCGGCCCCTACCCTTGCTGTAGTGCGGCAGCTGGCTGAAGGCATCAACCGCCTGCAAGCAGCAGACAAGGCCGGGGCCCGGGCCGCCCTGGAACAAATCCGCCCCTACATCCGGGAAGGTAGGAGTAACCAGGCTGATGCACTAAGGGCGCGGGTGCCGAAGGCTGTGCTTGAACTCCTGCGCCCGGCCGATCCCGAACCCCGGGAAGTAGCAGTTACTCTGGAGCAAGTAGCAATTTACCTAAACTACCTGCCCTGGCACGAGGCACAGGCAGCTGAGCTGCGGGTCGACCGGCAGTTGCAGGAAGCGGGCGTGGTGTGGGCAGAACAGGAAGTGGAAGCCGACTATACCCTGCACTTTACGCAGGCGCATTTCTACTTGAGCCCAAGCCTGAACCCCAATCAGCCCTTAACCGCGGTTTGGCCCATAGCCACCAATCGGCTGAGCGCCAGGGCAGTACTTTGGCAGGTCGCCCGGGTAGAGGAACTACGGCAGCTGCTGGTCGAATCAGAATCGCTCCTCGAATTACGCTTTTTCTACCAAAAACAGGTCCTGCGCATCGAAGAAGGAGTGATTAGGGTGGCTGATTACCAGGAGGAAGAGCCGGAGATTTTTCTCGAAGTGGAAAACTTAGGCCCAACCCAACTCTACTTTATAGTTTGGGTTATTGATCAACGCTTCGGGGTCACAGGCTATACGGCACCGGCTGAAGAAAGCGGCAGGGGCAGCCTCCAGCCCGGGCAGTCCGTGGTGCTCCGGCTCCCCATTGAATTTGAAGCGTATAAAAAGGCATTCAACTGGGGGAATTCAGAAATGCATCTTAAGGTGATGACCGCTGCGGAACCTTTCGATCAGGTTCACCGCCTTGAGGAGCCAATGCCCGCACCCGCTCAGCCAGAGGAAACAGGCAGCGGGACCTGGACTGCTAAAGTAGCTGGAAGTAGTGCTGACAGTAATTCTGCTGTCTGCGCTGCCGACTTCCGGGTGTTGATTGGAAATTTGGATGAGAACCGGCTTTCGGCTAAGCAACTAGTAGCACTATTGCAGGCGCCCTCATTGGAGCCGTTTGGCCGGGCTTTATTTTTTGAAGCCCGTGGGCTGGAGCCTAACTACCGGCTGCGGGAGGCATTTGAAGTCCTGCGGGACATGCCCCCACGAAAAGGGAAGGACTGGATAGACCAGTTGACAGAAGAGGGTAAGTACGACCCGCCATCTTTTCACTGGTTGCGCTTACTCCGTGGTCAGCTTGAAGCTTATGCGGATAAGGGAGCTTTTTTGTCAAATTCTGTCGTCATCGCCTTGGGTGAGACCTGGCTAAATCCGACTGAAGCATCGGAGGGCTTATTGTCAGCGCTGCGACACCAAAGGTCCGTTTTTTGTGCACCTTTGGACGATTGGACAGATGTGCCTGAAACCGCCAAAATACTGCCTGAGGGATTTCCGCTGAATCAAGTCACATTTGTGATCAGTCCTATGGCTCACATCCTCTTTGACCATTTCCCTAATTTCATTAGCAATGCAGTTGATAATCCTATGGTGCGGGTCGAAGAAATGCTGGACACCAGTTTTTTTGACACCCTAAATGCATTGGAACAGCAGTGGCTGATGGGCATTGTCTCTATCCTTGAGCTAGACGAGCGGATACAGGTTTTGATTATCGGGTATGACTACTTACCCTTCACCTCAATAGCTCAGTCTTACTTTCAACAGACTCCCCTAACTAATGAGATAATTGAAGTGGGACAGAAACTGCTGGATTATACCGTCGACGAGGTAAACTTTCGCTTGCATACATTACTACTGGGGCTGGAAGATATTGCCCGTTTTGTGGATATTCGGACTGAGCCTCGAAACCGCTCTGAGATTTACCCCTTGTTAACCCCTGAACAAATTACTGAGTTTAGCCATAGGATTGGGGAGGCAATTGATCGACCCTCCCGTACCGTGAATTACCAAGCTTCCCCATTTTTCTATTGGCAGCAAGTCCTGAAATCCAACAAGTCAGTTTTGTACAGGGAGTTTGCACTACGATTCAAAGGTCACTCCCTTGCAGAAGTTGCACTTCAACAAGTGGAGCAGTTGGAATCACGTGGTACATTTTTAGGAGGTATAGATTTGAGCAATTATCAGCCAAGGGGCAAGAACTACCTTTACATAGTGGCAATTGATCAGTATCTTAATATGCCTCGGCTTTATAATTCTCGCATGGATGCTGAAAAAATCAAAAGGGTTTTGGAGGAAAAGTACCAGTTTGATGCTGATTTTACTCATTGTCATTTCGACGAGGAAGCGACTATAGCCAATATCACTCAGCATCTCCGGAGCTTGGTAGATGTGATCGGTGAGGACGATAACTTCCTGATGTACTTTGCTGGGCACGGCGAGTACGACCGGACTTTGGACGTTGGGTACTGGATTCCCTATGATGCTAAGATCAATCAAGCTGCTTCCTACATATCCTTTGATGTGATCACTAGACTGATCCGTGCCATAAAAAGTAAGCACACTTTTATTATCGCTGATTCTTGTTATTCGGGTAGCATTTTTACCCAAAAACGTTAATGAAATATCTCATCTTATTTATACTTTAGAGGCATTATTACCCTTAATCTTGAAAAGTTGTTAGTCTACTCGTCATAATATTAATCAATGCATATCCTTTTCGAGGAAATCCTAGTAAAAGATCAAGTTATTACAGTAGAAGTTTAATGAATTTCAATTTTTCACAATTGGTATGTCGAATTCTTATAAAGATCGCTTGGAAAGTATGCCATCACGGTGGTTACTCACGGCTGGGCGCAACGAGCCCATTTCTGCTGATGGACGTCCAGGTCAGCATAGCCATTTTGCGCAAGCAGTATTAGCAGTGTTAAAAAACAACCAAGACAAACGCCTGCGGGTGTCCGAATTTTGCAATAGGGTCCTTTATGCAGTAGGGCAAAATGCAAAAGACCAGCTGCCACGTGGCGCAGCTTTGTACGATGTGGGCGACATGGGCGGCGAGTTCATGTTCCGTCTCAAGGACTTCGCTTATGAACCGGTGGAGGAGAAGCGTGGCACAGCGCCGGATGGTGCTACGTCAAGCCGTGGAAGTAGCTTCGATACTCGCAGAGGTTCTGATGATAAACCCGCTCCAAAAAAAGCGAAACCCACCACCCTTAAGGGATTGAAAAAACAACTCAAAGGCTTCCTGGCTGCCGGAGAATTCGAGCGGGTGTTCGATACGCTCAATGACCTGATTTCCGATGATTCTTACCGGGGGACCGATATCATCATGCAGCAGGCCCGCTACAATCGGACTAAACGGGAACAAAATCAGGGCACGATCCGCAGTGAGTCTGCTCAGTTGACCTTCAATCAAATCCAATATGCTATGATTGATTTGGTGGATAGTCTGGAGGAAGAAGACCTGATTCTCGGCAAAGTGCAGGAAGAGCAACCTGTCAATTCAGGTAGTGATGGACAAGTTAATTCCTTGAGTGACTTGGAAAGACAAGGGCTGGAATATCAGGCGGCACTACTACAACGCAAGCTAAACTCCTTTAATGAGGCTTTAATTAAGGTTTTTGATCCATCTATGAAGTTCAACCTCGAAGAGCAAATTAAAGAAACCAGACACCAACTTGAGGAGGTCAGGAGGAAGTTGGGAGAAGCCAGATCTACTACGGAAAGCAGTGAAAGACTTCAAAGCACTGGCGTAGACAACATAGACACCCTCACCTCAAAAGACCAGTTAGACATGCTGGAGCGCCAACTTGTCTATTTTGAAAAATCCCTTTCTGAGCGTGCCGGTGAGGTTCAACTTGCCCGCCTTGAGACCTTGGTGAAGCGTACACGGGAGCGGATTTCTATGATTCAGTCTCGGATTAAAGCTTAAGGACGAGTTTAAGTGTATGTTTGGAAGCAAACATACACTAAGTGGATAAAGGAAAGCTGATGAACTGGGCCTGTCCACTCAAACCGCAGTAAAACAAGGCACTCCCGCTTGGAAAACCGTCCAAAAAGTGTTAAATTAGCAATGAATTAATTAAGCCAAAGGCTGAATTAGTCTGTCTTTTCCTTTCTATTTTATCCTTCCTTAGTTATTTCTATTTTTTTTTGACTTTTCCGCATATGCGGAGGACTAATTTTTTGTTATGAATATTTTTGTTGCGAGACTGAACTACGACACCCGCGAATCTGATTTGCAGTATGCATTTGAAGAATTCGGCGCCGTTGATTCAGCAAAGATCATCATGGACCGCGATACCGGCCGTTCCAAAGGCTTTGGTTTTGTCGAAATGCCAGATGATGAAGAGGCTCGTGCAGCCATTAATGCACTAAACGAACAAGACCTCGACGGTCGCTCTATTGTAGTCAAAGAAGCCGAACCACGAGGCAACCGTGGTGGTGGAAGGTACTAATCATTTGAGGGATTGCCTCAGTGCGCGATATATTCTGTTTTGGAAAGCCCGGGAACTTGCTCAGGACTTTTCTCATTCCTGAAAAGAGCTTCCTAAAGCAGGTTAAAGGGTTTTTTAAAAAAAATTGTGCTGTTTTGTCAACTTTTTTTTGGAAAAACGAGCATCATAACAAAATATATTGCACCTTTGTGACGGAATTAATTAAGTAAACAGATCTAGTGTTCAGGTATTCTTCCGCTCTACTTTATCCTTTCCTTAGTTTTTTTCATTTTTCACCTTATTTTTAGTTTGCTGTGCCAGTCACAGTACCAATTTTGTTTTATGAATATTTTTGTTGCTAAGCTCAACTACGACACGCAGGAGTCTGACCTGCAGTACGCATTCGAAGAATTCGGCGCTGTCGATTCTGCCAAGATCATCATGGACCGCGACACAGGCCGTTCTAAAGGCTTTGGTTTTGTAGAAATGCCAAATGACGATGAAGCCCGTGAAGCAATCCGCCAACTGAACGATCAGGAGCTGGATGGTCGTACCATTGTTGTTAAAGAAGCTGAACCACGCGAAAACCGTCGCGGCGGTGGCGGTGGTGGTTATAACCGCGGCGGTGGCGGCGGCTACAACCGTGGAGGAAGATATTAATCGATTGAGGCTTTGCCTCACCGTATGATATATTCTGCTTTGAAAAGCCCTGAGTAACCACCCTCAGGGCTTTTCTTATGCCCGGTAGTGACTTTCCTGCCTCAATAGAATACATTCTCTAGATATCCTGCTGCTTTTATTATTCTTTAAAGCACTAAAACACTGAAGTTTTCTTAGTTGCAAAAGCATGGTTAGGGCGTTGTCTGCCCCAGTATCAGCCTAGCCAATAAGGAGCCTGACTACGCTTGAACAGTAAGTAAACAGTGCATGGCATGCGCGGATGGGATGGCTGTTTAGGAAATAACTCCTTCTCTGCAATGAATACTGGCAAGAGATCAAAATACGACACGACTGCTAAAGTAGTCCCTCTATATCGATGGACCGTCCCCCCGCCCGGCGGTTAAGCTTATTGCAATTGGTAAGGGACTTAGGGGCAGAAAACTCTGGCGAGTAGTAATTCGATCTAATCACAATTGGTAACTAAGTTTCAATTCTGTACAGAGACGTAAGAGCGTAGAATAAAACCAGAAAGGCCGGGCGCCCTTTCGGATGCCCGGCCTCCCGGTCTGCCCACTGCGGGCGCCGCCTAAGCAGCGCCCGCCGGGCTATATCTCAAAGAGATGGTTACTTGACGATGACCATCTTCTTCGTTGCTGTGTAGTCACCAGTCTCAACAGTGTAAGACACTACGCCGGTCGCCGCAAGCTCAGAAGACTTAACCGTGATGTGGTTGTAGCCCTTAGAGCCGTCCTGGCGGTACAGCTTCAGTACCTTGCCTGTTACGTCGCTGATGGTGATTGTTACCTGTGCTGCCTCTTGCAGGTTGAAGCCGATCACAGTCTCGCCCTTGAATGGGTTTGGCTGGTTCTGGTACAGCTCGAACCTGTCCGCCGAAGCTGTAGCGGAGGCGGAGCCAAACTCGATCGCTACGTCCTGGAAGCTGCCGTCTTTGCCGTAAGCTTCTGCCTTCGTAACTGCTGAGCTTACGCCCAGTACTTCGCTCAGCATCACGTCGCTGTTTGCGCGCAATACCAGGGTGAACAGCTCTGCATCAGATGCTTCGCCGTTCCAGCTTGTCGTGATCATGCCTTCGCCCAGGTAAGTCAGGCCGAAGTTGTCTTCAGTCGCTACACCGCTCACGATGTCTACCAGCTCTACGCCGTTGCTCAGCGTCAGCGTCGCCTGGTAGCCCTCGATGCGTGCAAGGTCAGCAGCTGTGAAGCTTACGCGGTACTCATTGCCCGCCTTCAGCTCCTGCTCTGCTGTCTGCAGCGCGAATGTGCCTTCGTAGCTGCGCTCGTCAACCACTGCAAAGCTGTTCGCCGTAGCATCGCCGTTCACATCACCGATCTTAACTGCTACGAAGTCCGCGCCGTTAATGCCTGTGGATGGAAGGTCGTTGATGTTGATCACTTCCGGGAACTGCTCTGCCCATGGGTTAGATGGGTCTGGGAAGACGTAAGCCGTCTCCACAAAGCGCCAGCTCGTGTTGTTAGCAAACTCTGTATCGATAGACAGGATCAGCTTGCGCAGCTGGATCAGGTCCAGAGTAGTGATAGAGCCAGAGTTGTTAACGTCCGCTGCGATACGCTGGTATGGCGTGCTCAGCGGGCCAACGCCCAGGATGTGCTTGCTGATCAGTACCAGGTCGAACGTAGACACACCGTTGAGGTAGTCGCCGTCGCGCTGTGGCGTGATCGTGTAGTCAAGGCCTGATGTCAGGTTCGTGAATACGTAAGCGCCGTCGTTCTGAGTCGTCATCGCTGTAGAAGCCTGGCCGGAAAGGCTGACCTGTACATCTTCTACCGGCTCGTTGTCCTCGGTATTGACTGCACCGGCTGCCATTGGTGCTGCTGCACCGCATACGCCCATGTTGTCCTGTACCAGGATGTAAGTCTCGCAGAAGTCGCTGTTGCCAGCTGCGTCGTACGCCCAGATCTCGATCACCAGCGTGCCTTCGTCGTCGCAAGTCAGCACAAGGCCGGCCTGGTCAGGGTCGTTAGGCTCGCCTACACGGTTGATAGAGTACTTGATCGGCTCAGAGCAGTCAGTGATCGGAGAAGCGATGAAGTCGCTCGCCCAGATCTCAGCCATGCCTGCACCCGGGTCCGGCAGGTTGTCGCCGTCCTCGTCTACTGGCATCAGCTCGATCGCAATGCCGTTGATGCAAATTGGCGCTGGCGCCTTGCAGTCGATGATGTCGAATGGCAGGATCGCAAGGTCTGAGTTGCCACAGCCGTCCAGTACATGCACTTCGAACGCGTGGCTGCCGATTGGCAGGTCGTTCACTGTGATCGTGTAGTCTGGGTAAGAACCAGATACCACGCCTGTCAGCTCCACAAGGTCGCCGCTCAGGAATGGGTCAAGGAACACCTTGATCGTCAGGCCGTCTGGCGTACAGTCCTCATCGATGCTGAACGGATAAGTCACGTTCGCATCACAGTTCACGTTGTCCAGTGAGCAGAATGCGTCTGCCTGCGTGAAGCTGATCTCAGGAGCCGTGTCGTCGTATACCTTGATGATCTGAGTGTACTGGTAGTAGCCAGTCTCATCGTAGTCAAAGTCGTAGTAGTCGTTTGACGTACCACAGAAGTTGATGCCTGGAACGTTGTTGTCAGGCGACTCGTCTGTGTCCTCATCGAAGTAGATTTTGCCGTTCGGGCGCGCAAGCAGCCAAATGCATTCATCACCTGGCGTGCCGTTACAGTCTTCGTCGCGGCCCACGATGTAGGGGTCGCTCTCGCCGTCATACTGGCACCAGTTGATCACCTTCCACGTACGGAAGATCTTGTAGCACTCGTCGCCGGATGCAGAGAACTGCTCGTCGTTGCTTGTCACTGCAAGCAGGTCGCAGCCAAGCTCGTTGTAGATTACACTATCTGGTTCTGCTACTCCACAGTCCGCCTCAGCGTCTTTCGGGAACTTGATCTCGTAGTTGTGCACCTCATTGATCGTGATCACCTGCACACAGCTGTTCGTGCTGCTCAGGCCGTTCACGTCAGTGACGCGGAAGATACGAGTGATGGAGCCGTAGCCGCACTCCAGGTCAGCGTTCGATGCTACCTGCTGTACAGATGCTACGCCGCAGTTGTCTGCGCCCGTCGCCATGCCGAACAGGTCTTCCAGCTGGCCTGCGTCAGATGCGTCGAAGCCGTATGGCAGGTCGTCGCAATCCACAACTACGTTGTCTGGCGCGTCACAGAATGGGTTGATCTTGTCCTCTGGCGTAACGCTCAGCCAGCAGGAGTTCTGGTTGCCGTACTGGTCGGTCACAACCAGTGTGATATCAGATGTAACGCCTACGTCACAGCAGAAGAAGTCGACGAAATCGCCGGTTACGCTGTTCTGCGTGCCGCAAGTGTAAGTGACCGGGTTGAAGTTGTTGCGGAAGATCGCGATAGATACATCACCGCAGTTGTCCCATGAGCCTTCGTCCACGTCAGATGCGAACACCCGTGCAAGCGCTGGCTGGCCTGGCACGATGTTGCCGCCGCCGATGCTTACGTTCAGCTGGTCGTCGCATACTGCCACTGGCTCGATCTGGTCGATCACGGAGAATGGGCAGTACAGCTCCGTCTCATTGCCACAGTCGTCTTCTGCCACATAGCGGAAGAAGTGGTCGCCGAATGGGATAGAGGATACGAAACGGTTCGCGCCAGGCTGGATTGTGCGCACCACTACGGTGTCGATCACAAACTGTCCGGTTGGCAGGCCGTACTGGTTGATCACCTCTTCCTCTGTTGTCGTCACGATCTCAGTGTATACCGTTACGTTGGAGCAGTTGTCGCTCACGCCTGGCATTGGCACCTCGAAAGATGCACCACAAGAGAATGGGCTTGTAGAGTAAGCAATTGGTGTGTCTGAAGGGCAGGTTACCGTAGGAGCAGTGTAGTCGCCAACTTTGATCAGCTGGTCGATGATCACTGTGCTGCCTGGGTCGCACCAGTCAAATACGGTCCACTCACGGCGGAACTTGAAGCGGCCTTCGCACTCGTCTACTGTTGGCAGGTCTTCGTAAGAAGCGCCGATGTTGCAGTAATTCGGAGCAATGTCAAAGATGCCGAACGCTGTGAAGATGAACGGATAGCCCGTCAGCTCTGGAGCCGGGTTGCCGTTCGCCAGCGTTGGGAAGTCCTCGTCGCACTCTACCACTACCGTGATCGGCGGGTTCGTCACGTCAGCAAGCGTTGGCTTGCGGAAAGTGATCTGCTGCTGGCACTCGTCTGTCAGGCCCTGGTCGTCAGTAGCCGTGAAGGAGCGCGTGATTACTACGTCGCCGCAGTCGCCGGAAGCTGTGAAGCTGTCCGTCGCTGTGATGCCTACGTTGTTGTCGCAGTTGTCCGTCGCACTTGGCGCGCCTACCCACTGGTAAGTACCGCTGATGAATGCAGTCTCCTGTGCTACAGAACCTGCGTCGCCGCCGTAGATCTGGCCGAAGTCATTGCAGAACAATGGCAGTACCAGCTGCTCGGTAGTCGATGGCAGGGCAGAGAACGTCGTGTCAAACTGGGTCGTCCAGTCTGGCAGTGTCGTCTGCGTGAAGTTCCACGAGCCTACAAGGCCGTTGCCGTCGCTGAAGATCGTGTGCGTGTAAGGGCCTACCTGCTCCGCATCTACTGAAGATACCAGTACAGTGTAAGTCTCGTATGGGCGCAGTGGCAGCGTCATACGGATTGTCGGGTTGATACCGCCGCCCACAGGGCCGAGGTTCGCGCTGTTCAGGTCCGCTGTTGACGCCGTGAGGATATTCTCACATGGGCTGTCAGGGTTGAAGCCGCCCTGGAATACCGCTGTCGCTGCTCCGCCGTTCCAGCCGGCTGGCGCAGTCAGGTAAATTGTATATACATCCTCTTCACTAACCTGGAATTCGATCAGGTCGTAGTACTGTGGGCCCGCCAGTGGCGTGGTTATAGGGCCGAAGATGTTAAACAGGTAGTCGAGGAAGCAAGAGTAGTCCGCCAGCTCGATCTGTGGGTCAGACGCTGTCAGCTCGCCGTCGATCGTTTGTACAGGCACACTGACAGTCGCTACGTCTGTGTCGTCCGGGCACTCGATAACTGGTGCCGTCTTGTCTTCGCCGGTAACATAGCCCCAGCATGGCTCGAAGCCTGCTGCGTCTGGTGTCAATGGAGAGAAGACGAAGTTGTCGACTGTTGCAACGCCTGGGCCTAAGGTACAATCTACAGATGCAACTCCAATAGCCAGTACGTCACCAGCTGCAACGTCTACGTTTACAGTACCCGCTGCATTAACACTGTTGATCGTATTTACTAAGACTGTTACATTGCCATTAGCATCAACGAGTGCGATGAACGCATCCCAGCCAGAACCGAATATATCGAGGCTAGTGTAATCGTAGTCAAAAGTGACATTTCCATCATTAGGCATTGCAATGGCAATAGATGCCTCGGCACCCGTTCCGAAACAGCCAATTCCATCAGGGCCGTCAAAGTCAACAGAAGCGCCATTAGCAGCAAAGGATACAGAACCATTATTCTGCTGAAGGATGCTCCAGTTACCCGGTGCAAAATCACCAGTAAAGCCAACCACAGGCTGAGCAGTTGTTGCAAAGTCAATTTCATAGATGAACTGGCCGTGGCCGTCCAGGATATTGCCGTTCGCAGGGTTGTCGTCGTTTACGATGTTGACCGCAAAGTCAGACTCCTCGAAGCAGCCGAAGTTGCCTTCCAGTACCATATCCGCAGTGATTACGCGTGAGCAGTTGTCGTCAAGCGTAACGTTGATGTTATCGTTGCAAGCCAGATTCTCCTGTGGTGCAGGCGCCTGAGTTACGTTGATAGCGAAGGACTCCGTGCGGCTGTTGCCAGCTGCATCAGTCGCTGTAATTGTGATCGTGTGCACGCCAAGGCCGCCCATGAATACATAGCCGCCTGGTACTGCAGTAACAGAACCTGTACCTGCAGAAACAGATACAGTTGGGTCAAGGTCGCCATCGCAGTTGTCAATCGCTGTGATCTGGAAAACCTGAGAAGCTACTGCGTTCTCAGCACATGGGTCCAGTGCAATATTGATGTTCTGTGATGGGTAGATGATGATCGGAGCAGAGTTGTCAGGCTGGTCTGTTACCGTGAAGGTAGCAGTGCCTTCTGATAGTGCACCGTTGCTATCTTCAAATGTAGCAACCAGTGTGTAAGAGCCCGCTGGGATACCAGCAAGGTTCCATACGTAAAGGCCATTTGCCTCATCAGAAGCGGCTGCGTCAACTGCAGGTGCAGCACCGCCGTTCAGTGTGAAGGTAGCACCGCTAAGGTCTGCATCACAGTCGTCTGTGATCTGTACCTGGAAGCTCAGGTCTGCTCCATCAGCACACAGTGGCTCAAGGAATGCAAGGTTGCCGGGCATCGTGACCGTTGCAGGCTGGTTCGCATCCTGGATAACAGAAACCGCGTGGTCTACAGTTACGCCCTGGTAGCTTACTGAGATGAGGTAATCACCTGGCTCAAGGTTGCCGGTAGCCTCGAAGTATACATAGTCTTCCTGTGGCAGGAAGTAGCTGATCGCTACATCTGCACCACTAACGGTCAGGTCCGCAGGATTGAAGTTGAATACTGTCAGGTCACAGTCATATACGTTGCCAGAGAACACAACCTCTGCGTTGTCCTCACAAGCTGGTACGTTGAACTGGCCATTGCCTGATACGTCTACAATTGGAGCCGGGCTTGCTGCCTGCGTCACTTCGATATCGAAGCTGTAGGAAGCAGTATTGCCAGAATCGTCAGTAGAAGTGTAAGATACCGTGTAAGTACCTGCTGTCAGCGTGCTGCCGGAAGATGGGCCAGCTGTCTGTACCAGATCTGGTGTAATATCACAGTCATCAACTGTAGATACTGTCCAGTTTACAGGCACGCCTTCATCCTGGCAAGCCGGGATTTGAACCTGCATGTCGCCAGGGCCGTAAATCTCAGGGATACGCACATCCAGTACTTCGATAGTGTAAGTCAGGGTCGTGTTGTTGCCATTCTCATCGGTTGCGCTAAGCGTAACAACGTTCGTGCCCACTGCAGCGAAGATATTCACAGCGTAAGCCGCGTCTACTGCATCCTGAGTTACTGAAGCTGTTGGGAATACGCCAAGGTTGTTATTGGTCACACTCGCTGTGAAGTCAATATCAGATGGCCCACCGCAGTTGTCGAATGGGAACACAGACCAAAGCAGCTGTACGCCACACTCGCCCTCTGGCGGAGTGTAAGTAAGTACCGCGCCTGAGCCCAGGTCAACACCACCGGCTGCAGTCACGTCCATACCTGGTGCCTGGCTGTCGGATGGCGTCAGCGTCTGAGTTGCTGAAACAGAAGAAACACAGCCCGTCTGGTCTGTGTTAAACTGGCAGCCGCCTGCTGAAGACAAGGAGAGGTTCACCGTGTAAGTCGTACCGCCCACTGCTGCGTTGAGGCCACCGAAAACAATTCCAAAGCCTGCTGGCACGTTGAAGAAAGTGGTCCCGCCTACAGAGATATTGTAGGAAGCGCCACAATCATCATTCACCGTAACAGTGAAGCTGCCGGAGAACTCGTCGCCCGGGCAAACTGGGTTGTTCACGTTGGTGATAGAAATCGTTGGCTGGCGGTCCTGAATGTCCGCGCCATCGATTTGGCCAGTTGCAGATGAAACATTGGAAGCTGCACAGTTCGCAGTAATTGCGTAGTTGTAAGTCGTGCCTGGTGTCAGGGTACCTGCAACAATAGTCAGCTCAGTAGAAGTCATGTTGACAAAGTCGACAACCGGCTGATTGCCATTCTCGATGTCAACGGTGTAAGATTGTACCAGGCCGCTTGGGTCCGTAATGTCCCAGTCCAGTACAACGACTCCATCACAGTTGTAGCTCACGTCTACGTTCGATGGTGTTGGACAATCCTGTGCAAAAGCCTGTGGAAGGCCCAGGAAAGTCAACAGCGCGAACGCAAATGCGCCTGCCAGCCGCGACGGAGAAACGAAAGTAAACTTCGTTTTTTCCATAAGATCACGATTTGTTTGAAAAAAATTAGGTCGTTAATAATTACATGCCAAGCTGTCTGAAATAGAAAAGGATCAAGAACAGGTCGTTATAAAGCAAAAGTAGGATGAAACACCCTTAGAATGATCACAATCTGAAACACCAGATAAAAAAAAGCATGTACACAATTAGGACTAAAAGTACAGAATAAAGTGCAGAAACGGCTTTTTATTCAAAAGCTTAAATTTGTGGAAAAACAAAATCCCTCAGTTATGAACGCTTCACTAGCCTCCTTTGGGCAGCGACTGCTGGCCTACTTGATTGATGCATTGCCAATTACACTCATTGTAGCTGCTATTTTTTACTTTTTCTTCGGATTCGATGCCTTGCTGCACAACTATTTAGAGCGTGCACCCAATGACCTCGAAGCCCGGAAGGCCTTCATGTCTCAGCGGACCTTGATTAGGAATATTAGTTTTCTGCTCTATGTGGTCTACGCCGCTTTTATGGAGTCTTCACCTAGTCAAGGGACCCTTGGGAAACGGGCATTGGGCTTAAGCGTTGGCGGCTACACCGGGCAGCGGCTTAGCCTTAAAGCATCTTTTATCCGCAACTTTGGTAAGCTTATCTCCATCTCGGTTTTTGCCCTTGGCTTCCTTTGGGTGCTGTTTGATAAGAACCGGCAGGGGTGGCATGATAAGATGGCGAAAACGCTGGTTGTCAAAAAATAAAACACCGGGCTGCCAACCACAGCAGCCCGGCGTACAACCATCAATACTTTTTCTTAAAAATTATACTTCAGCAGCAGCGCGAAATTGCGGCCCGGCTCGTACAGGATACCCTGTTCCGGCATATTGCGGTAGGCCCAGCTCAGGTGCTCGTAGTAGTTGGCATCCAGAATATTGAGAACGGAGAAGCCGAGATTCAGGCCCGGCAGCACTTCCGCGCCCATCCGCAGGTCATACGTCTGGAAACCAGGCGTTGTAGTTTCGCCGAAGGTGGGGGAGACCCGGTTCTGCTCCGCTACAAAGCGGCTGCGCAGGTCGGCCCACCAGCGGCCGCGCTGATATTTGATGCCCAGGCTCCCTTCCAGGGGCGTGACTTGCGCCAGCGGCTCGTCCCAGTCCTGATTGTGGGCGTGGGTGTAGGCACCGAGGGTGTAGACGCTTAGCTGATCATTGAAGCGGTAAGCTGCATCCCATTCAAAGCCAGCCTGCATCGCCCGGTCGATATTCGTGAAGCGGCGGGCGAAGCGGGGCTCGCTCATTGGCATATACTTCCGGGGCAGGGTGCTGTCTACGGCTGCCGTGATGTAGTCGGTCAGCAGGGAGTAGAAGACGTTCCCTCCGGCCTGCCAGCGCTCGCCCTCACAGCGGACGGAAAGCTCTGCCTGATGATTCGCTTCGGGCTTCAGGTTGGGGTTACCGAGGTACTCGAAGGGGTCGACACCTACATTGAAATGGTAGATGTACCGCTCAATCATATTGGCGGAGCGGGTGCCCCTGCCTATTGCCAGCTGCAGGCTCCACTCGTCCGACAATTGGGCATGCAGGGAGCTGTTCAGGCTGAGGTTGAGGTCGTTTTGCGCATCAAGAAGGCCGTACTGTTCCGTGAATCCGGGGGCGGGGGCATTACTATTAGCGTTTACCCAATCCAGCCTCAGGCCGCTGTTCCAGCTCAGCCGGTCGCTGATAAGTAAGCGATATTCGGCATAGGCCCCCACGTCATTGATGTAAGCATCCTGCCAAATGGGGTCAGTAGAAACCATAGGCTGGGGGAGAGGCTCACCGGTCATCATGTGGCGTTTGATGGTCCGTACGCGCTCCCCGCTGCGGCTGATGCGGCGGTAGTCGAGCCCGGTGTAGAGGATGCTCTTTGCGCCGGGCAGCCAGTTAGCTTCCACTTTGCCGCCAAGCGTTTGGGACTGTACGGTAGCCACTGCTTCCACCATCATGAAGTTGGGGCGGCGCGCATTGCTCATCACATGGTCTACCTGCGATCCGTAGGCTTTTGCAGTCAGTCCGTACAGCTTTGGGCTCAGGTTTTGCACTTTGTAGTCGAGGGAGAATACGCTGGCATCGTCGGAGTCGGTGTCCATCATCAGGCCCGCGTGCAGGATGTCGCGGCCAAAACTCTGCCGCCAGCTCGCCTGTAGCCGCTGATTGGCATTTGGCGAAAGCCCTGCGCTCAGGCTGTAGTCGTAGGCCCGGAATGCCGAGGGTATTGTGGTGCCATCCCCGCTTTGGTAGTTGCCAAAATCCTTCCATCCGCCGCTCACGGAGAAGTCGGCTATGCCAGTGCTGTACTCAAGGCCGGCTTGCGTCAGGCGGGAATCGCCATTGCTTTCGTAGCCCACTTCCGCAAAGCCACCCCAACCGGGTGCCGGTGCCTGATCGTCGGTTACGATATTGACCACACCGCCCATCGTCTGTCCATGCCGTACGCTGAAAGGGCCCTTTACGATCTCCAGCGCCTTGATTTCGCTGGGGTTGACGTGGGTGGAAATGGGGTCCATACGGCCGGGGCAGGCATGCACGACCTGTACGCCCCCATCATAGATGATATTCAGCTGCTCGGCTTTGAAGCTGCGGAATACCGGGTCCAGCGCATAGCCACCCCGCTTGATGAGCCCGAAACCTGGCTGCTCCCGCAGGAGGTCGCCGATGTCTACGGGCTGGCTGACCAATTGGGCGTTATCCTGCACTACGGTTGAGAGTGGCGTGCTTGCCCCTCTGTCGCCTTCCACGGTGATGGTCGACAGCTCCAGCGGCTTGGGCGGGAGCGCAAGGAAGACCATGGTTTGGCTGCAGCTCGTCATTTCTTTGTGCGCTTTGCCGTAGCCCATTTGGGAGGCGCAAAGCTGCATGGGCATTTCGTGCCCGCTTAGTTCAAACTGTCCTTTTTCGTCGGTGTATTGATAGGTGCCGTTCACTTCTACCACGGCGTAGGGAATGGGTTGCTGTGTGTTTTGGTCGATGACCTGCCCGCGGCAGTTGCATTGGTGATTTTGGGCAGACAGGCTGCTCAGGGCAAGGCATAGCATTGCCAGGGTACTGATGATGGTGCGTTTCATTGCAGTAAGTTTTAAGTATGTGAGTACGTGAGTATGTAAGGGGTGAGGGATGGCTTACTGCGGTGGTTTGAGTGGCCTCTGGTGGTAGGAATGGCTGTAGAGAAAGGCGTAGTCAAACAAACCATCAATTGTTTCTTCAAATCCGGGCTTGTCGATGCCATGGATTTCTGTCATGGGGAATGCACTGTAAAGTTGTAGCAATTGTATCCACTGTAGCAGGTTGTTATTTTGTGGGTTGGGCTGTAAAGGGTCCGATTCCACCATTTCCTCCAGCTGGCACTTTGCATGGCACTCCAGCTGTGGTTCGTCAATGTTTTCACAAAAGCGCTGTTCAAAACCGGACAGGTTGTAGTGGTACCAGGCAAAAAGTAAAGCCTCCCTGCCGGTCTGCAGGACCAGGGCCAGTAACATCAGCGGCAGGAAGACTTTTTTGATCATGGCACAAAATTATGCGGTCAGTTGCGCTTCCATTTTCAGGGCGCGGGGGAATAATACGTTATTTTCCAGATGGACATGCTGATGTAAGTCACGCTCGAACTCTTCCAGCATTTTGTACAGCACACGCACGGTATTGCAGGCAAAGTCCGGTGGTGTGAAATCATCTGTGGCGGCGCGGATTTTGCTCATCATTTCCCCGGCGAATTCGTGCTCCAGCTCCATCTGCCCGATGGGGCCACTCACGCCTTTGAACGCGCTTCGGTCCGCAGTGGGTTGTTGGATAGCAGCTTCCAGCCGTTTGATATACGGGAAGAGTACACGTTCTTCTTTTTGTAAATGATCCAGCAACTCTTCGCTGAGCGCATCCAGGTAAGTTTTGACCTCCTTCGAAGCCGGAATACTGTCTTTATGTACCTTGGCTACCTTGGCTGCGTACTGTTTGAGCAGTGGAACCTTCTCCGTCACGTATGTATGGTGGACATTAACGATGTAATCAATTAAAAAGGACGGCTGCCAGGATTTGAAATTATGTGCCGGCGCATCGCTGCGTTGCTTATCCAATTCCAGGAACTGCCGCTCAAGGGCGGTATAGTCCACGCCCTTTGCCTGGCATACCTCTGCTACTGTTTTACCTCCACCGCAGCAGAAGTCGATACCGAAGGACTTAAAGACTTCGGCAGCCCGGTAGTTGTCCGCGACGATTTCGCCCACGGTTTTTGCTTTGTCAAAATTCATAGTTCTAATGGCTTTTGATATTAATCAATACTGCTTAACGGCGCGCCGGCGCTTCCTTCCATCTGAAGGATGTAACTGGCGACCTGTTGAATATTTTTTGCGCTGAGCTGACTCTCCCAGGCGATCATCCCTTTTTCCGGCACTCCATCGCGGATGGTCGTAAATACATCGGTGATCGTGCCACCGTGTATCCACTCCTCATCAGTTAGCATCGGGCCAACTCCGCCTTCCCCTTTCGGGCCATGGCAGGAAGCACAGGAGCTGTCAAAAATGGACTGCCCAATGGCGAGGGACTGCTCATCGGTCAGCATAGTGACAGTGGTTTCATCGATAATTGGCGCGGTAGGGGGCACCTCGGTTTCAGCTTCCGCATTTACATTAGAGATATCTTCTGCTGTACCGGCCCCGGTTGGTATATTCATCAGCCCAACGATGGCGAGCAAGGTTGCACCAATAAAGCCCGCATAGCGCAACGCCATGCGCCTTGTACGTTTTTGCTGAAAGCGCTTGTAAGCCTCCGCCCCCTCTGATTCGAGCTTGATGAGGCCAGCGGTACTGTCGTAAAGCGCTATTGTCTGTACCATTAGTACCAGCGCTACCAAAGCTCCTATGCCTGCCAGGAAGATTTCAAGGCTGCTCCAGCTGCTTAGTATGCTGCCGTTCGGCTGCGCCTGCGCTAAAGCCGGTAAAAAGATGATCGCTATTGAAAAAATACGTTGCATGATTTGTGTTTTTTAATATTTCCTAATTCCCACGCCCTAAAAGTCTTTCTGCTTCGCGGCCCGCTGTATGGTCCAAACCGGCAGACCGGTCCAGAGCGCCAAAGTGAGGAGCGACAGGCCCATGCCAAGCGCGGTACCCAGAAACTTCTGGAATACGGCTCCGGTATAGCCCATCAGGGCAGAGATATCGAGTTTTAACAGGATCATGATCCGGCTCAGGTCGATGGGGTTGAGAACGGTAGCGGCCAGCGAGAAGCCCTCCAGTGGATACTCTTTGAAAAGGATGAGCGACAGCAAAAAGAGCCCATCGTACACTACCGCAAAGAAGAGCCAGAGTACGATAGCCAGGCCGAAGCCGCGGATTTTATTCTCGTTTTTCAAACCGATCAGAAAGGCCAGGCCCGAGAAGATAAAGGTGAGCAGAACGCCGTTGCTGATCAGTGTGAAGAAGTTCCAGGTTTCCGGCCCGTGCAGTATGCCATACGCGACAAAGGGGATGCCAATGCCGATGACCAGGCTTACTGAAAGCGAGATTGCCAGCCCGAGGTATTGCCCCCAGAAGATGGTACGCCTCCGGATAGGCTGCGCCAGCAGCAGCTCGGTGAACTCCCGGGAGTTGTAGTAGTACATCACGCCGAACATGGTAGCGATAAGCGGGCAAAGGATAAGGATGACATTCATCAGACTGATGACGACTTTGGAAACATCACCGCTTAGGTAGAGCAGCCCGCCGCTGAAGAGCAGGAAGAATGCCAGGTAAAGGTATGCCCAGCGGCTTCTGAGCAGGTCGTAGGTACTGTATTTGAGTATTTTAAGCATGATGGGTGGCTTTATGCGGTTTGTAAATGGCTCATGATGGACTGCAGAGCGGATTTTGGTGCTACCGAGCGATTAGCAGTGGCCAGCTGGCCTTTCAGGATGCCGGCAATCGCTTCTTCCAGGCCCTCTGCCTGATGCTGCGTTTTGATTTCTGCCACGGAGCCACGGAAGTAGATTTTGCCATCGAGCAGGAATACGATTTCATCCGCCATCTCCTCCACAAAACTCATGATGTGGGTGGTGATGAGCACCATCTTGCCGTGCGCCTTCTCCTGCCGGATCAGCTCCTTAAGCTGTATCATCGCCACCGGGTCAAGCCCGGAGGTCGGCTCATCGAGTATGACGATGGGGCTGTCGTACATCAGCGCCAGGGTAAGGTTTACTTTCTGTTTGGTGCCGCCGGAAAGCGTGCCGAGCCGCTTGTCGAGAAAGGGCTGTAGCCCGAAACGTTCAATCAGTTCTTCATCCCGGGAAGCCCCCCCGCGGATATCCTTGATCATGCGCAGCAACTCCGCCACGCGCAGGTTTTCCGGGAAGCGGGCAATCTGCGGCAGGTAGTCAATTTGATTGCGGTAAGCCCATTCTCTGCGGATAGGCTGACCGTTCACTTCGATGCTGCCTTCATCGGGGAGCACCATGCCGAGCAATGACTTAATGAGGGTTGTCTTCCCGGAGCCATTCGGGCCGAGGACAGCTGATATGCGGCCCGTTTGCGTAAAGCGGAGGTCGATGCCCTGCAGTACCTCGTTTTTGCCGAAAGCTTTTTCGATATTTTTGAATTCAATCATAGTGATAGCGGTTGCATTGATGGTTGATGGTCGAGTACGTCAGCCGGGGTGAAGACCGGGCTGACCTTTTCTGAGAAGTTCATCAGGCTGACGAAGAAGCTCCGCAGCAGCACGATGGCTTCCGGCGTCTGGTCCAGGATGTAGGAGAAGAGTTTGACCGGGCGGTAGGGCACATCTCCTGTGCCGTCGCGGTCCAGGTCATAGCCGTTGTATTCGCTCCAGTAGTTGCCGGTGAAAGTATTGTTGTTGACGTTACTATTGACGACTAAATCCAGGGTATTGGACCGGAAGTTATTGGCTGTAATGTCATTATCGAGGCAGCCACCCGCCATTTTGATGGCCCAGCCATTGCGGCGAAACTCATTGCGCTGATAGACGATGCGGGTAGAGCCTTCGATGTTGATGCCGATGGTATTCTGGATGAAGTGGTTGTCTTCTATCCGGGTGTCGTAGATTTCTTTGAGCAGCAGCCCGTACGCTGCACGGCCCCAGTTGTGCTCAAAGGTGTTTTCCCACATGTTGATGAACTTGGAGAACATCACCGCTACGCCTGCGCCGTTGTCGGCAAACCGGTTGTGGTGGTATTCATCATGGTTGGAAAACATGAAGTGCAGCCCGTAGCGCTGATTGCCCACGCTCTCGTTACCCACAATCTTACTGTTGTCCACAAACTCGAAGTATATGCCATCGCGGTGGCCGGTCACCCAGTTGTCACGGATGTCCAGCTTCTCGCAGTGCCAGGCGTGGATGCCGTTGCCGGAAGAGGCTTCGTCCCGCAGGACGCCGCTCAGCTCATTGTTTTCGATCACGGCCTCGTGCACCCGTTCCAGGTAGATGCCGAAGAAGGTATTCACCAGCCGGTTATTGCGAATGACCGCCCGGCTGCGCTGCCGCACCCGTATGCCGGCGTGGTCTTTGAGGTAACTCACGCCCACATTCTGCAGCTGCAAGCCCTCCACCGTCACATCGTGTGCAATGATGGTCAGTATCTCGCCCTGCTCCTGTGCGTCGAGTACCGGGTAGCCAATGCCCCGTATGTACAGCGGCTTATCGACTACCAGGCCATGCTCGTAGTAGGTGCCGGCATGGATTTCCACTACATCTCCGCTATCAGCCGCCGACAGGGCAGCAGCGATGCTGGGGTAGTCTTCTTCCGGGCCAACGCGCAGCGTTTGTGGTTGAGCCGCTGCTGTGGTGGCCAGGAGAAGGGTAGTGGCCAGTAATGAAAAGTATTGAAGTATTGCTCGCATGATGGTTGTGGTTGGCGGAAGCTTTAGTCCGCAATTAAGCCAGATAACTCTGCGTGATGCTGCAGGGCTTTCCAGTGATAAACATGGCCTCCTTTTTCCGCTTGCATCTGATCTGCTGCCTCAGCACTCTCAAAGGCGGAGAGGTAAGCCCCCATCGGGCTGGGTACGGCTTTGCTGATCAGGTAGTGGCTTTCCTGTGCCGGCATGAGCACGCCCGGTTGCTGGTAATCATTGACCAGCAGGTGGGCAAATTGCGCTTCGCCACCCTCGTCCTCCACATAATTGAGCAGGCATTCGATGGCATCGAATTTGTACGCCCGGCCCTTATTCGTGACGGCTTGTGCTGCGTGCTGCCGGTCAACGATGGTCATTTTACAGTAACTGCACATGTCTTCACCGTAGTGGATGTCCTGCGGCTGTGGGGAGCAGGCGCTTAGCGCGAAAAAGCTGGCTATTGCAATCAGGTATTTCATTTGGATAGTTGTTTTTTACGAGACCACCAGGCCGCACTACCGAAGAACATGGACAGGCCAAAGCCAATCCCGCCGATGTGGGGCCAGGAGTCCGCGATAAAATTGATAATTTGCTTACGGCCAATGAGCGGTGGCTGGAAACTCGCCCCCGGTATTTTGATGGGGGCGGTATCGCTCAGGTTGTGGCCGTAGTCGTATTCCCAGAGATAAAAGTCGTACATGCCCAATATGCCCAGGACGACAAGGACAATGGTCCAGGACAGGTAGCCCCACTTTTTGTTGATCGCCAGCGCTATCAGGCCCAGCAGCCCCATGGCGCCGATGATATAGGGGAAGTATTGGAGCTCAGGGATATCATCGGGTTCAATGTATTGCATGCCAACGTAGTGGTTAAGGATGTTGACATTCTGTAGGGTGCCCGGGCTGCTGCCGCCGATTTTGTCAATGTAGATGTGCATCTCCACGCCATCTGGGTACTGAGGCGCGTACAAAATGATCTGCCACATCGGGAAAACGAACAAAGACATCAGGCAAACAATACCCAGCAGCATAAGACGCCTCGGAAGCTGTTTCATATCAATTTTGGATTAGGGTGCGGGAGCCATGCCCCCGCACCTTGTGGTTGAATGCTTATTGTACAGGCTCGTCGTAGCCAAGCCTCCAGTCCAGCGCAACCTGTGAGTTGGCCGGAGAAACGCGAAGGTAGCCTTGCATCTCCTGGTGGAGGGCAGAACAGAAGTCCGTGCAGTAGAACGGATAAACGCCTTCTGCTTTCGGCTCCCAGACCAGCGTCTCTGTCTGTCCGGGCATCACTAGCAACTCCGCATTTTGAGCGCCTAAAACAGCGAGTCCGTGCGGTACATCCCAGTCCTGTTCGAGGTTGGTCAGGTGGAAGTAGACGCGATCGCCTACCTTGATCCCTTCGATATTGTCGGGGGCAAAGTGGCTGCGGATGCTTGTCATGTAAATGTGAACGTCCTTGCCTTCCCGCTCTACCCGGGCATCCTTCTCGCGTACCGTGCGGTAGGGGTGCTCGTTTTCTTCGATGGGGTAAAACTTCTTGGAGTTCGGCATTACCTTGTCGGCGGCAATCGCCTGTGCATAGTGCGGCTCGCCGATGGTTGGAAAGTCGAGCAGCAGCTTCATTTTGTCTCCGGAAATATCGTACAGTTGTGCAGAGTGGTTCAGCTCCGGGCCGGTAGGAAGGTAACGGTCTTTAGTGATTTTGTTCAGCGCAACCATGTATTTACCATCCGGTTTGCGGGAGTCGCCGCCGGGGATCATCAGGTGGCCTACGGAATAGTAGGTTGGGATGCGGTCGAGGACCTGTTGCGTCTCGATGTCCCACTTCACAATTTCAGAAGAGATGAAGTAAGTGGTGTAGGCGTTGCCCTTGCCATCAAACTCGGTGTGCAATGGGCCCAGGCCGGGCTTTTCTACGATACCCGCCAGGATTTCTTCGTACTTCAGGACAGGTACGCCGTCAATCGTGGTTTCGAAAGATTCATTGGCGATAGCCTCCTGTATTTTGGTAAAGGAGTGGACCGCCATGTCAGCAGACAGCTTGCCGTTCCCAACGATGTACTCGCCACTTGGGTCTACGTCTACTCCATGAGGGGACTTCGGTGTCGGCAGGAAGTACACGAGGCCCGGGCATTCTTCCGGTATCAGCACCTTCACTTTGTCCTTCATTTCAGAAGTAGCAGTGTGGGTCTTTTCGTTATAAATATTGTGGGCGTACTTAGCCGGCATTTCCCTGTACTTGCCTTGTTTGATGTACTCCTCCGCTTTCTTCCAGTTGATAGCCGCGATAAAGTCCTTGTCATTCTGGGAAGCGTTGACTTCCAGGAGGGTGCTCTTTTCTTCCGTATTGTAAGTGGTGAAGAAGGTCCATCCGTGGGATTTGCCCTTTCCAGAGTGGGCCAGGTCGTAGTTGAAGGCAGGCAGCAGGACCTGAAAGGCAACGTCCATATGCCCTTCTTCCGGGTCTACGCTGATGAAAGACAGGGTACCCTTAAACTTTTCGGCATAAGAATCGATGGAGACATCCTGCTGTGGATAAGGCACGCCAAAGCGAGTGCCCGCCACAACGTACTCGGTGTTCTCGGTGGTGAAAGGCGAGCTGTGGTTGCCGCCGGAGTTGGGGATTTCGATGATCTCCGCAGTTTCGAAAGTCGTCAGGTCAATCCGGGCGATGCGCGGCGTGTTGTTGCCGTTAATGAATAGCCAGCGGCCGTCGGTTTCGCCATCGGTTTGAGAAAGCTCCGGGTGGTGGGCATCATCCCAGGGGATAAAGCCGTGAGAGGTTTCCAGCAGTGGTTTGGTCTCCTCGTTGAAGCCATAGCCTTTTTCTGCATCCAGCGAGAACACCGGGATGACCTTCAGCATGCGGCCGGAAGGCAGGCCATAAACGCTTACCTGCCCGCTAAAGCCACCGGACATAAAGGCGTAGAACTCATCGTATTCCCCTGGCGGGACGTAGACCTGCGAGGCAACGTCATCAGCCAGTGCGGCAGAACTGTTTCCCATATCAGGCGGCCCTTCACAGCCAGTGAAAATCGTCGAGCCGGCACCCAAAAGTGCCAATGCGATAATTGATTTAATTAATTGATGGTACTTCATGACAAAGTGTTTTAAAAGATGGTTTGTGATTGGGCAACCGCCCGGTTTTATAGAGATTAAAAGATGTTTTTATCTTTTATTGCAAAGGAAAGGGCAATCCCGGCTTTCATAGATGACTTTTGTCAGCTTGGTTGGATGAGGTTTGTCAGTTTTTGAAACCGCATTTGCCCGTTTGCCTTTGAAATAAAGATTTTAAGATGCTTTTGTCTCTTATTGGAGCCTCGTCCTTTTAAGGAACTTTTTTTCCTGCGCAGGATAGCTCCCAATCGCAAAGCAAAGATAAAAATAATCAAGATTAAAAGATGTTTTTATCTTTTAAAATATATAGATTTGTACCAGCGGTTTAGCAATAATGACCTGAAGCTATTCTCAAGCATATATATGCTGCATACTTGAAAAGCTCAGGCAAAAACCTTATACTATGTTTAGCAAATCCTGCAAATACGCGATCCGGGCCGTCCTCCACCTGGCTGCATTTACAGCGGAAGACCGGAAAATTGGCGTACAAGCTCTAGCAGATTCTTTGGAAGTGCCCAAACATTTCCTCGGAAAAATCCTTCAAGAGCTGTCCCGGCAAGGAATAGTTTCTTCTGCCAAGGGTCCTACGGGCGGCTTTTTCCTTTCTGATGCTGACCGGCAGGCGCCACTATCAAGAGTAGTGGAAGCCATTGACGGCCCCGAGGTTTTCTCCTCCTGTATATTAGGCTTACCAGTTTGCGGGGCAGACAATCCCTGCCCGCTTCATTTTCAGGCGCTTGAATACCGGGAAGCGCTTCAGGAAATTATTGAAGACCGCAGTATCGCGCAGGTAGTGGAAGGCGCGCTGGAAAAGGACCTCAAGCTTTAATTGCTAAGCCCCGGGTAGAATTGGCTGGCCGAACCAGCCAGGCCAAAATTGAAATTACTCATCACCATCTATAAACGAATAAAAAATGAAAAATCTATTAATTCTATCGGTATTAATTGCTTTTTTTGCCTGGTCCTGTAGCGGTGGAGGCGAGCCCTCAGGCACAGCTACCAGCCCTGCTGCAGAGCAGGAAGCTCCTAAAGCGGATGCGTCTGCTGATGAAGGCTCCAATAAAGGCATAGGCGAGGTGAAAACCGTTGACCTCAACGACCCGCTTGCCAAAAGCATGGTCGAAGCAGGCGAAAGTATTTATGAAATGAAGTGTGCGGCCTGCCACAAACTAACCGATCAGCGGGTAGTAGGACCTGGCTGGGCGGGCATTACAGAAAAACGGGAGCCGGAGTGGATCATGAATATGATTACGAATGTCGAGATCATGCTGGCTGAGGACCCTACGGCTCAGGCCCTTTTGGAAGAATGCCTGGTACGCATGCCTAACCAAAACCTTTCTATTGGTGATGCACGCGATGTGCTGGAGTTTATGTATGCCAATGACGGAGGCACGGTAGGAGAGTAGTCTCTTGCTCCAAACTCTTGCTTTGCAAAACCTATGGATATCTGTAGCAGGCGGAGCTGGCTCTTCCTGCTCAGATACCTTTGTTTATCCATCCCAAAAGAGTACAATGTATGAAAATCCGCTGGCTACGTGTAGCCCTGCTCAACTTGTTTCTGGCAGCGGTCCTCGGCGCCACCCTGCGTTTGGCATTTGTGGTAGAGCTTGAATGGATGAATTTCCGCTATGTGCTGCATGCCCACTCACATGTAGCCATGCTGGGCTGGGCATACCTGGGGTTGTTCGCGTTGCTGGCACACTACTTTTTACCCATAGAGGCGCAACAATCGCGATGGCTGAGCGTGCTTTTTTGGATGACCCAGGTTAGCGTAGCGGGCATGCTGCTTACCTTTCCGGTAATGGGGTATGCTGGTCCTTCCATTACTTTTTCTACCCTGCATGTTTTGTTTTCCTATGCGTTTGTCTGGTATTTCTGGCGTAAACTGCCGGTCTCAACTGCTTTTTCGCATCGCTTCGTTCGGGCGGCGATTCTTTTCATGGTCGTATCTACCCTGGCGCTATGGGCAACAGCTCCGATTATCCTTTTCCAACTGAAGGGGTCTGCGCTTTACTATGCCTCTATCCAGTTTTTCCTGCATTTTCAATTCAATGGCTGGTTCCTCTTTGCGATACTCGGCCTGTTTTTCAAATACGCCGAACGCAGGGGCGTTGCTTTGCCTTCAAAGATCGGTGGTAGGTTCTTCAGTTTGCTGGTAGTCTCCTGCGTATTGACCTATGCTCTTGCCGTTGCCTGGTCTAATCCGTTACCTGTTGTTTATTGGATCAATAGTGCGGGCGTACTCCTGCAGCTTGCTGCCGCTTTGCTATTTATAAAACTGGTCTGGCCCATACGGAAGCAACTAAGCTTGCCGGGGTGGGGCGGCTTCCTGATCAAACTGGCTTTTGTCTGTTTTGTTGGCAAAATTGCAATGCAGTCTGTTGTAGCCGTGCCGGTCATTGCGGAGGCTGCCTACACCATCCGGAACTATGTGATAGGGTTCATTCACCTGATTCTGCTGGGCGCGGTCACGCCTTTCCTGATTGGCTTTGCTGCCCGGCAGCAGCTCCTGGCATCCGGAATACTGCCACGTATCGGAATCACTCTCTTCCTGATTGGTTTTGCCGGCAGCAAATTGATTTTATTCCTCCAGGGGACGCTGTTTTGGGCTTCCATCGGTTTTATGCCTTATTATTATGAGGGGTTATTCGCCATATCTCTTTTGCTGCCCATAGGCATAGGGCTGTTGCTGCTTGGACAAATCTGGTTGAAAGATGGGCGCAAACTCGAAAATCATCAGCGCTAAAATTCTGGAAATCGCCCGTCAGCGTGGGCCCTCCAAGACTTTCTGTCCTTCTGAAGTAGCCCGGGCACTCTTCCCGTCGAACTGGAGATCGAAAATGGAAGCGGTAAGGAATAGCGCTTTTCAGCTCGCCGCGAAAGGAAAAGTCCGCATCCTGCAGGGTGGGGCAGAGGTGCCGGAACCAGAGCAGGTAAAGGGGGCTATCCGGATTCAAATTGTGCTGTAAAAAATAAAAAGCCTGCCTCAACAAAGGACAGGCTTTCCAAGCTAAAAGTAGCCAATCTGAATCACGCTATTGGATATCGATAGACTTAATTGTTCCGGCATCATCAGCATTGGTCTTTACCGGCACAACAATCTCCAGCATGCCATTTTGATAGCGTGCATCAATTTTATCTTCTATAGCTGTTTCCGGCAGGGTAAAACTGCGGCTGAGCCGGGAGTAATTATGTTCACGGCGGGTGTAGGTGTCATTGTGGCTCGTGTGGTGATGAGCTGCCTCCACATACAGATTCCCTTTATTCACGGTGATATCGAAGTCAGACTTTTCAAAGCCTGGTGCAGCCATTTCGATCAGGTATTCTTTTTCATCGTTATTCCGGATATTGACGGAGGGCACGGTAAAGCCTTCGTCATCGATTGGGCGCCCCATGCGCCTTCTTGCCTGACGGTTTAGGAATTGGTCGGAGTAGCGCGTGTCATCGTCGTTTGGCAATAGTCCTCTGAAGTTTCCAAAGGTTCTCATAAGTATCGGTTTTCTTTTGAAAATCTCTATTTATAAAACTGGAAACCAAGGGGTTGTGTTCGAAAAAGGTACGCTGGCTGCTTAAAGAGGACTGCCCTAACGATTACACCGGAAAAATCATTTTTAATTCCTTGCTCTCTCATCGGAACAGGAGAATAAGTCACTTTAAAAGGCAAAAGAGACTTCCGAGCCGAGAAAGTCAGCCTAATAGAGCGGTTATTGCAAATTGAAAACGAAGCCCTATTGCTAGCTATCAAAAATATGCTCAACTTTGGGTTCCTGCGGCAGGACAATCCATCTTTAGATTTTTGGGATGAACTAAGTGACGAACAAAAAAATCAGATAAAAAAGTCCATTCAATTTCTGGAAGCGGGGGAGGCGGTGCCTCATAATACAGCCATGTAATAATTTAGAAAAAAGTATGGTTAATGAGCTTATCGGTAGTATGATCTCCTTTATCTGAAACTGACATAAGCTAATTTCAAGGTTTTTGTCTTTTTATAATTTCAGTCTGCTGTTATGATTTGAACCCGAACTCTTCTGTTTTTTAGCTATTTACCTTGCTTCAAACATTTTTGACACAGCTGATTGCTGGTATTTTTTCTTTACTGGCAAACTCAAATTTTTTGCTATGAAAGGTCCTCTGTCTTACCTTCTAATTCTTAAGATTAAGCAAATAGATCTATTAGTATTTTTACTATCCATTGTCTCCTTACCTACATTCGCGCAGGCTCAGTCACCATGCGATGTTGGCGACTGCTCTTGTATTCTTGAGAAAGCCTACATAAAGGCGCAAGCGCCTAACACCTATCGTGAATCGATAAGATTATTCTTTGCCGCCGCTAAATGTGATGCGAGCCTTAGCCATGAGGCGGAAAAAGAGGTGCAAGCTTTGTTTGAAAAACTTAATAGACTGAGAGTTGCCTCCAAAAAAAAGCTTCAGACCGTGAGAGACAGTTTGATTGAAGCATTACAGGCACAATATTTTGTTGATAGTCTTTACGGAGTCATCGAGCAAGAACGGCAAAAAGCGGAGCAGATCCTAGACCAAATTTACTTTTATAAAGGTCGCTATGGTTTAGCCCTTAAAGGAAATAGATATGGCTTTACAGATCGGGCCTTAAATACTAAAATAAAATTCGAGTATGATGAAGCGCTACCCTTTGATGAATCTGGCTTTGCTAGGGTAAAAAAGACTAGTTCTGGTCGGTTTGAACACTATTTAATTGATACTACAGGAAGGGAGTATCCAGTAGCTTATGACATTTCTCAACTTGAAAAAGGAATCGTTGCGCTAGACCTGCGAAACAGGGGACTGAAAAGCCTGCCGAATGCTGTTTACGAGCACTCACCTCTACAAGTTTTATTGGCCTCTGACAATAATATTGATAGTCTGCCTTCAGAGATCAAAAACTTAAAAAGTTTAACAACGCTTGATCTACGGGATAATAAGCTCCGCCGCTTGCCAAGCGAGATCGGCAGCTTAAAGAATCTTTCAATAATTGATCTTTCTAGCAATAATATCCATTACTTACCTGCCGAAATAGGTCAGTTGCAAAACCTGATAGGACTCAACCTTTTGGGCAATAATCTTCGCACTTTACCTCCGGAATTCGATAAATTGAAGAGCCTTACTTGGCTTAATCTTTCTAGCAATTCGTTTAGCACAATTCCGCCAATAATCTATCATCTTGAGAATCTGACTGAGCTTGATTTAGCCAGTAATTTTTTTTACGAATTACCCTTGGGGATTGGTCGGTTGCAGAGCTTGGAAAACCTTAGCCTTAACAGTAATAAAATTGCGGTTTTACCTAGTGAAATAGGCCGATTGAAAAATCTTAAAGTGCTCTATATTGGGAACAATGAACTTACTGAACTGCCCATTGAAATTGGTGAATTGCAAAAACTTTTTCATCTTTCCCTCTTTGATAACAACCTTCTCTCATTACCTCCCGAAATAGGACAATTGCAAAACCTTGCAAAGCTTAATATTTCTAAGAACGACCTAAAGAAATTGCCTGTAGAATTAAGTGAACTCAAGAAACTAACCCGGCTTGAAGTGGCTGAAAATAATTTGCAGGTACTTCCAAGCGAAATAGGTCGATTGCGAGAGCTTAAAATGCTTGACCTTTCCAAGAATGACCTGAGTATTCTCCCAGATGAAATATGTGAGTTGCAAAATCTTGCCTATTTATTTATTTGGGATAACAATCTGCACTTCCTTCCTAATAATATAGGAAAACTGAAGGACCTTGAAGTACTTGGAGTTCCCAGGAATAATCTTAAAGAGTTACCGGCTAGTATCGGTCGTTTATCTAAGCTAAATTCACTCAGGCTAGAGGGCAATGACCTCCGTGCTTTGCCGAAGGAAATCGAAAAATTGGAGAAGTTAACTGAGTTAGATTTACAGGGAAGCTCCCGACTACCATTTAAAGAGATTTGCCTTGCTTTTTCAGGCTACCCCAAAGAAATAATCATTTCTTCTAATAGCGGCTTCTATAATCTTAATGATAGTCTATTGTTAATAAAAATAGATAAGCAAGAAAGTCTTCCTGCTGAAATTGGGCAGTTGAAAAACTTGTTTCAGTTAGATTTCACGTTTAATTCTATACTAGAGAAAATCCCTAATGAATTTTGGCAACTACAAAACCTCACCAAACTGAATCTTTCTGGGAATCAAATGCATGAATTACCTCGTGAAATTGGCAATTTAGGAAACCTTACCTCCTTAAGCTTCGGCATGAATGATTTGGAGAAGCTGCCGGCTGAGATAGGTCAGCTGAAGAAGCTCGAAATGCTCTTTCTTGGACGGACTAAACTTAAAAAACTCCACCCAGCCATTTGGGAGTTAAGCAATCTAAAGGCACTAGACCTTGAGGGCGCAGCCTTAATTGAGCTGCCTGATAAAATCAGTCGATTACAAAACCTCAATTGGCTTAACATCGCTGATAACGAATTGTCTGATTTGCCAGTTGAAATTGGACAATTGCATAAGCTTACTGATCTTGACGTTTCGAGAAACAAGCTACGTAGTTTGCCTGTAACGATTGGTGAGGTACAAGACCTAAATTTGCTAAACCTTGCGGATAATGAACTGTCTGACTTGCCAGCTGAAATCGGACAATTGCAAAACCTAATGGAGCTTAGTCTTGGGAGCAATAAATTTGAGGATTTGCCACCTGAGATATTTAGCCTGAAAAACCTTTCTAGGTTAGATGTTGGCGGAAATGAACTGAGCGAACTGCCTCCGGAACTAGGTCAATTGAAAAGATTGACAACATTAGATTTGAGGAATTCTACCCATCTAAAACTGAAAGATGTTCTTCTTGCTGCGGCAGGTTTGCCCAAACCAATAAAAATTAGTACCAATAAGAATTCTAGCAATCAAGATACTACGTCGCTGTTGATAAGAATAGATAAAGTATCTAAACTGCCTGCTGAGATAGGTCAGGTTCAGAACCTCACGGAACTCTACTTATATGGAAACGACCTCACTGAGTTACCTGTTGAAATATGCCAATTGCTGAATTTGACCAGACTCGATCTCACTAAAAATCAACTTCAAAAATTACCCGCTGAAATAGCTAATCTAAAAAAGCTAGAAAGTCTATATATTGGCAGAAATGATTTTTCAGAAGACTACAGGCAAGAACTGAAAAAGTCAATGCCTTGGTGTAGAATATGGTAGGAATAAAACCGAGTGATGCAGCCTGATTTTGAGTGAAGTAAGACTTAAGGCATAGGAAATGAAAGACAGGGACAAAATACAAAAAGACCACCTCAAACGAGATGGTCTTTTAAAGTCGGGGCGGCAGGATTCGAACCTGCGGCCCCCTGCTCCCAAAGCAGGTGCGCTAACCGGACTGCGCTACGCCCCGATCTATTTTAATCCAGCGGTGACGGGGGGATTCGAACCCCCGATACCCGTGAAGGTATGCCAGTTTAGCAAACTGGTGGTTTCAGCCACTCACCCACGTCACCGGGTAATCCTGAATTGACCCAGCTGCCAGAGCTGGTAAGTTAGAAATGGGTTAATGGCGTCTGCCATTTTCTGAGCCCCAAATCACTTGACTTTTTTTGAAATATCCAAGCGCTTTTGCCCGAATTTTTTTGGCTCTTTCGAACAACGTTTCTGTGTGTTTTTCTGAGCGATTGCAAAGGTAAGAACGCCAGTCAAAAAATCAAATCTTACAGAGAGTTTTTTCTAACTTTTTTGACTAGCATCCTCTATTTTGCTGATTTACAATGGGAACAACGCTAAAACTTTTTTCAACGTTCCCGCCTATCGTTTTTTATTGGTCGTGCAGGCTTAGTTTGATCTTCTTTTCAAGTTCCGACACCGTGTCCTTGAAGATCATGTCGGTCTCCATGAGGTCAGATACAGTCTTGCAGGAATAAATGACGGTGCTGTGGTCCCGGCCCCCGAAGTTCTCTCCAATGGCCTTGAGCGACTTGTCCGTCAGGTTCTTGGCCAGGTACATCGACAACTGCCGGGCGATGACAACCTGCCGCTTGCGGGTCTTGCCCTGCAGCTTCTCTACCGGCAGGCTGAAGTGCTCCGCCACTAGGTTTTGGATGTAGTCAACCGTAATCTCTTTATTGATCTGCCGGACGAAGTTGCGGATCACCCGCTTGGCCAGCTCAATATCTACTTCCTGACGGTTGAGGGAAGACTGGGCGATCAGAGAAACCAATACGCCTTCCAGCTCGCGGATGTTGTTTTGGATGTTGTAGCAGATGAATTCTGTTACATCAGCCGGGAGCTCAACGCCTTCCTGATTCATCTTGGCCTCCAGGATGGCAATGCGCGTCTCCAGGTCAGGTGCCTGCAAGTCTGCCGACAAGCCCCATTTGAAGCGGGAGATCAGCCTTTCCTCCATCCCGTCCAGGTCCTTAGGGGCCCGGTCGGAAGTCAGAATGATCTGTTTGCCATTTTGGTGCAGCTGGTTGAAGATGTGGAAAAAGATTTCCTGGGTCTTCTGCTTATTGGCCAGGAATTGGATATCGTCCACGATCAGTACGTCAATCAACTGATAGAAGTTGACGAAGTCATTCACCGCATTATTCTTGATAGACTGAATAATCTGATTGGTAAACTTTTCGCTGGACACATATAATACCGTCTTTGCCGGAAAGCTTTGTCGGACCTCATTGCCTATGGCATGGGCGAGGTGTGTTTTTCCCAGCCCCACGTCCCCGAAAATCACCAGCGGGTTGAAGGAAGTCGCCCCAGGTTTTTTCGCTATAGCTACACCTGCTGAACGGGCAAGGCGGTTACAGTCCCCTTCAATATAGTTATCAAAAAGGTAGTTGGGGTTAAGCTGGGGGTCCACCTTAATTTTGCGAATCCCCGGGATCACGAAGGGGTTTTTTATGGTTTGGCTGTCCAGCATGCCAGGAGCGAATGCGCCAGACTTGCCTCCGTTTTTCTTTCCTGGAGTTCCGTTTGTTGTACTGTAGTTTGGTTTTCCGTTTGGAGCAGCTGCCACTGCACTCTTCGTAAGAATTTGGTATTCCAGCCGGCCATTTTGCCCAAGTTCACGGCGGATGGTCGTCTTCAGCAGCTTCACGTAGTGCTCTTCGAGCCACTCGTAAAAAAACTTGTTCGGTACCTGAATCGTCAACGCATTATCCTCAAGCCGCACCGGCTTGATTGGGTCGAACCAGGTCCTAAAGCTCTGCTGATTCACATTCTTGCGAATCGTTTGCAGACAGTTACCCCAGACTGTAGCATGATCCTTTGTCATTCTGCAGGTTTAAAAGCATTAATAAAAGTGGGCTGTTAAGCCTAGAGTATCAGCAAGTTAGGTTTTGAAAATGCAGGGTGGCGGCTTTTACAAAAAGTAAAAAGCCAAGTCGCATTTAACCGATGTTTTGATCTGTGCCCTTAACTATCGGAGGACTACAAAGTTGGCAAAAAAATGCCGGTTTTAAAACTGATGTTGAAAAGTTTTGATGGGGCTGATCCTGCATAAATCGCCTAGCGGCTTAACTGGCAAGGGCTTGCGCGGAACAAAAAAATATCTGCCTCTCTCAAAAGCCTTTCCACATAGGGGGTGAAAAATGTGGATAACAAGGTGTTTGTTGTTGAAAGTCTTATAAAATTCTGTTTTTCAAATGATTAAACTATTTGGTTACGCTCCGTAAATGTTAAGCTAATGTAAAACAGCATGCTTTGCAGCGTTTTTTTCTTAATTTTAATGCAATCAAAGAAATCACCTTATGCAGCGCTCAGGCATCATTATTCTGGTAGCCTTTCTTGGGCTTTCCGGACTGGCAGGCTGGTACTTCCTCTCCGGGCCTACTTCCACCGAGCAGGACAAGGAACTCCGTTACGAACTCAAAAGGCAATCTTTTTCCATACAGGTTACAGCAACCGGCGAACTGGCTGCCAAGCGATCGGTCAAAATCAGAGCCCCGCAGGGCATGCGCGCTGCCGGTATCTACGAGACCACGCTTTCTGACCTCATCCCGGAAGGAAGTGTAGTGGAAGCAGGCGATTATGTGGCTTCCCTCGATCGTACCGAGCTGGCAGGCAAGATGAGCGATGTACAGACGGAACTCGAAAAGATACAAACGCAGCTCGAACAAGCCCGCATCGACACAGCCATAGAAATGCGCGGGCTCCGTGATGAACTCGCTAACCTGGAGTTTACCAAACAGGAAAAACTGCTCGCTGTGGAGCAGAGCAAATTTGAACCCCGCTCCGTGATCCAACAGGCGGAGCTGGACCTCGAAAAGACGGAACGGGATTACAAGCAGCTGCTCAAAAAATACGAGCTCAAACAACAGCAGGCCGTCGCCAAAATCCAGGAAATCGATGCCCTCCTCCGCCAAAATCAACGGCAGCTCAAGGTCTACGCTGACCTGTCGGAGGAATTCCGCATCAATGCTCCCGAACCCGGCATGATGATCTACGCCCGCTCCTGGCGGGGCAAAAAAGAACCGGGATCGCGCATCAGCGCCTGGGACCCCATTGTGGCAGAGCTGCCTGACCTCAGCGATATGATTTCCCAAACCTATGTCAATGAGGTCGACATCAGCAAGGTGCAGGAAGGGCAGGATGTAGCCATTCAGGTGGATGCCTTCCCGGAACGGAAGTACACAGGCAAGGTGATTAAGGTGGCGAATATTGGCGAACAGCTTAGCGGGTATGACGCCAAAGTATTCGAAGTCATCGTGCAGGTCAATGAATCGGATTCTATCCTCCGACCGGCCATGACCACAAGCAATGAAATCCTCACCGGCACTTACGATGATATGCTCTCTATTCCTCTTGAAGGGCTGCAGTCCGACAGCCTCTCCTTTGTATATAAGGATAGCGGTTCCGGAGTCGTCAGGCAGGAAGTCATCACCGGCTTGTCTAACGCAGATGAAATCATTGTGGAATTCGGCCTGTCGGAGGGGGACCAAATCTATTTGGTACCGCCCCCCGGTGCAGAAGACGCTAACTTTGTGCCGCTTGACCCAGCCATAAAAGAAGACATCCGCAAAAAGCAAAAAGAAGCAGAAGCCAAACGGCAGGCAGAAGCCCTGCGCCGGAAGGAATCTGTAAAAGACATTGAGCCGCCCAGCAACAGCAGAAACAGCGGAGGCAACGTCATCATCTTTGACTAAACCAGACAGCGGGCAAAACCTGATTCTATGCAGCGTGTACTATTCAATTTCCTGCTGGCGGTGGAGGGCGTCAATGCCAACAAGCTTCGCTCTTTTCTTACGGCTCTGGGCATCATCTTTGGCGTGGGTGCCGTAATTGCTATGCTTGCCATCGGTACGGGGGCCAAACAGGCGATACTCGACCAGATGAAACTCATTGGCACCAATAACATCGTCATAGAGGCAGTGGTGCCGGAAACGGGGGACGAAATCAGCACAGAAAATGAAGAGGAAGAAGAGAAGAAGCCTTATTCCCCGGGGCTTAGCCTGGCAGACCTGGCATCCATTCAAAAAACAGTCCCCACCGTAGACCGCCTCAGCCCTGAAATCATCCTCCCGGTGAGCGTAGTCCGGGCGGGGCGGCAGGAGAAAGGGCGCTGTATCGGGGTGGAAAATGCCTTTTTCGAACTCAACGGTCTGGAAATCGGCCAGGGCATCGCCTTTCAGCCCGTGCATATGGAAAAAGGAGAAGCCGTCTGTATTATTGGCACGGAAGTGAAAAAACGCTTTTTCAGCGAGGAGGAACCGGTCGGGAAGCTTATCAAATGCGGTAAAACGTGGCTGCGGGTCATTGGCGTACTGAAAAAACGCAACGCTTCCGAGGAAAGCCTGGCTCGTCTCGGAATCCGGGACTATAATTCGGATGTCTACATCCCGGTAAGTACCGCACTGCTGCGGTTCCGTAACCGGGCGCTCATCACCTCGGATGACCTGGGGAATAACGACGAAAATAAAGCCAAAAACTACCACCAACTCGACCGCCTCGTGGTGCGGGTGGACGACAGCAAGAAGCTCCGTGCCAGCGCAGATGTGATTGCCCGGATTTTGCAGCGCCGCCATCTGCAGGTACCGGATGTGGAAATTGAAGTACCGGAACTGCTCCTCGAGCAGGAACAGCAAACCCAGGATACCTTCAACCTCGTACTGGCGGTCATTGCCGGCATCTCCCTCCTTGTGGGCGGTATCGGCATTATGAACATTATGCTGGCTTCTGTTCTGGAGCGGATCAAGGAAATAGGCGTGCGCCGCTCCCTGGGCGCCACGCAGCTCGATATCATTTTACAGTTTTTATTTGAAGCCGTATTCATTAGCCTGATTGGTGGGCTGATCGGCGTGCTGCTGGGCGTAGGCGCAGCAAAAACCATCGCCTCTTACGCGGAAATCCCGACCATCGTCTCTGCCTGGAGCATACTGCTGTCCTTTGGGGTTGCAGCGAGCATAGGCCTGGTGTTTGGGCTCTTCCCGGCCCAAAAAGCCGCCAAACAAGACCCGATTAAAGCTTTGCGCTCTGACTAAAACAAATCCCGATGAAGAAGTACTTTTTTGTTGTACTGCTGGCCCTGTCCGGCAACCTTGCCCAAGCTCAGCCCGATACCCTGCGGATGGGGCTTGAAGAAGTGGTCCGGATGGCGCAGACCGGTGCGCCGGATGTGCAGATTGCGGAGACGGCCGTCAGGAATGGCTTTTGGCGTTATCAGTCTTTCCTGGCAGATTATCGCCCGCAGATCAGCTTTGGGGCCACCCTGCCCAATCTGAACCGATCCATTCAGACCATTACGCTGCCCAATGGCTCCGATGCCTTTATCGACCGGGCCCTGATGAGCAACCTGGCTAATCTGAGCCTGGAGCAGGATGTCGCTCTTACCGGTGGTTCCATCTTCGCACAGACCGCTTTGGAGCGGATTGATATTTTTGAAACTGATAACAACCCGGGCTCCACTTCCTACCTGAGCACGCCTTTTGCAATTGGGTTTCAGCAACCGCTCTTCCAGTTTAATGCCCTAAAGTGGGCGAAGGAGATACAGCCTTTGGTGTACGAAGAAGCCCAGCGGGCCTTTTCGGAAGATCTGGAAGATGTCGCCTATAATGCTGCACTGTTGTTCTTCGATGTCCTGGTGGCTCAGCTCAATCTCGAAGCCGCCCAGCGCGACAAAAGGGATGCCGATACCCTCCTGGTCATTTCCCGCGGCAGGTTTGATGTGGGGCGTATCGCGGAAACGGAGCTGTTGCAGATTGAGCTGAGTGCCATGAATGCGGACGCTTCCCTCGCCGCCAGCCGGCTCGATTTGCAAACCAGTACCGAAGCCCTGCGTAATTTTCTAGGCATTCAGGAAGCGGTTTACTTTGAGCCTGCCACGCCCGGTGAAATTCCGGTTTTCGATATTGATGCGGACCAGGCCCTCAGCCTTGCCCGGCAGAACCGCAGTGAGTCGGTTGGTTTTGAACGGAAATTGCGGGAAGCCGACCGGGAAGTCGCCCGAGCCAAAGGCACTACCGGGCCTTCTGCGGATATCAATGGCTACTTTGCCCTTTCTCAAACGGCCAATATGTTTGGCGATGCTTATGTCGACCCGCTGGACCAGGAGCGGCTAAACATCCGCCTCAATGTACCCATCGCGGATTGGGGCAAAGCCCGGTCCCGAATAGAAATCGCCCGCTCCAATCAGGAACTCACGCAGCTGCAGGTACAGCAGAACCGTGTCAATTTTGAGCAGGAAATTCTGATCAAAGTGCAACAGTTTAGCCTCTTGCGCAATCAGGTGGATCTTGCCCTGCGCGCCTACGATGTGGCCCGCCGGCAACTGGAGATCACGCGGCAACGGTACCGTATTGGCAAGATAGCAATTGCAGACCTGAATATTTCCATCGGTCAGGAAGCAAGCGCCCGGGCAGCTTATGTAAGTGCGCTCCGCAATTTTTGGTTGGCCTACTACGACTTACGCCGCCTGACACTTTATGATTTTGATAATCAACAAAGCCTGAAGCGGACCCGGGAGTAGGGATGTCTTAGCTAAGCTTGGCCAGCAGCCAGTCCCGGTTGTTGAGTGGTTGGGTGGCTTCCACCTTTGCCCGCAGTTTGGGATAAGAGGCTGGCAACTGCCGCAGCAATGCAGCAGTCAGCTGTATGAAGTTTGCGTAAGGGGTTTTGACCTTGGTGGAGATTGACCGGTTCCGTCTCAGGAATACCTGAAAAGCCTTGAGTGCTGCTTCGAGGGCATCCCAGGCGCCCTGTTCGTAGTAGATTTTGGCCAGCAGCGTCCGGCTGCCCAGGTTGTAGTGGATATCCGTAAACTCCACCTGCCGGAGTTGATCAAGAGCAGCCTCGTAGTCTGCCCTGAAAAAGTAGAGCTCGGCCAGATTGTAATGCAGCGCATCTTTTTGCTGATCAGCAGGCAGATAGTCGGAGTAAACTTTGACAAAATCCTCCACCCAGTCGTATCTTTTCAGGTTCAGCCCCAGCTTGACCATGTTTTTATAAGTCCAGGGTGACAATTGCTTTTCCTCAATCAGAATTTTCTCGTCGATTCCCTGCTGATATAAACCTAGCAAATGTGGTGCAAAAGACCGTTCGCCCTCACGTATCCTGCCGATGCAATAATTAATGGCGTAGTAGAGTAGGGGGCGGGCGGTTTCCTGGCTCAGCCGGTTACTCCACCCTCGGAATAAGTCAACATAACTGAAAAAAGTCTCCTGATGCCGGTCGGGTGCCTGCAGCATCTGATAAAGGTACAGGTAAAGTTGGTGCAGCGGTTTTGAGCTCAGGTCTTGTCCGGACAAATGGTTGATCACGGACTCCACCAATGTGGGATCAAAAGCCTGATCAATCAGGCGCTGCCGGTTGAGCATCTCGCAGGTGTACTGTAGCTTCTGTAGCATAAAGAAATCATCCAAGGCGCTGTTGGCTGCCTGTAGAAAGGGCGTGGGCTGCCGCGTATTTTGCCGGAAAAACTGCTGTTCGGCCAGGTCGAGCAATTGCCAGCTTTGCAAATGATGCGTAGGGCCTAGGGGTGCCTTTTCCAGCGCATCTTTGGCTTTTCGGTTAGCTTGCCGGTAGTGCTTGCCCAATTGGAGCCGGACCAGTTCCTCCGCCTTGATTTGTTCGGCAAGGGCGGTGTCCTCCTGCAGGCGCTTCCAAACCAGCCAGACTTCTGCCAGTTTCAGCAGGTCGCTCATCAGCTGATTGAGCATTTGGTAGCGGTAAGGCTGCTTCGGGAACAGGGCTTTAAATACCACTTCCCGCTCCAATGCCTCGGGTTTCCACCCCTTTGTCCAAAGAGCGTGCAAATGATGCAGTAAGCGGTGGGCATCCGGATTGGGGTTGTGGAAGGGGCGCTCCACAAAAGAAAGCAGGCTACGCCAGTCGTAGCCGTCAAGGGTTTGGAGGAATTGGAGGAGCTTAGTGTTTTTCATAGATCGGATATGCCTTGTTTTTTAGAGAATCCTCAGTTGTTTTTACCGAAGGAGTAGAACATGGCCTTGCCGGGCTACCGTATGCCCGCTTGCCAGCTCCCGAAATTGGGTTACATAGGTATATAGGCCAGAAGTTGCCGACTGTCCGTTCATTTGCCCATCCCAGATTGAATGATTCCTGTTTCCCTCAAAGACCATACCTCCCCAACGATCAAATACCCTCATAATAATGAGCTCGAACCCGTCCCCCTGTGGGAAAAAGTAGTCGTTGATACCATCGCCATTTGGGCTAAATGCCGTTGGGAAATAAATTTTAGCGGCGCAATCTTCCACTACAATATTAATAGTATCCGATACTAAGCAATCCTGAACCTGAGCAGAGACAATATAGGTGCCTGCTGTCTGTACACTTCTAACAGGTTCCGTTGCTCCATCCTGCCACAACCATTGAGCAGCCTCCAGGTGGAGGGCATTCAAGGTCAGGGGAGATTGCAGGCAGATTGTAGTGTCTTCTCCAAGATAAAGGGGAGGTTCAGCGTGAATTTCATCAAAGAAGCTAACCTCAATATCAATCGCCTGCTCGCCGCAAAAGCGGTCCGTAATGGAAAGGCGGTAGTTGCCACCGCTAAGGATTTCCCGCCCGGCTGAGGTGCTTCCGTTTTCCCAAAGGTAATTGACTGCACGAGGATGCGAAACATCTAACACGAATGGCGGAGGATCGCAAAGGGTGGTGTCTTTCGGCACTCCATAATTTGGGGTATCAATCACAACAATAGTTCTGGAAAAAGTGTCCGGACATGTATTGGTGTTGATGATACGGCTTATGGTGTAGGTACCTGTCGATTCATAACATAAATCATCAAGAACAGGAAAAAAAGAGGAATCAGGCGAAGTGCCGCTCATAAACCATGCATAGCCCGAGGCTCCGGCATTGCAGGGGATTTCCGGCTGAAAACAATTGCCTACGCAAAGGGTATCAGGTGCTTCGAAGAAAGAACTTGGGAATGGGCACTCCGGGCAGAAGTCGACCAATGTTGCAGTATCCTCAACAAATGAGATAGGAGAAAAAGGAGGAAAAGTGATGATGGTATCAACCAGCTCAATTGCAGCGTCCTCAAAAGTAATAGGGCACTCCTGAGTCGAATAGCAAAGAGATTCAAACCTGCATTCTTCAAGCTCTCCGAATGCATTGGTACGAATAATTGGCGAGACTGGCGTAAATAGCTGGTTTTGGAGCAAGAATATGGACTGATCGTCTGTCTTGGCAAGGTGATTGAAGTGCCGGGTAGAAAAATCAAAAAACATTTTTATCCACGCTGCATTTCCGAGCGCGTCGATTTTTAAAAGGCCGCCTTTGAAGTTCTCCGTATTTTCAATGCTGACCAAAACTGAACCGTCTTCAAGAAGAATGGGATTGGCCAGATAGCCGAGATCGTAAGGGGCATCAATTATTCGGGACCAAACAATGGTACCATCGGGTTTGCTCCTGACAAAGCAAGTGGCAGCAGTTTGACTGTCCATTGAGCCCCCCCCGTACAAAAGGTCTCCATCGGCATATTCCAGGTAAGGAGCCAAACTGGCCGAAGGGGCATTTCTCACCCATTGCAGAACGCCGTCTCCATTGATCTTAATAATCACATCCTTACCGCCAAGGGCAAAATACTGAAATACCATGCCTCCATCGTCAGTGCGTACTAAATTACTCCCCCGGGTAGCCAAATCATTTTTAATGCATTTTGACCAAACGGTCTGCCCGGATGAATCTAACCTTACCAGGTATTGATCGAATGCATTCGTTGAAGCATGCAATAGTATTACATCGTCATCAATTGCAATGATATCCGGAGGGGCAACCGTGTACTCCATTATTCTGATGGACCACTGAGGCGTACCATCACTACTAAGCCTCATAAGGTGATAATCCGAATAGCTATTGGCTAAATTGTCATAAATGCTGTACAATGCAGCCAGGTCTCCGTTGTCCAGTTCGGTTACTTCCCAAATATGCCCCTTAATATCCGGCACTTTTGTCCAGAGGTGCTGTCCCTGAGGATTAATGCAGGTGATAAAGGGCTGAGGGTCATCGTTGCTCCATCGACTGCCTGCAACCAGGATGTTGTTATTTTTATTTGCAATCAGAGTGTTAAGATGATGCTGCTTTCCTTCAGAGCCCAAAACCTTGATCCAGTTTTCCTGCCCACCCATTATTGCCGGGAGTAAAGAGCAAAAAAACAATATCAGCGTAAGCCTAACCGGTGAGGTGTTCATACTATAGTCATTTTATCTAGTGCCCCAAGCCATACATCCTTGAAGAAAGCAAAAGGACAAAAAGCCGACAAATCAGGGCAGGAAAACTCAGGTCTTAATATTTTTCAAAATCTAAATATATGATAAAACACTGATAACCAGTATTTTTATTTTGATTGGCTTTGGATTTATGCACGTACAAATATAAAAAAATGTAGTTGTACCCCCATCACCTTCCCCTTACTTTTGTAATGTGAGAAAAAGCAATCACCCATGCGGAAGATATTTTGGATAGCAACTTTCTGGATTTTCGTTTCGGGCCTGCAGGCGCAGGTTTACCCGGGCGATGCCAACAACAGCGGCAAAGTCGATCAGGCGGATGTGCTGTACACCGGTTATGCCTATGGCAGTGCGGGTCCGGCGCGTATCGAAACGGGGACTATTTTTGAGGAAATGCCCATCTCCATCAACTGGATGCAAAGCTTCCCCAACGGTGTGGGCTATGCACATGCGGATGCCAATGGCAACGGGCAGGTCAACCTCTCGGATATGCTGGCGGTGGTGACCAATTTCGGGCAAAGCCACTCCACACCGGTCCCGGTTGTTTTCCCTGCCGCTGTACCGGGCATGGATGCTGCGCTTGCCTTTACGCCTGATTTGCTGAACCCTCCGCTAACTGCGGGATCCATCGTCAATATCGCCCTGGATTTGGACTACCCCAACCTGCCCACCGAGGTGAACGGGCTGGCATTTGAGATCGCTTTCAACAAGAACTACATCCAAAGCATCTCGCTCAGCTACGATGAGGAATGGCTGGGCGGCACCTCGGAATCCTTCCGCTTCCAAACCATCAGCACGAGTCAGACGGACCGGCTGAAGACAGCTTCTACGCGCTACGGGGTCAACCCCACCGCAGCAGAAGGAAGGGTAGGGGTTTTGTCCATCGTCATAGAGGATGATCTCATCACCTTTATGCAGGCCGATAGTGCCAAGATACTCCTGGAAATCAAGGAAGTCATGCTCGTCAACGACAGCCTGGAACTGCAACCGGTCGTGACTGACAGCCTGATGCTGACCGTATACAACCCCAACTACTTGGTCACCCAAACCCTGACGGAGGAAACAGCCGATATGCGCCTCCTCCCCAATCCTGTGCGCAACGGACGGGTATTGGTGGAAGCCCCCAAAGGCATAGCGCGCGTTGGTGTCTTCAATATGCTGGGGCAACCGCTCTACGAGCAGGAACCCCTGACGCCCACCTTTGAAATGGCTGTGCCCGGCAGCTGGCCAACCGGTTACTACCTGGTGCGCGTGCAGCAAAGCGATGGGCTGCTAAGCGAAAAACTATTGTACATCATTCAATAAAATCACCCGACTTTATGAAAAACCTGACTGTTTTATTATTAGCGTTCTGTAGCTTCTTCAATAGCTATGCTACGGAGCTCAGCGTTTCCGGCAGCCTGCTATTTGGGACCGATCAGGACCCGGTGCCTGGATTTGAGGTGGAATTGCTGCTGCCCTCCCTTGATGAGTACCTGTTTGCCATTACTGAAGCGGATGGAAGCTACACGTTTACCTTCGACCACGATTTCAGTAGTATGCCCACGCTAACGGCCACTGTGAGTACCATCGATTTCTGTACGGGCGTATTCCTTACGGAAACGGTAACGCTGCAGGAGAGTGCCCCTTCGGCAACGGGAGTAAACCTGATCGTCTGTGGCGATATTAACCCACCTCCACCACCGGAGCACTGCGAAGCCTTCTTCTTCATGGAGCAGATCAATGCTGACCCCTACGAAGTGCAGTTTTATGACCTATCGAGCACCGCCACGCCTGTGGAATCCTGGTTTTGGGATTTTGGGGATGGCAACACGAGCAACGAAGCTTCCCCCCTGCACACTTATGCTGCTACGGGAGTGTATGATGTTTCATTGACCATCACTGCTGATACCTGTACCGCTATCTTCACCAACCCGGTCTATGTTGAAGATTTCGTGCCCTGTGACTGCGACTGGAATGAGTACGACCCGGTGTGCATTGAGGTGGCGCCTGGTATTGTGGAGCTTTTTGAAACCCTCTGCTATGCCGAATGCGCAGGGTATAGCGCCGATGATATCGTGGATTGCAGCGACAACGGCTTTGACCTTTGCGAAGCCTTCTTTACCTACGAACAAGGCGCGGATAGCCTGACCCTGGATTTTACGAGTTTTTCTTTCACTTTTGGGGACAGTATCATGGGCTACAACTGGACGTTCCCGGATGGCGGCACCTCAACGGAAGCCAATCCCAGCTACACTTTTTCAGAGACAGGGTCGTTTGATGTCAATCTCACCATCGTCACAGAAAGCGGCTGTGTCAGCTCCTATTCCCAACCCGTATATGTGGGGGACAACGGTGGCCCTTGCAACTGTGATGATGTCTTCGACCCGGTTTGCGTGATCAACGAAGCTGGCGTGATCATCACGATGCCAAGTGCCTGCGTGGCCATTTGCTCCGGCTATGGGCCGGATGAAATTTACGACGATTGCAACTTTGACGATTGCGACTGCCCGCTGGTTTTTGAGCCGGTTTGTGTGGAGCTTTTCCCGGGGCTGATCTTCGAATTCCCCAATGCCTGTGTGGCAGAGTGCGAAGGCTTTACTGCAGCTGACTTTGTCGACTGCGAAGGGGATGACAATTGCTATTGCCCGGCTATTTTCGATCCGGTCTGTGTGGTTGAGAATGGCGACACCCTGACCTTCCAGAACCCTTGCTACGCGGAATGCGAGGGCTTCGGCCCCGATCAGTTTGTGGACTGCGATATCGACGCGCCCTGTGGCTGCGATGATGTCTTCGACCCGGTTTGTGTGGCGACGCCTTCCGGGCAGATTCTCACCTTCCCTAATGCCTGCTTTGCGGAATGCGAAGGCTATGATTCATCTGTGTTCTTTGAGTGCGACGACCCCAGCGACTGCAACTGTTATCAGGTCTACGATCCGGTATGTGTAACCCTTCCAAATGGCGTTGAAATTATCTTCCAAAACGACTGTTATGCCGAATGCGAAGGCTTTGGCCCGGATGAGTATGCGCCCTGTGACGGTGGAGGCGCCTACTGTGAAGCCTATTTTGAGGTATCCGAGACAGATGTGCCCGGACAGGTGCAGTTTTCAGATTTTTCCTTTGTATTCAATGATACTGTAACCGAATGGTTCTGGGACTTTGGTGATGGCAACAGCAGCACGGCGCAAAACCCGGTACATACTTATGCGGAAACAGGTATGGTGGAAGTTTCCCTGACCATCACAACTAGCGAAGGCTGCACCAGCACTATTGTGCACCCGATATTCCTTGGTAGTGGCGGTGGCGCAGGCAATGGCCCGGAATGCCAGGCGATGTTCTCCTTCGAGCAGGATGCAGACGACCTGTTGTCCTTTACCTTCATGGATATGTCCATGGGCAATGACACAGATTCCTGGTTCTGGAGCTTTGGGGATGGCAATAGCAGCACGGAGCAGGATCCGACCCACACTTATGCTGCACCCGGGCTTTACCTGGTCACGCTGACCATTACCAGCGGCGATTGCATGAGCAGCATGAGCATGATTATCCTGACCGACTTCGATATCCTCTATGATGAAGACTGCCTCGCACTTTTCCTGCCATTCAAGACCGATAGCCTGACCTACGCCTTTCTGAACCTGTCTTCCGATTTCGGGGCAGACTATCAGTGGGATTTTGGCGATGGCAATACAAGTACGGAAGCCATGCCCGTGCACACCTATACCGCACCAGGCAACTACGAAATCTCGCTGACGATGACGACACCGGATGGCTGTGTTTCTACCTTTACCGTGACCATCAATCCGGTCATCAATGGCTTTACCGGGCAGCCTTCCTTCCTGATGGCAGTCGACACGGACGACAACTATGAACAACCACTGGGCCAGATCAAGGCCTATCCGAACCCCGCCCGCGAACAAGCCACGCTTGACCTCGACCTTCAGCAGGGAGGCGCCTATGAACTGCGCCTGCTCAACCTGAACGGGCAGGCCCTCTGGCAGCAGCAATACAACTGGAACGCCGGCCGGCAGCAGATCGATCTCGACCTGTCGGACGTGCCCGCCGGGATGCTGATGCTGCAGGTGCGTGGCGAGCAGGGCACCGAAACCCTTCGCCTGATTAAGCAATAAACCGACTGTTGTAAGAATTTCACCCGTACTCCAATCATTTAAAACCCGCCTGCACGGTTCAGTCCGTGCAGGCTTTTTTGTATCTTTGCCCCCCGAAAATCCTAACATAGTCTAAAACCAAATCCATGAAAAATATCGCAGTAATCGGCGCCGGCACTATGGGCAACGGCATCGCCCACGTTTTCGCCATGAATGGCTATTCCGTCAACCTGATCGACATATCTGAGGAAGCGCTCGACAAAGCCCTCGCCACTGTCACGAAGAACCTCGACCGCATGCTCAAAAAAGAGCGGATCACCGAGGAGGTGAAGCAGAAAACGCTTGGCAACCTGACCAAACAAACGGACCTGAAAGCCGGTGTGGCCGAAGCTGATCTGGTCGTTGAAGCCGCCACCGAGCGGGTAGACCTCAAGCTGAAAATCTTCAAGGATCTGGACGAGGCTGCACCGAAGTCTGCCATCCTGGCCACGAATACTTCTTCCATCTCCATCACCAAAATCGCGGCAGCAACCACACGCCCGGCGCAAGTCATCGGCATGCACTTCATGAACCCCGTGCCGGTCATGAAACTGGTAGAGGTCATTCGCGGCTACGCCACTTCAGATGAGACCACTAAGACCGTCATGGACTTGTCCCGCAAGCTTGGGAAAGTACCCGTAGAGGTTAATGATTACCCAGGCTTTGTCGCCAACCGGATTTTGATGCCAATGATCAATGAAGCGATTATCTCCCTGCACGAAGGCGTGGCCGGCGTGGAGGAAATCGATACGGTCATGAAGCTCGGCATGGCGCATCCTATGGGGCCGCTGCAACTGGCGGACTTTATCGGGTTGGACGTGTGTTTGTCCATCCTGAATGTCCTGTTTGAAGGCTTCGGTAATCCGAAATACGCTCCCTGCCCGTTGCTGGTCAATATGGTGACGGCCGGCAAGCTGGGCGCGAAGTCGGGTGAAGGCTTTTACACCTATGGTCACGGTACCAAAGAACTGATCGTGGCGGACGCATTCAAAAAATAGCAATCAATTTGTTTTGTAGTCTTGTTTTTAAATATTTTTTGTTTTACATTTGTGTTTGTACACATTTTTGAAACAAAAAGGGGCAAGACATGGAAAGCAAAAGTACCCACCAAAACACCCTGTCCCTTCAAGCTCTGGCGGACGCCCTTCACCGCAACTGGTTCAACGGCGTCCTCTTGGGCCTGGGGATATACATTCTGTTTTTTAAAAACATTAGCATTCAGTTTAACCTGAACAGCATCGAGCAGCCGGTTGCGGTTGCGGAACAGGGCCTCGTGCCATCGTTTGGGCAGGCGCTGCCCGCCAATTATAAAGCTGAAAAGCGCACCAATACCCAACAAAATGTCTCACAAATCAAGTGGGATACCCGTCAACCGGAGGATTTCCCAAACCTCACCTTCGTGCTGAATGACAACTACGCCGAGCGCCACCACGTGCGTCCGGAGGTCAAGGAAGCCGTCAATGCTAAAGTAGAGGCTTATCTGGAGCAGTACAAAATGCTGGCGATCAGTGAAATGGAAGACTATGGAGTCCCGGCAAGCATTACCCTCGCGCAGGGGCTGCTGGAATCCAACGCCGGAGAAAGCCTGCTGGCCAGGGAGTCCAACAATCACTTTGGCATCAAGTGCAAAAGTAAATGCCGGGGCTGTACCTGCCGCAATTACTCAGATGATGACATCTACGATATGTTCCGAGTGTTTGGGGATGCTAAAGAGAGCTTCCGGGCACATTCTGAACTGCTCAACGGCGAACGGTACCAACACCTCCACCGGCTGCGCATTTCCGATTATAAAGGCTGGGCGCGAGGGCTTAAAAAGGCAGGCTACGCCACTGACAAGGCTTATGCCGATAAGCTCATCCGCATTATTGAGAAGTTGGACTTGACTCGGTTTGACCGGCTGGGGGCGTAGCAGTCTTCTCAGTGCCAGATGCATTAAGCCACAGATGTTAGATTGTTAAGCACATAATAAGCAACCAAATAATTCGGTTATTCATATAGACCGAAACGGCTATTGACACCAACAAACGCATTCGGATATGAATGGCCGAATAGTAAAATCGTTTGAGCATTTAGGGTCATCAGGCTTTGATGTCTCAGACCTTACTAATGGGCTTTATATAGTAAGCATCTGGGAGGACGGAAAGAGGTTGCTAACAACCAAACTTTCAGTAGTAAAATAGTTTTTTTCATTGGTGGATATATCTGTTTATTCAGGTATATCCGCTATATTTTATTGCTATGAATAAAATTGTTTTATTTGGAGATGTGTTCAGTGATTTTCTTAGGGATATGTGTGCACCAGTAAATCCATACAGTCTATTACTATTACTATTCATATTCTTTTCTACTGAGAATTTATCATATGGAAGTTGTCTAAAAAAGAATCGTGGTGAAATCGAGATGGTTTGCACAAAAAGTTGCAAAAGGAGATATTTGGAAATCTCTAAACTTTTCCAAACTCCTTTCGCAACTATGTACGTAAAATTAACCAAGAAATTCATCACACACAATTTGATGCCCTATTTGAGCACAACAAATCTAGGGCGCAAGCCAAAAGTTAAGCTTTGGAAAATGGTCAAAGCAATAATATACCGCCTAAAAACAGGTACACAATGGCGAGAGTTACCCCTGCGCCAGTTTTTTGGATTTGCCATAAAATCCTATAAAACAGTGTTTTATCATTACAATAAATGGGCTAAAGATGGTTCTTGGCATCGCTTATGGACGGCATTATTGAAAGCAAATAAAGCTGCCTTGGATATGTCCACCGTAGCTTTAGACGGTAGCCAGACCCGAGCTAGAATGGGTGGTGAGGCAGTGGGGTATCAAAGCCGGAAATCTGCAAAAACAACAAACATGCTGTTTTTGACTGACTCCAACGGAATCCCGTTAGCGATGTCAAAACCCGTATCAGGTAATCATCATGACCTCTATGAAATTAACAAGGCATTCAAAAATATCTGCGAAATTTTAGAGCAGGCCGATATCGACCCAAGAGGTTTGGTAATGAATGCAGATGCTGGTTTTGACAGCAGGAGCTTTAGAGAGTACTGTGATGGGCTGGAAATCCTTGCCAACATAGACATCAACAAAAGGAATGCAAAAAACACTGATTATGAATACCTTGTAGACCCTGAGTTGTATAAGGAAAGGTTTGCTGTTGAGCGGACCAACGCTTGGATTGATGGCTTCAAATCTCTTTTAGTCCGGTACGAGACATCTGCTAGAAATTGGATGAGTGCTCATTTCCTAGCCTTTTCAATCATTTTGTTGAGAAAAACTAAACTCCATACAAATCATTTTTAGACAACTTCATGGTCAAATTAATCGAATCACTAATCCAAGTTTTGAGAATTTAACGAGTTGCCCCTTACCGATTATTGATGGTCAATTAATTCTATGTCCAGGATGGATTAACGCAATGTCAAGTCCCGATATATATAATAATTGTGCAGGTAGTAATGCTGGAGTTTTTGGTGTCCCGCTTAATTCTTTCAATTGTTATCAATACCCCCGAACAGGAAGTGGATATGCAGGCTTTGTAAATTTTCTAACTGTACCTCGTACTACTGAATATTTAGGAGTAAAATTGAAAGGAAAATTGACAAAAGGAGAAAAATACTTTATAAGGTTTTTTGTGTCTTCTCGTAACTGTACCAGTTCTCAACCCTGCCATTCCGATGCAATGGGGTTAGCGTTTTCGGACACCCTGTACCGTGAAGCGGTAATAGGAGGAGCTGAGCAAGTACCGCCCTTTACTCCAGCTGTTCAAAATCCGGCAGGGAAAATATTAAACGATACCCTCAACTGGATGGAAATCAGTGGCTGCTATACGGCTACCGGAACGGAGCAATACGCGATTATCGGCAGTTTCAAAACCAGTGCTAATACGCAAAGTGAGGGATGCTTTGGTGTAACCGGCTCCTATTACTATGTAGATGATGTAGGCGTGTATGATTTTGACCCGTTGCCAGATACACTGGTTTTATGCAAGGGCGAATCGCGAACCATCGGGAAATCATTTTTGGACGCAACGTACTCATGGAATACAGGTGCGGCCGATAGCATTTTGACCATCAATCAGGAAGGCCGGTACATTGTGAATGCGACCCTGGGCAATTGTGTATTTAGCGATACGGTTGTGGTTTTAGAAAATGACAAGCAGTTAAGCTTGCTGCCAGCTGACACCTTGCTTTGCGAAGGCGAAGAACTTGACTTGAGCATACCGCTGCCAGGCACTTATTTATGGTCAGATGGCTCAGGCAGCAATCAGATTTCAATCGTTGAGGATGGGACATATACGGTTGAGATTCAAAATAATTGTGGCGTTTTTAATCATTCATTCGAAGTAACCACTGAAATCTGTGGCTGCAATGTATATGTACCGACTGCTTTCTCGCCAAATGGCGATGGCAATAATGATGTTCTGCAATGCTATGTTAGTTGTGATTTTCCATATCAAGCTATTCGCTTTGAGGTTTTTGACCGTTGGGGAGGCCTTGTCTATTCCAATAAATCGTCAGACATACAAAGCATCATTTGGGACGGCACTTTCAAAGGCAAAGCGCTTGATCCGGGTGTGTATGCTTGGTTTTTTGAATACGAATACATCCGGAATGGCACGGTTAACCATAAAACCATCAGTGGTGAAGTACACATTTTTAGATAGTGTTTACTTACCAACAAATCTGACTATTCCTAACCAGCCAAACCTGGATTTCTGACCTGCTGTCAATTTTTTTTGGCAAACCTTACGGGTAGCGTTCGGCATTGATTATCTTTCGTCAGCAATCAAAGCAAGAAAAATCAACAAAACCCTGGCTGATGATATCTACGCTCCGGAAAGTTGCCCAGGCTATCCACACCCTGAATGAGCAGGTGGGCAGAGCGGCAGCATGGCTGACTACGCTGCTTATGCTGCTGGTCTGTTTCGATGTAGTCGTCCGTTATTTATTTAATGAAACCCAAGCCTGGATTATGGAACTGGAATGGCACCTGTTCGGGCTTATCTTTTTGCTGGGGGCCGGGTATGCTTTCCGGCACGACCGGCATGTCAGGGTGGATCTGTTCTACGCTAAGTTTTCGGCTAAAGACAAAGCGCTGGTCAATCTCATCGGAGGCCTAATATTCCTGATTCCCTGGACAGCTATCTTGATTTACGTTTCCTTTGAGTATGCCACCATTGCCTACAAAATAGGAGAGGGGTCGCCCGATCCCGGAGGGCTGCCAGCCCGGTACATCATCAAATATGCGATAACAGCGGGCATGGTATTGCTCTTCCTGCAGGGGCTCGCGAGTATCATCGACAACTGGTTGATCTTTAAAGGTAAAGCCCCTTCCCATTCCAGCACCTCTGAAACCGAATAGCCATGGCCATCCTTGCGATATTACTGTTCATCAGCATCTTTCTGCTCATTTTGTACGGATATCCTGTAGCCTTTACGCTCGGGGGGATTTCCATCCTGTACGCTATCTGCTTCCTGGATCCGGGCAGCTTCATTGCACTGTCTCCCCGCATGATGGGCGTCGTGAGCAATTATGTGCTGATGGCGGTGCCTCTTTTCATCTATATGGGCATCATGCTGGAGAAATCCGGGCTGGCGGAAAGTCTTTTGGAAACCATGGCGATGCTGTTTGGGAAAGTCCGGGGCGGGCTGGCGATTAGCGTAGTGATCGTGGGCGCTTTACTGGCCGCTTCCACCGGAATTGTGGGCGCAACCGTAATCACCATGGGCCTGATCAGCCTGCCGACCATGCTGAAGCGCGGTTACCGCACCGAACTGGCGACGGGCACGATTGCCGCATCCGGAACCCTCGGGCAGATCATTCCGCCTTCGGTTGTGTTGGTGCTCCTGGGCAGCGTGCTGAATGTTTCTGTGGGGCAGCTGTTTGCCGCGGCGCTGATCCCGGGGCTGCTGCTTGTACTCGTTTATATTGTGTACATCGCCATCACCGCCTGGGTGCGCCCGGGGTATGCGCCAAGTATGCCGAAAGAAGAACTGGAGGCTTTCTGGGCTTCAGGGGCTACCCGTAAGGTGCTGCAGGCTTTTGTCCTGCCTATGCTCCTAATCGTGGCCGTGCTGGGGTCCATTTTTGCAGGCATTGCTTCGCCTACGGAAGCTGCTGCCGTAGGGGCAATGGGCGCTACTCTGCTCACCATTAGTCAGGGCAAATTCAATCTGGAAGTCCTAAAGTCCGTCATGCGGGAAACGACCCACCTGACAAGCATGGTCTTTGTGATTTTGCTGGGCGCTACTGTCTTTTCCTTCGTCTTTCGGGAAATGGGCGGGGACACCTACCTCGTCAGCCTGATCGAAGAAGCCAATCTGTCGCCCATGGCGTTTCTGGCCCTGGTTATGATCGTGGTCTTCGTCGCCGGCTTTTTCATCGACTTTATTGAAATCATCTTCATCATCGTGCCGGTAGTGGCTCCTATTTTCGTGCAGATGGATATTGATTTGATCTGGATTGGCGTATTGCTGGGGCTGAACCTGCAAACCTCCTTCCTGTCGCCCCCGTTTGGGTTTTCCCTGTTTTACCTAAAAGGAGTAGCTCCTCCGGGTGTGACAACCCAGCATCTGTACCGGGGTATCCTGCCGTTTGTGATTATACAGCTGGTCTTTCTCAGTACGGTCATTCTTTTCCCGGAGGTGGTGTACTTTTTGATTGATTAAGCAGAGATGAAAAGACTGGTACTGATTTTCTTTGTTTTGCCCATCTGCCTTTTCGCCCAAACCGACGAGAGTGACACCCTGAAACTGCAGGCCCGTCTATCGTTAAGCGGGATTTTCCAGGGCGGGAATGTGCAAACGGTCATTTTCAGGGCCAATTCCGACCTGAGCTATAAGCTGTGGGAAAAGTGGGTGTTCAAAACCCAAAATTCCTTTGTTTATCAGGAATTTGGGAAGCAAAAAGCCGATGAAGATATCCTTAGCCTGAACTTCCTCTATTTCAATCCCAGGAAAAAAATATACCCACTTCTTTTGGGCTTTGTAAGCACCAATTTCAGAAGACAGATTGATGTACGCACCCTTTTGGGCGGAGGCGTTACTTTTCAGTTGCTGAAAAACGATGGGAACTGGCTGAAAATAGCGCTCTCCAGCGAATACGAGCAGACTGAATTCAATAACGACACCTTCAATCGCGCAGCTTACAACGGCACCCAATCTATCGACACTTTTCGGGGTACAATTTGGATCAAGGGCAAATATCATCTCTTCAAAAGGAAGCTGATCGTCGGCCATGAGAGTTACTATCAGCCTTCTCTGGAAAGGGGCGATAACTATCGCTGGAGGGTAGATTTGGGGTTAGAGATTCCTCTTACCAAGTACCTAAACTTTAGGACCAACTTTCTGCACACCTTCGAGAGTATAGTGATCGAGGGGCAACGGCAGGAGGATAGCCTGCTGACTTTTGGGTTTACGGTGAAGAATTTTTGATAGAAAACCTACCCCAACCGAATCCCCGCATCCACCTGAATCCGGTTATAATAAGCCTTCTCCGTGATCGCCGCATAATCTGCCGCCTTTTGCTGGAAGCTGCGGTAGGACGCGTACACTTTTTTGCTCTTGGGGTCCCGGGCGGTGATTTCGTCAATCGCTTCCGCGGTGTAGGTGCGCATCTGACTAATGACTTCATCGGGGAAGCGCCGGATGTTGATGCCTTTTTCCAGGAGCTTGGCGAGGGCAGCGGCATTATTGGCTTCCATCTGGCTGAGAATCCAGCCGGAAAGCTCGCCCGCTACGGTCTTGATGATGCCCTGCAGGTCAGAGGGCAGTTGCTCCATTTGCTCCTTGTTGACGAAGAACTCCAGCATGGTGCCAGGTTCGTGCCAGCCAGGGCTGTAGTAGTATTCGGCGATCTCGTGAAAGCCCATTAGGGTATCGTGGAAGGGGCCCAGCCATTCCGTGGCATCGATGACGCCCCGCTCCAGCCCTGTATAGATTTCACCGCCTGCCATGAGCACCGGTGCGCCGCCCGCCCGTTGCAGTACCTTACCACCCAGGCCGGGGATACGCATTTTGAGCCCTTTAAGGTCTTCAACGCTGTTGATCTCTTTATTGAACCAACCGCCCATCTGCACACCGGTATTGCCGCCTGGCATAGGGATGAGGTTGAAATCCGCGTACAGCTCCTCCCATAGCTCCAGCCCTCCGCTGACCATCCACGCATTGAGCTGCTGTGCGTTCATACCAAATGGGACGGAGGCAAAAAACTGCGCGGCTTCTGTTTTGCCCGCCCAATAGTAGGCAGCTCCACAGCCCAACTCGGCTCCGCCTTCCCGCACCGTGTCAAAGGCTTCCAGTGCCGGCACCAGCTCATTGCCACCGTAGACTCTGATGTCCATACGCCCACCGGATAACTGCCGTACGCGGTCGGCAAAAAGCTCACAGGCTTCGCCCAGTATCGGGAACTTAGGCGGCCAGGTGGTCACCATCTTCCAGCGGTATTTTTTGGCGGTGATGATGTTGGGGCTGCCATCGCTTTCTTCCTGCGCATGGCTGACGCCGCCCAGCCCTTTAATCACAAAAGGGAGGGAAATGGTGCCAAGGGCTAAGCCTTTGAAAAAGGTTTTACGGTTGAGCTTCATAGCGTGCCAGGGTTAAAATGTGATTCGGTGATAAATCTGTCGAAGTGGAATGCGGTGGTCAAGCCTGGGGATAATTAGCTCGTCAGATGCTGTTGCAAGAGGCGTCATCAGCCACTGCCCGTTGGGGGCTCGTTCGAAAGATTCTACGGCCAGCTGATGTTGGGCAATGAATACACACTGCTCCACACTTGGAATACGCTGATATTGGAAAAACTTTTCGGTCCGGTCGTACTGTGCGGTACCCTGGGAAAGGATTTCAATGATCACGCAAGGGAATTCAATAATCAGAGGATCCTGATCTTCAGGATTGCAGGTGAGTACGATATCCGGATAAACATACCGCTTTTTAGACTGGATTTGAGTCATGACGTTTTCGTCAAACAATTCACAGCCTTTGCTTTCCAATATTTGCTGAGGGATTTGAGCGATAAGGTTCCGCTTGATGCGGTTATGGTTCTTGGTAGTAGCTTCTAGTTCAATGAGCGTCCCATCCCAAAAGTCAAAACGCTGCCCTTCACCTCGCTGTGAAGCCAGGTACTCCTCGAAACTGACGGGCTGTAATCGTCTTGCCAGGCTCATGACCAAAATTTTAAACAAGATAGTGGAAATTTCAGAACGGAGGAAACCTGATTTTGTATATTTTGTTTTAATTTTACAAAACACAAAACAAATCAATGTCAAGTCAACCCGCAAAATACAATCAGGGCAGGGGCGCCCAAATCAATCCGGCCAACCGCTTTCATGAGCACGACTACGGGCTGGAGCCTTTGCAGCCGGATGCCAGGACGCAGTACATCCCGGTTTACCCCAAAACCATCCTCAACCGGGTGGAAAGCCCGGACATCGGCATGGCCTGGTCGATGAACCCCTATCAGGGCTGCGAGCATGGCTGCATTTACTGCTACGCCCGCAACACCCACAATTACTGGGGTTACAGTGCCGGGCTGGACTTCGAACAAAAGGTGCTGTATAAAAAAGACGCGCCCCAACTGCTGGAACAACAGCTGAAAAAGAAAAACTGGAAGCCCGAACCCATTATGCTGGCAGGCAATACGGATTGCTATCAACCAGCAGAGCAAACCCTTGGCATCACCCGGGAAATCCTCAAAGTACTGTGGAAGTACCGCCATCCGGTAGGCATTATCACCAAAAACAGTATGGTGCTGCGCGACCTTGACCTGCTGCAGCCCATGGCAGAAAACCGCTTGCTGCGGGTATCCATTTCCCTGACCACGCTAAACGAAAAGCTGCGGCGCCTGCTCGAGCCCCGGACCGCATCCGTGAAGGCCCGCCTGAAAACCATCGAAGTGCTGGCCGAGAAAGGCATCCCGGTGAATGTCATGATGGCGCCCATTATTCCCGGGTTGAATGACCACGAGATTCTGGAGATGGGGCAAAGGGTTAGTAGCCTGGGCGCGGTTTCTATGACCTACACAATGGTGCGCCTCAACGGAGATGTCGCTGCCATTTTTGAGGACTGGATCCGCAAGACGATGCCTGACCGTGCAGACCGGGTGCTTAATCGCATCCGGGATGTGCACGGGGGCGAACTGAACGACAGCCGTTTTGGTACTCGTATGAGAGGTGAAGGGCAGTTCGCGGAGGTCGTGAAACAACAATTTCAATTGGCGCGTCAGCGGTACTTTGCCGATAAGGTTAAGCCAGACTACAACCTGGATTTGTTTGAGCAGGGTCGCAACCCTCAAATGTCCCTGTTCTGAACTTGCATGAGTGGCAAGCGTTCCAGAAATTAGCCGCTCATTGGCTTTTTTGCAAACACAAAACCACTATGCCCGAAACCTCATTGCTTGCTGCTGCTGAAACGGCCGTTTACCAACATTTAGCGGAACATCTGCCGCCCCGCTATGTCTTTCACGATTTCAACCACGCAAAAGCTACCGCAGCTATCGCCACTGAGCTTACCGCTGAGGCAAATTTGCCAGAAGCAACGCGCAATGCCCTGATTATTGCAGCCTGGTTTCACGATGTGGGCTACACAGAGGGCGAAGAAGGGCATGAACAACGCAGCGCCGAACAGGCGAAGCAATTCCTTAAGGCATTCCCCGATGCAGTCATCGACCACGCGTTGGTGGAGCAGTTGATCCTGAGCACCATGCCCGGCCAAAAGCCCTGTACCAAACTGGAACAATGGCTGCACGATGCCCACTATTCCTTCCTGGGCCGGAAACGCTTTGAACGGCGCGGGCAACTACTCCGTCTGGAAGAAGAAGCCATCTCCGGTAAGAACTACACCACCCACGAGTGGGAAAGGCGCTTGCTGGAGCTTCAGTTGGATACGAAATTCCTGACCCCGGAAGCCCACGAAGCTTTTGCCAGTCGAAAAAACAAAAATATAGCCGAGCAAAGGGATAAAATCCGTAAAGCCCGGAAAACAACCGTCCGGAAAAAGACCGGAAAAGACTTTGGCCGGGGCGTTGACACCGTCTACCGGGTCACCCTCCGCAACCACATCAACCTGAGCTCTATTGCTGACGGGAAGGCCAATATGATCATCAGTATTAACACCTTGGTACTGTCTATCCTTATCACCGCAGGATCAGCGGGTTTCTCTATCAGCCCTGCTAATTTTGAGGAAAACCTGGAGTATATCCTTCCCGTGCTCCTGCTTATGGTCACCTCACTGATGGTCATTACCTTCGCCGTATTCTCAGCCATACCAAAGGTGTCCGGACAGGATTTTACCGATGAGGACGTCAAAAAACATAATGTGAGCCTGTTGTATTTCGGCAACTTTCTGAGCCTGCCCAAGGAGCAATTTGTAGGCTACCTGCGCGACCTGAAAGAAGATCAGGAGGTTCTGTACGATGACCTTTCCCGGGACTTGTACAATCTGGGCCTCGTACTAAAGAAAAAATACCGCCTGCTCACTTACGCCTACCGGACTTTTGTAGGAGGGCTGGTACTGAGCTTCCTCGTCTTCGTATTTACTTTGCTGCTCAAATAACCTGATACTGCAAGCCTTTTTTGCCTTCTGTTCAAATTGTTGTAACGGAGTCAGTTCGCAGCCGTCCGGTTTTGGCTTTCTGACCCCCTTCGGATGTATTGAAATAATACACCACGCCAACACTTAGCAGAAAATAGGCGGCAAGGGCATAAGTCGCTATTGGGGAAAGGCTGTTGAGCCCAAACCAGTCTCCGGTAGTCCAGATCAGGACGAGTCCAATACCCGACTTCACCAGCTCTACCGCCCAGGCATAGCGGCTTTGGTCCATCAGCATGCTGTAACTGAAAATGCAGAGGACCAGAAACAAACCATACAAAATAGCCTGCTGCGCACCGATTTCCGCCAGGTTATTAAAGAGGTACATCATCAGTAAGAACACGGCGGTGAACTGCACCCAGGACCACCACTGCATCGCTTTGGAGAGCTTGGGGTCGTACTTTTCGTAAGCATAAGGGTCTTCAATTCCGGAAAGCGGATACTTTTCCTTTACATCAGCCGGGCGCCATCCGGTAGGTTTGAACCAAATGGTGAACTTGGCTTTCCAGTCCCGGGTGCGCCAGGCATCCTTGATGAGCTGCCAAAGGTGCACAAAGTTGATAATGATGGGGTTCCAGGTGCGTACCGGGCGGGTGACACCGTACACAGGCGGCACATCCTCCAGCTCTTCCTGGAAAGTGCCAAATATTTTGTCCCAGACGATGAAAATCTGAGAGAGGTTCTTATCCAGATATTCCTTGTTGATGGCGTGGTGGACGCGGTGATGAGAGGGTGTGACAATAAGGTGCTCCAACACGCCCATTTTGCCGATCAGGCGAGTGTGGTACCAATACTGTGCAAACAAGTGGAGTGGGGCGACCACCGCTACCACTTCTCCCGGCACGCCCAAAATGGCGATCGGCAGCAGGAAAAAGACCGTGATGGCTACAAACCCGGAGATCGACTGCCGCAAAGCACAGCCCAGGTTGAACTCCTCGCTGCTGTGGTGGATGATATGCCTGTTCCAAAAGTAGTTGACACTATGCGAAAGGCGGTGCACCCAGTAGCCGGCAAAATCGAGCCCAATGAAAGCCAGGGCGTAAACGAGCCAAGTGGATTTGATTTCAAACAGCCCGATTTCTCCTGCGAGCCAGTCGTAGGACACCACCACAACGGTGAGCCCAAGCACATCTTTAATCACATTGGTCAGGCCGGAGCTCAGGCTGGATAAGGTGTCCATACTTCGGATCACCTTTTCGCCTTTCCACCAGGCGATACCAGCTTCCAAAAGGAGAAGAGCCATAAAAAACGGGATGGCATAATTCAGTACGGCGGCGTAGGATTCCATGTTAATTTAGTTTGGCGAAATTTCGCTATAATTTGCAAATATATGGAATCCGCTACAAAAAAAGTACCGGCAAACGACTGTATGCCGTCTGCCAGGTACCACTTTTTGGGGTTATAATTTGTTAAACTTCACGATTTCCGGGCCTGCCACAGAGTGCAAATGGCAGAAGTAAGTACCCGGTGGCAGAGCGCTCACATCAATTTCGGTTTGGTGGTGCGCTTTTGCCTGATTTTCCCAAACCAACTGACCGGTAGCCGCAAAGACCTGCACCGTAAAATCTTGATCAGCCCACCTTAGGGTCAGGGCCGCAGCAGTAGGATTGGGGAAAAGGGTAGGGGGGCTGACTGCTTCATTCCAGCTGCTGCTCAGGTGGTGGTGTGCCCAGTTTGTACCCCCTGATGCGAGGCTGCTGACCGGTACTCCGGCCGGGAAATCACCATCGCAGAAGCGGTTGATACGGGCCCGGAACTGCCCAAAATTGCCCGGAGTAGCAGAGAAACCCGGCTTTAGCATTACGGCATCCTCGGCTACGAATTGAACCTGAGCAAAACCGGTTGCTTCATAATCGGCAGCGGTGATAGTTGACAGCGCCGCTTCATGCACAAAGCCGGAAAGCACGGTTGCGCAGCACAGATTCAGGTTGGCATTGGTAACCAGAATGTTGTTGGCCACGGCGAAGGGGCTGGACAAAATACTATGCATCCGCTTCTCCTGCATGGGCGTGAAAGCCCCCCGGCATTGGAATGGGGCGTAACTCATCGTATTGGTCACATCGGGGCTGTAAATGTCCCCGTTCCCATCGGTTTCTGTGCCGATAAAGGTACAAGTCACATCGTCTACATTGCTTCCCAGGCTGGGATCGGCGGGGGTGTCACAAAGTTTATCGCCTGCGCCTCCGCAATTGCTGCCGTCCACCAGTTCGGCTCCGAACGCAGTTTCATGGGTGTGGTACAGCCCCAGGCAATGCCCCATTTCGTGCGCCAGGTGCGGAGTGTTGAACCGGCCGGCGTAAATGGTGGTATAGGTGTTGGGAATGGCGTAGGCGGTGCCCCGGAAGAAGGTGTAGTCAGGCAAAATATTAATGGTGATGACGTCATTTAATGGCGGATAGGCGGCAATGAGGTCATCGGCAGTATCGCCATCAAATCCATCAGTGGGGCTGGCGAAGTTGGAATCATTGATACTGTAGATGCCCATCAGCGCAAAGCAGATGTCGTGGGGCGCATAGTAGGCTTCCAGGCGGTCAATTTCATCCAGGACTTCCTGCCGGGTGGGGCCTCCGGTGCCATTATCCTCGTTGATGACCCGCACGGCTATTTTTACCGTGTAGGATAAATTGGCGGGCGCTCGCTGTGCTGCCGGATACCGTTCCAGGTAGTCGGGCGAAGCGGGTGTCAGGCAGTCAGGATTCTGCCCAAACAGTGCTACGCCCAGCAGCAATAGGGTAGTGGTAAGGATTAAATGTTTCATGTCGTTGGTCTTTTGGGCTTATTGTTGTTCTAATTGTGCAATGCGGGCCTCCAGGGCTTCGAGCTGCGCTTTTAGTGCTTTGTTCTCCTGATCCGCGGCGATAGCGTAGAGGGTCAGTTCCTCGACTTTTTCCACCAGCAGCCGCTGTGTGCTGCCAATCTCAAAGCCGCCTTTGGCTTCTATCGCCCGAGCGGGCTGAAAGCCGGGGAGGTGGCGATGGCGGTCGATGAAGTCGGCGACCTCCTTTAGCTCAGGCAGGTGGTAGCTGTTGCTAAATACATAATCCGGCCAGTTGGCTTCCAGCTTGACGGTCACTTCCTCCGCTAGTATGGATCCACCAACGTACAGGCGATGGCTGCCCGGGGTTGCGGTGGTGCCCACGGTCAGGGTTTGGTCGACCGTAGCGGTATTGCTGCCCAGGTGGCCCGTGACGGTTGCATTATCGGTTACGGTAAGTGCGCCCCCAATTTGAGTAACGCCACCTACCTTGAGCTGATCGCCAATGACTCCATTACTGGCTACGCTAAGGTCTTCGCCAACGAAAGCATCGGTGCCCACTTGCAGGTCCTGCTGTATGATGGCATTCTTGGCGACATCAAGTGCTTCGTTGACCAATGTTCGGCCAGCGATTTCCAAAAAGAAACCCGCAGCAGGGGCATCTGTACCCAGCCCAACCTGTGTGCCATCATCCCAGAGCTGACTGTCGCCAAGGCTGCTTTCTCCCGTGAACTTCGCCAGACGATTAGGCGTGCCGCTGATGTCTTCGCTGGTCAGCATTTTGAACCAGCTTGCCGTACCCCAGTCCGGCGCATCGCCCTGCCAGCTGCGGTGGAAAATGCCCTCTTCGGCGAAAAACAGCTGATGGTCGAGACTGCTACCTCCGGGGGCCAGTGTCAGCAGGCCGCCATCGGCTGCCGTCGTGACCGGAAGCACACTAAATGCGGTGCTGGCATGGCGCTCCAGGTAAAGTTCATCTACGTAAGTGTCTGGTGCACTGTCCATTGAGCCATTGTCATCCACGTGCAATCGCCCAAAGAAGTCGCCCGTAGTATGAGTATGACCGACCGTGTGCAGGTCGAACGATGGGGTAGTGGTGCCAATGCCCACCTTTCCATTGGCAGTGACCGACATACGCGGCATCAGTTGCGGGTAGCCCGTCTGAAAGCGGAGGTCAGCCGCAAAGCCATCGGGCTGTACGGGGCCGGAAACGTAAGCGCGCATTTCAGCACCGGTGTAATAATCGCCGCCCGTCACCCAGCCTTGTAGCTGTACAGCGCCCAGGCTGTCGTCGTCTACAACGGGGAGTTTGCCAACGCCAAGCTGAAAGCCATTGTTTTTGGCGGCAAAAAGTGCAGGGTCATCGCCAATGATCTGTGCATTCAAAAGGGTAGTAGTGCTTCCTGCTGCAAACAGGATAGCCAGGATGATTAGTTTTCTCATGGTTTTTTAGTGTTTTTGGTATATATTTAGTCCTTTATCAACGCTCTAAAACAAGTGTTACGAAATCAGTTGAATTTTTTGTCCAAATTACCTTTACATTCAAAGAACTTGTGACGATCACCGAAGGTCATGTTATAATGCGCGATCTTAACCCGGGACGATCCCGGCAAAACAAGTCCTTTTTAAATTCCGCCCCATGTTAAAGAAATACATAACCCTTTTGCTTATAGCTTTTGCTGGCTTTGGTTTGAATGCGCAATGCCCGCCGGGGGATGTCACCCTCAGCTCACAGGCGGAGGTAGATGCCTTTGTGGCTGACTATCCTGACTGTACGGAAATAGCGGGAAGTATGCTAATTGGCAGCTTGTCTGACCCTATCGACATAACCGACATTTCTGGTCTTAGCAATCTTGCTTCCATCGGCGGAAACCTTGATATCTTAAACAACGATAGCATAACGAGCCTGGCTGGATTGGAACACCTCATCTCAATCGGTGGAGACCTATCAATTAAATATCACTCTGGCTTAACGAGTTTGACCGGATTGGAACAGCTCACCTCCATCGGCGGAAGCCTCTTTATTGAATCCAACGCTGGCTTACCGAGTTTTGCAGGGTTGGGTCAGCTCACCTCAATCGGTGGAGACCTATCAATTAAATATAACTCTGGCTTAACGAGTTTGACCGGATTGGAACAGCTCACCTCCATCGGCGAAGAACTTCATATTCGCTTCAACGCTGGCTTAACGAGTTTTGCAGGACTGGAACAACTCACCTCCATCGGCGGAAATCTCAGGGTATTCAACAACCATAGTATTTCGAGTTTGGAAGGGTTGAACCAGCTTGCCTCTATCGGCGGAAACCTTTCTATTGGCTTCAATCAAGGCATAACCAGTTTGATGGGATTGGACCAACTCACCTCAATCGGCGGAGACATTGTTATTGAATACAATAATAGTTTAACGAGTTTGATGGGATTGGACCAACTCACTTCCACTAACAGCAGACTTAGCATTTACAAGAACCATAACTTAATAAGTTTGGCAGGATTGGAACAGCTCAACGCTGTTGGTGGAAGACTCGTTATTTTCGATAACCCTGCCTTAACCAATTTAGCAGGATTGGAACAGCTCACATCCATCGATGGAGGTTTTACCATAGGACACAACGATAGCTTAATGAATTTGACAGGATTAGACCAACTAAATTTCATCGGTGGATATCTTGATATTGAATTCAACCACGGCCTAACCAACCTAACAGGATTAGAACAGCTCACCTCAATCGGTGGAGAACTGTCTATTTGGTACAACCATGGTCTAATCAGTTTAAAAGGATTAGAGAATCTAAATGCGGCAACAATCGCCGATCTCAGAATTGAAGAAAACCTGGAGCTATCTATTTGCGCTATAGAGAGTATTTGTGATTACCTGGGCGTAGAGACGAATACAGCTAATATAAGTGGCAATGCAACGGGCTGTGCCACACAAGAGGAAGTAGAAACGGCATGTATGGTCTCTGCCACGGATATATCCCAAGCCAATATCAAGCTATTCCCAAACCCGACCAACGGGATGCTACAGCTGCGCAATATTACTGCCAAAGAAGTGGTGGTCTACACTGCTCAGGGGCAGCGCATCGCTCGCTACGACAACCCTGGGCAGGAACTGGACCTGAGTACTATGCCAGCTGGCGTGTATCATCTTCACCTGATTACGGCGGATGCTGTTCATGCAGCGAGGGTGGTGAAGCGGTAAAGAAATAGAAACTGAGAAGATGAAATTTTCATTTTGACAATTATCCACGAAACCTCCAGAAAACGGGTCGCATGCTAAAATACTGTTTTACATTTTTACTTTCCGCTTTTGCTTGTTGTGGCCTAAATGCACAATGCCCGCCGGGCGATGTCATCCTCAGCTCCCAGGCGGAGGTAGATGCCTTTGTGGCTGACTATCCGGACTGTACGGAAATAGCGGGAAGTATGCTAATTGGCAGCTTGTCTGACCCTACCGACATTACCGACATTTCCGGTCTTAGCAACCTTACTTCCATCGGCGGAAATCTTGATTTGTTAGACAACGATAGCATATCAAGCCTGGCTGGGTTGGAGCTACTTGTTTCCATTGATGGAGATCTTAACATTAAATCTAACGCTATCTTAACCAGTCTATCTGGGTTTAACCAGCTTACCTCGATTAATGGAGTCTTTTCGATTATCGGCAACACTCATTTAATGAGTTTGTCAGGGTTGGAACAGCTCACTTTCATCGGTGGAGACCTTTTGATTAGCGGCAACCCTGACTTAACGAATTTAACTGGGTTTGACCAGCTAAACTCCATTCACGGAGATCTTGAGATTTCTGGTAACCCTAATTTAACGAGTTTGACAGGGTTGATCCAGCTAACTCTCATCGGTGGAGACCTTTATATCCGTTTCAACAGTGTTCTAACGAGTTTGACGGAATTGGAACAGCTTACCTCCATCGGCGGATTCCTTGTAATTAGCGGCAACACTGAATTAATGAGTTTGGCGGGATTGAAAAACCTTGATGCGACAACGATTGACAACCTTTTCATGTCATCAAATTACCAGCTATCTTCCTGCGCTATAGAGAGCATTTGTAATTATCTGAGCTTGGAGACGAATTCGGCCAATATAAGTGGCAATGCAACGGGCTGCGCCACACGAGAGGAAGTGGAAACGGCATGCATGGTCTCTGCCACCGAAATATCCCAAGCCAATATCAAGCTATTCCCAAACCCCACTAATGGGATGCTGCAGCTGCGCAACATTACAGCCAAAGAAGTGGTGGTCTACACTGCTCAGGGGCAGCGCATCGCTCGCTACGACAACCCCGGGCAGGAACTGGATTTGAGTGCATTGCCCGCCGGGGTATATCATCTTCACCTGATTACGGCGGATGCTGTTCATGCAGCGAGGGTGGTGAAGCAATAGCGCAGGAATCACTCTTTTTCCCTGAAGTCTAGATAAATAGTGCCGTTCAAAAAGAAATGAGGCCGATCCCGGTTGGCAAAAAACTCATTGGCATAGCTTTGCGGCCCCAGATTTTCCGGTTGCTTGAATTTGGTGCCGATGGGGCTTATCGCGTGAAGTATGGAGATGTTTTTGCCGGGGAATTTGCCATCTGTGTTGGTGTTGTAAGCGCCCTCAGGCTCATCTGGGGTGAAAAGGTGGAGGAATAAATTGTTCGAGGCGATCATCAAAGTAAAGGGTTGGTCTTTAGTTTGAATTTCCGCCCAATAGACTTCATCGTGGTAGCCTTTGAATTCCGGATAGTTCCAGCTTTCCCCGGTTACCGTATTGTTGTAGGCTTTCTCCCAGACCCCGAACTGCAGACCTTTCCTGCGGTTTTTCCAAACGCGGTAGGGGCCTCTGCCCAAATACTTCACTCCGGTTACCTGATCTTCGGGGTAATCAAAGCTTACCCCAAGGAAATCGTAGGTGCCATTTCCTGGAAGATAGGCGTAGCCGATTTGGAGGAGACCGCTGCCCAGCATCCTGTAAACCACCTTTCTTAAAACGCCTTCAAATTCAGCCTCAATGACATAGTCGTTGCCATCGGAATAGTGCTTGATGGATTTGAAGGTGGAGGCACCGATGAGGGTATCGGGTAAGGGGCCTCCTGAGAAGGGAAAATTGCCTTTTTCGTTGGTCACGGTCTCGATCAGACCGCTTGCCAGCCCAATGCCAATTTCCACTCCAGCAGCAGAGGTAAGAATGTTGCCATTGTCTTCTTTTGCGATTGCTTTATTGGTGGCAGTAGGGGGGAGGAGGGTTTCGACGATTTGCGCTTCCGTTTGCAAGGCCCAGGACCAGGTGAAGATTTCCCTGTCGTGCGGGTCCGTTGCGGTGAGCAGCAATCCTTGGTATTGCCGCCAGTTATCAGGAAGGCCTAATTCCAATTTATCCCATTCCCACGGTTCGATGTTTCCTGCTGTGATTTCCTTCTCCTGCCGGATAATCGGGGCTATCTCCGTTGCACCTGCTGCCGGGAAATCCACCAACTGCCACTTAAATTGGCATTGGCTGAGATTGGTATAATGGAAGCGGTTGTGGACAGGAATGACGCCATCAAACGAGGCCGGTATGTGCTGAATATCCAGGTACACCGGCGACCAAATCTCCTTAATCGTAAAGAAACTCGCTTCCTTTTCCCGATAGGGCCCTACGATGCCGTCCGGTGCGTTACTGCGTTGACAGTCGAGTTCGCCATCCCGGTCGGAGCGTTGCACACATTCGTCCACCAAGGCCCAGAGAAAGCCACCTGCCGATAGGGGATGGTCTACCATCGCTTTCCAAAAATCATCAAGCCCGGCCCCGTGCCCGCCATCGTACAATCCGTGGAGGAACTCTGTAGGAAAGAAGACGTCGTCTCCATGGAATAAGCCATCGGCACAACAGCCAAAGCTTTTGTAATGCTGTGTATCGGTGTCCCGGAATTTCGCCCAGGGATGGATTACTGGCCTTTTTTGCGGGTCATAAAGATGGAAGTCATCATCGAGCGCAAAGTTATTGCCGCCTTCGTTGCCATTGTCCCAAATCACGACGGACGGATGGTTGACATCCCGTGTGACTAATTCCTTTACGAGCTGACGGCCCACTACGGTATCATAAGCTGTCTGCCAGCCGGCCAGCTCATGCAGCACAAATAAGCCGAGTGAATCGCATACTTCCAGAAAGTGCTTGTCTGGTGGGTAGTGCGCCATTCTTACGGCGTTCATATTCATGTCCTTGATGAGGTTGACATCGTCCACGCTGATCTGAAAGCTTGTTGTCCTGCCAGACTCGGGCCAGAAACTATGGCGGTTCACACCTTTAAACCTGATTTTTTGCCCATTTACATAGAATCCATCGTGGGGGCGGAGTTCTACCGTTCTGAAGCCGAAGGTCTCCGTAACCGTGTGCAGAGGTATCCCTTTAGCCATCAGGCTGAACTTCACTTGATAGCGATTGGGGAATTCCGGCGACCAGGTTTTTACGCCACTAAGCTTTTGGGAAACCACGACCATATCCATGCTTTTCTCAGTAGGAGAGGAGAAGGCGTTTCCTACCGGGTTGCCGTCCATATCTGTCACCTGTGCTTCCACGGCATCTGCTTTAGGTGTATTGCTTAGGTAAACATTAGCCCTGAATGAGCCGTCCGCTTTGGCATCAATCGCTGTCCACTCAATGTGCGCCTGAGGTTTAGCCTCCAGGTAGACGGGCCGGTAAATACCCCCAAAAACCCAGTAATCGGCTTCCCGTTCTGCAGTATTGACAGAGGGGTTGTCCGACCAGTTTTTCACCACAACTTCCAGTTCGTTTTCAGCCCCATACTTCAGCAGGTTGGAGATATCATATTTGAACCGGTAGAAACTGCCCTGATGCGTAGGGCCAGCAGATTTGCCATTAATGAACACCTTGGTATCCGTCATAACCCCCTCAAAAACAATATGTACAGATTTATCTTTCCAGGAGGCAGGCACGGTAAATTTATGCCGGTAAGTTCCGGTTTCGTTAGACTCCGGCTGCTTACCACGGCCATAATTGTACACCCCGAACCCTTCAGTTTCCCAGTTAGAGGGCACAGGAATTGTAGTCCATTTCCCGCTGTTCATACCGCGGTCAATATGGAAGTCCCATTCAATCGTACGGTCTTTATCTACACCCGAAAGATACTGTATTTCAGTGGATTGTGCTATAGATTCAAATGTGCATCCCAGGATAAAACAGGTGAAAAAGAGAAGTGGCAGGAGGGTGGTATTGGATCTCATACTCAGTCGATATTGGTGTAATTTGAGAGGGAAATCTGATAATTATAGTTTGTAAGCGACCTGCGGAAAGCAGATTCGCACTAAATAGATAACACTGACGGATGTATTATGTAACCTACAATGTCATTCCACAATGTTTTATTGTAGTCAAAATAAAGCAAATCAGGGTAGGAGTAAACAAATTGTTTATGCTGAATAAGAAAAAACGGGTTGCATTTTAAGCGCGTTTTTTAATTCAGGCAAGTCATGTTAATTGAGCCTGGAATTTACGCGAAATCACTTAGTTTGATTTTTTGGCGCAAATTGACATCTCAGCCGATGGACAAGCTGGAGACATGCAGAGAGGTCTGTACAGTAAATTTAAGCAAAGCTCTATGGACAACTTATCTAATGCAGAAGACAGTAAGCTCTGATGTTCAGGGGCATCATACTTCCACAGCTTGGTTTCAAAGCACTGTAGACGGCTTTAAGCCACTATTTTTCGCTTATATTTTACCCTATAATTTATATTATGTTAAATAAGGTTTTGAAAAAGCGGAATCCCTGTTCTATTTCTTCCTCAGCTCCACAATCTACTCTGCCACATATTTTTTATCTTTTCGCATTATTTCAAAACAAAAACCATCACCTATGCAAGACCGGCGTAAATTTTTGAAGCAATCTACCAAGGCAGCTGTAGCAGCAGCGCTACTCCCCTACTATGGCTGTAGCAGCGAATCGGCAAATGGGGCAACAGGAAACGAGGATGCTGCAGCAGCGGCGGAGAAAATGGCAGAAACAGGCCATAAGCTCGATAAATTCGGCATACAGCTTTGGACCCTTCGTGATATCATTGCCGAAGACCCTAAAGGCGTACTGAAAGCGCTCTCTGAATTCGGCTACAAACAAATTGAAAGCTACGAAGGCAAAGACGGCATCTTCTGGGGCATGACTAATACGGAGTACAAAGCCTATCTGGATGAACTGGGCATGGACGCCATTTCCTCTCACTGCGACATCAACAAAGATTTTGAGCAAAAAGCACAGCAGGCCGGAGAAATCGGAATGCCTTATCTGATTTGCCCTTACATCGGGATGAAAGAGTCACTCGATGATTACAAGCGCGTAGTAGACCAATTCAATGAATGTGGCGCTATTGCCAAGAAATATGGCCTCCGGTTTGGCTACCACAACCATGATTATTCCTTTCAGGAGCTGGAAGGACAGATCATACAGGATTACATGATGGAAAATACGGATCCTGATACTGTAGACTTTGAAATGGATATTTACTGGGTAGTAACCGGTGGTGCGGATCCAATAGAATATTTGGAGAAATACCCCGGCCGCTTTAAGCTGTCTCACGTCAAAGACCGGATGAAGGATGTGCCTGCTGAAGAGCGCGCGGCTTCCTGCGTCCTTGGCAACGGCACTATCGATTATCCAAAAATTTTGGATGTCGCTGAGAAGCAAGGCATGGCTTATTACATCGTAGAACAGGAACGCTACGATGAGTGTGCACCGATAGATTGCGCCAAAGCGGATGCAGACTACCTGAAGGAGATAAAAATCTAAACACTGGATGAAGCTATTGAGCAGAACTGCGGTGGGCCGGGAAACGGCCCACCCTATTCGTGTCCTTCAGTTTGGAGGCGGTAATTTTTTGCGTGCTTTCGCAGACTACCTGATTCAAATCCTGAACGAGGAGACGGCTTTTGATGGTGGTGTAGCTTTGGTGAAACCTACGGCTCGTGGTGACTACGCAAGCCTTCGTCAGCAAGGCGGGCTCTTTCATGTACTGACGCAAGGCATACAAAATGGGCAACCGGTCCGAGAGATCAAACGGGTGGAATGCATACAGCAAATCATACACCCGTACCAAAACTGGGCAGCTTATATGTCTTCTGCTACCCTGCCTGAAGTTCGCTTCGTGCTTTCCAACACTACTGAAGCCGGCATTACCTTCCGCGAAGAACCTATGCCCACAGATGCTCCTGCAAAAGAATTCCCCGGCAAGCTCACGCAATGGCTGTTCCATCGCTTTCAGCACTTTGAAGGTTCGAAGGACAAAGGGCTGATCTTTTTACCCTGTGAATTAATCGAGCAAAACGGGCAGGAACTGAAGCATTGCATCCTGAAGTACAGTAAGCATTGGAACCTTGACGCGTCTTTCGAGTCCTGGATTGAAGACCACAATACTTTCTGTAACACCCTCGTGGACCGGATCGTCCCGGGCGCACCGGCTAATGCAGCAGGTATTTGGTCGGAAACCGGATGGGAAGACCGCGAATTGGTCACCGCCGAGCCCTACCTCCTTTGGGCTATAGAAGCTGCTGAGCAGGTGAAGCGGGAACTCCCCTTTGACCAAACCCGGCAAAATGTTGTCTTCACGGATGATTTGGACCGCTTCCGCACGCTCAAAGTCAGGTTGCTGAACGGCGCGCATACCGCTATGGTGCCTATCGGCCTGACAAACGGTGTACAGACTGTGCGTGAATTTGTAGAGCATCCACAATGGGGCGCCTGGCTTACCGATTTGCTTCAAAAGGAAATCGCCCCTACCCTGCCGTTTGGCATTCAGGAAACAAAGAATTACATTGTGGCCATCCTTGACCGCTTCCGAAACCCCTATATTCATCACAAATTATCAGACATCGCGCTGAACAGCACTTCCAAATTCAGGGTCAGATTACTGCCAACTGCCATAGCCTATCATCAAAAAATGAATACATTGCCTGAGCATATTGCCCAGTCCCTGGCAGCGCTTATCCTGTTGTACAAAGGCGATATTGCGGGTTTGCCCAGAGACAGCGAAGAGACCGTCAACTTCTTTGAGGCGTGCTGGGCATTGGAAACACCGGATTTTATAGTGAATAAAGTATTGTCTAACAAAGGTTTATGGGGAGAGGATATCCGGTTCTTATCAGCAAGCGTACACCAATATTTACGGTCGATGCAGGACTAATTTTTCCGGTAAACGCCGTAGATAAAGTCGCTTTTATGGTCTTCCAGATAGGCATCTTCCGCAGCAAAAATTCGTTGCAGTACCCGTTCTGATTCCGGATGAGTATCAACAAAATGGTGCGCAATATCCTTAAGCACAAGCATCAGCAGGTTGCCCCCGTAAGGGCGTTCTTCCACCACCTCAAAATGCCGGTGCAGAGTCGGGATAATTGATTCTGAATCAACGCACTCTGAAGGGTCTGCCAGGATCATCCGCCAAAGCCCCGGTCCGGAAACCCACCGCTTAAGTATATCAGTTTTGAAGCGGCGGCGGTAAGCCTCCGGGATGAGCTGCAGCGCTTCATTGATCGCCCGGATTTGAGCCTTAGGATACTGCAACCGGTTAGGGCCTGCGTACTCGTTTATCAAAACGAGCCCGCCCTGCTTTAAGGTGGTTTGCACTTTGGTCTGTAAGAGGTCTTCTACTGCTTCAAAGTGATGAAGTGAGGCGTGAAAGAACACCACATCGTAGGTTTCCTCAGGCCAATCCATTTTATACAGGTCCACTTCCCGGAATTCCATATTGGCAAGCCCAAGCTCCCGGGCTTTGGCTGCTGCCGCCTTTAGCAAATTGCCGGCAATGTCCACACAAACCACCTGACTGAAGTGCGGGCTTTGAGCAAATACCATTTCGTGGCTGCAAATCCCTGATCCTATAGAAAGCATGCGCAGCCCTGTCTTTCCGTTTAGGTGCTGCTGCATAAAATAAGGCTCATAGGGCAATTCCGGCTGCCCTGTAATAAGGCTATTCCAGCGTTGCCGGACGGCAGGGACAATCCACCAATTGGCCGCCTGCAGCCCTAAATCATCAAAGGCACTGCGCGTACGGTCCCGGGCTGCCCAGGAAAACTTGGAAGCTAAAAAGGCTAGCCCCCGCTGATGTAGCTTGGAGTAGGCTTCTGAAAAATCGTCGGTAGTGATATACGGCATTTAATCGATAACTAAAAGATTTACAACCAGCAATAGTCCGTGGGGAAAATGACGCATAGCCATAAAAAAGGGGAAAGTTGTAATTTGGGAGTTCCTACACACTCAAACCAACTTTGCCCCTATGAGCGTCAAAGCACTCACAGAACAAATATTACGAAAAATTTCTACAAATAACCGTTGGCAATACCGATTTATGCTGCACTTGTTTCCATTATGGCTAGCCGTGCGAGGCCGGTACAACTTCACCAACCTTTCGCGCTGGGGCGAATACGGGGAAGATACCTACCGTCAGAACTTCGCCCGCCCCTTCGGTTGGCTGGAGTTCAATGCTGAGCTGGCTTCGCAGCAGCTTGGGCAGCACTTGGCTATTGCTTTTGACCCTTGCTTTGTACCAAAGAGCGGCAAGCATGCAGCGGGCATAGGCTACTTCTGCTCTGGCTGCGCTGGCCGCGAGCTGCGCGGCCTGGAGTTTTCGGGTATAGCTGCTGTGGACCTGGCGGACAAAGCAGCCCTCCATCTCGAAGCCGTCCAGACAGTAGGCCTGAAAGAGGGGGAATCGCAGCTTGCTTTCTATGCCCGTATCCTTTGTGAGCGCAAAGAAGCCCTGCTGAGGCTCTCCAGGTATGTCGCTGCGGATGCCTATTTCGCCAGGGAGCCTTTCGTGAATACGCTGCTTGGCGAAGGGTTCCATCTGATCACCCGCCTGCGAAAGGATGCAAGGCTGCGCTACCTTTATAATGGGCCAAGGCTGAAAAGAAGAAGGGGGCGCCCTAAAACATATGACGGGCGGATCAATCCTTACGCCCTGCGCGAAGACCATTTCACGCCATGCTAAAGTTGTCATCGTACATCACTTGGACAATCAGGGGCAAGTAAAATCCGCGAAGATTTATGCCTGCACCGATATGGGCATGGATGCCGCAGAGGTACTGCACGCTTATCAGTGCCGCTTTCAGATTGAGTTCCTGTACAGAGATGGCAAGCAACATGCAGGGCTGGCCCACTGCCAGGCACGCAGTCCGCAAAAGCTGTACTTCCATCTCAACACGGCCCTCACAGCCGTATCGCTTGCTAAAGCAGCATACTGCCTCAGCACCCCGCCGCAGGAACGCAAAGCGTTTTCTATGGCAGACGTTAAAACCCAGTATGCCAACGATTTATTGCTGGACCGATTTATTGCCACGTTCGGCATCGGCGCACAGCTTTCAAAAATTAATTCCATCCGCGAGCGCTTCAGGGCTATAGGCAAAATTGCCGCCTGATTTGCCACGGACTATTGAACCAGGGCAAACGCATTAAAATGAGAACATGCCACGGAACACGTAGCGGAACACGTTAAATTGGGTGGCGGCTGCCGAAATTGCATGTTCGAGGGACGAGTTTGCAATTTCTAGCGTTTTTGCTTCCTTTTTTGGCGATGAAAAAAAGAAGAGCCCAGCCGGCTTGAGGCGAGGAACAAGCTAAATCTTCCCTTCTAAAGGCTTGTATCGCCCATTTTAGTGGAAACTACGTTTGGTGCGTTTGCCCTATCCCCCGTGAGTAGGGGTATAAAAAGTAGTGAGGATTTGGCATCTTTAAGGTGCTTAATCAAAAAAAATGACAGACCTCACTACTGGATCAAAAATACAGAAGTTCTTTGAGCAAACCGTAATCAGCCGGATAGAAAATTGGCAAAAGCAGCTGTGTGACGGCGACCTTCATGGTTTTGAGTCGGAGCTGTCGGCCCAGCTTAGCGCACTCCACGACCAAGTCTGCGAAGTGGTTTTGCCGGCGGCGGCAGAGCAAGTATACGAAGGACTGGCATCTGTTGCCAAAGCAGCTGGCTGCCGTAAAATCACGAAACGCCTAATGCAGGTGCGGCTGTCGACCGGGAGTCATGCTGAAGTGTGCAGCCCATATGTCAAAGTACCTGCACCAGGTTATAATCAAAAGCGCCATTTGCTCTCGGGGCACTGGAATTTAATCGGCAGTGCCAGCCCTGCGCTGTATGACAAGGTAGGATTCTGCGCTGCACTATGCCCTTCTTACGACACTGGCCATGAGTTACTTACGAAGTTTGGTGTACAGCTTGGGCTTAGCTCCGTAAGAGAAATCAGCAACCGCTTGGCTCAAGCCTGCCATGCAGCAGGCGAAGCGGAATTGTCCATTCAAAGTGACGAATCCTTAGCGGGAAAGCGGGTGGTCATAGCGCTTGACGGCGGCCGCACGAGAACCCGTGAATACAACGGTAAGTATACGGAAGAAGGCTATGGGCAGTACGACACCGCTTGGCGCGAGCCGAAACTGTTTGTCATTGATACCCTGGACGAAGAAGGTAGGCTGGACCGCAGGACGCTGCCCATATACGGCTGCCGTTTCGACCAAAGGCACTTATTCAGTTTGCTAGGGAGCTATTTGTCAAGGCTGGCAATAAAGGAAGCCAAATCCGTCCAGCTATTGGGCGACGGAGCACCTTGGATATGGAACAACGTGCCAGCCTTGTTAAAGAGCTTGGGGGTCAGCGAGGATAAAATTATTGAAACCCTGGATGCCTATCATGGTACCGAATATGTCCACAAAATCGTAGAAATGATGAATAGCAGGGTAAGCGAAAAAGAAAAAACAAGCCTGCTAAAAAGGTTTTTGAATTGGTTTTGGGATGGGCAGGCGGGAAAGATTGCGCAATATTGCCGGAAAATATTCAAGTATTCAAATGAGCTGGCCGACCGGTATATGGCATATTTGGAAAAGCACGAAAACAGAATGCAATATGCTGACTGTAAGGAACATAACCTGATGTGCGGAAGTGGGATAGTAGAGTCCGGTGTCCGGCGTATTATTAACCTGCGATTCAAAAATACTTCGGCATTCTGGGATGCCCAGACAGTCGAAAAACTTTACTTCCTCAGGGCTGCAGTGCTCTCCAAAAGGTGGGATATTGTCATTCAAAACTTGGCTCGGTAGGGGGACAAATTACAACTGCGCCCTCCGTCATCCTGGGTACGCCATAGAATGGTGTGCGCTGATATTGCTGGTCTATGAGCTTCATCAAATAGAGGTTAAAGGCATCTTCCTCTTTAGGCTCATAATACTTTTTTGTTGCGGCTGACCTGGAGTAGCGCCGACTGTTTTACGCAGGCTAAGAGCGTGGTCTCTATCCAGTAGCTCCTGCCGTCTGCCCCTGGGCATCATGAGAGCTTTTTTTTAAGAAAATCCAGCTCTACTTGTAACTGCCCTATCTTAGCAAAAAGCCGGTCGGTATCAACACTGTCTTCCGTTTTGCCCTGCTTGTTAGCAGACTGCATGTAATGGGCGGCGTTATCTAAAAAGCCTGTCTTCCATCTAGAAATCTGATTCGGGTGAAGATCATATTCCTGAGATAATTCTGATATTGTCTGCCATTCCTTAAGAGCCGATAAGATGACTCTTAGTTTGAATTCTGCGCTAAATATTCTACGTTTCTTTTTCATAATCAGTGGCTAATTTACGGTTTTTACCAACTAACCCGGATTATTCACGGCATGGAGTTGAAATTAAATTTTAACTCCATGCCGCGCTGATTTTATCAAAACTACTCCTTGGCTCCCGGTTGGAATAGAATTAAATTTTCCTTCGCCAAGAATTTTTTCTCATTTTGCCGGAAAAAAGCCGAAAATGATGAGCCAAGGGCATAGCCTTCCCTCCAGGGCTTGCCCCCTGTAGAAAAAACCCCCTCCTTGTTGACACCTGGCTGGCGAGCCACTAACACTGCATCATCACTTCTCGGAACAGGTTCTGTTGGGAAAAGGCTCGCGAAAAACGAATGTGTATCCTGCGAACCGTTTCATGAACCTGGGCAGCTACTTTTAGCAGATATAGCCGGATAGACTGTACCGACCAGGCCCAGGCTTTGGCATGAGCCGTTTTTCGGATCAGTCCCCGTAAATTGCGCAACAACTCATAAGCCAGGCACGACAGCATAAGCCGGAAGAAGTTGGCACTGAAACGATGGCAACTGAGCCGGTCTGAAAAACACATGTTCTTCACTTCCTTGATCCGGTTTTCAGAGGCCTCTCCGCGTTGCACATAAAAATCTTTGTATAGCTCTTCGGCATCGTCGTCGGCAAAGTTGCTAACGATAAAACGCAGATTCATGCCTTTGCCCGTCGATTCAATTTTGGCATATACTTGCTGAGGGTTATCCCAGGAATCAGCCTGGTAACTGAAGGGCCCTACAAACTTTTGATGCCGGGCCCCCTTTTGCCCATAGTGCTTATTGACCCAGTCATAAGATTTCCGGACCGCCGCTTTCAGGCGGGGGTTAGATGTAAGGCCAATGCAAAAATCAAGGTCTTGCTCCTCCACTACCTCATAAAAACCAGGGCAGGAAAAGCCGCCATCAGCCCGGACGATGATTTGAATATCCCCAAAGCGCTGGCGGATTTTCCTGGCGATTACCCGCAAAAACCTGTCATTCCATTTATTGGAGTGTACGTTGCCGGGGCGCAATACCGGCAGGATGATTTGCCCCGTTTCCCCATCTATATAAAACAGCTCATTGAGCATCCACTGCCAGTAGTAGCCGTGAAACAAACTGCCCTGCTGATCTCCATGGGTAGGGTCGTCGGTACAATCCACATCAATGATCACATACTCTTTATCAGTGGGCAAACTAGCCACATACCGGTCAACCCACCACTCAGCCAGCCGGTACACGGCGCCCATGTTCAGGCTGTTTTCCAGGCGGCTCAGCGTTGGTTGAGAACACAAGCCGTTATCCATTAGAGCTTTCAGCAAGGGGTCTTCCTTGAGGTAATCTACATCATTACAATCTTCGTAACCGCAAGCCAGCAGCATTACCCGTTGCATTATCAGCTCTTCAACACTGTAAGTGATCAGCTCAGGGTCGCGCCGGTCGGGGACCTGCTCACTGAACGCTTTGATCAATTTTGATCTTCTCGCCAGTTTGTACAGAAGGCTAAAGCCTCCATCTGAGCTGGTTTCCTGGCCCGAAAAATCGAAGGTGTATTGTTTTTTATTCTGATAAAAAGCCGTATTTTTATTACTCATTTTTGGGTATGGAGTTTTTATATTTTTTGAAGCCTAAGCAACTCTAATATAAGAACTTATACCCTTTTTTTATGCCTTGCCGTGAATAATCCGGGCTAAGCCACTGGCTCGATTTTTGGGGGGTAAGCATAGAATTACAGTCACTGCTCATCCTCAATTTTCAACTTTTGAGTCAATAAAGCTGTGTAGTAAACCAATTTGTTTTCTACATATTTTAAGGTGCGCTACTTTTACAACAGGCTACGTTAAGGTTGTCATCGTACACTACCTGTACGAACAGAGGCAGGTTAAATCCGCAAAGATCAATGCTTGTACCGACACTACCATGGATCTAAAGCAGCATACCGCCGCCGGAACGCAAAGCGTTTTCTATGGCATACGTTAAAACCTAATATGCCAAAGATTTATTGCCACGTTTGGCATCTGCGTACAGCTTTCAAAAATTAATTCCATCCGCGAGCGCTTCAGGACTGTCTGCAAAATTGCCGCCTAATCCGCCTCGGAGTATTGTAAAGGAAAAATGACAATGTATATTTATTTTCCGTATCTTTAACATTTAAAAATGTCAATAGGAGATGCATTGAATCCATTATGTCTTCCAAAAAAGTTACATGTCGATTATGGCACTGGATCTAAACCCTGAAATAAATAAACGTACAAATCATTTTCTCGGAATAGGCATCGACGAGTATATACACTGTGAAAACCTTCATTGTGCTGTTAAAGACATCAAAGACTTCAGAGCCATTCTGGAAGAAAACTTTTATTTCGATGCGGTCAATATTTGTTTGCTCCTGGACGAAGAGGCCACGAGGCTAAATATCATCAAGGCTCTGGAGGGTTATGCAAAAAAGTTGACGAATGATGACAATCTGATCATTTATTTTGCGGGGCATGGCACAGTTTCCAGCAAACGAAATGGAAAAGGTTACTGGATTCCGGTAGATGGAGGAAAAGACTCTACGGGTATGTATTTGTCGAATTCCAGGATTAAAGAATTACTGGAGGAGATCAGTGCACATCATATTCTACTCATTTCAGACGCTTGTTTTTCTGCTTCTATTGCTTTTCGGAATTTGGACCATGGGAAAGATACTTTTGAGTCGCTTGACAGGAGGCCTTCACGCTGGGTAATTGCCTCGGGTCAACACGATGAGCCTGTAGTCGACAAAATAGGTGCCAACAGCCCTTTCGCGCGCGGACTACAAACATCATTATTAGATGCTGATGTGGTTAAAATAAATACTCAGCAGCTCGCTGATAAAATTTTCCATCACACGAATTCCCAAACTACCCAAACTCCAATTGCAAAAAGATTAAATGGGGATAAAGGCGGGCAATTCATTTTTGAGAAACGGATAAGCCCGAAAGACTACTGGCAACAAACAATTGCGGAAAATACATTAGATGCATATCGGAAATACCTGTCTCTTTTCCCGGAAACATCTTTTGCTGTAGAAGCTAGAGAGCAGATAAATAAAATGGAGGAAGCGATTGAATGGAAACAGGTTTTAGCCCTTAACAGCATAAATGCTTATAATGAATATCTTGTCAATTACCCTAATGGCAGATTTTATTCAGAAGCATTAAAGAGATTGCGCAGTAAAGAAGATGATGCAGCCTGGGCTTTGATACAGCGGACCGGGAAATTTTTCCTATTGCATCAGTATCGGGCTGATTTTCCGGATGGCAAATATACAGAGCAGGTGAACGAGATGCTTAAAGCCCAGTTAAGTGAATCAGACGAAGCTACCGCCACAAAGCCTAAAGAGTTGATCAAGATAGAAGGCGGTAGTTATTGGCGGGGCGGTGGTACGCATTTTAAGCGGTCACGACCTAAGCATCTGGTGCAAATAGACAGTTTTTTATGCGCACCATTTCTGGTCACTTTTGAGGAATATGACCGTTTTTGTCAAGAGCAGCAGCAGCCATTACCGGATGATAAAGGATGGGGGCGCGGGAACCGCCCGGCGATTCAGGTAAGCTGGTATCAGGCAATTCGTTACTGCAACTGGTTGAGCCAAAAGAGCGGTTTTGTACCTGTTTATACTTTAAACTCCAGAAAAGAGGTCATTTGGTCAACAAGCGCCAACGGTTATCGGCTGCTCACGGAAGCTGAGTGGGAATACGCTGCCCGGGGAGGGTTGAAAAGCAAAGGATACCCTTTCGCAGGAGGGAATCAGCTTAATGAGCTAGCTTGGTACGAGCATAATTCCAGTGGACAAACACAGCCTGTAGGCTTAAAGCAGCCTAATGAACTGGGGCTGTATGATATGAGCGGGAACTGCTACGAATGGGTGTACGATCGCTGGGAATATAGGCACTACAAGAATTTTGCTGATAAAGTAGCAATCAACCCAACCGGGCCTGAGGAAGGACCCCACAGAGTGGTCCGCGGCGGAGCATTCAATAGCGACGATGACTTCTGCCGCTCAATATATCGGGAGGACTACCATCCTGGACGAGGAAAAAAGAATATTGGCTTCCGGCTAGCCCGCACGGAATAAAGCAGGCATGCTAATGGACAAAGGAGTTGTTAATAGCCATGACTAGCAACTGACGAATTATCCCAGAAGCAAGTGCTACCAAAAACATGAAGCCTATGTACTTCCCCCACCCAACTCCCCAAAACCGGCGGTTGGATCTCAAGAAGACTAAACTAAAGTAAAGAAGCAAGAAGGAGAAAATCAGGAACAGTATCCCTGCAATTGTTGCTCCATCAGACCCAATTTGTGAATTAGCCGTCTTTTTTATAAACACCATTAGCATTAGAAACCACAATCCGGTGTAAATGATTATAAACCCTTGAGTCAGCGAGGCAAGCTTAAAAAACTTGGTAAAGGACCTTTTATTTTTTTCAGAACGGTTGAATATTTGGTAGGTCAGCCAGATGGTAACAAAAAACGGTACGACCAAAAGTAGCGTAGTCAGTATCGGGAAATCAACATATACCCCATTTTGGTACAAGCTGTCCACTAACTCCTGCCGCATATAGTTGTCTTCTTCAAAAATATTGGAAGCGAAAATGATAAGCCCCAGGTAAATCACTATGCTATAGCCAAAAAATCCGAAAGGGCTGACTTCTTCCTCCCCATCGGGCTGTTCAATCAAACGAAGTATTTTGGTAATAGGCTGGAAGTGAAGGTTAAAAAATGCCCTTGTATTGCGGGTAATCCCCGGAATAGGTATAGCCTTATCAAAGAAGTCTCCTACTACTGTATAAGTCAGTACAGTTGGTTTATGCGCTGGCTCACCGGGAAGTGGCGGAGACGGAAACGGTGGCTTTTTACGCTCGTCGCTTTCCTGTTGCTTTTTGTCAGTCCATGAGGTATCAGGGCGCGGTTTGGGAGGAGGCTGTGCCGGCTCGCGGTTCATTTTTTCAGTTCCCCTACCAGTTGGATTGCCTCTTAAGGAGGCAGCCTCCCCTCGCATTTGAGCAGTCTGCCTGTCTTCCTTTTTTAAAAGGCCTAGAACATGAGCCTCCCATTCCAGCTTTAATTTCCGGGCCAGCATTACCTCATCACCTTGCTGAAGGTGGAATTCAAGGTTTGGCGGTAGCAGCCTGCCATTCACAGCAGTTCCATTGCGGCTTCCTTTATCCATGATAGTACAAGAACCATCGGGGTAAATTCGGAGTACTGCATGATTCCGGCTTATAAGCTTCTTATCATTATTAAAGACTATTTGGGAGGCTTTAGACCGGCCTATGGTCAATTCATGCATGGCAGCGTTTTTATAACTTAGGGTTGAAGCTATTTCGAGTAATAAATGGCAGGGCAAATAGTTCTTCGCTTTCCTATCCGGTCACCAAATTAATCCCTATCACTCAAATTTCCAACTAAAAATGGGAGCTTTGTACTTAAACAGTGTCAAAACTTTCCCCTTTAGTGAAATATTTCTATATTGTGCGAGTGGACAGGTATAGTCTGACAACTTAGGATTTGTGAAAATCATGACGCCGCTATTTTTTTGGCTATCGAGTCAAAAAACGCAGGCATAGCCTAAGCTACGGCGAGGCTTTTTGGCGAAGAGAGGCAGAAAAAGAGCAAGTCAGGATTCGCAAATCTTGGGTTGTCAGACTATAAAAAGCTTTATTGGTCCTTTATAGGATTCCGTTTAAGATTGTCAAACCAGAACCCCTGTTAATCATGCGTTGTAATAATTGTGGCTGGCAGAACAAGTCTGAAAAAGTACGTTGCGAAAAATGCAACTATCCCCTGGATGGGTCTTTAAACGCCGGAGATGACAATAGTTCTCTTTCCCCTCCGGTTTCCAAGCCTTCTAATGACCCGGCAGCTAACCTTTCCTCAACGATTGCCGGCAGCCAGCCGAATATTGATCCCTGGGATGCTCCAAATAATGGTCCGATGGGTCAGCCCGAGCCTCGGCCGAATTCAAATGAACATCGCTCAGGGAGTAATGATTTCAGCCCTGAGGACAAAGGTGACTTTCAGCGTGTAAGTTTTCAGCGTGTAATTGAATCATTTGGTTCCAGGGTCGGCGATGGCGATGAAAACCTCTCTCCAAAGCCTATAAAAAGCCCCTCTCCCCCACCATTGGCCAACAATCTCTCCAAAACCTTTGACCCCAGCCGCATAGCAACTAATAACGGAGGGTTTCGTCTTAAACTGATAAACAAGGAAGGAGAAACCGTTGAACGGGAACTTGACTTCTCCGGAGAAACAGTAGAGCTCAACCGTGATAATGTAGACCCTGAAAACTTTAGCATTACAGGTAAAGTACAAGCGGTAATTGAGTTCATAGATGGCGACTGGTACTTGGTTGATAAAAGTAGTCTAAAGACGACTTATATACAAGCAAATTCACCTTTTAAGCTCAGCCACGGAGACATAATTTTATTAGGAGACCGAAAAATCATCTTCGAAGAGTAACAAAAGCATACCCCCCTCGTATTCAGTGAAAACCCTAGTTATACTACTGCAGAGTTGAACTTATGCATAAGGGGTCTCTGCGTTTAAAAACCCCTAACATTATGAGCCCTATGTTAGCTGATAGATTCGAGTTAAACAATGGTAGCCCACTCGGGCCTAACTATACCGTTCTTAACAAACTTGGAGAAGGTACCTACGGAATAGTCTATCGTGTGCGGTCGAACGACCAGCATGGTGCAGAGCGTGCCGCCAAAGTACTTAAGCTGTATAATAATCCGTCGAACGTCCGGGAGGACATTGCGCGCCGTTTTGAAAGAGAGTTTGAATGCGCACGGATCAAGTCCCCCCACCTCGTGGCCGCTACCGAGAAAGGAATGATTAAAGGGAACCCTTTCTTTGTAATGGAGTACTGCCCTAACGGTAGCGCCAAAAATTGGGTGGGCCGCAACAAGCCTTTTTCAGACATAGATCGTTTTGCCCAAGAGACCCTTTTAGGGCTCAAAGCCTTACATGAGAACGGCGTAATCCATCGGGATTTAAAACCGGATAATATTTTGTTGGACGCATTGGGCAATGCAAAGCTTACAGACTTCGGCATAGCAGGTTACCAAAACTCCCGCATGACCCGGGTAAATCTCTTTGGGCAGGCTAAAGACATCTTCGGTACTTACGCATACATCGCTCCGGAACAAGCTAATTCAAGAGTCGCTTACAAAGCACTCGGCCCAGCAGCCGACATGTGGTCTTTCGGAGTTACAATGTATGAGATTATTACCGGTTACCTTCCTTTCGGTGCTCTGGAAAAAGATGCGGACCTCGGCGAATATATGAAGCGGGCTTCGCAGGGTACTTACCCGCCCCTTAGCCGATATCGGGGGGATGTTCCTCCGAAATGGGAGGAGCTTATCCGGCAGTGCCTTGACCACGTTTACCGAAAACGGATCAGCAATGCGGAAGATGCGTTGAATATTCTTGGCTTTTCTGGCGTTGAAACTCCAGATAACACATTCGACTTTTACCGGGACATGTTTGGGCTGCAGGTTATGCATGGTGAAGAACCGGGGCGCATATATAATCTTTCCAGAGCAGTACCTGGTGGAGGCGGTGAAGCTACTCTTGGCTGGTTCGATGACGGTAATCCTTACACTAACACTTTGACAATTGTAGAGCGGCAAACAAAGTTTGTTTCCCGCTATCACGCAACTATTGTAAAAGACCCCATCAAGCAATGCTGGCTCATTAAAGATGGGCAGTTTAGAGAGAAAAATGGGATCCAAGCATGGCATCCCTCCACTAACGGTACCTTAGTGAACAGTGAATTTGCTGATCATAATGGTTTGCCAATTCTTCCGGGAGATATAATCACAGTGGGGGATACTACACTTAAGGTAGTGACGAGAAGCAGATACTAAAACCAGTGAAAAGGCGAGATCTAAATATTTTTAGCGTAAGCTTCCTTGATTTGCTCAGCGGTGCCCTTGCTGCGGTAATTATACTATTTATAGTAGTCCCCAAAATGACCGTAGAGGAGAAGGCTGCTGTTGAAACCATGGAAGAGCTGGAACTGGAAGCTGAAAAACTCGAGGAAATGGTAGAACAATTAGAAAACAGTGTAGATTCCTCTGTTTTTCAGCAAATACTACAACAGGTAGCCGTAATGCAAAATGCACTTGCTCAGTCCAGGGCTGAAGTGGCAGAAATGTCAGTACAGCTCGAGCGCTCACAGCGTCAGGTGGAAAACCTGGAACAAGATGTAGAGCGCTTAGAAAGCAGTTTGGAGGCCTACCGCAGAAGCGCAGAGGAGGCTAACCAGCGTGCAGAAGAGTATAGCAAGCTCTTTGGTATCGAAGCTGCTCTGGCAATTGTTTTCCAGTGGGAGGAGAATATGGACATCGACCTTTTTCTCTACAGTTATGAGTACGACGATTGGTGCTCTTACCATGCAGATGACCAGCCATTTGCAAGCCTTCTTAAAGATATACAAGAGGCTACGGACGAGAGCTATGAAATGATCTATCAAAAGGAAATTGTTCCTGGAAAATATGACTTATACATCAACATTTATGATAACAAGACCGCTGGCACCATTGCTAATCCGAGCGGTTATATCATCATGTTTCCGGGAACGGACGAGGAGGCGCGATTGGACCTTGGACAACTACGCCTGACTTATCAGTCAGGAAGCAATAGCGAGTATAGCAACGCAACCCTGGTACGAACCTTTACCATAACGGAAAACAGCATTAATTAGTCCATGAATAAACATTGGGAAAACCTGCTCATTGCTTTGGTACTAGCTTTAATTACAGCTTTCATCGTAGTAGCTGCAGGAAAAATAAGTGCCCCGGGCACTACCATGAACAGGATACTGCAAATTATGGGAAGTGGACTCCCCTCGGGTGTAGTGCAGTTTTTTACTTTCTTGCTCTTTTATTTCGGTCTGGCCGAAATATACAGTGCATCTAAAAAGATTGGAGACGAGGAGTTTGCCTATAGTCTTCATCTGCTACCCGAACGCGAACAGTATGTACTTAGCCCTAGAGATGTAAATGACATTAAGCTTGATGTAATGAAAAAAGAGGATGGTTACCGGAAATATGTGCTGACTGAGCTCATCAAAAAGGCGTGCACCAAGTATCGGGCCAATAAATCGACTTCCGAAGCCCTGGAAATCGTCACTGCTACAGTCCGGATCAATATGGCTAATTCCGAGAGTGAACAGTCAATGATCCGATACGTTGCCTGGGCCATACCCTCAGTAGGATTTATCGGTACCATAATCGGAATCGCCGGTTCTCTGGGCACTGTAAAGGCTAATATGGGTGAAGATGATATCGCTTTGGTCACTCAGGCTCTTTATGTAGCATTTGACACTACCCTGCTGTCGCTGGTACTCAGTATCGTACTGATGTTTGTGTTTCACGTAACTCAGGAGAAAATAGAAAAGTTTCATGCGAACATGGAATCCTATGTAATTGAAAACCTTATTAACCGTATTTACAAAAACTGATTTATGGAAGGCGGACGGGAAACCATAGTCAAGAATAAATTTAGCAAGTCCATTGGTTCCGGGATCAAATCACTGACCTCCGGAGGTAGGGACTTCTTTATTCTTGAGCACAAAACAAACTCTACCAATTTCAGGGCAGGGAGCCAAAAAGAGATTATAGTTGGCTATATCGAACTTGGGCGCGACCCAAACTGTGCCATCCGCTTTTCCGAACAGGAAAAAACAGTAAGCCGGCGACATGCTGCCATCAATAAAGAAGGGGACAATTATGTGCTGCTCAATTTATCCAATATCAACCCTACCCTACTTAACGGCCGCCCGGTAGCCAAAAAGTATTATTTGAATAGCGGCGATGAAATACAATTGTCTGTAGAAGGTCCCCGGCTGGGATTCATTGTACCTAGCAATAACAAGACCGGTTCCCTATCTATAGGCAAGCGTATGAGCCTTTTCCGCGAGCAGGCGCTACGTCCTTATAAACGGGCAATTGCCGGACTGGGGGTCGCACTGGCACTGGTGATGCTGGTAGGTGGTTACTTCCTTTTCCAGCTAAACCAGGAGAACAGAGGCCTGGAAACCGATTTAGAAGAAGCTAAAACATTGCTCGAAGATACCGTAGCTATCACTACCGAACGTGCCGACTCGCTGCAGCAAGTAAATGAGCAACTGGCAACCGAAAAAGAGGAAGCGCAACGCCGAGCCAACCGCCTTACCCGTCGATTACGCAATGCAGAAAGCGCTGCTCCTGCTGCTGGCTCTGCGGCGCCAGCCAGGCCGGGCAGCCAAACCGCTCAGCCTAACGATGTTAATAGTCTTTACAAAGATGTTTATTATGTGAAAGTCACTCAAGTGACAGTCAGGATGTCGGATGGCGAAGAACGAAGTACCAATGAGCTAAGCTGGACGGGTACCGGTTTTCTCACCAACGACAACCGCTTCGTGACCGCCCGGCATGTTATTGAGCCTTGGTTTTACCCAATCAACTCCGGCAGCGAAGGCGGTGCAGACGAAAACTTGCTGCTGATCAATATCCTGCTCCATAACTACGGAGCAACCATAGAAATGAAGATTGAAGCAATCTCTTCCTCCGGAGAAAAGTTGGTCTTCAGTTCTTCTGACTTCACCATCGACCGCACACAGGATAAACCGGAAGAAATCGAAATCGAAGACCAGCCTCACGTAGTGCGCCTGGCTATTGAAAGCCCGAATGATATTGCTTTCGCAAGGATCAATAAAGAAGGAGGGCTGTCGACTTCTCCGCAAATTGCCGCTAACTTGCAGGCTACTGAAAAGCTCTACCTTTTGGGCTATCCGCTGGGGTTTGGTGCTACGGACCTGAATGACATCTCCCCTATCTACAGCACGGCTACGGTGGCACGGTCCGGCTTGGAAGCGGGCAGCATTATCACCACAGATGGTAGTATTGAAAGCGGTAATTCAGGTGGGCCCGTATTTGTCAAGCGCAATGAATCCTATCAGGTTATTGGGGTAGTTTCCGGAGGATGGGGCGAAAATATTGGCAAAATTGTCCCAATTTCTCTAATTTACTGAACAAACAATTAACTATGAGAAAGTTAGTGATTTCCGGTCTGTTTTTTTTAACTTGTACATTGCTGAGCGGTCAGGACTGGGGGCTTTCTATTGGAAAAGAATGGTCCTCTCACGCCGAAGAAGCCATCTCAGGCTGTTTCTATGTGGTCCGGGTAGACTATGTGCTGGAAGAAATAGCGACAGGGGACAAATATGGCAGAGATGGAAAAGAGTACTTTAGCAGGCTATACACTACAGGTGTAGCCGTGGATGGTAAAATCTGGGTAGATGGAGAGTGGGCCCTGCAGCCCGATAAGTCGGATGAAGCATATAGTGTTGCAGAATATGGTCAGGGATACATTCCCCGCGTTTCAAAGTATGGATTTCGTTCTGTCAAAGAATTCCGCTTTTCGGAACTTTATCCAACAGACATAACCGACACCCTGACAGTTGATGGCCAGACACTTGTAGCTTTTTCATTGCCCGATGGCAGCCCCAGCTTTGAAGCTACACAGAAATTGAGTGGCAAAGGGCTATTTGTGCATCTGGAAGCAGCACCGGCATTTGCTAATAACGAATTAGCACCTATTGAAACGGAACTAACCTGGCAGGAAATTATAAAGCCTACCCCTTCTGCCCCAAATGGCAGGGTGCGCCTGACGGATTCGAAGAAAAACGCCGCTTCTTTTAAAAGTGGTGTTGTCCTGGAAGTAGCAGCAGACTCAACGCAGCGGATCGTATTTAAGGCTTATGGCTTTTCTCTCCCCTCAGCGCGAGCCGAGCATTGGGAGGTAGTGCTTTTCCCTCAGCTGAGCAATACTTCTGCAAGGCTCACTCCTTTGGCCAACGAGCCGGAAGAGGCAGAAGCGGATAGGCAATCCGAAATAAAGGAGGAAGAAGAAGCAGTGGAACAACCGGATGGTGAAGAAAAGGAAAAAAAGTTCCTGGGTATTTTCAAAAAAGGCAATTGATCAAAGCAATATGAAACTACAAATCGCTGTACAGACCCACGAGGGTATGATCCGGGAACACAATGAAGATAACTTCGCTGTATGTCCTGATCTCAATCAACCCGAGAAGTGGGGGCTTACCCCTGAAGAGCCGAACAAAATCTACACACCCGGCCAAATGGGTACCCTGTTGGTAGTCGCCGACGGAATGGGAGGTATGAATGCCGGAGAAGTGGCCTCGCAGATTGCCGTTGAGTCTGTAAAAGAATACTTTGGGCGATCTCAGGGAGTTAGCGTCGAGCAGGTCCCGGACTTCATGAGTCAGGCCTGTTTGTATGCCAATGAGCGGATCGTAAAATATGGCAGGCAAAATCCTGAATCTGCTGGAATGGGTACCACGCTTATTCTGGCCTGGTTGCGGGAAGATATGGTGCATGTCTGCTGGGTGGGCGACAGCCGGGCCTACATTCTAAGATCTGGAGAAGAGGCAATGCTTAAACCCATCTCTAAGGACCATTCCCTGGTACAGCAGTGGATCGACAAAGGAGAACTCGACGAAGAACAGGCTTTTTACCATCCCAAAAACAACATCGTCACTCAGAGCCTTGGAGACTCCAGTAATGTGCCCAGCCCGGATTATCAACGGCATAAGCTAAAGACCGGCGACCGGGTACTCCTTTGCAGCGATGGGCTGAATGGCATGCTTCAGGATTACGAGATTAAAGACCTAATGCTGCAATTGGGCGGCGACAACCTCAGAAGTATGTCGGAGCAACTTGTAAAAGCTGCAAACGACAAGGGAGGGCATGACAATATCACCGTTGTGCTGGCGTATATGAGTGCTGCCGATGGGAAGCTGCAATCGATCACCCCGAATACCGCCTCTGCGCCCAGAGGTTTGGGAAGGCGAACTAATTTGCTATTGGGGGTAGCTTTGGGAATTGTAATTGTATCTGTTTTTTTTGCAGGAAAATACTTTATTATTGATTCTTTTTCTGGAAATGATGTAGAAGAGCAGCAGTTTCCTACTTTATATAAAGATGAAAAATCCAATTTGTATGGTTACGAGGATGAGAACGGAAATGAAATTATAGAAGCAAAATATAAGATGGCTTTCCCATATAGCGAAGAAGGTGAAGCCAAAGTTATAACGCGTAGTGGAGACACTCTGGTTATAAATACAAAAGGAGAAAAGATAAAAGAAAGTAAAAAATCGTCTTCCGTTGCCCCTGAAGAAGAGACTGATACAGAAGAGGAAGTCCCGGTAGAAAAAAGAAGAGATGAAACCCCATCTACTCCTGGCCCTGAACCAGCTGAAAAAGATACAAGTAATACAGACCCCCCTTCTTCCAAAAAGAACCTTAATCTTCTTGGAAGTGGCGAGGAAGAAAGTGAAAGAAATGAAGTAAGAAACATGCTAGCTGAAGAAATGAGACGACCGTATCGTCCTCATCTAGACCCCAACACAGGAAAGTATGGATATAAAAATAATGAAGGGGATTGGGTCATAGAACCGCAGTATGAAAAAGCCAGTGCTTTTAACGAAGATGGACATGCAACGGTAACAACTACCAATGGCCAGCAAATCACAATAGACCATAATGGTCGAAAAGTTAAGACAATTCCTTCTAGCTTGAATAATTAAAATTTGAATTAAATGCTACACCTAAGACCTCAGACCATATTCGCCCACCGCTACCGCCTATTGCAGCAGCTAGGTCAAGGAGGATTCTCTGAGGTCTGGTTGGTCTATAATGAGCGCGCCCGTTTTCAGCAAGCTGTCAAAATCTACACCGGCCTGGATCAGCAAGGGGGCGAGGTGTTCCGACAAGAGTTCACCAAAGTCTACCATTTGACCCATCACAATTTGCTGCGAGCCACAGAGTTTGATATTTTCGAAGGCCATCCCTATCTGGTCATGCCTTATTGTAGCCAAGGCTCAGTCCTCAATCAAGCAGGAAATGCCAGCGAACGGCTTATCGCCAAAGTGATGAGCGATATCGGTGCTGCGCTCCACTACATACATGCCCCTGCCCGCCGATTGATCCACCGGGATATTAAACCCGATAATATTATGATCGGAGAGGATGGCGACTACCTACTGGGCGACTTCGGTATTAGTTCCAATCTGCGCAATGAGCTGCGCTCACAGCTGGCCCGGCATGGCTCCATTGCCAACTCTGATGCTGGCATCACCCCTATGGCCTACCGGGCACCGGAATATTTTAATGAAGAAATGGGGAAAGAGGCCGTCATTGCCTCCGACATCTGGGCGCTCGGTGCCACCCTTTTTGAATTAGCTGAGGGCGAGCCTCCCTTTGGTTCTATGGGTGGCAGCTTGCAATATGCCAATTCGCAGCCTCCTTCTCTTTCCGGGCGGTACTCCCGTGCCCTTAGCCGCATCATTGAGCAATGCCTCGCACAGCAACCCTGGGACCGCCCAAAGGCAGAAAAATTACACCAGTACGCTCAGCACTACCTTAAATCAGGGCATTGGCCAGAAGTGTTTGGGCGGATAGACCCTAACCCTGCTGTTCGCCCTCCCGGAAATACCGTTCCCGGAAAGGACAAAGTAAGGATAACGCCTAATATATTTAATTATGCCAGGAAAAAAGCTGCTTACTTGGGTGTGGCTGCCAGCCTTATAGTCGCTTTAGCAGTTTACGGTATAGCCACCTATCCAGGTTGGAATAGGGAAGCGGATACAAATTCTACTTCTGGTACAGGTAGTGTAGTTGAATTAGATACTGTTGGCGAGGGAGATTCTAGTGCTTATGAAGAGATTACTTTGAGCCCTACGACACCTCCAGCCAGAACTACTATAAAACCTGTAAAATCGGAGCAACCAAAGGAAGCGGAGAAGAAACCACCTCCTCGTGAGGAGCCCGTAAAGACTAGCCAAAATGGCTTCTACTCAGGAAGTAATATTTTTATTCAGAATCCCCCCAGAAGATCTGAGCATTGTAAGCCTGCCCTCAAGAGCATTGAGCTAACCGAAAGCGCTACAATTGTAAAAATGCAAGTCAGTGATTGTCAGGGGGGTAATGTTTACGGTCCTGATCACGTAGGGGCATTTCACTTAACTGCGAACGGCCGGGACTATGACTTAGTCGATCTTAAAGGCGTAGTCGGAGGGCAAAGGTTCAGTACTGCCGGTACTGTTTCATTTACGCTGATTTTTGAACCATTACCGCTTTCGGCCCGAAATTTCGACCTGGTAGAGGGGAAAGACCAATTTGCAGCAGAGGTTCAACATTTTTGGAATTATAAAGGAATAGTTTTAAATGACTAAGTTATGAGCATCAAACCCTTCGGCCTGATAACGGCACTGCTGTTTTTACTGAGCAGCCCTGTACAATCTCAAACTAATAGTATTTCTGCAAAAGCCTTGATTGGGGATTTGCAGCAAGCCATTGATGATGCAGCTGATAAAGGTGAACGGGTCATTCAGGCGAGTATTGGGAATATACACCAGGACAGTGTTCGCAACATATTCCGTTTTCTCACCTTGGGTAAACGGTACCGCATTCTGGCTTTTGCTGAGGGCAATGAAATTGAAGACATTGATCTGAGAGTCTACCGCAGTATTGACGACAAATGGATGATGGAAATACAGGATCGGGGAGATAGTTCAAAGGGGCAAGTGTATTTTGAGCCTCCTGCTACTGCTATGTATCGTATAGTAATTGATGCCTATGGCTACCAGGAAAGTATAGAGTATGGAAAGTTTGCCATGCTAATCTCCCTTACTGATTAACTTTAACTCTAGCACCATGAGATGGTATACCATTATAACTACAGCAACCATAATACTCAGCCTACTCAGCGGTGCAGTATCCGCACAACAGCCCATTAGGCAAAGAGTCAGTGAAGCATCCTCCTTTATACAGCAGGCGGAGAATCGGGGGGAGCGCTTATTGCATATGCAGTGCGATATCCTGCCTAAAGGAGGAGAGGATCCAAGGCTTTCCCTTTTTAACCTTCGTGCCGATCAGTCTTACCGGGTATGGGTCTCAATTACCCGGGATATTCAAGAGTTGACAGTTCATGTTGTGAGAATTGGCGACAACGAAACAGTCCGCACGAAAACGGTTCGAAATGGCGGAGAAGGCAGCATCCTGATCAATGGCCTCAGTGGCGATTACGCTATCGGGCTTGAACCGCTGGAATACAGTGCGCAGGTGATGTCTGGCTTTTTCTCGCTTGTAGTTACGCACCGCCCCAACCAGGATAGGCAATCTGATAATCAAACAACTTCCGAAACTGACAATCCACAAAACGCTTCAACTTCTGCTAATAATCAATTAAGCCCCGTTTCCGGGAACACTTCTCCAGTTAGTACCGACTGCGCTTTTAGCAATATCGAAGGTATGAAATTCAAGACTTCCACTGCCACCACAGTAAGGTCAGATAACAGAAAAAGCCAGCGAAGGGTAAAGTCGAAAGTAGAGTTTGACAGCCGCCTTCGGAAAATCGAACAGAAAATCAAAGGCGGCAATAACGTGGTCTACAGCATCCGTTCCAAAGGCTGCGAACCAGGCGGCGTATTCCGCTTTGAAGCCGAAGATGGAAGAATGAACGCTGTCACCGTATTCCTTAACCTGAACACCCGGACTTTCACCATCCTCCCAAAGGGAAGCCAAAACAGAATTAACTACAATATCGAAAACGAGAAATACCAAAACTAACTTGAACATGCCAAAGCAAAAAACTATAAAACTGCTGAGCATCCTGTTACTCACTGTGGCAACTACCCTCAGTTCTTGCGTCTCCGAGACACCCCAGGAGGATGATACTATAGGGTTGGATAGCAGATCCAAGGTGCCAGTAGACGGAGTCCCCTTACCAGAGGTTGACGAAAATTCACCTGGTGAAGGCCAAGGGGGAACGGATACCGATGTAGAAGAAGCTGAAGAAGTGACAGTAGATGAACCGCAAACAGGGAATTCCACCTCTTCTGGATCAGAAAACGGATCTGGGCAAACCCCAAGAGGAGGCCCACAAGAACCTGACGACATTTCTGAAACGGAGCCAGTTAACTCTGGCCCTTCCGCTGCGGACCGGGACAGGCTGATGAATAGTGTAAGCGTCAGCCCTTCTGTAGCCTATCTGGATGAATCTACTCAATTTTCTATGGGTGCTGGCAGCAACGTGTTGAACCAATGGCAATGGAAGTATAAGTTTTCCAGCGGTAGCTGGCGCAGTGCGCCCAACGGGCAGATTAGCACCACCTTCAATCAGCTGGGAAAACAAAGACTATATCTACAGGCAAGCTGGGATAATGTGGAAATACCCTTCGAGCATAGTGTGTTGGTGACGGTAAGCGAACAATGGCTCAACAAAAAACTTACTGCATTGATCAATGCAGTGAAAAGCGCAGATGCCAGCGGGAACTGGAGTGAACCTGACCGGCTGGTCGACGAGCTGAAACCCTATTTTACCAATAATCCTTCTTTTTCTATTCCAGAGGAAGGAGGCGGTAACAACTGGCAGACATTTATAGACATCCTATACGCTGATATCCCCTTTGAGGACCGCTTTAGCAAGGTAGCAGACTACCAATACGACAATGCTACCGGACTGGTGTCTTTCATGAAAGTCCGGTGAGAGGAATACAAAACCCTATGAGAAAACTTCTAAAACTGTGGAGCCTGATATTGCCAGGCTTGTTGATCCAAATACAGCTACCTGCGAAAGCCACTACTTTGGCCCCTATACCTGATACACTTATTACAGATATCACAAAAGCAGCAAGCCATGCAGGTCAGCCCTTCTATCCATCCATCCCAACCGAATCATTCTGTCTTGATGAAAAAAAAGGCGAATTACTGCCCTACAAAAAGCAAGCGGCCAGTCAGCTGAAAAGGATCAAGGAGTACTTTGAAGTGCTGGTTGCTCCAGATTCTGCAGTAGGCAGTAGGCGCAAACGGGCAGTAGAAAGACGGATTAGGAAGTATCTTGGAAGCCTGGAAAATGATGACTTCATTCCTTATGAAGGCTTTTTTCTGGATGAAAACCTGGAAATCAAAAGTAAAACTACCTCAGTTGGAGAGTATATCCGGCAACTCCAGCGCTATCGAGAAGAGCAGGCTGGTTTGGTAAACGTTTGTTGGTCATTGAATGATACAGATACCATTCAGCTGGAGGCTACAGGCTTCAAAGACAAAATTGGGCGCATAAATGGACGTGTACCGCCATGGGCAGAGTTCACTAAAGAAAATAAGCCCCGTGACTATTATTGCGTATACTACGGTGAAGGATATATCAGAGAGGAAGTTACTTTTTTTAAAAACAACCTGATGCGCCGGCACATCGTCTGTAAGAAAATGTCTTTCTACCTCCGGTATTTAGAAACAAAGGCTGATGATGGCAGCAAAACCTATGGCTGGAGGGTTTATATTGCCCGAATCACCGATTCAAAAAAAGGGGAGTGTAAGGATATTAAGTCCGGCGAATGCCCACCACCGCTAGGCGTATGCGACAGCTCCATTGTATACACGCCGGTGCCCGCCTGGACCTATCTGGTGCCTGGCAAAGGTTGGGACCATTTTGCTGCCAAGGAGCGAAAAGTTAAACCCTGGCATTTCATTACTGGTATTACAGCGGCAGGGTTTGGATACGGAGTTTTCAAAAAGATCAGAAGTAACCGCTCCTACAATAAGCACCTCGATGCAACCACCCTCAGAGAGCTTGATATTGAGTATAAAGCGGCAAATAATGACCACCATGATTTTTTGATCGCTACCGGAGCAGCGGCTCTGGTATGGCTGACCAATGACTTGCTTATATTTAAGAAAGACCGAAAACAAAAGCGGCTCTTTGATGAACGCTTTGGCTGTGAAGACAGGACGGCATCCCTCATTCCGGAAAAACTGAGAAATCCTTCACTTGCAGACCGAACACAACTGACGTTATCTCCAGTTGTACCAGCATCATTTCCAGCGCTTGGATTGCATGCTACAATAGATTTTTAACAATATGGGAAAAACAATTGCCTGCACGTTAATCGTTTTACTTCTCGCGGCCTGCATACAGATCAACCTGGATCGCAGAGAGTTGATTACCTTCAACCGGGGGTTGAACTCAGCTTTTCCGGACCCGACTCCACTTCGCAACCTATTTTATGCTACCCAAAATAATAAGGAGTATCTGTTGGGCGGCAGCGCAGTAGAAGGCGATATGATGGTCTTATCTACGGATGAATTAGGTGATCTCCAATCCACTTTTTCGATTCTTTCAGCTGGCATTGCCCAGTCTATTATCCCTCTACAAGAGGAACAGTTTTGGTTGGTTGCTGGCTATGATGCAAGAAACCCTCTTTTAGTGTGGCTGAACGCTCAGGGAGAAGCAGAAAGAATTGACTCGTCCTTGTTCGCAGATTTTGAAGAGCAAGTTGGTGCAGTAAAATATGTTAGGTTTCATGACATCGTCCAAGCTCCTGATTCAAGCCTCTTTGTCTGTGGCAGCCTTCGGCAAAGCCTGGGTGGAGATTGGGTGCTATTGTCCCATCTTGACCCGGCTGGCAACCTTTTGTGGCAACAAAGATACGAGTACCGCGCAGCTGCTTACGACCTGATGCTTTATGACGAAAACACCATACTGATGGCGGGTCTGGTCAATAATGGGCAAGTCATCCTCTATAATGTAGATTCGAATGGAAAATTCAAATGGCGCGAAGCATTGCCTAACGCCTACTCTACAAGAGCCCCAAATATTTCTCTCACTAAAGAGGGGGAGATTGCCATCGCTGCTACCAGAATGGTGCAAGGCCAGGAAGATATAGTTTGCTTTATCTATGACGCAGCAAGTGGTGATGTGTTAGACAGCCGGGAGATAGGTTCTCCTTTTCTGAATGAAAAAGGACAATTTGTCACTACAACCAGAGACTCAGCACTCATTGTAGTCGGAGGCGTGGATGGGGGTACTGACGCGGAACGGTATGCTGCTTTTAAATACCGGGCTCCTAGTCTGAGTACAGAATGGGAACGTTACTACCAAGGGTCCGAGAAGGCTAACACGGCTGTTTTTTCCTGTCGCCAAGTGAGTAGTGACAAAGGGTTTATTATAGCTGGAATTGAATCTTCTGAAAATGGAGAATCCCAGTTTCGGCTAATAAAAACTGACGAAGAAGGGGCCGTAGAGTGAGGTTGTTGTGCTCTACCTTCATCGTTTGATGACCTTTCCTATACTCGTCCTGTTTAATTGTAAAGTGTACACCCCAGCAGGCCAATGCCCGGTATGAATACCCTTCATTCGGCTTGAGCCAGGCAGAAAACGCTGCCGATGTATAACTCTTCCCAATAGATCCACTATAATTAAATTCAGCTCTTGCTTTGGTAAGGAGTTAAACTTAAAATCAAGGTTTAAAAAGTCAGCTACAGGATTAGGCCACACATGCACCTCCTGCAAGGCTAATGCTAAATCAGATGTAGAATTAGCAAAATCTACGTAGATCGTATCACTAGAGCTACAGCCGCTGGCATCATCGATCACTGTGAGGAGATAAAACCCAGGGCCATCTATTTCCTTTTCTGCACCACTTCCTCCCCCACTCCACTCGTAGGTGTAATTTGCATTATCTACAGCGTTTTGAAGTGTAATTGATTGACCAGATAATATTGATGTGTCCGGACCAAGATTGGCTACAGGCAAGCTATCCACCCTTACTTCGAGTGAGAAGGTATCACTACATGAGTTACCATCTTCGTATCGGTAAGTTACTGTACTCACCCCGATTGTATTGGGTATGAAAATCGCTATAGAATCGCTCTCCACTTCATCAATGAGATATGGGTTGTTGCCTAGGTAAGCGCCACCAGCAGGAAGATTAAGGATAGTATCCACCAAATCGCCTTCACAATACTGCATATCCAGGCCCTGTAATGTAACTTCCGGGGCTGCAAATACATTATCTATTGACTGAGAGCTGCTTTGGGTACACTGAAATTCATTCGTTATTTCGTAGCTTATCGTGAGGTTCTCACCAGGTATGTCCGGAGTAAACACCCCCGTTCCATCGCCTTGCATCTCGACACCGGGCCCGGTAAAGGTTCCGCCTGTCTGCTCTGGAATTAGTGGGAAGGGAGGATCATTACTACAGTAAGCTGATGAAACATCATTGAAAGAGGGGTTGGGCAGTGGGTTGACCTCCTGGTTAAAACTAAGGGTGTCAGCACACCCTTCCGTAGTCTCTGCAATGAATACAAACGGATAAGAGCCAACTGCATCGTAATAATGCCGAAAATTGGAAATATCGGAAGAAAGGTTATCAATGATTGTTCCGTCTCCGAAGTCTATACTCCATTCGCACGGTACCAAGTCGCAAATGGTTGCAACTACAAAACTACTCGTATCTTGAAAACATGTCGCATTGGCAACAATATTTGCCACAGGTGTGAAGAATACATTTTCTATTAAGTGTGTGCTTTCATCCGAGCACCCAAATTCATTTTCAATTTGATAAGCGATGATTATATCTTCTCCAAAGTCTTGTGGGCTGAAAAAAATCTGCGAGCTATCTGCTGAGTAGCTAATGTTCGGCCCGGTAAAAACTCCTCCCGTTTGCTCCGGCATCAGCTCTACAGGTGGATCATTCTGGCAATAACTATCTTCGAGGCCTGTGAATACGGCACTGGGTACAGGAAACACCTGGTGCTGCATTGTGGCAGTGCTAGTACAGAAATTGCTGGTTATGACCTCCAAGGACACATTAAAACTGTCAGGGTTACCTGTATAGGTATACTCATAATTAAAATCACCTTCCGGACCTATAAATTCCACTTCACCTCCGTCTCCCAAATTAAGATAAAGTGTACATTCACCTTCTGCACAATCACTCCCGATCTCAAATACGCTTTCTTCCATAAAACAAGCATCGTCGCCTTGCAGGCTTACAGATGGAGTAAAATAAACGTTATCCACTGTCTGCTCTACTCGTGAAGAACAGCTAAAAGCATTAGTCACTGTATATGAGATCGACAGATCACTGTCTTCTTCCGTTGGGCTAAAAAAAATAGAGGTATCATTAACGGTCTCCAGGTAAGGCCCCTCGAAAACTCCACCCGGCTCTACAGGGATTAACTCGGTGGCTGGATCGCCTTGACAGTACTCAGGCAACAATCCAAAAAAGTCAGCATCAGGTATCGGAAAAACAATTTGCTCCAAAATTTCCGCATTAAAACAGCCGCCTGCACTTTCCACATAAAGCTCTACCTGAAAGGTATCAGGGGTACCGTAAACAAATCTATACTGCGCTGTGTCCAAATTGAGCGCAATGTTTGAGCCATCTCCTGGGAAAAGGATGGTTGTACAGTCTGATCCTGTAGGACAATTAATTGCGTAACTGAAAAAGGTGGTGTCCTGGAAACAGTTGTCCTCTACATTCAATGCAACTTCAGGCACGCCTAATACTACAGCAGATACAGAATCTACGCTCCGGCATCCTGCACTATTCATGGCTGTAAGTGTTACATCATATGTCCCTGCCTCATCGTAGAAGTGTGAAATCTCAGCGGTTAGCCCGTGCTGTTCCGCTTCGTCGCCATCTCCAAAGTCCCACGTAATGATGGCAGAAGTGTCCGCCTGAAGGACAGCAGTAAAGAAGGTGGAGTCGCCTTCACAGCTGGTTGAGCTACTTAAATCTAAGATTTCCGGTATTGGGGAAAAAGTTACATGGACAGTATCGCTAATAGAGCAGGTGTCGGTATTCAAAGTCACAATATAGGTACCATCAGTGCTTACGTTAATCACCGAATCCATGCTCCCGGTAGACCAGATAAGCATACCCCCTGGTTCAGCAACAGCGGTTAATTGAAGCGTATCGCCCGAACATAAAGTAGTATCCGGGGTGCCTGGCAATATTTGAACATTGCAGTCTTGGCTGAAAGCCGGAACAATGCTGACCAAAGTACACAGGGCAACAACAATTAATTTCAAGATTAGGTGCTTATCCATTGAAATAGGTGTTTCTGATCTTAATGCGCTTTCAAATCTTCTAGTGCCTTTCGGACCTCGGGGTCTTCCACAAACTTCAACGATTCTTTAAAATTGCTTTCAGCACTTGCATAATCTCTGTTTTTTACATCGCGGTTAGCAAGGTGTTTATACATATCCGCTTTAATGACTCGCTCCTGCCGGTCAAGATCTTCTGGTTTAAATAAAGCAGGGGCGAAGAACTTCATAGTGTCTAACTTTGTCAAAGCTAACTCAAACTTATCGCTGTCGTGGAGTAATTCCTTTTCTTGTTTAAGCTGTAGTGCCTTTTGAAACAAACGTTCCTTTAATTCTTCACCCCTTATATCAGATCGCCATGGGGGTACCGACGTAGCGGCTTTCTTCGCTATAGTGTAAGCAGTAGAATACATATTTGCTTCCTTTGCCTGATAGGCCTGCTCAAGCAATGACTCATGAGTGCTTTCCTGATGGGTTTTAAAGGCATACCCACCAGACGACAGAAGTGCAATGAAGAAGATCCCTATCATATAGCTTCTCATCCGCACCACCGATGCTTTGCGTTTGCCTCGAACAGTTTTTCCGGGAGGTTCGGCTCCAGGCGGTTCCTTTTCTTCCTGTTGCCACCTTGGTGGCTGCGGCGAGGGACTAGGCGCCGGTTCCGGCTGTGGTTCCGTTTTAGGTATCGTGTAACGGCTGTTGCCAATAGCTGGCCAGTGCCCGGATTGGCCCCAAAAGTTGCCATATTCGACCAGATTTGTTGCAGTAATCCGCTTGTTCGGATCAGCATCCCAGCAATAGTCAATAATTTGTTGAAGCCGGTTGGTGTAACGATTGGAGTCTATCTTTGGCATCTCAAGTCCCAACTTTACCAACTGGTGGGCAGGGATAGAACGTTCTTCCCAAAAACCTTGGCACATTTCATATAAAATGACTCCGATAGAAAAAATATCGGATGCTGGGCTTAGCTCCTTTCCATCTTTATGCTCCGGAGACTGATGCACAGGCGACTCTGCCAAAAGCTGAGCCCTTGAATCGCTTTTATCATAAACTCCCAAATCGCACAAATAAAAAGAGTGTCTTTCATCTAAGAGAATGTTCTCAGGCTTCAAATCCCCGTGTATGTTTCCATTCTTGTGCAGGGCTTGGAGCGCGCTTCCGATTTGTTGCAGGAATCGGGCAATCTCAGCTTCTCCCAAGCTGTGCTGCCCTCTGAGCATTTCTGACAAGCTGCCATTGCGGATGTACTGCAATACAACATAGCGTGGTTTGTGAGAAAGGTTCATATCCAGAGCACTTACCAGATGAGGGTGGTTAATCTGGGAAAGTATCCTGTATTCGTTACGGAGAACCTTGTTATACAGATCTGAAAATTCGGGGGTTGGCTGATAAAACTTAATAGCGACTTCTCTATTATGCCCACCATTTGACCGGGTATCATCTGCCAGCCACACCTCTGAGAAACCACCGCGGCCCAGCTGTCTGCGAAGGACATATCTGCCAGCTACAATTCTTTTATGATTAAGAGGTTCCATTTTTTAGCTTATCTCTATAGTGTTTTTTTTAAGATCTGGGCTGAAAAGAAATAAAGGCAAAAAAATATAGTACAGAAGTATAGATGCCATGAGGGGTAGGTCTCAAAGTTTCTAAACCGTAAGGTAGTGTTTTTATTGCCACTGCGCAAAAAGTCCGTATGAAAAATTCTGTTGTTATATTTCAATCGCCTATCAATTAGTTGGTCACTATCTACTTGTCCTGAGTGAAACTAGAAAGGGGTATCCTTTACCAAGTCGGTTTACAAACCCTTCACTTTAAACGCCTCGACAAACTCCTCAAAATTTTTGTAATACTTATCGTCGTTCAGTATCTGAGACAAATGTGTTACCTTTTCAAAGGAATCCCGGATCAGGTCATTGGCCCCAGTAATGTAAACAGTAATCCCCCGCTTTTGCCAATCGGTGATGACATCTTCCAGTGTGACCATCCCGCTTTGATCCATAAATGGCACCCTTTCCATCCGGATGATGACCGCATCCACGCCTTTGATGTCGTGGCAGTGCTCGCGGTACCGGTTCGCAAATCCAAAAAACATTGGGCCGTCAAAGGATTGAACGTAGACCCGCTCTGCAAGTTCTCCCGGAATAGCCTGGCTCTCCCCCATGAAATCCTGAAGGGTCTTTGACTCCTGCGAGGACGTCAGGGACCTGCTCATTTTATTCATGAAAAATATAGAGGATGCCACAAATCCGATTGCAACGGCATTGAGCAGGTTATCGAAGAGGGTCACGAGAAGGACAATGGCCCAGGTCGCTGCATCCGATTTTGGGATCCGGAAGAACATTTTGATTCCCTTGGTGTCAATGATACTCGCTCCAACGGTGACTAAAATGCCCCCCAGCACACTCATTGGGATGTACTGCACATAATCCGCGGTCGTCAGCACAATCAACAGCAAGATGACACCCTTCAGCAGGCCCGATCGCTTGGTTTGGGCACCGGCATTAATATTGGTGACTGTGCCCATTGTGGCGCCAGCCCCAGGCAGTCCTCCGAATGCAGCAGACAGGAAATTGCCTGCCCCCTGCCCGATTATTGTCCAGCGGCTGTTGTGCTTGGTTTTGGTCAGGTTGTCCGCGACCACTGAAGTCAGCAGGGAGTCAATGACGCCCAGCCCACCCAGCATGACCGCCGGCGTGATGATGTACTGCAGGTCTCCAACTTCCAGTTCCAGCAGCCGGTTGAGTTGAAGAGCGGGCAGTTGCGTTGGAATTTCGCCAATCACCGGCACATCCAGGTTGAAACTCAATGCCAAAGCCGTACAGGCAATAAGCGACACCAGTATGGAAGGTACCCGCCGGGTAAGCTTGGGAAAAAGGTAAACGATAGCGATGGAAAGCAGGCCCAGCCCAATGGCCTGTGTATTCACCATCTCTACCCCACCCAGACTGGTCATAATAGTTAAAAATCCGCCCGGGTTGTCCAGGCCAAGGATGGGGAAGATCTGCGCCGCAATGATGATCAACCCGATACCCGCCATAAACCCCGATAAGACCGGATAAGGCATGAACTTCACAAAGCGGCCAAAATCGAAAATACCAAACAGCAACTCCAGCAGGGCAGCAAGGAGAAAAGTCGCAATAATGAGCGGTACAGCGTTGCTCAAATCGCCACCGGATTGCACCAGGCCGGTAGTAACCACTGTGGCAGCCACCACAGTCATAGGACCGGTCGGATCGGAGATCAGCGTGTTCGTGCCTCCAAAAATACCGGCAACAATAGCCAGGATAATGGCGGTGTACAAGCCTGCTTCCGGACCAAGCCCGGACTGCACACCGAAGGCCAGTGCCATAGGCAATGCGATGATGGCAGCCAGGAATGCTCCCGATAGGTCACCTTTAAGAGAAGGGGCAGGCGGCCGTTTTCTAAACAAAGGTCTGAATGGCATGCTGGTCTGAAGTGTTTTTATTGATGGCAGTTCCTGCACTTCAATATGCAACGGTAAAAGTAGACCATTGCACCAGAAAGACCAAATGCCACGAAAAAATCGCTGCCTAATTGCTTTTCTAAGCTTAAAAGCGGGGCATCTTGCCTCTGCTCCTTTTTTAGAATCGTTTTCCTACGCCTAAGCCAAACGTGAAGGTGGTAAAAGCGTCAGCTCGCATATCGTAGAATATAGTAGGATACAGGTCCCAGTGGTGCTCGAGCTCCAGTTCGTATTCCACACCGATCCGGAATAACATAAACTGTTCGGTAATGTCAAACTCCAATCCCGGGCCGATAACAAAAACAATCCCGGAATTAAGGTGATACAACAAATCTAAAGTTGTCACAATTGGAAAACGGCGCTCTGTGAACTCATTGTTTTCCCGTTCCACGATGAAAGTCTCCAGTTCAATATCGTTGTGTAAGCCTACTCCCCAACGGTTATTGAACCAATACTCCAAATCCACACCGTAGGAAGGAATGGCAATCCTGCCGCCATCTGAAAGGCCCGGAATAAAAGTATGGCTGATAAATGAGGCAAACCGGAAATGGGGCTCATCAGAATAGGCCCTGGGCTCGGTATGGAGCGCCGTATTGGCTTCATGGTGCTGTGCCTGAACGTTTTGGGCAAGCAGAACAGCTACTGCTACTGCAAGCATAATTCGTGTTACCGTCATGTCTAATTGCTTTTTGACAAAGCAAAGGAAAACAGCCTTAAGGTTAAGTGAAATGAATCACATGGAGCGCAAAAGGCGACTAAGACTATGTTTGGAGCTTGATACTATTGCAAACCAAGGAATTATGAACCTGGCGTCATCTTTTTTAGCTTATTTGGCCCGCCAAACGCGCCAAAAAAGATTTAGCCAGAACCACAATTCCTTGATTTTCATGACGAATCCGCTCCAAACATAGTCTAAAGGATGGCGTGATTTTGGGCAAAAAGGTAAAAAACTCAATAATCGAATTGTTTTTTGTCACAAATTGATCTAGCTTTGTCGCGTTAAAACATTTCAAATGAATCTGTTTCATTTTTGTTTCCTGGTCTTGCTTAGCCTGTCCCAGTCTCTTGGGGCAGACACCAAGCCTGTTGCCACAGTTGCAGGAATACAGATTGCCGCCTCGGCAGACGATGAATATGCAGCTACAGCTTCTGCCTCCGATTGGCTCGCTGTAGTTCCCTTCTTTTCGGAGTCTGTAGAGGAAAAAGACGAAGAAACGCATACCGGCGATGTCGCTGATTGCGCTATCTTCTCTCTGAGCAAACGTGAACCTTCATCAGCGTTCACCAATTTATTGCTCTCCGAAAGCACCTTAGCTTTTTCCCTCTCCACTCCCCTTTTCATTCTATTTCAGGTATTTCGAAATTAGGCCGATCAACGGCTATGGCCCACATTGTGCAGGTGCTCCCAAGGCTCCGGTATGGTTTGATGCGTGCATTGGCCCATTAAGCCAGGATCTTTTATGGTCTATTTCAAACATTGTTTGAAATGGAAACAGACAGGCGTACCTGCTATCGATCTGTCGCTGTAGTCAACATACCCGCTTTTGCTTAGAAAATTGAGCCGCCCTCCGGATGGAAGATGCGGGTGGCGATGTATTTCCACAATTATAAGTTTGAAAATCATGAATACAAAGATTGTTTTCCTGTGCCTGCTTGTTACGGTAATAGCCCTAAGCAGCTGTGAACATGAAACGCATAAGAAACACGAGATAGGGACACTCGAAGTGACTAACCCTATGATAAAGGACACCCTCTACTACAAAAACTACGTCAGCCAGATTCATGCTTATCAGCATATAGAACTCCGGGCCCTGGAGAAGGGGTACCTTCAGAAAATCCTAGTTGATGAAGGACAGTACGTGCAAAAGGGACAACTGCTCTTTCAGATTCAGCCCACCATTTATCAGGCCGAGATGCAAAAGGCGCAGGCAGAAGTTGGAAGGGCAGCCATTGAGTTTCAAAATACAAAGGTGCTGGCCGATAGCAATATCGTTTCTAAAAATGAATTGGCGCTGGCAAACGCCAATCTTCAAAGAGCCCGGGCTGACTCCGCTCTTATGCAGGCTCACCTCAACTTTACCGAGGTTCGTGCGCCCTTTAGCGGCATTATCGGGCAGTTTGAAGATGTGCGCCTGGGCAGTTTGCTGGATGAAGGTGAATTGCTGACTACACTTTCTGACAACAGCAAAATGTGGGTCTACTTCAACGTTCCCGAAGCAACCTACCTCGATTATATGAAGCAGGTCAAATCCTCCACTCCCACTTCACTAAAACTGAAACTGGCCAACAACGAACTGTTCGAACACGAAGGCATGGTTACCGCGATTGAATCTGACTTCAATAATGCAACCGGCACTATCCCATTCCGGGCGACCTTCCAAAATCCGGACAGATTGCTGCGGCACGGGCAAACCGGAAATATCCTGTGGCCGGTGGAGCTCAGTGAAGTCGTTATTATCCCGCAGAAAGCCGCCTTTGAAATTCTGGATAAAAAGTATGTCTTCCTGGTCAGTCAGGATGGTCATGTCAGCTCACAGGAAATCAAGGTCGGTGCGGAATTAAATCACCTTTATGTCGTGAAAGATGGCCTGAGCCTGGACGATCAGATCCTTATTGAAGGGTTGCGGAAAGTGCAGAACGGTGACCATATCGAGTACGAAAAGAAAGCTGCTGCAAAGGTATTTGCTGAACTGGAGCTGCACGCGGAGTAAATAAACTGAGGTCAAAAGTATACAACCATGTTTCAAAATATATTGAAGAGGCCCGTATTGGCCATTGTATTATCGGTAACGATAGTTTTTGTGGGGCTGCTCTCGATTTTCCAGCTCCCCATTTCACAATTCCCATCTATTGCGCCTACAACAGTCAATATCTTTGTCGCCTATCCGGGGTCAAGTGCGGATGTGCTGACCAAGTCCACGCTTATCCCACTGGAGACGGCAATTAATGGTGTACAAGGCATGCGGTACATCGCCTCGGATGCGACGAGCGCTGGTGAGGGGACCATCCGCATCGTATTTGAGCCCGGCACCGACCCCAATCAGGCGGTAGTCCGTGTCAAAACACGGGTAGACCAGGTGATGCCTAACCTGCCGCCCCTGGTACAGCGGGAAGGGGTTATCATCACTCCTATTCAGCCCAGTATGTTGCTGTATGTCAACCTCTACAGCGACAAAGGCAGCAACATTGACGAAAAATTCCTGTACAATTATGCCTATACCAAGGTCATCCCGGAACTTCAGCGGATAAAAGGGATTGCCCGGGCCAATATTCTGGGCTCCCGGAAATACGCCATGCGGGTGTGGCTCAAACCCGACCGGATGCGCGCCTACAAAATATCAGCAGAGGAAGTCCTGAAAGCCATGGAGGAACAAAGCCTGATTGCCCGGCCTGGCCGGCTGGGACGCAGTTCGGGCAAAGCAGCGCAATCGCTGGAATATGTGCTCACTTACCCTGGCCGCTACAACACCCCTGAACAGTACGAAGAGATCATCGTCAAAAGTACGGAAGAGGGTGAGCAGATAAAACTTAAAAACATTGCTGAGGTAGAACTGGGCAGTGAGTTTTTTGATATCTACTCCAACCTGGACGGCAAGCCCTCTTCTTCCATCGTACTTAAGCAGACACTGGGGAGCAACGGTAGCGATGTAATTGAAGAGGTCAAAGCCAAAATAGCTGAACTGGAAAAGGAGTTCCCTGCCGGTATCAAATACCAGTATAGCTATGATGTATCCAGGTTTTTGGATGCCTCTATCGAGCAGGTCATACATACCATACGCGATGCTTTCTTCTTGGTAGCACTTGTGGTATTTATTTTCCTGGGCGACTGGCGCTCCACCCTCATTCCTATTCTTGCTGTGCCGGTCTCCCTCATTGGGGCCTTCTTCTTTATCAACCTTGCGGGCATGTCCGTTAACCTCATTACACTTTTTGCCCTTGTCCTGGCCATTGGGGTGGTCGTGGATGATGCCATCGTGGTAGTGGAGGCCGTGCATGCTAAAATGGAGGAAGACCCTTCGCTCTCTCCTTACAAGGCTACACAAAAAGCAATGGGGGAACTAACCGGCGCCATTATTGCTATCACCCTCGTTATGGCATCGGTATTCCTGCCGATTGTTTTTATGACGGGGCCGGTAGGGGTCTTCTACCGGCAATTCGCCATCACGATGGCAAGCTCTATCGTAATCTCTGGTCTTGTGGCCCTTACCTTAACGCCCGTCCTCTGTGCCATTATCCTCAAAAACAACCATGGCAAGCGAAAGAATTCACTGTTTGACCGCTTTATCAATGGCTTCAACCGTTTGTTTGACAAAGGTACAGGCTTCTACGTTCGCGTGCTCAACAAGGTAGTCGCCAGGCGGGTGGTCACCTTTGGCGTGCTGGCCCTGTTCATTGCCGGTATTGTTTATGAAAACAAAATCCTCCCTGCCGGCTTTGTCCCCAATGAGGATCAGGGGACTATCTATGCGATTATACAAACCCCTCCGGGCTCCACACTGGAAATAACCAATGAGGTGGCCCGTAAACTTCAGGCTATTGCTGAAGAAGTTGACGGAATTGAATCCGTAACCTCACTGGCTGGGTACGAAATCATGACGGAAGGCCGGGGCTCCAACGCCGGCACCTGCCTTATCAACCTAGAACCCTGGTCAAAGCGGGACAAGAACGTCCATGAAATTATGGAGGAACTCGAAGAGGAGACAAAGGACCTCGGCGCTATTATCGAGTACTTTGAGCCACCGGCAGTACCTGGATTTGGCTCCTCCGGGGGTTTTTCCTTCCGCTTGCTGGACAAAACCAACTCCACTGATTATCAGGAGTTTGATGAGATCAATCAAAACTTCCTTAAAGCGTTGAAAGAGCGGGAGGAACTCTCTGGTTTATTCACCTTTTATGCGGCCAATTATCCGCAGTATGAACTGGAGATCGACAATCAGGCAGCTATGCAGAAGGGCGTGTCTATTGGCGCTGCTATGGAAAACCTTAATATTCTGATTGGCAGTACCTACGAGCAGGGGTTTATCCGTTTTGGGCGTTTCTTCAAAGTCTACACGCAGGCTGCACCGGAATACCGCCGCTACCCCTCCGATATGGAGGAATGGTTTGTGAAAAATGAAGCCGGAGAAATGGTCCCCTACTCTGCTTTCATGAAGCTCAAAAAAACCCAGGGTCCCAACGAGATCACACGCTACAACCTGTACAACTCTGCTGCAATCAGGGGGCTGCCCTCTGCCGGATTTACCACAGGTGACGCCATTAAAGCCATCTCAGAAGTGGCTGAGCAAACCCTGCCCCGGGGTTATGATATTGCATGGGAAGGATTATCCTATGATGAAGCCAGCCGGGGGAATGAAGCTTTGTATATCTTTCTGGTGGTCATTTTCTTCGTCTACCTGGTCCTTGCAGCGCAGTACGAGAGCTTTGTGCTTCCGCTTGCCGTCCTGCTTTCCCTGCCTGTTGGAATCTTTGGCACCTTTTTTATGCTCAAAGCGATGGGGCTGGCCAATGACGTCTACGCACAGATCGGTATGATCATGCTCGTAGGCCTGTTGGGCAAAAACGCCGTACTGATTGTAGAATTTGCAGTACAGAAGCACAACGAAGGCGCTTCCATTTTTGATGCTGCTGTGGAAGGAGCTAAAGCTCGCTTCCGCCCCATTCTCATGACCTCTTTTGCCTTTATCGCCGGATTGATACCACTCGTGCTTGCGCATGGTGCTGGCGCGGTAGGCAACCGCACTATTGGTGCTGCCTCCCTGGGAGGAATGTTCTTCGGTACCATCTTTGGGGTCCTAATAATCCCGGGGCTTTACTTCGCTTTTGCCAAACTGATGGAAGGAAGAGATCTGATCCGCGACGAGGCGCACTCTTCTCTTTCAGAGGAGTACATGGAGGCGCATTCTCAGGCTTCGCTTTTGAAGAAGCTGACCAAACTGGATGTCTTGCTGAAGGCACGGAACCGAAAAAACAATAAAAATGACAACTAATAATATCTTTTACAGAATCGCCATATTTTTGGTGCTGGCCAGCATTGCATGGAGTTGCAATGTACCAGAAAAGGTACTTCTGCCAGTGAGCCAAACGCTTCCTGATCAATACGAGCCGTTGCTTGCTACAGATAGCACGAATATTGCCACCATAAGTTGGCGGGCTTACTTTGACGACCCCAATCTGATTGCTCTTATTGACTCGGCATTGCAAAACAATCAGGAACTGAATATCCTGCTACAGGAAATTCAGGTCAGTCAGAATGAGGTACTGGAAAGAGAGGGGGAATACCTTCCTTTTGTCCGCCTGGGAGCCGGTATAGGCGCGGAAAAGCCCGGGCGTTATACCAGAGCCGGCGCGGTGGAAGAGCAATTGGATATTGAGCCTGAAAAAGCATTCCCGGAACCGCTCGGTGACTTTCAGCTGGGCGCTGTGGCTACATGGGAAGTGGATATTTGGCGAAAGCTGCGCAACGCAAAGGATGCAGCTCAATTGCGCTACCTTGCTGCTACTGAAGGTCGTAATTTCCTGGTTACCAATCTCGTCGCAGAGATATCGGAGACCTATTATGAGCTGCTAGCCCTGGATAATCTGCTCAAAATCATTAACGACAACCTGTTACTACAGCAGGATGCACTTAGTAAGGTGAAGCTCCAAAAGGAAAACGCCCGCGCCACCCAGCTTGCTGTAAACCGTTTCGAAGCACAGCTACTCAATACCCGGAACTTGCAGTACGCTATTAAGCAGCAGATTACGGAAGCTGAAAACCGGATTAACTTTCTGGCAGGGCGTTACCCTTCTGAGGTGGCCAGGAACCCCCAGTCCTTTATGGATATGCCGCTCGACAGTATTCAGGCAGGTGTCCCCGCTGAGTTACTGGCAAACCGGCCGGATATCCGTCAGGCAGAATATGAGCTGGCGGCAGCAAATCTGGATATTGATGTAGCCCGGGCCGACTTCTACCCCAGATTGGACATTACTGCCGGGCTCGGTTTTCAGGCATTCAATCCCAAGTTTCTGGCCAGCCCGGAGTCTGTCGTTTTTAACCTGGCTGGAGACCTCATGGCGCCTCTGATTAACAAGAAAGCCATTCAGGCGAGGTACAATATGGCAACGGCGAAACAGATTCAGGCCGTTTATGCCTATGAACAAACCGTCCTGTCTGCCTACACCGACTTGCTGAATCAGCTTAACAAGCTTAACAATTACTCCAAAAGCTTCGATACCAAAACGGCTGAAGTGGACATTCTGAACAAATCAGTAAACATTGCGAACAGCTTGTACCGCAATGCCCGTGCTGACTATGTGGAAGTACTCCTTACTCAGGAGGAAGTATTGGATGCTAAAATGGAATTGATGGAGACAAGACTGGAACAGCTGCAGGCTAAAGTGGCTATTTACCGCACTTTGGGCGGTGGCTGGCGTTAAATGAACTGCTTGTCTTAAAGAACAGCCTTAACCAAATCACGGAGTGCGTCATTCCCGGTAAAGGGAGCGATGCCTCTTTTTTTAGGCGTTAGCAGTCAATACCGGGAAGTCTAAAATGATTTTAAATCTTAACGCGTTCCTTAAGGTAAGCATGGACACGCGGCAAGTTTAACTTTACAAACTGCTGTACTTTCTTGGAGCGGGTCAGCAGGACCGCAAGGATGATACTTGTAATCATGGGATTATTCAAAGGATGTTCATGGAAACAACTATAGAACGCCGACGACACCCGAAATGTTGCTACTACCACCCCAGCAAAAGCTTTAAGGAAATTATAAAAGTCATCACGATTACAAAGTAGCGAAAGGCCAGCTCCGGGATTCGCTTGACAATTAAGATGCCAACAAACACGCCCAGCACAATGGCAGGCAGCGCCAAAAGGTTGGCCCGAAAACTGTGCCAGGTGATGGTGCCCCACACGAAAACATGAAAGGGGAACTTGAAAAGATTGATGATCATAAAGAACCAGGCCGTAGTGCCGATGTAGTTGTTCTTAGGTATCCGGGTGGACAGCAGGTAAACAGCCATCACCGGCCCGGCGGCATTCCCAATCATGGTGGTGAACCCGCCCAGCCCGCCGAATACACCCGCAACGTATTTATTGCTGGCCATGAAAGAGGAAAAACTCGTACGTTCCTGCAAAATCAGCAGCACCAGGCTCCCGATGATAATAACGGCGATCATATCTGTAAATACCGCATCATTTACGTAGTAGCCTACCCCGATTGCAATAAGGACGCCCACTACGGCCATGGGCAACAACCGTTTGATATAGTGCCACTCGGCATGCCGGTTGTAGTAGCTGACCGCAAATACATCGGCCATGGAAAGCATGGGGAGGACGAGACCCACAGAGGCTTTACCTCCGAAAGCAGCCGCCATCATAGGCACAATAAACATGCCCAGCCCTTTAATGCCTGCTTTGGCCATGCCAATCAGCAACGCGGCAATAAATAGCACCATCCACTGATCGGAATCGAATTGCTGCCAGATCTCACTCATCATTTTCACTTTGGAATATACCTTAAACAACAAGCCGGTCGCTTCCCGTCAGGGAAAACAACCGGCTTGGTTTTTTCGTGCCGCGAGGGCTTATGCGTTGATGTAAAGGACTTCTTTGGCGGCCTTTACGATCTTATCGGCATTAGGCAGATAGGCCTCTACCAGTGTGGGCGCGTAAGGCAGAGAGGTGTCTGCCGCGTTTACCCGGGTCACCGGTGCATCGAGGTAGTCGAAGGCATACTTTTGGATTTCGTAGGCGATTTCTGCTGAAACACCGGCAAATGGCCAGCTTTCGTCAATCACGACCAGGCGGTTGGTCTTTTTAACGGACTCCACAATCGTAGCGTGATCAAGCGGGCGGATGGTCCGCAGGTCAATCACTTCCGCAGAAATGCCTTCCCCTTCCAGTGCTTTGGCGGCTTCGAGTGTGGGCAGCAGCATTTTGTTGAAAGTCACCAGCGTAATATCGGAACCTTCACGGTGCACTCTGGCCTTGCCGATCGGGATGAGATACTCTTCCTCCGGCACTTCGCCTTCGTAACCATATAGCATCTCAGATTCCATCATACATACCGGATCGTTATCACGGATAGCAGACTTCAACAGCCCCTTGGCATCAGCAGGGTCAACACAGGAAATGACTTTCAGCCCTGGGACATTGGCCATCCAGCTCTCGAAAGTTTGGGAGTGCTGCTGCGCCAACTGACCGGCACTGCCTGATGGGCCACGGAAAACGATGGGGCATTTGAACTGACCGGCAGACTGAGAAAGAGTCTTGGCGGCGTTATTCACAATCTGATCGAAAGCCAGGACTGCAAAGTTCCAGGTCATGAATTCAACGATGGGGCGCAGCCCGTTCATAGCTGCACCAACGCCAATACCTGCAAAACCCAGTTCGGCAATCGGCGTATCAATAACCCGCTTAGGGCCAAACTCGTCCAACATGCCCTTACTGACTTTATAGGCACCATTATATTCGGCTACCTCCTCTCCCATCAGGAAGACAGTCTCGTCTCTGCGCATCTCTTCAGACATCGCTTCGTTGAGTGCGTCACGTAATGCCAGTGTTTTTGCCATTTTTATGTTTTAATTGAGTGATTTTGTGTGTTGTTAATCCGGGCTAATGTTCAGGCATCATCCCATCGGTCCGGCAAAAATAAGCAATCTGACGAAACTGCAAAAAACAGCTGCAACATCTCAGAATTACCCCACTTTAACAATTATACCGCAGGCTTGTTCTCTTAAAGAATCGGATAACCTGACACAGGTAAGGCTAATAAGCTAAGAAATTCTTAATTTTGCGGGCGTTGGAATAATAGCAATCTTTGCTTTTCCGTTCCATCCCATGAATATTAAAAATCAATCGGAAAACAAGAAGCCATGAAAAAAATCGTCAAAAACACCGCCTTTGCAATTGTTGCCATTTCGGCTCTATCTTCCTGTAACCGCGGATACGGATGCCCAAATAATTTTTCCTTGAACGATGCCCTCTCTACGGTTGTTGATACGGTTATTACCGTTATCAACTACATAGGATAAATGAGCAAAATCAATTGGTTGCAATTGCAATCCCGCAGCCAGATCGAGGAAATTATTGAGCATTCAAAGTCTGTCCCCTGCCTGATCTTTAAGCACAGCACGCGCTGTTCGATAAGTTCGCTTGCGCAAAACCGCCTGAGCAAAGGCTGGTCTTTGGCTGATAATGATGTTCTGCCCTATCATCTCGATCTGATCGCCCACCGAGATTTGTCCAATGCCGTAGCGGAGCAATTCGGCGTCAGGCATGAGTCCCCACAGGTCCTTTTAATAAAGGATGGCAGGTGTGTCTATGATGCCTCCCATCTGGGCATTAGCGCTACCGATATTGCATCACAGGTTGGAGCCTGATTCGACTTTGAGTATTAAAATTGCGTTGCAAGGCTATGGAAGAGTTATCAATTATTAAGACACAGGACGGCTCCGACTCTATCTTTTCCGAACGGTTCGGCGTTTCTTACCACTCCAGGTACGGGGCTATACAGGAATCCCGCCACGTTTTTTTGCAATCCGGGTTATATCCCAGGCTGCAGGCGCTGAAACAGGTCGCCGTACTGGAAGCCGGGCTGGGAACCGGGCTGAATGCCCTGCTAACCTGCCTTGAGGCGGAAAAAGTGCAAAAGCATATTCGTTACGTAGCGCTGGAAGCCTTTCCACTCAGCACAGCTCAGGCAGACACCCTAAACTACGCAGGCCATCTCGGAGAAGCCGCCGCCACTATACTCCACCAAATCCATCATTCTCAATGGGGCCAACCAGTGGACATCAGTCCTTGGTTTACATTCGAAAAGCGCCGGATTGCTTTTGAGGATTTTGAAGAAGCCGCCGCCTTTGACGTTGTCTACTTCGACGCCTTTGCACCCAATGCCCAACCGGAGCTCTGGGAAGCAGAAGTGCTGGGGCGCATGTACCGCGCACTTAGGGAAGATGGCGTTTTTGTGACATATTGCGCTAAGGGAGCCGTCAAACGCTGCCTGAAAAGCCTTGGGTTCACTATCGAAGCACTGCCCGGCCCTCCGGGTAAGCGGGAAATGACAAGAGGGCTAAAAGTTACTCCGGCGTAGCATCATCGGTACGTTCCCGGTTACGTTTGGGCTTTATGATATTTATCTTGCCCTCTTCGCCGTATAATTCCTTTGATTTTTTGTTGTAAGCCAGTGCAGCTTCTTCGGCCGTATCGAACATGCCAATATGTACCGATTTCCGGTTGATGGAAATGACCGCCCGGAACCGGTTATTCTCCTGATAGACGCCAGTGTAGCCGGCTTTGCTGCTTGTCTTGCGCTTACGGCTGGCCACACTCCTGGAACGGTATTGAATATTGGCCAGCCTGCAATCGAGCTTATTGCCATTTTTGGTGCCTACCAGATTAGATGTGGAGGTTTTTTCGTGAACCAGAAATCGCTCCGCGATGAGTTTATGGAGGTAAATGGTTTCCGTTTTATACTTCCCGTCTGCCTTTTTCCAGGTTTTCTGGAAGACCGCGCAACCACTTGAGTGCTTTCTCAGGTTATTGATGAAGTTGACCTTAACCAGGTAAGTGTCCGTGGTCAGGTATTCATAGACTTGAGCATCAACTAACACCGAGTCATCTGAGTTTTTCAGTTTGACTTTGTACAGCAAAACAGATGGTTTTTTGGTCTACAAGTGCACGTCATTTTGGGGAAAATGCGAGCGTGCAAATATAGTTTTAGTAATCAGGGAGTTTCCAAAAGGTTTGAGACTAATCTTTACATCCTCTAAAATAAAGCAATTCTCCAAAAACTAAAAAGCCAAAGCCGGATTAATTCCTCTAAATACAGGATATCCTTACTTTTGGCGAAAAATCAGCCTTCATGGACCACCGCGATGAGCATTTTATGCAGCGTTGCTTTGATTTGGCCTGGCTTGGAGCGGGCTCCACCTCCCCTAATCCAATGGTTGGGGCGGTAATCGTGCATGAGGGGCGGATTATCGGAGAAGGCTATCACCGGGCATACGGCGAAGCTCATGCCGAAGTCAATGCCGTTAAAAGCGTCGCACCGGCTGACCGGTCTTTACTCCGGGAATCGACCCTCTATGTTTCTCTCGAACCCTGCAATATCCACCGCAATACCCCCCCCTGTACCCTGCTGATCCTACAGGAAGGTATCCCAAGGGTGGTCGTGTCAAGTGTAGACCAAACCCCCGGCGTCAATGGCAGCGGGCTGGACCGGTTGCGCAAAGCAGGCGTAGAAGTGAAGACCGGTGTGCTTCAGGAACAGGGAGAGCGCCTCAGTCAGGCGCGGAACACGTTCGTCACAGCGCACCGCCCTTACATCCAACTCAAGTATGCCCAATCCGCCAATGGCATCTTTGCACCGGAAGACAATCAGCAGCTTTGGCTGACCCACCCCTACACCAAACGCCTCGTGCACAAATGGCGCAGTGAGGCTTCCGCTATCCTTGTAGGTGCCAATACGGCATTAGCGGACAACCCGCAGCTCAGTAACCGGTTGTACTACGGGCGCTCGCCTGTACGGGTGCTAATCGATCGGAAAGGTAATCTCCCTTCCAACCTCCGGATTTTTACCGATGGCGCCCCTACCCTGCTCTTCCGGGCGCAGGGCCTGCCTGAAATAGCGAATTTGCCAGAAACGGTGCAATGTATTGAGATACCGGGAACAGCAGCCTCCATCCCCTTTCTGTTGCGTCAACTCCATGATCTGAAACTGAGTACACTTATGGTGGAAGGAGGTATTCAGACCCTGCAAGCCTTTATTGATCAGGGGCTGTGGGATGAAGCCCTCGTTCTGACAGCAGTATCCTATTTGTCATCAGGGCGGCGGGCACCGAACCTGCCCGTCGGACCCGTTTCCACTTATCAGCTGGGAAGTGATAAGGTAAGCCTGTTTTATCGCCCGCCAATTCGTTAAACTTCCTTTAAAGGCCCGGGCTGTCGACAGAAGAACCGGGCAATTTTTGTTTGTTTGTTGTGAAGTTTGTCACGGGTAAACGCCAAATTATTGACATCTATGAGTAAGTATCGGAGCATTATTGTCTTCTTCCTGGCCTTCGCTGCCATGAGTTTTGCACCGCAGCAGGCTGCTGCACCGGGCGATAAGGTCAGGTGGATGCGCTGGGAGGAGGCTGTTTCGCATTTTGAACAGCAAGACAAAAAGGTCCTGCTGCATATTTATACCGATTGGTGCACCTGGTGCAAAAGAATGGATACCATCACATTCAATGCTGCTCCGATTGCGTCTTATATCAACGACCAATTCTATCCGGTGCGCCTCAATGCGGAGCGCAAAGCGAGTATTGAGTATAAAGACAAAACCTATGAGTTCGTGGAAAATGGCAAACGCGGCTACCATCAATTTGCGGCGGAGCTGTTGCGTGGCCGAATGAGCTTTCCCTCTGTGGTATTCATGGATGAGCAGGGGGAAGTCATTCAATCTATTGTTGGCTACAAATCCCCGGAAGAATTCGAGCGTATCCTCACCTACTTTGCAGAGGACTACTACAAGGAAACCCCATGGTCGGCCTTTAAACGCGACTACGCGCCTAAGCTGATCAAAAAGGAGGATTAACTACGATATTCTAATCCTGCGCTACCGGCGCTTTTTAACCCCCAATACGCCAAGTATCCCTCGTGTTAGCTCCCTTGCAACCGTCCGCCCAATCTGCCGCGTAGTCGGGCTGTTCAGGATTTTCTCAAACATGCTTTTCTGCGCCCGGCGCGTGGAAGTGCCAGCGGCTTTCTTTTGCTGCGATTTCAGCTCTTCCTGCCGCTCTTCTGTCTGGGCGGCTTTGATTTTCGCGGTCAGGATTTCATGGGCAGACTCCCGGTCTATTTCCTCGTTATACTTATCAGCAATTCGTGATTTCCGGATGATGCTGTCGATTTCTTTTTCGGTCAGTACATCCATCCGGGACTGTGGTGCACGCAGCAGGGTGTGTGCCAATGGCGTAGGGATGCCCTTTTCGTTCAGAGCAGTGACCAGGGCTTCTCCGATTCCTAACTGGGTCACCACCTCTGCCACGTCGTAGTAATCCGACTCCGGATAGTTCTGAGCGGCAAGCTTGATGGCTTTGCGGTCCTTGGCGGTGAAGGCGCGCAAGGCGTGCTGTACTTTCAGTCCCAGCTGTCCCAGTACATCGTCTGGAATATCGGCAGGGTTCTGCGTGACAAAGAACAATCCTACTCCTTTGGAACGGATCAGCTTGACCATGACCTCGATTTGGTCCAGGAGCGCATCCGAGGCTTCCTCAAAAACCAGGTGAGCTTCATCAATGAAAAGCACGAGTTTTGGGCGGTCCATATCTCCCTCTTCCGGGAAAGTGGCATAGATTTCAGCCAGGATTTGTAGCATAAAAGTGGAGAACAGCTTCGGACGGTCCTGTATGTCAGTCAGGCGGAGTACAGAGACCATGCCTTTGCCTTCTTCATTGATACGGCAAAGGTCTTCCACATCAAAGGAGCGCTCTCCGAAGAACCGGTCTGCCCCCTGCTGTTCCAATTCTACAATACGCCGCATGATCGCACCAACGGAAGCTGTGGAAATGAGCCCGTAGAGGGATTCCATTTCGTCCTTGCCCTCATTGGTGGAATACTGGAGCAGCTTCTTGAAATCCTCCAGGTCAACCAGCGGCATTTGGTTGTCATCGCAGTATTTGAAGAGGACAGCGGTGATGCCACTTTGGGTGTCGTTCAGCCCCAGGATTTTAGAAAAAAGAACAGGGCCAAACTCATGTACGGTAGCCCGAAGGCGCAAGCCTTTTTCTTCTGAAAGCGAGAGGAATTCCACCGGGCTCTGACCGGGCTCAAATGGGAATCCGATCTGCGCATGGCGCTCGTCAATTTTGGGGTGCCCACCGCTGGGTACTGCAATGCCCGATAAGTCGCCCTTGATATCCATGAGCAAAGACGGTACACCTTCAGCCGATAACTGTTCCGCAATAATCTGCAGGGTTTTGGTCTTGCCTGAGCCCGTAGCGCCCGCAATCAGGCCGTGCCGGTTGAGGGTTTCCAGAGGTACGCGGACCAGAGCGTTGGTCAGGCATTCCCCATCCAGCATGGCACCGCCCAGGGTGATGCTCGCCCCCTCAAAAGTGTAGCCTTCTTCTATAACTTGTCGGAATTGATCTTGCTTTGACATATTGCTTATCGGTTGTTCCAGTTTTCGATTCGTTTTCTGAATTTGTCTTTGTCCAGCGGCCACAGGTCAATGTCCGCTTTGGCTTCCAGTTCTGTTTCCACCTCCTCCGGCAGAAAACCGGCAAAGAAGTCCAGCCCGGTCATCGCCTCCACTTCATCTACCGTTGCCACAAATTTATACAAAGGCTCGTAGGAAATGGTATTCGGGAGCACAAATCCGATAGCTTTAAGCTGTGGCTCCTCAAGATCAAGCAGCACTTTGAAGTATCCGCCAGGGATGGTGACCTCGTTGTTGCCAATAACGCCCTTCGGCTCCATGTCCAGCAACGGGCCCGTTACGACGTACAATTCGCCAGCATCTTTGGCCCACTCCCGGGTCAGTTCCTCGAGCTCCCGCCATATACCGCCATTGAACTGACGGGCCTGAGGAGAAATATTGCTCATCAGAAAGGTTTCAGACATAGCCAGCTTGCTGTAAGCCCGGTCCGCTGCCGGTATCAAGTGTCCGCGGTCATAACCGGAATGCCGGTAGTCATTGGGGTGAGCAGAGCCGGTAGCGATGGCAGGGTCAGGCCGGAAGTCGTCTGTGCGTTCCACGTAGGGTTCGCGAAGGGTAGCGCCGGAAAGCTTGTAGGCCACCCACTCCGCCTGTTCGTGCGCCTCATTGTAAGATAAGGCATAAGTGGTTTGCTCCACCACGACTCCCCTACCGCCTTTTGGCAAAAAGTAGGATAGCTCAGGGTCCGCAGAGTTGGTTTCAAAATGCTCTCCGGTGAATAAGTTGAAGATAAAGAACAGCCCGGCAATCAGCGCACTGAAAATCCCTACCTTAGCCACCATGCCGGTGCTACCCTTGCCACGGCGCTGATGATTGCTCCTGAACTTTGCCATGTTTTGTTTTTTATTCCAAAAGTAGTAGTTTCAGGAATTATTATGTCCTGGTTCCCTGAAAAATGTCCTAATGCCGCTGATTAACATTTTAAAACGCTCAAGCGATCTTGTCGCGAGCTTTGACAAACGCTACCGGATTATTCATTGGAACAACAGCATTGAAGAGCATACCGGTATTTCCAGAGCAGAGGCTTTAGGAAAGTCGATTTACGATATCCTGCCGGGGCTGAAGGAACATTTGGGCTCCATAATAGAAAAGCAGGTTTTCGAAGAAAAAACAGAGGTAGAATACCTGCATGATTTAAAACTTCAGCTGATTAATGGGGTCATGCTTCATGCTTCCGCAGCCGTTTTCCCCTATCATTACATTGGTCAGACCTCTGCCTCGGAAATAACAGGTGGTGTCCTGCTTCTTTATCCTTTTGAAAAAAGTGCGCCTTACCCACCGAAACTTTCTAAGCTGCTCCTGTCGATCCCCTACTATTCCAGTGAAGCCATAATCATCACTGAAGCCAGCCCTTTGGATGTACCCAAGGGCCCCTCTATTGTTTATGTCAACCGGGCCTTTACAGAAATGACGGGTTATGAAGAGTACGAAGTACTGGGCAAGACTCCAAGAATGCTGCAGGGGCCCAAAACAGACCGTACCGAGCTCGATCGTATCAAAAAAGCGCTTAAGGAAAAAGTAGCCGTACAGGCAGAACTCCAAAATTACCATAAAGACGGCTCTTGCTATTGGGTTGGGATCAATATCGTGCCCGTAAAAAATGAGGCAGGCTGGACCACTCATTTCATTGGGGTGCAGCGGGATATTACCGATAAAATTGAATCCCGCCGAAACCTGGAAAAAACCGTCGAGGAGCGGACCCACCGCTTGCGTCAGGCAGTGGAGGACCTCGAAGCCTTTGCCTACAGTGCTTCCCACGATTTAAAACAGCCGCTGCGCTCTGTGACTTCCCACCTTGGCCTGCTGAAACGGAAAGCCAAAGGAAAAATTGATGCCGAACTGCTGACCTATATTGATGAAGCAGTAGACGGCGCCCGACGGATGTACGGGCTGCTGGAAGGCGTACTGCAATATTCACGGATTACTGCTGTAGAGGATGAGTACGAAATGGTGGATCTTCAACAGCTGTTTGCCCGAAAGATCAAAGAGCTGCAACAGGCCTACCCTCAGCAGCGCGTCGAGGTGGAATTGCCGGAACAGCCCTTACCGGTTGTGGAAGGCTATGAGGTCCATTTGGAACAGGTCGTGCAAAACCTGCTTAGCAATGCGGTAAAATACTGTGATGCGGCTGTCGCCAAAATTCAGATAGCAGCAGGTACGGCAGAGGGAAAGTACTGCATTTCCATTACCGACAACGGCCCCGGTATCCCCGAAGAGGACCGGCGGAAAATATTCAACCTGTTCAGCCGCAACCACGAGCTTGTGGAAGGCACGGGCATCGGGCTCGCCATCTGCAAAAGAATCCTTCAACGGCACGGCGGCACCATTGCTATCGCACCCTACGAAAAAGGGAAAGGCGCCACATTCACCTTCACCCTCCCGAAGCCGAAAGCACCTGTTCCACAGCCTTCGCAGGCTGAATAAGCTTACCGGTCTGATCAGTCTGCTGAGTGGATTTTCCCGTTTTGTTTAGGATTTGATACGCCTGATCTGTGGTCAGCCCGGGCTTGAAGCTTTTCATTAACCCGATAAGCCCTGCAACGTAAGGCGTTGCCATAGAAGTCCCGTTATACGTGTCGTACTGATTGCCGGGAATGGTGGAGTAAATACCTACACCGGGCGCAGCAATACCGCGTTTCAGGTCGGTTACGTAGTTGGAAAATACCGCTTTGCGGAGCTCATTGTCCACTGCGCTTACGCTAATCACGCCGTCTACAGCAGCGGGCACATAGTTTTTGGCATTCCGGTTGGCATTGCCGGCCGCCGCCACAACGATGGCCCCCTTGTCATTGGCATACTTCACGGCTTTGCGGTAAGCCCGTTCCTTGCTTTGATTGGACAAGCCCCCCAAAGACATGGAAATAACGTCCGCTCCGGCATCTGCAGCCTTGATCATGCCATTGATGATGCTTTTTTGTGTCCCCATCCCGGAGGCATTCAGCACCTTAATGCTCGTCACCTGTACGTAGGAAGCGCCCGGCGAAAAGGAAGCAATGCCGATGCCGTTGTTGGTAACAGCCGCTGCAATGCCTGCACAGTGGGTGCCGTGCCCTCTTGGGTCATTATCGTCCGTTGAATTCAGTGATTTGTAATTCGCGGATAAGTCTTCATGATTGGCATCAACCCCCGTATCCAAAATGGCAATGAGCGCGGTTTTTGCAGGTTTGCCAGATTGCTGCCGCAAAAGCCGGTACAAGTCATTGACCGCCATCGCCTCAAAACCCCACAATTCCGAAATACCAGGGTCGTTGACGCCGAATTTTTTATTCACCCCCGGCAGCTTCTCACCCGTTACCGGGCTGATGCTGATGCGCTCGTTAGGTTCCACCCAGTCTACTTCAGGCACCGCGCGTAAGTCATTCAGGATGTCCTCCAAGTCGGCCAGATGGCTTTCCGGTATATTAACGACGAGGTAGTCATCCAGCTCTGTGAGATCAGCTTCGCCAACCTCAAAAGCAGTGGAAAAAGTCAAATCGTACTTATAAGCCGGCGTGCTCAGCACATCCTGATCTGCCCCTTCCGCCAGTTCCAGCAGCAACTCTCCATCCGGGTCATAGCTTACCGGCGCGGCTTCCAGTGTGCGCAGGCTGCCGCTCATCTGAGCCGGCACAAACCATGCCAGGAAGACCGTAGAAGCCAGTGCTGCCCCCATGAACCAAAGCCGCTTGTGGGTAGCCAATTGAAAAACAGTACCCAACAGCCCCAGAACCAGCAAGTCCCGGAACAACACCCACAGCTTTACCCCGAACTTCACATCAGCGGTAAAAACCACCAGCGCATAACTAAGGAAAAGGCCAAAGAAAATCCGCTGCAGCCAGCGCTCCCGCTCTTCGTCCGAGCGGTATAAAAACCAGAGGGCAAGGCTTGCAGTCGTAGCAATATATAAGGTTGGGTACAACATCTTTTTGGCTTTGAGTCAAATTATGAACGAACAACCTAAGCTACCTATTTTCTGTGTGGTGCACAAAAGAATCCGACGAAAGGGGGTGATGGGCAGGTGGAAGGCCCAATCTTGGCTGAGGGTGGCACGGAGGATGCGGAGCTGAGGTTGAGGTTGAGCGCCCAAGCGCCGTGGTTCAGCCCCCTAAGAATCGGACAAAATTCTATTAGTGAATAATAATCCTTCGTGATGGTATTATCTTTGCTGTGCGAGAACACCAACGGTGACGATTGTACCGAAGGTAGTAATGCGTAGGCCTACCATTACGTTTTTAATAATGAGGCCCCATCGAGGGAACCTCATTATTGCGAGGAACACCTGCTGGTTCTGATTACCCGAAGGAACAGTCATAGCGGTGTATCTCTTTCCAAGATAAAACATCCTGAAGACTTAGCCTCAATTTGAACCGAAGCTTTCTTTTTATCGAAGGTTTCCATTTCGATTTGGTTATCCTCCCAAAGTGCCCAAAACATACTCGGACTGAGCATCGCTATAGAGCTATGCTGGCGATGGTTGTTGTAAGTCTGGTAGAACTTATTCAACCGGTTTTCCAAGTCTTTGAGCGTATGGAAACAGGCTCCTTTCAAAGAGCTGCCTAAGGTCTTGTGAAAGCTCTCTACGTGGGCATTTTCCTCGGGCGTGTAAGGATGAGTAAAAACCTGATTAAGGTGATTGTCCCGAAAGTATTGTTGGACCATTTTACTGCAAAATTGCTTGCCATTATCATTGCGTATTTCGACGTTGATCTGAGCTTTGAGCAAGTCCGCTGGCTGCAGATATTTCACGATGACCTGATCCCAGGCATCCTTGATCTGTTCCTGCTTCATGACGTAGCCTACAGCCCAATGTAAGGCAAAGCGGGTAAAAGTGTCTATAATCGTCAGAACGTAGGCGTAGCAGGACTTTCCAGCTACCCAGACGTACTTGATATCCATCTCAATGATCCTTAATGGGCCTTGCGGGCATACTCTGCGGTACTGGACAAAATTACGCCCTTTACGTTTTCTGGCCTTACACAACAGGCCATTTTCCTGTTCCAGCCGGTACACTTTTTTATGGTTGATATACCAACCTCGGACTTGTAAAGTAGCACTCACCAAACGATACCAATTTGGCAAATCTTTATCAGCCAAAATAGAGATAATACCGGTGACTACTTCCTCGTTACTACGACGCGTTAAGAGTTGAGTTGCCGGGTCTTTGAACAGTGTCCAATGGGTGGCTTGCTTGCCTACTTTTCGGCCCGTTGGCTGATAGTATAAAGCATGGCGGGTCAGCCCCGTTATTGCTAACACTTCCTCCCGCATCAAACCCAGCGACATGTATTGTTTTGCTAACATTACTTTCTCAACTCTGGGTACTTTTTTTTCAATAGCTCATCCTTTAACCGGCTTCTCAGCTGCTCTTCTGCAAGCATGAGCTTTTAATGGACCAGTTCGTTTTCCAGCTCTCGTATCCGGCTCCGGTTGGCCTTAGCTACGCTATGGTCTAAGCCATCAGCACCATCAGCTTGATACTGATTTTTCCAGTAATAGTACGTCGCAGGGTACACATCATACTTCGCCAAAGTTACTTTGACCCCATAAGCTTTAGCTTCATCCAGAATCTCCAGCTTCTCCTTTTTGCTGAATTTCCGGTTCCCGTTTGCTTGTTTTTCCATATCTAAATCTCTAAAAAAGTTTTTAGACTTTTGTCAGAGTATTTAGGGGGCTGTTACATTCGGTTTGAGGGTCTTTACTACAATACAGAAAGTAGTAAGCCACCTCACCTGTTTGAGGGTTTCTATGAACAATAACTTCTGAAGGAGAATAAAATTGACCTAAAGATAGCTGAGGAGGACAATTTATATAATATTCACTTACGAAGGTTTGCTCATCTTCCAATACATCTGTGGCTACCCAAGCATCAAAGAAAGGTACATCAAGCAGGGTTCCTTCACCTGTTTCATTGTTGGGGTTTACCAAAGGGGACAATCTAACTTGCCTAACCATAACCCGTTGACAACTAGCTAGCTCCTCATCTGATGTACTCGGATATAGTGAACTAATAATCCCCAATAGTACCTCGTGATTTGTTTGTGGAAGAATCACTTCAGCAGTATAGGCAGGTCGACGACTATCTGAATAATAGCCAAGGAAATAATCTTCTGCTGTTGGGTCAAAGTAATCCCTAACCATTCCGGTGTAGTAATAAAAATTGTTATCTAAAAAACCGGTGAGTGATCCTATGGGCAACTTATACTTGAAGTTCGTAGAAGGATTAAATCGGGGAATACTTCCTTGGTCTAACTGTAGGATCACTCCAGAAGGTGTAACGTAATTAGCAATTGCCGAAGGATTTCCGCAGGGATTTGATTCCTCCGGCTCCTCTCCTTCAATTGATGTGTGACTATTCAACAAATGGAACATAGCTCCATACAGCGATTGAGTCGCATTCGAATTAAAATCACTGGTAGATGGGTCTGAAATATTTCTAATTATACTTTGATCAAGTCGTTGTCGGTGTGCTGTAGAAGAAGGCAGGTTACCACTTGCACCCGGCATGTTGGACATTAGATAAAATTTATCCTGGTCTGAGCTTTCGACATCCACAATATGGATCCAAAATGCTGCTTCCGAACTACTGAAGGCTGAGAAAACTTGATCTAAGTATCCTCCGGGGCAAAGGCAAATGTCATCATTTCGAGTGATAAATGCTTTGATATTGCTGTAGCCAAACTCGCTTGCGAAATAATTTAAGTGATCCGTTACTTCGCTTTCCAAGTCAGGCATTAATTCGCCCGCAATCCTTATGGCATAATTTGCATGATCCTTAACACAAACTCCAGTAGAAGAACCACATTCTATGTCATCACAAACATTAACAGGGTTTCTTGATTGGACATCTTCATCAGACAACTGTTCTTCTCCCATTACCGTCACCTGTATAGAAGACGGATATTGATAAAAACCTATCGATTCGAGGTAGTTCGCTATTCCCTCACCATCGCTCCCTGCATCGAGTACTTCGGCTGTTGAAATAGTTTGGCACTGATTACTGTTTGTAGCAGTTACAGTGTAGTCCCCCGGGCTGTTTACTTCAATTGAAACAGTTTCTTCACCAGTTGACCATTCATATGAATAACCAGCTGTAGGAGCCACTTCAAGAGTTGTAATCTGACCGGAACATAGAACGGATTTAGCCGGGGTTACATTGATATTAGGTGCTGGCTTTATTGTCACCGTCACTTCCTCCTCCACAATCAACTCCCCCTCCGAAGTAGTCACATAAACGGTGTAGGTAGTCGTTTCAGAAGGCGTTGCAATAGGCATAGCAGATGCAGGGTCATCCAGCCCATCTGTAGACAGCCAAGCATAACAATAATCCACGCCATCCACCGGGTGAGGCGCTGGCAGGCAGCCCGTACCCAATTGTACGCTTACTCCTTCACATACATTCCAATCCGGCCCAGCTACACTAGTACACGGCGGCTCCACCCCCACCCCAAAGCTCATCACTTCCTCACCATTTCCATCCGTGAGTTGGAACGTGTACGTGCCGGCAGTGGTGTCCGAGGCCGGCGAAAGCTCGAAGCACACCTCGTCAGTACTGCCTGCCTGGAAGGTCAGCGGCATAGTGGTGAAACCACTAAAGTGCGGGGAGCCGTCCCCATCAATACTAAGCGCTAACGCCATATCCTCAGCAGGCGCGCTGTCTGGCGACAGGCATAGCGTGAACGAGGTGCCGGGCTCGGCCTCTATGCTACTTGTTATTGGGTTGCCATCATTATCTGTCAGAGACAAACTGGGCATTGGAGCTTCTTGCAGGGCTTCGACCATGAAATTGTCCAGTCGTGCAAATACATCGGAGAGATTCGCACCTCCATGCTCCGCAGCCACCCAGTAGTTGCCATCAGCCGTGACCGAAAATGTATCGCTTTCTACTGCCGCGCCGGGGTCTTCATAATGGATATCGGCAAGCGGTACACCCTGCGATATGAAGGTAACTTGTTGGGGGTTCGACGTTGGCACATACCCAAAGTTAACCGCCTGCCCGGTTCTGTTCACCTTCCCATTAATGGATACCCGATAGGTTACACCTGCCGGTCTGCATAAACGCAGGTGGGGCGCTTAGCCCCACTTGCCGTTTTATGCCGTGTTATGTCCAGTTCATTCCATGCTTCACCAGGTGTATCCTACGGTCAAGTCAAAACGTAATGGATTATACCACTCCCATGTTTGATCCGTTCTGGGGTCTTTGATAAGAGAATTGAAAATGATCTTATCGATTTTTTGAAAATTGAATGCTCTCATATTAAAACCAATCAAGATATTATTTAATTTGTAAAAAATACCTAGAGTGCCATTTATATCACAAAATCCAAAAGTACCTTCTCTGTAGGGTGTAGGCTCAGAATAACTATCTCTGCCGATACTTCTAAAGAATAAAAAATTAGCGCTAAAAGCTCCATTAACAGACCACCGTTCATTAATTTCAAAAAACAACCCATAAGATATAGGAACTTTATATTTTTTGTAATCATTCTGATGTCTTAAAATTAAGAAATTATCTACGTCAAAATGCAAATGATTAAAGGGCCTGTCAAATGTGGCTTTTTCAAATGTAAACCCAACACCTAACATTCCAGCTAAGCGCCCTTTGTTAAATAACTTTCTTTGAATGTGAAAACCCAAATGGTAAGTACCCCAAAACTCTGGCTGCATTCTCAATAAGGCTTCCCTTTCTGGCCTTGCATAGTCGAACAGTCTTTTGTCATGTGCTTCTATTCCGACATTTGCACTTAATATCCAATTGCTAATGGACGCTGTTTGGCCAAATGCCGATTGGATAAGGAATAAGACGCCGAGCGATAGCATTATCTTTTTCATAGCTTCACTATTTTTTCGTGATAAATCACTCCATCTGTATTCAATTGCAGAACGTAAAGTCCGGATGGCAAATCAGCCATATCTACTTTGAAGTTTTGGGAGAATTCTTCAAGCTCTCTTACCACTTTTCCATCCGTAGAAATCAGGCTGGCGGCTATTCTTGTGCCAGGTACATAGCCCGAACATGCTACCTCAATAATCTCATTGGCTGGGTTAGGAAAAACATCCGCTTTAAATTCCGCTGCACCTGACTTTGAGCTGGAATTTCTAAAGCCAAACCCACCACCACAATCTTTAACAAGAATTCGGTCACATACCTCCTTTGAGCCACAATCATTGGTCACCGTAACACAGACATAGCCATATCCTGTTGTTATGCCTGCATATCTTCCCTTGTTATCGTACCCATAACCTGAAATCGCTCCATAAAAATCCCATTCAATAGATGAATAATTACCCAGGCAATCCTCAAAAAGGTTTAAAAATGTCTCCCCTTGTTCGCCCACACATATTTCAGTTGGAAATGAGTGTAATTCAAAAGTGCACGGCCTTCCAACAAATAGATCGTACCCTACTTCGGCATCGTTACATCCCTCGGCTGATAGTGTATAAATAAGAGTTGCAGGCCCTGAAGAAGTATTATTTCCCCAAAGTGAAGCTGTGACTCCGTTTCCACTACTCGGTGACGCAAATAAATTCGCTGGTTCGACTCGCCAAGTGACTGTTTTGGCACAAGGCATGTTGTTCATCAAGGTAAAAGTTTGAGGATCAGTGCATAAAACTTCTGGGCCTTCGATAAAAGGATGCTCCATGCAATCTATGGTATTCGGATTTGTTGATGCCCCTAACCAGTCTATCAGTCTTGAATTTGCTGCTCCACCTCCATTCCAAGAGATGCTTAACTGCCCATATGTATTATTATCTACTAAACCATGATCTCCATCACATCCTAAATTCCTGTCACCGCCCGACAGATCACCAATAATTAATTGATTTTCATCAAACAAAGGACTACCTGAAGAACCCGGTTCTACTAAACCTGCATCAAATTGTTGAATATTCCAAAAGTTTCCTTGTATACCAACGCCATCAGAATTTACCGCAATCTTCTTCACATCTCCAGATGGATGATGGATGCACGTCACTTCGTTTGTCGGAGGGTTAACTTCTCTATTCCAACCCGAATATGATAACCCTTCAATTCCATCTTCAAATAATTCTAGTAGCCCAAAATCAGTATCATCCCAACTTGATCTAAATTGGCTACCATTAAATACAATCCATTGCGATGGGTTCGGTTCTTGGCTTGGGTTACATTGAGGACTTTGATAATTAAACCTAAAAGAATAACTTCCCAAATCGTTTAAGTTTTCAAATACATCTCTTAAACAATGATCAGCGGTTAAAACATATGGAGTAAGGTCACAACAATCATTGTTAACTAATGATCCAGTACAAGCTCCATCTCCAGTAATTATCTTACATACAGAACTTATTTGATAATCCCAGCCAATGCCCTCGTCGCATGCTACATTGATGTTGCAAGGTAATGATGTCCCAAAAGCGGAATCGAAAGCATAAGTTGTTTCAAGACCTATGTAAATGTCATCTACTCTAATGTCATCTTCCTTGACCTCAATTTGCTCGTGTGGCAAAAATAAAATTATTGACACTTGATTCCCAGGGATATAGTCACTAACGTAACTATTATTTCTAAAATTCTTCGACTTTATAGGACCTGCTAAAAAATTGTACTCATCATTAAAATAGAACAGAACAAAATCACTAGGAATGTCTTTTATACATAATTTAAATCTTAACGACTTGGCATTATCATTAGCTAAATTCCATTTCCAAATTGTGTAGTTACCTGCGTGAATTAATTTCCCATCTGTGGTATTGTATTGAACCTCTTGCTTTATTCCTATTCTAGGTAATTGTCTATTAGTTTGGACATCTTCTTGCAATACTGCTTCCAAATCTACAACGGGTGTTTTGGAAACTGGAGTCTCTTCATCCGGACTATACCAAGGAATATAGTTCTCGATTTTGTCCTCTGGAGATAACACTCTGGTGATCACTTGACCAAAAGATTCCGAAATGCTTGTCAAAGCAATCAATCCAATTAGGATCAAATGCTTGAAGTCTTGATTTACAATTTTCATAATATGACCGTTTTTGATTAAAAATTAGTTTCAATCTTGTCCGTAATTGGACATAACAGCAGGGATACGCGCATTCGCATACGGTCCTGAGCACTAAAGCTGCTTGTAAACGCGCAAAGGTCATTGTAACTTCCGGAAGCACCATTGTTTCCCTTTTCAAAGCCTTGTTGAGCAAACCCCTGAACCCCGGTAAGACTATCTGTAAAGGAAGGGTTTGAAAAATCAACCATCCGCACCGTATCCCAGCTTTGAGCGGAGGTGAGGAAGGGCACTATAAACAGGGCAGCCAACAGGACCAGTTGCCCCAGCCGCTTACTGAAAAACGTACCGGGAAATACCGTAGTTAATGTACAGGAAGGAGTAGCACGATGTTTTTGCATTTTAATCTAAGTTTTAATGCCCGAATCAGCATGAAATTGACACCCGGGCAAAGGGATTTAACCCTTCCAGCGGTACGCTTTGCCGGAAGCTGTGAAAACGAATATTATGTCAGGTATGCACCAACTTGTGCATACAGGGACGCATTAACAGTTCAGTCCTTAAGGAAGACCGTTTCTGAACCTTATACTTAATTTTTGTGCCGGGATTGCCGCACAAATAATGCTAATCTAATTCACCATTTGACAACCAAAACATTGGTGCATGTCTATACATGCAAGAACCCAATTGTTAAGGTTCCAGGCATAGAACTCCTAATCTTAGACTTGAACGGCCAAGCCCTGGCAGAAAGGTTCGAAGTAGGGCATCAACGGATCAAACAAATATCGTACCCAGAGGCACGCTATTGATGCTTTATTCCAAACCAATCTAACCATCAAGACAGCTTCTAAATGCATCAGCCAAAAGGATAAGCTTTATACCTGCGAACAGGTAATCCTATCTCTTATTGAACGAGCAGACATTTATCAGACATAGTAAACCATGCTGACGACAGAAGCCATACCCTTTACCGATTTTGTTCCCCAGATAAAAATGTGCAATAGATGATTAAGCGCTTGCGCGAATATGCGTTGTGCATACAGGAGACAGAAGCTTCTGTAACTCTATATAGTTTACTAACAATGGTAAATTTACCCCCCCCCCCGCGAGATTCCAAAATTTTTGAGTGTTTTTTTCAAAAAAACATTGTGCCATAATAATTATTCCAATACTAGTCTGCGCTCAACTTGAATAGTTTAAAGTTTACTGCCCACACTGCTCTGCTCCGAAAGGCAAAAAAACCAAATAAAAGAAACCCAGCGCAATTTCCCGGCCCACACTCCATTATTAAACCTCGCTTGACTACCTTTGCCGCCAACGCAAACCTGACCTGTTTATGACGCACACCCGGTATCACGACGTTGTTCTATTGCTCCTCCGCCTTATGTTTGGGCTCAGCATGGCCTATGCGCACGGCTGGCCTAAGCTGCAAAGGCTTACAGGGGGCGAAGAAGTGAAGTTCCTCGATTTCCTGGGCCTGGGGCCCGAAATTTCACTTGGGCTGGCGGTTTTTGCCGAACTGTTCTGCGCACTGTTGCTTGCCGTGGGGCTATTCACCCGGCTGGCGGCCCTACCGCTGATCATTACCATGTTTGTGGCGGTCTTTGTGGCGCATTGGGGCGACCCCTATTCTGATATGGAAGGCGGGCTGTTGTTTTTGGTGCCCTATGTTTGTATTTTACTGGCAGGCCCCGGTTGGTATTCGATTGATGCTCAAATCAGAAAGTCAGCTTAACCAAGTTACCATGAAAACGCTTCTGCATTTTGTCACCCTGGCGCTTTTGACCGGACTCCTCAGCGGTTGCGGCAGCCCCTCCGGCAATGCCATTTCCAGCGATTACCAAATCCTGGAAGGGGAAACGATGGGGACCTACTACCGGGTTACTTTTGATAATCCCGGCATTGAGGAGGTGCAACCGAAAATAGACTCCATACTGCGGCAGCTCAACCTGGAGGTTTCCACCTACATACCGCAGTCTACGATTTCGCGGTTCAACCGGGCGGATAGCTTGTTCAATCTGAACACCAATCCGGTGGACGGTGCCGCAGATACCTACCCGAATGACCACTTTATCCGGAATTTCAAGGCAGCTCTTGAAGTATACCACGAAACGGAAGGTTACTTCGATGCCACTGTTATGCCCCTGGTCAATTATTGGGGCTTCGGCTACACGGAAAAACGGAAGGTGGCCCGGGTCGACAGCCTTGTGATCGATTCTCTGCTGCAGTATGTAGGCATGGATAAGGTGGAACTGCAGCGCTTTGACGATACCGATCTCCTGATCAAAGCACTGCCTGGTGTTAAGCTGGACTTTAGCGCGGTAGCCAAAGGCTATGGTGTGGACCTGGTGGGGCAGCTGCTTTCCAGCCTGGGGGTGCAACATTTTCTGGTGGACATCGGGGGGGAAGCCCTGGCTAAAGGGAAAAGCCCCAGAGGGGACATTTGGAACCTCGGCATCAACGTGCCCAAAGAAGGCGCTGCAGTGGATGAAATACAGACCACCGTGCCTCTGAAGGACCGGGCGCTGGCCACTTCCGGCAATTACCGGAATTACTACGAGGTGGAAGGGCAAAAATACAGCCACACCATCAACGCCAAAACCGGCTACCCGGAGCGCAATACCCTGCTAAGCGCTTCCGTTTTTGCAGACGACTGTATGACCGCCGATGCCTACGCCACCGCTTTCATGACCATGGGCATTGAAAAAGCAAAGCCAATGGCAGAATCCCTGGCGGGCATTGAAGCCTATTTTATTTATGGCTTACCGGACGGCGGCATGGCCGTGACCTATACGCAGGGGCTTAAAGAACTTTTTCAATCAAACGACGAATAACCATTACTATGGACTTCAATCTGGACCGGGACTTGATTTTTTTTGATTTAGAAGCCACTGGGCTTAGCGTGGTCAGAGACCGGATTATACAAATCGCAATGGTCAAATACCCCAAAAAGGGAGGGGAGCCTCAGGAACTGAGCATGCTCATCAACCCGGGCATCCCGATCAGTGAAGAAGCGATGGAAGTCCACGGGATCACCCCAAAGGATGTCGCCAACAAGCCTACCTTTCAGCAGGTGGCGGAGGAGATTTACAACTTCATCGGCAATGCCGACCTGGCGGGCTACAACTCCAACCGCTTCGACATTCCCATGCTGATGGAGGAGTTCGACCGTGTAGGGATCGAATTCAATATCGACAACCGCCGGTCCATCGATGTGCAGCGCATCTTCTACAAAATGGAGCCCCGTAACCTTAAGGCTGCGGTGCGCTTTTACTGCAACAAGGAGATGGAAAATGCCCACGACGCCCTCGCCGATGTCTACGCGACTATCGATGTCTTCAAAGGACAGCTGGAAAAATACAGAGGCGTGGACTACGAAGACGACGATGGCAACATCACCCCTACCCCGGTGACCAACGATATGCAGGTGGTGCACGATTTTACCAATGATTTGCGTTATGTGGACGCGACGCAGAAAATGAAGTATGATGTTGACGGCTCTATTGTGTTCAGTTTCGGTAAATACAATGGCAAGCCGGTCGGCGAGACACTGTCCAAAGACAAACAATACTTCAATTGGATCCTCAATAAGGAATTCAGCTCGCAGGTGAAGCAAATTGTGAAGAGATTGGTACGCGAATATGAGAATCAGTAGAATTATTGCGGGTATAATATTGCTCCTGACGCTATGGAGCGGATGCTACGAGCCTCAGGACGGGTGCCTTGACCTGGAGGCCGTTAACTACAATTTTGCGGCTGACAACAATGCGCCGGAGGATTGCGAATATCCGGAGATCAGAGTGCAGTTCACCCACGTCTACAGCACGCCGGATACGGTTTATACTTTCCGGTTGCGCGACAGCGTCTATCTGGATGAAGCCGGCAACCCCTTCTCGGTGAATGCGTTCGAATTTTTTATATCCGATTTCGAACTGCAGCGTACGGATGGGGCCTACCTTAAAATAGAAGAAGAGCTCGATCTATACCTGTTCGACAACAATGGCAACGTCGTGCTGCAAATGGTGCCTGACAATTTCGGCTTCGTCCGGGCAGGCAACAGCAGCAGCATTAGTCTGGGCACCCTGCGGGAAGCCGCTGATCTGCAAAGCCTTCGGTTTTTTGTGGGGGTGAACGGGCAGGCCAACGTCGCCATTGCCGATTCCATCCCGCTTAGCCACCCCCTTGGGCTGACCGATAGCCTGCTCTACTTCAACCAGGACTCGGGTTATGTGTACCAATTCATAGAGCTCTTCCGGGATACCACTGCGGCCGATACCATCCCTGAGCAGCTCCGCATCGGCACTTTTGCCAATCTTCAGCAGGTGCAGTTGCCCGTAGGTGGGGAGAAAATTCCCGGCTTCAACCTCAAAGTTGTGATACAGATCGATTACAGCAAGTGGCTGGCGGGCATCAATGTAGCGACAGATTCCAATGCCGAATTGCAGCAAATAATTGTCGGCAATACAGCAGAGGCCTTTTCTTTGCAGGAAATCGTACTGGAATAGCGTTGAAAAGGACAACAGCTTTTGTGGTAAACCTGTTATGTTTACAGCTAAAATCAATTAGAAGCTGAATTTATGAAGCAAATACTATCCCTTTTTGCGCTTGCCGTTGCCGTCTTTGTGGCTGGCTGTGGCAACTCTGATGACAACGGTGGACCCGCCACCACAGAGCTTACCCTCCTGGCTACGGGCACCTACGGAGACGACCCGCTCGTGATGTTTGAGCGGACCTATGAGTACGAAGACAATATGGCGCTGCAGATGCAACTGCTGCAGACTTACCTTTCTGACATCGCGCTGGTCTACGAAGAAGACGGTGTCGAAAAAGAAGAATTGCTGACCGATGTTGCGTTGGTCAGCTTTGGCAATGTCTTCACGGACGAAGATGCCGCCGAAGGCGTGGAAGTTGTTAAGATGGAAGTGCCCGTCCGCAACTACACGGGGTTAAAAATCGGGCTCGGTGTTTCTCCCGTGCTTAATGCTACTATTCCACCTGACTACGACCTGACGCACCCGCTGTCTCAGAACTACTGGGAAGATGCCTCCAGCTATATCTTTTTCAAAGTAGAAGGCAATGCAGATTTGGATGCCGATGGGCAGTTCCAGGATAAGCTCACCTACCATGTCGGGGGTGACAACAACTACAGCACGGTCCAATTTACCGGAGCAATTGACCTGGAAAAAGGAACGCCGAAGACCCTCGCTCTAAATATCGACCTTCAGAAAATTCTCATCAAAGGAGACGGGACGTACTGGGATTTCCGGGAAGGGCAGTTTGCGCATTCCACCACTTCTCCGGCTGCTGTTTTCATGGGTGAGAATTTCCCGAATGCAGTCCGCCTCGAAACCCGGTAAATGACAAAACGCCCCTGGCATATGATCGGGGCAGCTTTACTGTTGTTCAGTCTGCCTCAATGTACCACTGATCCGGCTCCTTCAGTGAGGGAGGCTCCTTTGCAGGGGCCAGCCCACTTTGTACAGTTGGTGGAGGATGCAGCGAACCCGTACAGCCCGGAAAAAGCGGCGCTGGGGCAAATGCTGTTTTTCGATCCTGTCCTTTCCAAAGATTTCAGCCTTTCCTGTAGCAGCTGCCACCTGCCGGAGCGAGCCTTCACCGATGGCAAAGCGATCGCAGTGGGCGTTGACAACCGCGAAGGCATCCGCAATGCACCGTCCCTGGTCAATCTGGCCTGGATAACCGAAGGGTTGTTCTGGGATGGCCGCTCCCCCACCCTTGAGGAACAAGCCGTGCATCCGGTCATTAATCCCAATGAACTGGGCAGCGACTGGGCTACGGTGTTGTCCCGTTTGGAAGCGCATCCGGACTATCCGGGCTACTTTGAGAAGGCGTTTGGAACAGGCATCGCACAGCAGACAGTTGTCCATGCCCTGGCCCATTTTCAGCGAAGCCTTATGAGCAGCGAAAGCAAGTACGACAGCGTGATGCGGGGGGAAGCAGCTTACACGGATTTGGAGTTGCATGGCAAGCATATCTTTTTTGATTCTTCAGAAGACCTGCCGGATGGCGAATGCGGCCATTGCCATACGCCACCTCTGTTCACCGATCAGACCTATATGAATAATGGTGTGCAACAGGAGCTGGCTCCTTATCATTATCCGGATGCCGGGCGGGGTGCCGTAACGGGCGTAAAATATGACAACGGCCGCTTCAGAGTACCCAGCCTGCGTAACATTACCCTTACGGCGCCCTACATGCACGATGGGGGCTTTGCCACCCTTGAGGAAGTCATTGAGCACTACAACAGCGGAGGGCACCCTGGGCTTAATGTAGACCCAAAAATCAGAAAATTACATTTCAGTGACGAGGACAAGCGGGCTTTAATCGCTTTTCTGGGAACCCTTACCGATACTTCGTTTGTTCGTAAATTGTCCGATCAAAAAGTTTTGCTACAATGAAAATACCTGCGCTACCCCTTTTTCTTGCTCTGCTCACCCTGACCCTTTTCAGTGCCTGTCAGGAAGATAACACCGGTGATCCTACCGTATGCGATAACTGCCCGCAGGAAGAACCGATACTGGCGGATTACAACCCGACGGACTATTCCTTTGACTATCTGCCCGATCATTTCCCCAATCCTATCCTTCCGCCGGACAACCCGATGACAGAAGAGGGCATTGCACTGGGCCGCATGCTGTTTTATGATCCCATCCTTTCACGAGACAGCACGATTTCCTGTGGCAGCTGTCACTTTCAGGAGTTGAGCTTTACGGATGGCGTAGCGGTGAGCACGGGTATTGACGGTCAGTTGGGCGTACGGTCTTCTATGCCTTTGGTGAACCTCGCCTTCAACCCACGGGGCTTTTTCTGGGATGGCCGTTCCGCCACGCTGGAAGAACAGGCCCTGGTACCTATCGAAGACCACCGGGAGATGGACGAGTCCTGGGACGTAGTGGAAGAGAAACTTCGGAACCACCCGGATTATCCGGCAAAATTCCGGGAAGCCTTTGGTATTGAATATGCGAGTGAAATTGACCGGAATTTGGCCGTAAAAGCCATTGCTCAGTTTGAGCGGACGATGGTCAGCTATCAGTCCCGTTTTGATCAGGTGGTATGGGCACAGCAGGGCTGGCCTACCGAGGAAGAGCAAATGGGGCGTGACCTGTTCTTTGTAGAGCAAGCGTTACCTACTCAGGAGCACCCGGGCTGCTCGCACTGCCACGGTAGTTCCCTCTTTACAGAAAACAACTTCTTCAACAATGGTATCTCTAATGTGGAGGACCTCGAAAGCTTCCCGGACAAAGGCTTCGGAGAAGTGACTGGAAATATCTACGACAATGGTAAGTTCCGGGCGCCTACCCTACGTAATATCGCCCTCACCGCACCCTACATGCACGATGGGCGCTTTGCCACACTTGAGGAGGTACTGGACTCTTACGCAGCTGGCGGGCACGGTATCGCCAATGAAGACCCAAACATCCAACCCTTCGCCCTGAGCGACGAACAGAAGCAAGCCATGATCGCCTTTCTAAATATGCTGACAGATACAAGCTTTGTAAATAATCCGGCGTTTAGTAATCCGTTTGGGGAGTGAGTGACGGTAACATGAGGTGGATGCTTAGGTGATCCACGAGGCACATTCCGCACCTACAGCGCGGGAAAGCGATAGCAGATTGGGGTTACCCACATACAGTCCCTAACGGGACTACAAGGGGTTGCCTACACGTTCGCCTGAGCAAAAAAACGCACTAACCGTAGCCCCCGCTACCCTTCGGCATGACGAAACTCCACCAGCGCAATGCCCCGCTAGGGGCAAAATATGGGTAACTCCAAGGGAACCGCAATGGCTCCGCGCCGTTAGGTGCGGAATGTGATTTGCTCAAGGCGTCTACACGATAAACAAGGCTCTGTTGATAGCAGGCCTTTGTGGGAGGCACATGCCGCACCTACGGCGCGGGGAAAGCGATAGGCAGATTAGGGTTACCCACATACAGTCCCTAAAGGGACTTCAATGGAGTGCCTACACGTTCGCCTGAGCAAAAAGGCGCACTGGCCATAACCCCCACTACCCTTCGGTATGACAAAACGCTAACAGCGCGATGCCCCGTTAGGGGCAAAATGTGGGTAACCCCAAGACATCGCAATAGCTCCGCGCCATTAGGTGCGGAATGTGATTTGCTCAACGCACTATGCCATATGGCTCTGTTGATTAATCCTTCATAGATCTGAACTCCAACGAAGGCACATGCCGCACCTACGGCGCGGGGAAGCGGCAGCAGATTGGTGGTTACCCACATACAGCTCCTAGCGGAGCTTTGGGGCTTTGCCTTCATGTCTCATCAGAAAGTAAAAGAGTATTACTGGACAAAAAGCCGGCAGCACGGGAAAGCGGCAATAGGATTAGGGGGGCTACGGACGGTCCTTGGCGGGACATCAAGGCCTTCAATACTTGTTCCCTGAGTTCCAAAAGAGGGCTTAGACTAGAGCCGCTATGGTTTAGCTGTGGCCGAGCGCTGCCCGCCCCAATGCCCCTTTAGGGGCAAAATGTCGGTAACTATAAAGTGTCGCACGGCCTCGCGCCGTAGGTGCGAAATGTGAGCTGCTGGACGCTGCTGCAGGCGATTACGGTAAGAACTCCACCACCTTACTCATGCTTAGCACCAGACCTTTCGACAAAGGCACATTCCGCACCTACGGCGCGGGGAAAGCGGTTGCAGATTGGAGGTTACCAACATACAGTCCCTAACGGGACTTGAAAAGTTTCCCTTGAGTTTAAAAAGCGAATTGAAAATAAGCACTGCTTGGTGTTCAACTCAGCTATGCCATTTCAATGCCCCATTAGGGGCACAATGTGGGTAAACCTAAGGCATAGCACTAGCTCCGCGCCATAGGTGCGGAATGTGCGTCAGGACAAGTATAAAATCAAAAAGAAAACAGCACAATCCCAGCCCAAGCCTACTTATAATCCTCCCGCACCGGGTGAAAAACATCAATCAGGTAACAATCCGTAAGCGCCTCCGCTGAATGTGGGGTGTTACCGGGAATCACCACAGCATCTCCGGCTTCACAGATCTTTGTTTTACCGTCCACGGTCATCGACAACTTCCCGGAGATCACGTTGGTAACCTGCTGATGCGGGTGCTGATGCTCAGGCAGGACACTCCCCTTTTGAGCTTGTACATGACCGATGGTCACCTCATCCGTATGAATCAGGCGCGCATTGAAACCGGGCACCAGCTCCTTTTCAAGGATATCTTCCTTCAGGCGTAGGAAACTATTGCTGCTCATCTTCAGTAACCGGGTTGGCAGGTGGTTTTTCAAAGAAATACAGCAGGTCGGAAATCACCTCTTTCAAATCCTTGCGGTCCACGATGAAATCCAGGAAGCCATGCTCTAAAAGGAACTCCGAAGTTTGGAAGCCTTCCGGCAACTCCTTTTTGATGGTCTCTTTAATGACCCTGGGGCCCGCAAAACCAATCAGTGCTTCCGGCTCCGCAAAATTGATATCGCCAAGCATGGCAAAAGAAGCTGTTACACCACCCGTGGTCGGATCCGTCATCAAAGAGAAATAAGGCACTTTAGCCCTCGCCAGTTGGGTAAGCTTAGCCGAAGTCTTCGCCATTTGCATCAGCGAAAATGCCGACTCCATCATACGGGCACCACCTGACTTGGAAATCATCAAAAAAGGAATGCGGTGCTCGATACAGTGGTCAATCGCAAGCGCGATCTTTTCCCCCACTACGGAGCCCATAGACCCGCCGATAAACTTGAAATCCATCGCCGCAATCACCAGAGAACGGCGGTTGACTTTTCCTTTCGCTACAGCTACCGCATCCGTGAGGCCAGTTTTGTCTTTAGCATCCTCCAACCGCTCGGTATAGGGCTTGAGGTCAGTAAAGTTCAGAAAGTCCTTAGAGCGCAAATCTTCATACAGCTCCTCGTACTGCCCATCGAAAATCAGGCCGAAGTAATCGTAGGAACGCAGACGGACATGGAAGTTGCAATGCGGGCATTTGAAGAAGTTGTCCTTCAATTCCTTAACGGTAGACGTTTCCTTGCAGCGCCGGCATTTGTACCACAGTCCTTCAGGGGTGTCCTTTTTATTTCGTGTGGCGGTTTGAATGCCATCTTTGAGTCGTTTAAACCAGCCCATTCAGTTGCTTTTTGGATGATGATTATTTTTCGCTGTAACAGCAACACAAAAGGTTTTCGGGGGTCGCACCACTGTTGAGCAACGGTAAAAGCACCATGCCGCAAACAGGCAGTGTATTGATTCTCAGCGGTATACGATCATAAAAAGCCTGTTTATCCGGCTTTGCCTGTCGTAAAAACGCATCCAAAATAATGCGCACGGGGGCAAATCTAATAAAAAACCAGATACTTATTTGTACTGATAGGCCCGGACAGCGTTGACAAATGCCTTAACACCTTCAAGAGGCGTATCCGGATAAACGCCATGCCCCAGGTTAGCAATATGCCCCCTGCCATAGCGGTCCAGCATGGCTACAGCTGCCTTCGCCACTTCCTCGGGCGGCGCGTACAACTGACAAGGGTCCAGGTTGCCCTGCAATACTTTGTCAGGGCCTACCCATTCACGGGCAAGCTCAGGGGGCGTGTTCCAGTCCAGCCCAACTACCTGACAATCCACCTGCCCAAGGTCTTCGTAGACAAACCAGGCGCCCTTCGAAAATACAGTAACGGGAACATCGGTAATGGATTCTGCGATCACCTTTATATAAGGCAACGCAAACTCCCGGTACTGCGCCGGGCTAAGAATACCCGCCCAGGAGTCGAATACCTGCACGAGCTGCGCGCCGCTTTCGACCTTCAGTTTGAGGTAAGCAATGACGGTTTCCGAAATCTTCTCCAGCAATTGATGGGCGAGCTTTGGGTCTGTATAGAGTAGCTTCTTGGCTTTTGAAAACGTCTTGCTGCCACTGCCTTCCACCATATAAGCCAGCAGTGTCCAGGGCGCGCCCGAGAATCCGATGAGGGGCACCCGGCCGTCCAGTTGCTGCCGTGTGAGCGCCACGGCATCGTAAACGTACTGCAGTTCAGCCGCTGCGTCGGCACCGCTTGTCAGCTTTTGAACGTCCGCCTCGCTTTTGATCACTTCCGGAAAAAGCGGCCCGCGTTTCTCTACCATTTCATAGGTCAGCCCCATCGCCTCGGGGATAACCAGAATATCAGAAAAGATGATCGCAGCGTCCACATTGAGCTCATCTACCGGCTGAATGGTCACTTCGGCGGCAAGCTCCGGTGTTTCCACCAATTCTTTAAAGCCGGAAAGCCGGTTGCGGATGGCGCGGTACTGTGGCAGGATGCGCCCTGCCTGCCGCATTAGCCATACCGGCGGGCGTTCCACCGCCTCTCCACGGGCGGTTCTTAGAAAGAGGTCATTCTTTGTGCTCATGCGGCAAACTTAGCCAAATTTTTATTTTGCTTGCTATAAAATGTCTAATTTGGGGGCTTCAACTACCTGACCTTACACGATTATGATAAAAAATTTACCGCTGCACTGGAAAATCATCATCGGTCTTATTGCCGGTATCATTTACTCTCTCGTTTCCAGTTCACTGGGATGGAATAGTTTTACACAAAACTGGATTGACCCCTTTGGCACCATATTTATCCGCTTGTTGAAATTTATCGCTGTACCACTGGTATTGTTTTCCATCATTGGCGGCGTCGCAGGGCTTCCTGATCCTGCAAAGCTGGGCAGAATGGGGGCAAAGACCCTGGTGGCCTATGTTGTTACCACGGTAGCAGCGGTTACCGTAGGTCTGGTGGTCGTCAACCTGTTCCAGCCAGGTGACTACATCGATGAAGGGCAGCGGGTCAAGAACCGGCTCAAGTACGAATTATGGGCAGAAAGCACCCCCGGTGGACGTATACTGGACGGAGAGCGCTACCTTTCCAAGCCAGAGTATGCGGATCTCGTTGCTGAGGCAGAAGCTGCCATGAAAACTGAAATGAGCGACGAAGGCGTAGAAGCCCGGATGAAAGCCGCTGAGCAATTTAAAGAAGCCGGCCCGCTGCAGTTTTTGGTGGACTTTGTGCCCGATAACATCTTCGCAGCACTGACCGATTCAGGCCGAATGCTGCAAGTTATCTTCTTTGGGATTTTCTTTGGCATTATGTTGTTGCTCATCCCTCAGGAAAAGGCACAACCGGTACGACAGCTAATAGATGGAGTCAATGAAGTCTTCCTCAAAATGGTGGAAGTGGTGATGGAGGCCGCCCCATTTTTCGTTTTTGCTCTTATGGCAGGGGTGATTTCCAAAATGGCCAGTACGCCGGCAGAGGTTATCGAAATCTTTAAAGGCCTGCTCAGTTATTCCATAGCCGTACTGATCGGTCTTCTGTTTATGATCTTTATCTTTTACCCTCTGGTTGCTTCCTTCTTTGTGAAGAAATTATCCTACAGCGGTTTCTTCCGGCGAATTAGCCCGGCGCAGTTTCTGGCTTTTTCAACGAGCTCCAGTGCGGCAACGCTACCCGTGACGATGGAATGTGTCCGGGACAACATCGGAGTCTCCCAAAATGTCACCAACTTCGTACTGCCCATTGGCGCAACCGTTAATATGGATGGCACGAGCCTTTACCAGGCTATTGCGGTGGTCTTTTTGGCGCAGATGCACCTGGTAGACCTTACCCTGGGGCAGCAACTGACGATCGTGCTCACCGCCACGCTGGCTTCCATAGGCTCAGCCGCAGTACCGAGTGCAGGGCTGGTTATGATGATCGTGGTGCTGCAGTCCGTAGGGCTTAATCCCGCATGGATTGCAATCATCTTTCCGGTGGACCGCATCCTGGATATGTGCCGGACGGTGGTAAATGTGACCGGAGATGCAACAGTTTCCACCCTGATTGCCCAAACGGAAGGCGAACTGGATGTGAAACGGCTGGAAGAACTTGAAACTGTATAATTCTAAATACCCATGGCTGAACAACAATTGCTTGGAATTGGCTCCCGGGTCAAGCACCCGGCTTACGGTGATGGCGTCGTCATCCGATTGCACAAAGTGGCCTACGATGTATGCTTCATGGTTTATGGCATCAAACAGGTCGGTAAGGAATACGATAAATGGGAAATCATTGATGCGGTCCCGGCTGAGGAAGGGGTCTCCTTCAATGAAATCGAAAAGTCCCTGATCAAAGTCCTGCGCAATTTTTCAGATTTACAGGAAATCACAGAGCTGGGCAACCGCTGGGAAGGCGGGAAACTCATACTGGAGCCGGGCGATCCGGCAAAAGCCAAGGAGATGCCCATCGAGAGTTTCTTCCATAAAATCGTGATGGTCCGCGACCGCTTGCGCGTAATGGAACAACGCATTAACAGCAGCAATCTGAACGATGAAGAAAAAGTCAATCTGCAGCAGTACATCACCCGTATCTACGGCAGCCTGACCAGCTTCAATGTGCTGTTCAAGTACAAGGAAGACCATTTTAAAGGAACAAAATCCTAAATCGGAGGAAACTTAAGGCAACAAAATGGAAAAATTCACATTTGAGCCTTAAAAATGCATCTTTTGACCGATTATGGAGTATAGTATTAGAACCCGCAAATCTGAATATTGCATGAACAACGCTTTCCGGCTCATCGCTGTGCTTTTGCTTGCCGCTTCGCTATTCCAGCAGACTGGCTGTATCGTTGTCGAAAACGAATTTTCGGCATTGCCTCCCGGCCCATGGCGTGGTGTACTGGAGTTGGAGCCCAACCTGGTAACCCCTAATCCCGATGGAGAGCCACTGCCGGAAAAGCTCAACCTGGAATTCGAAGAAGTGACCAATGGCGAACTGCCCTTCAATTTTGAAGTCGTGTATACCAATGACACCGACTTCTACATCGAGCTGATCAACGGAGCGGAGCGGTTCCGGGTAGATGATATTACAATTGGGCTGGACCGGTCTACTGCAAAAGATACCATCGTGATCAATTTCCCGGTCTATGATTCCCGCATCGAAGCCATCTATGAAGAAGATGTCATGGAGGGCGAATGGATCGTCAACAACCGGGGCGAGGACTATCGTATCCCCTTCAAGGGCTATCACGGCAAAGGGCATCGTTTCACCACGCTGCGCAAAACGCCCAAAACGGACCTGAGCGGCAAGTGGGCAGTTACCTTTGGCGTGGAGGGAGGTGAAAGCGAGCAGTACCCCGCTGTTGCTGAGCTAAAGCAGGATGGGAATGCTTTGACCGGCACTTTTATGACCGAAACGGGCGATTACCGCTTTTTGGAAGGTAGTGTACAGGCTGACAAAGTCTACCTCAGCTGTTTTGACGGGGCTCATGCCTTTATGTTTGAAGCCCGGATCCGGGAAGATGGCAGTTTGTTGGGCTCTTTCCGTTCCGGTAAGCACTTTCAGACCCTTTGGACGGCAAAAAAAGATTCAGAGGCGACCTTGGCCGACCCCGACAGCCTGACCGGGCTCAAAGCAGGCTACTCCACTCTTGAATTTGCCTTCCCTACCCCTTCCGGCGACACCCTACGGTTCCCGGATGCCCGGTATGAGGGCAAGGTGGTCATTGTACAATTGCTTGGGACCTGGTGCCCCAACTGCCGGGACGAAACGGAATTCCTGAAAGCATACCTGGAAAACCATCCGCAGGCTGACCTGGAGGTTATCGGCCTTGCTTTTGAACGCTACGAAGACCCGGAAAAGGCTATGGCGGCCATCCGGCGTTTTAAAGACCATCTCAATCCGGGGTACGAGATCGCACTCGCCGGGCCTGCTGACAAATTAGCAGCGGCAGCAGCACTACCGATGCTCTCCGAGGTCATTGCCTATCCCACGATGATTATCATCAACAAAAACGGAGAAGTAGAGCGTATACATACCGGTTTCAATGGCCCTGCTACCTCTGCCTATGTGGATTTCAGAAAAGAATTTAATACATTTATAGCTAGCCTGCTGGAGTGAGTAACAGAGAAAAATTGTATCATTTATTCCTGTCTGCCCGTGAAGCCACGGCCAGGCAGGCAGGTCCGTCAAACTGCTAAGCATAACACCCAAAAATCATCAACAATCATGAGTACGAATAGTATTGCACTGGCCTACTGCGCTGATAATGAGTCTACTGTTGCAGAAGTTCAGGAACATTTGTCTGCCTCTGCTTACACCTTTCACCATTATTCCTGCAACCGGTCAACGGATAACAACTTCCTAACTGATCAGTTGCTTGGGCAGTCAGACCCTATTTTGCTTTTCATTAGCGACAATTACCTCAAATCAGCTCAATGCATGAGCCGTGGGCTGAAGCTGCTGCAGGAAAAGCGGCATGATATTCTGCCGATCATCATTGACGGCATAACCGAAGATCCGGCTACAGGGCAGAAAAAAGCTGTACATACCGATTTTGAACGGGTGAGCGATATTATTCAGTATATCAACTACTGGCAGGACCAGTACCTGGACCTGCGGCGACAAAAGCGGCAGATGAACGAGCTGGATGAAGACCATTTCAATACGCACCTCAAGGTAATGCGGGAAGTGTCGAGTGAAGTGGGTGAATTCCTCCGCTTGCTCCGCAGTATGAACTACCTGATCTTGCCTCAGTTCAAGGCTAATGCCTACCAGCAATTTTTCATTTTCACAGAAGACGAAGCCAGCTGGACTTCCTTCAAAACGGGCTTCAATCCTCCTGTTCCGCAGCCGGAACCCACCGCACCGGAGCCGGAAGCCCTTGAAGTGGAAACCGAAGCAGAGCCGGATCCCGACCCTGAAATCATCGCCAACATCCCGGGCATTGACAAACTCTACCCGGAACAAAGCGAAAGCAACGTCAGTCCGGAAATGGACGAACCTGTGGAGGATGTGCCTGCAGAGGCCCCTGAATCCAATGAGCAGGAAGACGAAGATATTGTCGCTGATACTCCTACTCCTGAACCGGAAACCGGGTTTAGCCCGGAAGATGAAGAGACAGAAACTCAATCCAAGGCTGCTGATATGGAAGATGGCTCGGAGTACTGGCAACAATCTGGTGAGCAGGATCATGAAGAAATCTTCGAGCCTGTGGCTGAAGAAACCAGTCCTGAGGAGGAAGTTTCAACCGAAATACAGGATCAGGACCGCATTGAGCGTGCCCTAAGCCTGCTCAACAACGGGCAGGTGGAGGATGGGCTGCAAACTATGGCTGATGCCATTGAAGCACAACCTGATAATGCCACCCTGCGCTACCATTATGCGTTGATGCTCGCCCGGTCCCGCAAGGATTACCATTCCGCCCGTGAAGAGCTGTTGCCGGTTATTGAGCTGGACCCGGAAAACACCGATGCCCTGTTTTTGCTTGGAGAACTGGAAGAGCTGGAGGGCGACTTTGAATCGGCCCGCAGCCATTATCTGATGCTGCTTGATGTGGATGAAGATTACCCAAATGTGTACTACCGTCTGGGCATGATTACTGCCGCTCACTTTGAAGAGGAGCGTGCCGAAGCGGCCAAATACTTCAGGAAAGCGGCGAAGCAGGACAGAAGCAACTACGATGCGCTGTACCAGTATGCACTACTCCTGAATGAAGCGCTTGGCAAGCCCGAAAAAGCAGTGAAGTATTTCAAGAAAACCCTGAAAGTCAATGCTTTCCACCCTTTTGCGTACTACGATATGGCACTGGTATACCATCAGCTGGGCGAATACCGGAAAGCAGCAGATGCTTATCAGAAAGCTATTCAGATCAATCCGGAACTAAAGACGGCTGAAAATGACGAAGCCTTTGCTATTGCCGCCGCTCAGGCAGAAGGGAATACACACGAAAAGCAAACCTCCACATCGGCTTCAGGTACCGTCAATATGAGCGCAATTGAAGCACTTAAGGACAGTATTGTACAACTCGAACAGTTGCTCCGGGAAAAAGAAGAAACGGTCAATGACCTAGAGGGGCAGCTCGCTGCCCGCCCGGCTACCCCCCCGCCCCCACCCCGCCCAAAGGTCGATCAGACCGTCTTGATAACCGGGGCGACTTCCGGTATCGGCAAGGCAACAGCTTCTCTGTTTGCAGAAAAAGGCTATCGCGTAATTATCACCGGACGGCGCAGGGAACGCCTGGACCTCTTCCGCTCACAGCTTACGGAGCAATTTGAAGCAGAAGTAATGCCCCTGACTTTTGATGTACGCAGCGAGCAGGAATGTGAAGCCGCACTCCATCAACTGAGCGGGCAATGGGCAGAGATTGATATCCTTATCAATAATGCCGGGAAAGCTAAAGGGCTGGCTCCTGTGCATGAAGGGGAGCTCCGCCACTGGGAAGAGATGATCGATACGAACCTAAAGGGGCTGCTGTATATGACGCGCCTCGTGGCTCCGGGTATGGTCGCACGCGGCACAGGGCACATCATAAATGTCTGCTCAACGGCAGGTAAGGAAGCCTACCCCAACGGAAATGTCTACAACGCTACTAAGTTTGGTGTGGATGGCCTGACAAAAGCTATGCGTATGGATTTGCACAAGCACGGTGTGCGTGTAGGTATGGTGAGCCCTGCTCATGTGGAAGAAACGGAGTTTGCTCTCGTTCGCTTCGATGGGGACGAAAGCCGTGCTCGTATCTATGAGGACTTTAAGCCTCTGGCCAGCCATGATGTGGCAGAATCCATCTATTTCATCGTTAACCAGCCGGCACATGTCAATATTCTTGATGTGGTCCTGCAGGGTACGCAGCAAGCCAGCAGTACGATCATCGATCGTTCCGGCAGAGACCGGTATGAAGAAGAGGAGTAAACGCCTAAATAATTGGAAATGAGTTACAGGGCTTCGATGATGACCATCGAAGCCCTGTCTGCTTCATACTATTGCTTCAGAAATTTGACCTGATGGATCTGTTGGTGCATTTTCACTTTTGCGACGTACCAGCCGGCAGGCCAGCTTTGAATGTCAATCTGATGAACAGCCCTACCCTGCTGCTGCCCTTTCATCAACTCTACCAGCTGCCCGCTAGCATTCAGAATAGCAATTTCATAGGCCCGCCCGGGATAAATATTTGAGAAAGAAAGGTTGACAAATGCCGTGGCCGGATTCGGATGAGCTTCCAGTGCAGATTGAAGTTCCAGTTCATTAACCTGAACCACCGTGGTGTCTTCCATTTCCTGTTCAATAATCAGGGAGTCAAGCGGATAGGAAAGAATAGAGCGGGCAAATGTCCCCACCAGCAAGCGGTTGTTGATGCTGTCGTATTCCAAGTCGTATACCGGAACGAATGGAAGATCGGCCCCAAGCCTCTCCCACTGCATACCGGCATTCATAGTGCCATACACCCCTCCGTCAGTACCTGCGAAAAGGATAGAATCCTGATGACCCGGCAAAATGTATACGTCATTGACGGCCAAAGGCGGCAGGTCTCCGGAAATATCTTCCCAGGTTTGCCCGGCATCCGTGCTCCGGTGCAGGTGAGGGATGAAATCATTGTCCTTGTAGCCGGAATGAGCCGCATAAACGTAGTCTTCGAAATCAGGGGAGGGCTTCACACTCGTTACATAACGCTCCGGAAGCCCGGCGCTGATGTTGGCCCACTGCCCACCGGCATCATCAGAACGCCAGACGTTGGCGTCTACTGTGCCCACATACAATCGCCCTTCAACCACCGCCGACTCCTGAATGCTCGTGATAGCATGATAGCGGGGATGGAGCATCAATCCATCTGTCAGGTCTTCACTTATGGGGGCCCACTGCGGAACAACGCCAGCCGTACTTTGGTAAACCCTGAAGGTGCCGGTGTACATCACATCCGGATCATGAGGACTGATGATGTAAGGCATATCCCAGTCCCGGCGGTCAGTAGGGATAATCCCTTCAGTGGCACTAAACCAGGACTGCCCTTCGTCAGAAGAGCCCACGATGTTCCCTCTTTGAGTCTCTGCGTAAATCACCTGCGGCAAATCCGGACGGAAAGCCGTCTGAAAGCCATCACCACCGTAAATGCGGGGCCATTCGAATTCGAGATTGGGCCCACCAGACGTTCCATTGTCCTGAGCCCCGCCGTACACCCAATCGGGCCGGTGAGGGTTCCAGGCTATCCGGTAGTACTGACTGGTGGGTATACGTTCCATATCTTCCCAGTTAAGGGCGCTGTAATCCGAACGGTACAGCCCACCATCGGTAGCCAGCAGGATATTTTCCTGACTGTCAAACACCAGGTCGTGCTTATCGGCATGGACTTCGTAGATAAACCAGGGAGGGGACGCCATCGCCCAGTTTGCGCCACCATCCGGCGACCGCCACAGGTCTACGCCAAGCAGAAAGATATCGTCTTCGGAAACCGGGCTTACCCGGAGCTTGCCAAAGTACCAGCCAAAGCCTCCCAGAGCGTCTGTAGGCAAGCCATTGATGCCCAAATTTTCGGTAATCAGGCTCCACGTATCCCCTTCGTCTTCCGATTTATAAATGCCTTGCAACTGGCTATTCAGTCCTACGTACATGGCATAGATATTTTCGGGCGCGGCAGGGGTAACGGCCAGCCCCACTCGTCCGGTAGGTTCCATAGGGAGCCCTCCGGAGAGCATTTCCCAGGTCAGTCCGCCATCGGTAGACCGGAACACTTTTGCGCCAGGCCCGGTAACCAGGCTCTCGGTATTGCTCCGGATCCTGTCCCAGCCACTGGCATAGAGCACCTCCGGATTGGTAGGATGGCGCACCAAATCAATGGCGCCCGCCTGATCACTGATGAACAGGGTTTGAGTCCACGTCGCCCCACCATCTATAGACTGATAAATGCCACGCTGGGTATTGCGTTCAAAAGGAAGCCCCATCGCCGCTACCGTTAGGATATCGGGTTGATCAGGGTGGACGAGGATGCGCGGCAGGATGCGTTGTGCCTGTAGCCCGAGCTTTTCCCAGGTTTGCCCGCCGTCTTCGCTTCGGTACAAGCCATCCCCTATCCCGGGGTGCGAGCTGATATTCGGATCGCCGGTAGCTACGTATACGCGCTCAGGATCGGTGGGGTCTATTTCGATATCGCCAATAGCCAGGAAGGGCTGATCGTCAAAAATGGGAGCCCAGGAGGCTCCGTCATCGGTGGTCTTCCAAACGCCTCCTCTGGAAAAGCCAATATAAATGGTCCCATCATCCTGAGGGTGTACAGCAATAGTATTGATGCGGGCACCAAGATTCCCCGGGCCTCTGACTGTCCAGGGCTGATCGAAGCCGGGAAAAGCCCCCGACCGCAATTGCAGCGCTGCCCTGGCTTTGGAAAGGGCTTTTTCATACCCTTTAAGGTTGAAATGGTCATCCGGATAAGAGCGTTTAAGGAAGAAGTCCTCTGAGGGCTGATGCCTGGCGTCAAAGGAGGAAGGACCGGAGTCATTATCCTGCCCGCATCCCCACAAGCATAGGGATAACGCGGCAAGAAAGAGCATGTTTTTCATACGGCAGATTGTTGTTACTGGAAAGGTACAGCATCTGCCGGTTAAAGTTGGTTGCGATGAGCTGAAAAAAAACGTGTTTGGCACCATTCAGACAGAATGCAGGCCTACTGATGCCGTGGCATATCGTCAAAGAAAGAGCGGATTTCCGTGGATTGCTCTGGCTTCATCCGGCCACTTAGGATCAGGCGCACTTCCCGGCGGCGGGGCGCGCTGTCGTAGCGCTGCTGCTCAATCTCTGTAAGTGCCAGTACAGGCGGGACGGGTATGGGCTCGTGATCGTCATCAAGGCCGACAAAGGTATAATAGGCATGATTGCACCGCCGGGCGTCTCCACCCTTAATATTGTTCGCGAAAACCTCCACGTAGACTTCCACAGAGGTACGGAACGCACGGGTGACAGAAGCCTCCAGTGTAACCACATCCCCAACCATAATGGGCTTTTGAAAAGACACATGGTCAACAGATGCCGTCACCACATGCGCTTCGCAATGCTTGCCCGAACAAATACCGGATACAATATCCATCCAGCGCAGGAGGTTCCCGCCCATAAGGTTGCCCATCGGATTGGTATCGTTAGGCATGACCATTTCCGTCATTACGGTACGGGATTCGCTTACCCGTTTGGCTTTGCGTTCGCTCATGCTATTATCGGATCATTACCCCTTTGAGGTTGATAAAGGGGATGGTGGTGAAGTTGTTCTCCTGAATGCTGCCTTTGACGAAGACGTACTTCTTGTCGTACATATGCCCTTTGTAGGTAAAGCTGATCCAGTATTCGTTAGTCAGGTCAAAGAGTTTGACCTGAATAGGCTCAATCTTTACGATCTGCAGTGGGCCGATTTCTTCAAAGAAATGGCGCAGCACGGTGGTTTTCATCTTCTCGCCGTCAAGCTCGCCGTAGCCACGGCTGTTGATCAGCACATTGGAGATCGGCTCCTCTTTTAGATTAATCAGATAGCTGTCCCAAAGTTCTTCTTCTGTGGTTTGGGCTGCCCGAGGTGCCACAGCGATGGCTACGTCCTCCACTTTCAGGTTAGGAATATCTTTTATCATAGTTGGGTCGGTCATACCGTTATAGGATTTCATAGGATTCAGCAACTGGGGTTTTTAATGGGTTTTCGTTGTGGGCTGTTTCATAGCCCTGGCATCCGCATATTCGTATTCAAAGAGCTGTGCAAAGGTGGTTCTTAATTTTGTCTTGACTTCTTCAATATCCACCGTGTACCCCAACTCTGCTTCCATGGAAGTGACCGCTTTGTCATCATCGGCTATACCGCAGGGTATGATGTGCTCAAAGTGGCTAAGGTTGGTATTGACATTGAATGCGAAGCCATGCATCGTCACCCACCGCTTAAGATGGACACCGATCGCACAAATCTTTCGCTTAGGCTTTTGCGCTGTTGCCTCAAGCCAAACGCCGGTATACCCTTCCTCCCGCATACCGGTAATACCGTAAGATGCAAGGGTAAGGATTACGGTTTCCTCCAGATAGCGGACATATTTGTGGATATCGGTAAAGAATTCATCCAGATCAAAAATAGGATAGCCAACAATCTGGCCTGGACCGTGGTAGGTGATATCCCCACCCCGGTTGATCTTAAAAAACTCAAAGCCCTGCGCTTTCAGATCAGCTTCCGAAAGTAAAAGATGCTCCAGAGAACCGCTTTTGCCCAGGGTGTAGACCGGGGGATGCTCACAAAACAGCAGATAGTGTGACTGTGGAATCTCAGGCTTATCAGCTTTGCGCTGAGACCGGTTGTGGAGTTTGCGCCCGACAACTTCCTGCAAGCGCGCTTCCTGTAGGTCCCACGCTTCCTGATAGCGGATGCGCCCCAAGTCTTGAAATACAACTTTCTGCATGCTTTTCAAAATGTGCCGCAAAGGTAACGGGATTAGGGCATAAATCAAGTTTTTCCGGGCATTATTCTGATATTTAGTCCTTTAGCTGCCTATCTTTGAGCCTGAATTATCCATTGACCGGTCAGTCATCCGGTTGCACGCCTTTGAAGGCAAACTGTTTCTGAACGACGAACTGCTGGCCGAAAAAGAAGGCACCCTGATGCTAACTTATACGAACGAGCTTCGTATACATTTTGAAGGCTCCAAAATGATCATCAACATCAATGGAAATATCATGGAGAGCCAAAAACTGCAAAAATGATTTATCCAGCCTTGAATATAGCAACAGCATCATCTGATAAAAACCACTGATAATATGCGAACCTATCTGCTTGCCACCTGCCTTTTTCTTTTCAGCTATCCGGTCCTTCTTGCGCAGCCTGCTCCTGATTTTAACATTACTGATAGTCAGGGCAACAGCCATCAGCTCTACGCGGATTACCTCGATCATGGGAAAACGGTAGTGCTCAAGTTGTTCTTTACTTCCTGCCCGCCCTGTAATGCCATCGCCAGTGCCACAGAGCAACTCAATCAGGAGTGGGGCGGCGGCAGTAACGATGTTGTTTTTATCAGCCTGAGCATACTGGGCAATGACACAGACAACCAAGTCAATAATTACAAAGCCAACCATGGCATTACTTATCCCGGCGCAAGCCCGGCTGGCGGCAGCCTCGCCGCCACCGCTCCCTACCAAAATGGCACCTACGGCTTTTTTCTGGGCACCCCCACATTCGTGGTCATCGCTCCCGACGGCACCGTCGATTATGATCCAAGAGGGCCTAATCAGTCCGCCACCCTTATGGAAGTGGATGCTGCCATTGAGGCAACAGGTGCTCAGCGCCCCTTGGTTAGTCTGGCGAATAACGGAAGCGCTGTGGACCCCCAAAATGACGGGGTAGCTGGCATGTCGCTGGAGATTACAGAGTTGGACTCTATAGTAGCGCAGACCAACAGCACCGGCTCTTACAGCTTTAACCTGCAGGTCATGCCGGGACAATCCTACACCCTCCGGGCTACCAAAGATATTAACCCTACCAATGGGGTAAGCACCCTAGACCTGATCTTGCTGAGCCAGCATATCCTTGGTGTTCAGCCCATTACCGATCCCGAGCGCCTCCTCGCCGCAGATGCTAACCGTAGCGGAGGAGTCAGCCTCCTGGATCAAATCCGGATTCGCAAATTGATTTTGAGCATTGATAGTGACTTTGGAGAACAACCCTCCTGGATTGTTATTCCTGCAGATTATGACTTTCAAAATCCGGAAGACCCGTTTGATGAAGTGTATAACGGCAACCTCAACCAGGCCATACTTACTCCAGGCAGCCTGCAGTCCCTGCAATGGAAAGCCATCAAAGTTGGCGATCTCAACCTGGACGCTAACCCCCGGGATTAAGTATAGGGATACTATGACCATTTGATGACGCATTGGCGATGAGGCTACATTTTGAGAATTCAGTCTGGCGAGTATCTTTGCAGGAAAAATTGAGCATGAAAATCCAACTCTTTGGACTCCTCGCTGTCTTGTTGCTGCTTTCCGCATGCGGAGGCGCCGGGTCCACTGATCAAACCACTCAGGACGAGGCGGGTACTTCCGAAAACGCTTCAGTTGCTGACACCCTGCGCTATGAGCAGGAAGCCAACCTGAAAAACCTCCGCCAACTCACCTTTGGCGGCGATAACGCTGAGGCTTACTTTAGCTTCGACAATTCCAAGCTTGTCTTTCAGGCAGCCAATGAGGCATGGGACGCCCCCTGCGACCAGATCTTCTACATGCCCCTAAGCGGCTATACCGGCGAGCGCCCTCCTATGCTCAGCACAGGCAAGGGCCGGACCACCTGTTCTTACTTCATGCCGGGCGATACCACCATTCTCTACGCCTCCACTCACCTTGGAGGAGACGAATGCCCGGAATCCCCTCCCGTTGTCAATGGCAAGTACGTTTGGCCGATTTACGAAAGCTATGACATCTTTGTGGCAGACCTTGAGGGCAATATCAAGCAGCAGCTCACGGATCATCCCGGCTACGACGCTGAAGCGACCCTGAGCCCGGATGGCTCCAAAATTGTCTTCACTTCTACCCGCTCGGGCGACCTGGAACTCTGGACAATAAACACAGATGGTTCTGAGCTGACACAGGTAACAGATGAGCTAGGCTACGATGGTGGTGCATTCTTCTCTCCGGATGGGACCAAGCTCATCTTCCGGGCCTCCCGTCCAAAAACGGAAGAAGAGCAGGCCACTTACAAGGCTTTGCTGGCACAAGGTGTGGTACAGCCTACCGAGATGGAAATTTTCGTGTGCAACGTTGATGGCTCAGACATGCAGCAGATTACCGACCTTGGCGGTGCAAACTGGGCTCCTTATTTCCACCCTTCCGGTGAAAAACTGTTGTTCTCGACTAATCACCATGTAGAAGGTGGGCGGCAGTTCAACATCTTTTCCATCAATCTCGATGGTACCGGGCTGAAGCAGGTGACTTTCGATAAGACCTTCGATGCCTTCCCGATGTTTTCCTACGACGGCAAATACCTGGTTTTCTCTTCTAACCGCAATAACGGGGGCACGCGCGATACCAATGTGTTCCTTGCGGAGTGGCAGGATTAATAAAGACAGCCTTTCTGCAGTTATGGAAAGCCGGTATATCCTTTTGGGGTTATACCGGCTTTCCCGTATTAAATCTTAATTTTAGGGCCTGAAAAGCACCCTATGAAGTACCTACTGACCCTGTTCGCTGCATTATTAGCCATTTCTTCTCTTTTGGGGCAGAATGGTACACCTCCACCGGGGGGCGCCCGGGGCATTGGAATGGGCTTTACCGGCCTGACCTTCCATGATGTCCACGCGGTATTTAGTAACGCAGCCGGTATCGCCAATCTTGACCGCACTTCGGTAGCTGCTTTTGGAGAACAGCGGTTTCTCCTTGAAGAGTTGGGCGCCTATTCCTTTGCAGTGGCTTTGCCTACCAATGCGGGCAATTTCGGGTTGGGCGTGCAGCACTTTGGGTTTGAAGGCTATAACGAGCAGCGTATAGGGCTTGCCTATGCACGCCCGTTGGCTGAAAACCTTTCCATTGGCGGGCAATTTCTGGCGCTGAACACCCAAATTGAAGAGTATGGCAGCCGGCTGGCTTTGACCTTCGCCCTTGGACTGCAATATCAGGCATTGCCACAACTGGAATTTGCAGCCCATATCAACAGCCCGGCGCGGGTGGAGGAAGCCAATGGAGCCTTTCTGCCTACCGTTCTCAGTGTTGGCGCACGGTATACGCCTTCCGGGCAGGTATCCATTTTGGTGGAAGCAGAAAAAGATATTGACTATCCGGTACGCACTAAAATCGGTATCGAATACCAGGTTGCCGATCCTTTTTACCTGCGGTTTGGCGCTGCTACGCACCCGGCAACGGTGACAATGGGTATTGGCTACCAAATTGCAGACCGGCTCTGGTTTGATGTAGCTTCCGGTTATCACGAAATCCTCGGCTTCTCACCCGCCGGGGGCATTCACTATCAGTTCTAAAAACGCTATTGCTTTGAATATACTTATCGTCGCTGCCACGCCATTCGAAATCGCGGCTCTCCGCGCTCACTTACAATCTGCATTTGTACAGACGGCTGAGCATCAATTTCAAAAAGGGGATGTCAAAGTAGCTCTTTTAATTACCGGTGTGGGCCTGCCGCTTACCGGTTATGCCCTGGGGCGGGTGCTGGCACTGGAGGAATGGAACCTCGTGATCAATGCCGGTATTGCAGGCTCTCTGTCTGCTAAGTTCAGTCCGGGCAGTGTGGTACAGGTGGTAACAGAACGTTTTGCGGACCTGGGAGTGGAAGAAGCGGACGGGCGCTTTACCTCCGTCCATGAAATGGGGCTCATCGAAAAGGGGCAGCCTCCCTTTGACGAGCAGGGGCGTATGCCTAATCAGCACGCGCAGGAGTTTGACTTTCTGCCTCAGGCACATGGCATTAGCGTCAACCGGGTGCATGGATCAGCGGCTTCCATTGAGCAATTGAGGCAACAATATCCGGATGCGGAGATCGAGTCTATGGAAGGCGCCGCTTTCTTCTACGCCTGCCTGATGGAGAAAGTACCATTTCTGGAAATCCGTTCCGTTTCCAACTTTGTGGAGCCGCGCAACCGGGACAACTGGAAAGTGGAAGAAGCACTCTCGGTACTGAATAAAACACTTATTGAACTGCTGCAATCGCTTTTTACCAGCTATTAGCTTTTCACAGCGCTTAGCATCCGGATTTTGCCACTCATGTCCTTCTTGAGCCCGGCCTCTGCAAAGCGCTGGCCTTCAATAATTTTAAGCACCTCAGCTCCATTGAATTCATTAAGCTCATAGTAAAGCATACCACCCGAGGAAAGATGGATTTTCGCAAAGCGGGCAATGGCTTCGTAAAAGACCAGCGAGTCTTCGGTAGCGGTGAATAGCGCCAGATGAGGTTCGTGCTCAAGTACGTATTGGGGCATCAGCTTTGCTTCCGAGGGCGGGATGTAGGGCGGGTTGCTGACGATGATATCATAAACAGGGAATTGGGGCCAGTTTCCTTCGTCCAGAATATCGGCCTGCAGAAAATTGACAGCGGTTCCCAGCTGAGCTGCATTTTGGCGTGCGACCTTCAGTGCGCTCTGACTAACATCCAGCCCTTCGACTGACCAATTTGGGCGGTGGTGCTTAAGGGTAAGCGGAATACAGCCAGTGCCGGTGCCTATATCCAAAGCGGAGCGTACCGGTCCTGCGGGATGGTCCTGCAATATTTCGTAGACCAGTTCTTCCGTTTCTGCTCTCGGGATAAGTGTATCCCGTGTAACCCTGAATTTCAGCCCGTAAAAATCAGCCTGCCCGAGGACGTACTGCAAGGGCTCACCATCGGTTAGCCTTTGTGTAATCTCCTGCAGCTTGAACACTTGCTCTGGTGGAAGGCCATCATCCCGGTTCAGGTTACGGACTCCGAAAGCATCCTCGAAAACCAAACGGGCGATGTTGCGGGCCTCCCGTTCATCGTATACGGCGGTAATCTGACGGACAAGCCCCCGGTAAGCATTGGCAATTTTCATTGCACAAAGGTAAGGATAAATGTAGAGCCCAGGCCCGGCTCGCTTTGTACTTCAATAGAGCCGCCGAGGGCTTCCACCTGCTGTTTGGTCATAAACAGCCCCAGGCCTTCACCCCGGCTATCCTGATGCAGGCGCCCGCCCAGTTTGAAAATTTTATCCCCGTAGCGGTCCAGGTCAATACCGATGCCATAATCCCGGACCCGTACCACGATCTGACTCCCTTCCTGCACGCCGATGATATCTACGGTTTTCTTGCGTTTAGTGGTGCCATATTTAATGGCATTGGTGACCAGATTGTGAAATATGCTATCCAGGTAAGCCGGTACAGATTGAACGTACAGGTCATCGGGCACGCCCACCAGAAATTGAATGCCTTCCCGGAAGATACTTTCGTTATTGAGCTCAATGACACGAGTAATGGTCTCCAGCAGATTGCACGGCACCCAGGTTGTCATATCAAGGCTCTGTTCAAAGTTCAGCAGCTCATTGACGTTGGAGATGGTATTGTTGAGCCGGTTGACTGTCAATTCCATCATATTGAGGTACTCCTCATTAGAGGGTTCTGAGCGGACCATTTCCAGTAGCCCCATAATATTGGCTACAGACGACCGGATGTTATGGGAAACCATGAAGGAAAAATCTTTGAGCCGTTTGTTTTGGTTGGTCGCAGTGCGGAGTAAATTCTGGTGCGCTACAGCAGCCGATTTCTGCTCGGTCACATCCTCGAAAATCCCGTACCATACCAATCCGCCATCAGCTTTGAGCTCAGGGCGTGCCCGCAGCCTGTTCCACCGGTGCTGCCCAGGCTGCTCTGATTTAACCCGGTATTCTATATTCAGCTCACTCAGGTCTCCGTTGGCGGCATTGGCAATTGCAGCCCTCAGCTGCTGTACATCATCTTTATGAATAGCTTCGAAGCCCGGTTCTGCAGACTCCCTGAGGAGTTCCGGCGTCAGTGTGTGCTGCAGGCGGTTGATTTCCCGGCTGATGTATGGAAAATACAATCTGCCGTCCGGTGTCAGTTCCATTTGGAATACCGCTCCCGGTACATTTTGCATCAGCTTACCCAACTGCTCTTGATGCCATTTTATGCTTTCCTGATGTGCTTTCTCTTCCGATATATCCTGCACAGTCGCAATAACGCCTACGGTTTGCCCAACGTCATTGACAATAGGGCTGTCGATGACTTTAACCGGGAAAATACGCCCTGATTTGTCTTTATGGATTTGTTCACCGCCCCATGTTTTGCCCGCCATTAGTGCCGACCGGGCAGCTTCTGTATCATCCGGCTTTTCTTCATGCACTGTAATATTGATCTGCCGTCCGAGCATCTCCTCCCGGCTGTAGCCATAGATTCTTTCGGCGGCTTTGTTCCAGTAGGTCACGACACCTTGCAAATCAAATGCCATCGCTGCCTGCCCTATAGTATCCAGCAGCCGGCTTTTAAACTCGACCTCTCTTTCCAGTTTTTTGTGAGGGCTCAGGTCGTAGCCAATGCACAGGACCTGTACAGGCATCCCGGCTTCATCTACCACAGCCTGAAACTCCCAGAGCGAAACCATTGTACCCGTATCTGTTTCTAATGGTTTGCGTAATTGGCCAATCACACTTTCGCCCGGGTTTGCCAGACACTCCTGCACCATAGCAATACAGGCAATCCGGTCTTCGCCAACTATCGAAAGCATGGAATCTTTGCCAATAGCTTTTTCCGGATCTACGTTAAATTTTTCGCAAAAGTGATGATTGAGATAAGTGTACTTTCCCTGCAGGTCTGTAGCAATAATGTAGATATTGTCGCTTTCTAGTACTTTTGCCGCGATAGCGTCAACTAAAATCTGCTCTTCTAACATTTTCGTGCATATTTGCGGGAGAAAGAAGGACAACGGAGGCTATATTCATCCGTCTGAATCCGAATGCAATATAATTGATTTTTTCTAATTTCTGACAACTTCGGATAATGCGAAAGGTAGCTGTTTACGCTCTTTGGGGGCTGGTCCTGATCACTGCCCTGCTCTTGTATTCAGGCCACCCGGTACTGAATTGGCCTGGCCCTTTTGGTCTGCCATTGGGCAACGGTATAGCATGGGCGGGTCTTGTTGCGCTGCCAACCGCGCAATTGCTCGGCCTGTTTCACAAGCACAATCGGGAAAAAGACCCCCGGATAGGTGTTTTCTACATAGCGTCTCTGGGCGCCCTCACGCTCAGCTTACTCTGGGGGGTGCTGAGTTATGGATTAGCTGGCAATTGGTCTTTTGTGTTCAATCAGCAGGAGGCCTCATTTGTCGGTGGCGCAGAGGCAGCAAGCTATTTCCTTTATCTCTCAGCAGCTACGGCAGGCATACCGCTGTTGATCTTATTGCTCTATCTCATTTACCGTTCTTTGTAACCTTGCGCAGGTACCGGGATTGCCTGTTGGCGAAAACGCTGCGTGAGTACGCCGGTGGACGGAGAAAACAATACTGCCAAAAGCAGAAAAACACCAGAGCTGACTGCCATGGCCCCTGCTACAGACCCATCAATCCATACGGCAAGGTAGTATCCGCTGACTGCGGTGAGAATACCGAGCCCAACGGTAAGCAGGAGCATATTGTGTAGTTTTTCAGTAAGTAAATAAGCAGTTGCCGGAGGCACAATCAGAAAAGCAACCACAAGAATAGCACCCACTGATTCGAAAGCAACTACTGTAGTAACGGAGACTGCGCTCATCAGGAGATAGTGCCAAAATACCGTGGAAATCCCAACAGCCGCAGCGTACTCGGGGTCGAAAGTCGTAATCTTTAGCCCGCGGTAGCCGAGTATGATGATGAGTAGAATCAGAGCCAGCACCCCACTTAAGATCCAGACCGGCCGTGGCCCAAGTAAACGGCCGCTTTCCGTAATCCACAAGTCAAGTGGCACGTAGGCAATTTCCCCGTACAGAACACAGTCCTGATCAAGGTCAACCTGCCCGGCATAGAGCGAAATCAAAATAATGCCGATGGCAAATAGCCAGGTGAAAGTAATGCCAATAGAAGCATCAATCTGCAAACGGGCTTTCTGATAAAGAAATTCAATCATGAAAGTCGTGAGCACGCCAAGTGCAGCTGCACCAATGAGCATAGGCAAGACATCCCGGGATTCTGATAAAAGATAGGCAATCACAATCCCGGGCAGCACCGCATGGGAAATCGCATCTCCTACCATGGCCATTTTTCGGAGAATGAGGAAAGTGCCAAGGAGTCCGCAACTTGTTGCCACGAGCGCACCGGTCAAAATGATCCAAAAGGCATTCATGAAGCAGAAGGTTTTGAAGGGTTCTGATATGGAATGACTGCATCGTGCGGGTCCAGGATGGGATGGTCCAGCTCTCTGAGCAGCGCGGCTTCCACCTCAGGTGTAATCACATGCTCAATAGCCTCTGCGGTATTGTGTACGTGGTCGGCAGCGTAGTTCATCCGTTCGGTAAGGTATAATTCCCACAGCCGGTGGAGGCGGACGACCCGGCGGCTCTCCTGTAGCCCTGTGGGCGTGAGAGCGTAGGAACCGGGCTTGTGTTTATGGAGGAGCCCTTTTTTTACCAATTCCCGAAGCCCCAGCTGCAGAGCGATGTCTTCAAAGGGACGCTGTTGCCGAAGCATATCCACGGCTACAGTAGCAACAGGTGCATCCGCGGCTTCGCCAATACCGTAGAAGGCTTTCAGGATATTCTCCTGCCGGATTTTTCGGGCGTTGCTTCGCTGAAGCCGAAGCCTGGCCCAGATCCCACGCTTTGGGGCGACCACCACCGAAACCACGGCAATCATGGAAAGCAGCACTACAATCCAGGGCCCGGTAGGCATAGAAGGCGCTGTGTAAGAAATCCAGGAGCCAAACAGGCCCGAAAGCAATCCAAATGCTGCAGCCAGCAATATCATCACCTGAATCCGGTCGGTCCAGAAGCGGGCAGCTGCAGCTGGCGTAATCAGCAGTGCTGCCATCAGCACTACGCCCACTGCCTGTATACCGGTAGCCACAGCCAGCACGGTAATTGTAGACAGCAAAAACTCCAGCCTGCGTACGGGCAGCCCGATACTTTTGGCGAAAGCCGGATCAAAGGAGATGAGCTTGAAGGAACGAAAAAAAGCCAGGACCAACCCCAGCAGCACCACCGCTACCCCACTGAAAACCCAAATGTCCCTTTGGGTCATGGCGGCAGCCTTTCCAAAAAGAAACTGGTCCAGCCCAGCCTGATTGGCACTGCCGGAATGCTGTATGGACGTAAGCAGGAGAATGCCTGCTCCGAAAAACACACTCAGGACCGCCCCTATCGCAGTGTCCGTACTCAGCTTCGTTCGGGAAGACAAGTAGTCCATCACAAGCAGAGATAGCCAGCCTGCAAGAACTGCTCCGACCAGAAGGTAGGCCGGATGTTTTTCTCCTGTGATCATAAACGACAGGCATACGCCCGGCAAAATAGCGTGGGCTATGGCATCGCCCACCAGCGCCCGCTTGCGCAAAAAGGTGAAAGTGCCTACAATAGCCGCACTAATACCCAGCAGGATGGTGCCGGCAGTGACCAGGCGTACATTCGGATCAGAAAAGGTGAAAAAGTCACTCATAGCTACTTGGGCTGGTCTTTAAAGGAGCGCTCCCTGATCGGGAAATCCCGGGCTTTGACTAAATCGCTAACCTGAGAAAGGATGGTCAACTGCCCTCCATAGGCTTGCTTCAGATAGTCGGCTGTGAAAACAGAGCTGGTTGGGCCACATTTGATAAGCCGGGTGTTCAGCAACACCATCCAGTCAAAAAACTGATGGGCGGTATGCAGGTCATGGTGAACAATCAACACTGTTTTCCCTGCCTGTTTCATCTCTTTGAGCAGGGAGAGGATCGCTTCTTCTGAGGCGGCATCCACTCCGGCAAAGGGCTCGTCCATCAGGTAAAGGTCAGCTTGCTGTGCCAGTGCGCGGGCCACGAAGACCCGCTGTTGCTGTCCGCCGGAAAGCTGGGCAATCTGCCGGTCAGCAAAGGACAGCATGCCTACTTTTTCGAGCGCTTCGTCTGCCAGCCGGTGGTCTTCCTTGTTAAGCCGGCCCAAAAGCTTATGTTTCCGGTAACGCCCCATAACAGCCACTTCCCGGACGCTGATGGGGAAATCCCAGTCCACACTTTCCCGCTGCGGCACATAGCTTATCCGGGAGCGCACCTCATCCAGGCTTTGCCCAAACAGGCGGACATAACCACTGCTGGGCTGTACGAGCCCCATCAGGCTTTTTAGCAAAGTGGTTTTGCCGGACCCGTTCGGCCCGAGTACACCGATCAGCTGCCCTTCCGGTATTTGAAAGTCAATATCCCAAAGCACCGGCCGACGGTTGTAGGCTACCGTTAAGTTGTGTGTTTCAATTGCAGTTTTCATGATTCCCGATTTACCTGAGCGCTTCTACAATGGTACGGACGTTTGCCTCTACCATGCCCGGATAAGTGCCCGCTGCTGTTCCTTCAGCGCCCATCGCATCAGAATAGAGCGTACCCCCAATTTTGGTAGTGTGCCCACGCTGTTTAACGCCCTCCACAACTGCCTGCAGCGACTTTTCCGGTACCGAACTTTCCACAAACACGGCTTTGATGCCCCGACCGGTGATAAAATCCACCAGCTCTGAGACGTCACGCAGCCCGAATTCTGATACGGTCGAAATGCCCTGTAGCCCTCGCACTTCGATATCATAGGCTTGCCCAAAGTATTCAAAGGCATCATGGGCCGTGATCAAAACACGCTGCGTTTCCGGTATCTTCCGGATTTCAGCAGCTACCCACAGGTGTAGTTCACTGAGTTTTTCCTGATAAGCTTTAGCATTGGCCTGATAGAGCTTCGCATGGGGTGGGTCAATTCGTCCCATCTCCGCTCCTATTATACCTGCTGCTTCTGACCAAAGGCTTACATCAAACCATACATGCGGGTCATGGGCACTTGCATAATCGGTGGAGTTGATCAGTCTGGCTTCCGGGAGCTGGTCCGCAACAGCGACTACAGGCTTCAGGCGCGCCAGCTTTTCAAGTACTTCTCCCATTTTACCCTCCAAATGCAGCCCGTTGTAAAAAACAGCGTCCGCATCGGTTAGCCGTTTCAGGTCGCCCTGCGTGGCTTTGTATAAATGAGGGTCAACACCTGGCCCCATCAGCGCAGTGACCTCCGCCTGATCGCCAACGATTTCCTCCAGCGCATCGGCAATCATGCCGGTAGTGGCAATGATCTGAAGCTTGCTGTCATCCGTATTAGCCGTGGTGCCGGGGGGCTCACACCCACAGAGAGCAAGGAGGCAGAGTAAGAACATTATGGATTTGACAAAGCTCATAGATTTATCGCTTTTTACAGTTTGATGCTATGTTTACATTGCCGCCGACCCTTTTGTTTTAGACAAATCTAAAAATATTTTTCGATCAGCCAGGTGCGACAATTAGGGAGATTTGTGAAGAAAATTTTGCTATTCGTTTCGTATCTTTCTGACAAGGGAAAGCCGTCATTAAAAAAACAATCCTCAATCATGCAGCAGCGGGAAGGACAACTGGTCGACCTACACCTCCGGAAAATATATCCTGCCCGAATCACCTAGGCATCAGGCAGAATTTTGGACATCGAGCCGACGAAGCTTACCTGATCAATTTGAATGATTTTAGCGTCGCAGCAGTCATCCCCACCGGTGCTCAGCCCACCAAGGCACGCATCAGCCGGGACGGCAGCACAGCAGCCGTAGCCTGTGATGAAGCAGACGTGCTGGAGGTGATCGACCTGGCGACCCTTACCAAGCAAATGACCATCCCTGGATTCAATAATTACCTGTACAGGTTCTCCCTTATTACCTCCAATCCACGGAACACGCTTTTCTGGAATGGGTTTGAGCTAAGCCCGGATGGCAGCCTTGCTGTTGTTGGTGGCGAAGATGCCCTGCAGTTTTTTGATACCCAAACCGGGGATTTGGTGGAGTCCATCCCTGATGTCCCAAACGCTGGTCAGATCAGCCTGAGCGGCGATGGCACGCACCTCGTAGCGGTCAGTACAGGCAATGAGGGGCAACTCTCAAGAATAGCACTGGAGACCCTAAGCCTCGTGGGGCAATTGTCGCCCCCGGGCAGCATTAGCAGCAGCTACAGCTCTGTGGCGGTCAATATGGACGGTACTCGTGCCGCTGTGACTGGTCTCTCCGGCACTATTTACCTGGCCCGTTTTGATGAGGGGGATGTGGTTGATATCAGTGTCACGTCTTCTCCCAACTGGATCTTTTCTTCTGCCGATTATCAGTATGCGATTGAGGGGCAGTTTTACCTCAGTGTCATTGATTTTGAGACGGCAGAAATCGTTGGCTCCAGTCAGGGAATCCCTATCCAAAACGGTGCTGTTTCTCCGGCTAACAACCGGATGGTGGCGACTGACCCTCTGCGGTACGAGGGGCTGGATTATTATGAATTTGAAGACCCCACCAGCCTGAATTATCTGATGCGGAAGCCTACAGGTTCGCCAATCGAGGCAGATGCCTCCTACTCGGCTACGCTTACCCCTGATTTAGACCGTGTCCTGGTTGCCAACCCGCTTTCGGGCTCTCTTTCGGTCATCAATCTTGAGGAGGAGGCACTGGAAGCCCTGGTACCCTTCAGCAGTGAAGAGACCTACTTTGCTGCTACAGATGGTGCCTATGCCTACGTGGCTAAGCGTGGGGAAGACCAGGTGGAAGTGATTGACCTGGAGACTTTCGAAATTGTCAAAACCGTCAGCAGCGGTGGCGACCGGCCCGACCAAATTTACGTACTGCCGGGCGGAGACCGAGCTTACGTGCTGAATGCCGGGGGCGTGGACAGGATAGGTGTATTGCAGCAGGCAGGTGCAGGTACGTCACTGGAAGGCAGCTTCGCCTCAGGCAATACTGGTATCAGCTGGATCAACTATGGACTGAGGAGTAATCTGGCTATTGCAAAGGAAGGCGATTATGGTGTACTGGCCACTCCTTTCGACGATGCAGTGCAGATTATCGACTTGGGAGCTAATGAAATTGTAGCCTCTGTGGAGCTGGAGAACTTTCCGTTGCGGAGCGCTATCTCCGATGAAGTTCCAGGTATTGGGCGCTTTGCAGCCGTAACCCTGCGTAATGGTGAAGGCATTGCCATCATCACACCAATTGGCCCAAATGCAGGGCTGCTTGACACCTATGATATTGGGGGTATTCCAACCTGGATTACCTATGACGCCACCCGCCGGGCTTTCCTGATCTGCGACCAAACCAACAAGGTCGTTCGGGTTTTTAGTATTGACAACCTGAGTTTTGAAGCCCCGATGAGCTTCAGTGGTGGGCGTATCCCCATCTCGGTAGCCGTGGACACCTTTGGGGTACAGCATACGCTGCTGCGGGGCGATAATCCGGATCAAAGTAATCAGTTGCAGATTGGCGAAGAGGTCTTTGAGCTGCCCGGAATACCTATTCACAATATGGCGGTGGCACCGGATGGCAGCGTTGTTGCCGTGCCCCTGATTGCCAATGACGCGGTTTTTGTCGTTAAGCGCACCGTGGTGGGGACCAAAGCTTTCTCCCTGCCGCTAGCCGCGCCTTCCGGGTACAGTGTTTATCCAAATCCCGTCACTTCTATCGCTACCTTTGAGTGGAGAGACGGAGCCAAAGTGCCCAACGGGACGGTAACGCTCCGGTTGTTTGATGCCACCGGCAAGCTGGTGCTGCAACAGGATAAGCTACCGGCCGGACAGTTTACAGTCAGGAAGGGAGGATTGCCTGCCGGCACTTATAGTTATTAGGTGATGAGCACTAACCGCCTGCAGGGTTACGGAAAACTGGTGATTCGTTAATTAGGGCTTACAAGTTGCAGAAAGCTAAATGGGCAGGGTGTTGAATAGTACCCTGCCCATTCTGTTTACCAGAAGATCGCATACAATGCCGTCAGAATAATCATGATGGCAACAGCACTGATATTGAAGACCGGACCGGTAGCAAAATAGCCCGGTGCCAGCTTCAGCCCTTTCTCATCTGCTGCGCCTTTATTTTCGATCTGGCTTACAATCATAATGATGCCGATAGTGAGCAGGCAGGTATACAGCATCTGCTGCAGGAAAGGCAGGGATATGAACAAAACCTCCATAGCTGAGCCCTCTGCCCAGCCTTTGGGCCCCACCTTGAAGTACATCGCAATGGGAATCGATAGCAATACGCCCCAGATGGCAGCATTATTGGTAGCCTTACGCCAGAAGAGCCCCATAAGGAATACCGCAAGGATGCCAGGCGAGACAATACCCGTGTATTCCTGAATATATTGAAAGACCTGGCCCAGGTTCGCCAGCTGAGGGGCTACCAGGACTGCGATGACGAGCGCCACGGCTACCGTAATCCGGCCCACACGCACCATAGCGCTTTGACTGGCGCCCGGGTTGATGTAGGGTTTGTAAATATCCATCGTGAAAATAGTAGAGGTGGAATTGACCATAGAAGCCAGAGAAGAAACAATTGCGGCGGCCAGTGCGGCCAGCACCAGCCCTTTAAGCCCGGCGGGAATGAAGTTGCTGATCAGCCAGGGAGCAGCATTATCATTGACAACTGTTCCTTCTGAATTAATGAAGCTCGGATCTAATGAAGCTGCCGTTACCGCTCCGTCCGGCCCCATATTGAGCACATAAGCAATGATGCCGGGAATGACCACGATAAGCGGGATAATCAGTTTGAGGAAAGCTGCAAAGGCAATGCCCCGCTGTGATTCTTTCAAGCTCTTCGCAGCCAGCGTACGCTGTATGATGTATTGATTGAAGCCCCAGTAATAGAGGTTGGCCACCCAGAGGCCGCCAATGATTACGGCTAGCCCGGGCAGGTCGAGCCAGGCGTCTCTTCCGTTGGGCGTAATAATCTCTCCTTTGGAAACGATCATAGAGAATTTTTCCGGAACCACTTCGTAAATGTAAGCCAGCCCACGGAAAAAACCACCTTCGGGCGTCACCTGATCCAGCGCCAGGTAGGTCATCACCAACCCGCCAATGATCAGCAGTGCCACCTGCACCACATCGGTCCAGGCAACGGCGGCCAGCCCGCCCCAAAGGGAGTAGGACGCTGCAAAAAGCGAAAGCCCCAGAATGCTGTACATGACGAGGCTGCCATCACCAGTGCCAATGATAGTATCCAGTGCCGTGGCGCCCAGGTAAAGAACGGAGGTCAGGTTGACGAAGATGTATAGCCCGATCCAGAAAACGGCGAGTATAGTTTTAAGGTTGGTGCTGTAGCGTTGTTCTACAAATTCGGGAATGGTGTAAAGCCCTTTTTTGATAAAAACAGGCAGAAAGTACTTTCCAACGATGAGCAGCGTAAGAGCCGCCATCCACTCGTAAGAAGCGATCGCCAGCCCGATCGCGAAACCGGACCCGGACATGCCAATAAACTGCTCTGCCGAAATATTGGCTGCGATCAGCGACGCTCCAATTGCCCACCACGGCAGGGATTTACCCGCCAGGAAGTAATCTTCAGCGGTTTTAGTTTCTCCTTTTTTGGTACGGGACACCCAAAGCCCAATGGACAGAATCAGCGCGCCGTAGGCGACGAAAATGACGTAGTCGATGTACGCGAATCCCATAGTTTGGTTTTTCGTTATTTGTTGGTTCCGAAACCTCTGTAGCTTGCTCAAAAGGCTCCTCTTCTATCTTGATCGTAAATTAGGAATCTTTTGCTGCTTTGCGACAAGGTCTCAAAATATAATTTGTCAGCTGTTCTATAGTATCCTGCCTAGACGCCCGAAAAAGCACTAAACCCTCCGTCAACGGGGACGACAATACCTGTGACAAACCGGGAAGCATCGCTGCACAGCCACTGCACAGCACCGATCAGCTCCTCCGCTTCCCCAAAGCGTTTCATCGGCGTTTGAGAGACAATCGTTTGTGCCCGGGCGGTATAGGAGCCATCCTCATTGAGCAGGAGGCTGCGGTTTTGCTCGCCGATAAAGAAGCCGGGAGCGAGGGCGTTAACCCGGATGTGCTCTCCGTATTTTTGAGCCATTTCCACAGCAAGCCAGCGGGTGAAGTTATCGATCGCCGCTTTGGCAGCGCTGTACCCCATGACCCGGGTCAGAGGCAACTGCGCGGCCATAGACGAAATATTCAGGATGACACCGCTCTTTTGCTGATGTGCCATGACTTCTCCAAAAACCATGGAAGGCAAAAGCGTACCCTGCAAATTGAGCTGCACCACCTGATTGAAATCGGGGATGGAAAGATCAAAAATCTCCTGATCGGGCTGTACCACTGCCCCGGGCTTGTTGCCTCCTGCTGCGTTGATGAGAATATCAATACGCCCCCATTCGCTAAGGACGCGCTGCTTGCTCTCCAGCAGATTTTCCCGGTCCAGGACATCAGCAGTTAGTGGTAAGGCCTCAAACCCTTCCTCCTTCAGTTCTTTGACCCTGCTATCCACTGTGGACGCGGTTCGCCCCAAAACAGCCAGCTTGCATCCCAGTTCTCCCAACCCCTTTGCCATGGCTCCGCCCAATGCTCCGCTGCCTCCTGTGATGAGCGCAACCCGACCGGAAAGATTAAATCGATTCATAACTAGGTTTTTTGGTTCCCAATAAGAAAGAGGACGGGGCTGCTGTGTTGTAATCCCCGCTTGTCTCAAGAAAGCAATGGCCAAGGCCTCATTACAGGCTTCGGGCGCAGCGAAATCCGGTATGATTAAGCCCCGTATCCGGGCTGGAGCTCATCCGCCGGGCATTACGGTAGCCGGAGCAATAGCTATCGTTGCACAGAAAAGACCCGCCCCGAAGTACTTTTTCTGCCTGGTAGGGCTGCATAGGGTTCCAGGCTCTCTGCGACTCTGCGTTTGCCTGTTTAGCTTCCGGTTTTTTGTAAAAGTCATAATCATACCAGTCGCTGCACCATTCCCAAACGTTGCCGGCCATATCGTAGAGGCCGTATCCGTTTGGCTCGTAACTTCCTGCCGGCGCCGTCAGGAAGTAGCCATCTGCTTTGGTGTTTTCGTAGGGGAAAAAGCCTTCCCAGTAATTGGCCTTAGGCCCACCCTCTCCTACTGGTTCATCACCCCAGGGATAGATTGCGCCTTCCTTTCCGCCCCGGGCAGCCCATTCCCACTCTGCTTCCGTTGGCAACCGCTTGCCTGCCCATTTGGCATAAGCCTCGGCATCTTCCCATGCAATTTGTACAACGGGATGATCCATGCGGTCTGCTATTGAACTTTGAGGCCCTTCCGGATGCCTCCAGTTGGCACCGATGGTCCATTGCCACCATTGCCCGACGTTATCGAGAGGCACCGGGCCATCTGTAGCCTGGAAAACCAAAGCACCGGGCTGCAGCAGGCTGTCGGGTGGCTTTGGCGTGCCTGGGGGTACCGTAGATTTCAATTCCTCCCAGTCAATAGCCCTTTCAGCAACCGTTACATACCCGGTTGCTTCCACGAAAGCCTTAAATTCCCGATTGGTAACTTCTTTTTTGTCGATGTAAAAGGAATCGATATGTACAGGGTGCTTGGGATATTCGTTAGGGTCTGCCTGCTCGTTGTCGCCGCCCATTTGCAGGGTTCCGCCCGGAATGAGGGCCATACCTTCTGTGCCTGAATTATGATTGGTAAGGGTGGTAAAACCCGTTGAAGCAGAGGGGGCTGAATCCGCCTCCTTCGGTGAATCCGGGCTGCAAGCTTGAAAAAGAAGGGCTAAAGTCAGCCAAACGAGCAAACGATTATTCATATACAGTGGTTATTTTTTCAGTATTGTCCTTTTCGCACATAATAACTGGCGCGAGCGTTTCATTCAAGGTGAAATCAAAATTAGCAAACAAAAATAAAACCAGCGATGCAGCGGCACCTATACCTATTTGCCCTTCTGTGGATGACCACAAGCTTGTCTGCTCAAATGCCTGACCTCCGTTTTTTTAAAGAAGTCGAAATGCGGATTGATACTTCTGTTTTCCGCTGGACGGAGCATCAGTTGCAATGGCAGGGCGAATCCTACCTCGGGTTTAATTACCGGGAGGAAACTCCCGTAGTGGAGTTTCGGTTCTTTCCTATTGGGCGCAGCGTGATCGAAAATGTAACCTTGTTGCCTTCAGGTGATTTCGAGTTGGTAGACAGTATCCGGCTGGTTAATGATGATCACTACAGATTTAAGGTACACTTTAAGTCTATTACTAATTTAGACTTCTTACAGCTCCCCCTGGAAGTTACCTCCATTTACGCCAGGCAACCCTACTTGCTGGAGTTCCGGCTTTTTCCGTGGACACGCACGCAGGTCAGCTTTCAGTCTCCGGTAGAGGAACTGTTTATCGGTGAGGAGCGGGTATTCGAGCTACAGACCAATAACCTGGATAATATCAGGGAGCAGCTCAACTGGTCTAAAAAAGGTGAAATTCCATACCGGATCACTAAAAAGGATGGCAGGTTGCTGCTGCACCTGCTTCCGGATGCCGTTGGGATGCGGTTGCTAAGCGCTACTTTCGAAACCCGGAAGCCTTACCTGGATTCACTGCGAATGCCTCATTATGCCCTACCGCCTTTGGAGCGGGACTTTACGGTCAAGCCGGCTAAACTGGGCTTCCTGAAGGTCCGTCCCGGCCAGTTTGTGCTGAATGATGATATTCGGGGCAAGGGCATCGAAGTAGAGCTGGATTATGACGCCGGGCTGGAGCTGGAAAAAACCTACCGTATGGAAGCTCAGGAACGGCCCGGCGGAGCATTGGTCGCTGAGCTCTTTACCCGTAGTATTCTCGGCAACGGCAAACTGCTTTGCTGGCTACGCCTTTATGACTATCACCGCCGCAACAAGGGGTACCTGTACATCAAGGATGGGGATTTTGCCCGGTTTATAACGAATATGGATATCATGCCAGAAATGAAGATCGATCAGATCAGCCTGCAACGGGAAGGCCAAAGCTGGAAGCCCGGCAATCAGGTCTATCCGGGAGAGCGCGTTGGCATCCGCATAGAGGGACAGGAGCTCAATCGCGGCAGCTTCAGGTTTGAAGGGCTAAAGCAGGTAGAGCAGGATACCATCGCGAGTACTGCAGAGGCACAGGTTTTTTGGGCAAGAATACCACAGGATATTATTCAGCAGCAGGTACAAATTTTCAACCATGATCAGCCCACCGGTCGGGCACTTCAAATCAGGGAATATGACCGGCCCCGGGCATTGGACTTCATTACACTACAGTATGGCGATGAAGAGGTAGGGCTCAACGCTGCCGACAGGCTCCTGTTTGTGGAGGAAAACATGGATGATATTTTGCTGTCCTTCCACCCCGGGCGTATCGATAGTGGCATGCTGCATGGGCCACAACACCTCAAAGTGGAAGTGGAAATAAGAGATCAGCGCAATCAGCTGGTAGACCAGCGGGAACTACCAGGCTTTGTTGTCTGCCCCTCACCCAAATCGCCCCGGGCCAGCTTTTACAAGGAGCAGCAGTGCCAGACCTTCGATATGAGCCTCAACAAATTTCTGCGGAAAAAAATCTATACACTTGACCTTTGGTCTACGATACGGGTGACGATCCGACACGATGAAGACCATTACGGGCGGGGTAAGGGCTATAGTCATACTTCTGAGTTTGTACTCTACCGGAGCAGTAGTTTTGATATTGATGTCTCTTTCCCGGCAGGCTTGGTCATAAAGCGTCTGAATGAGCCAGGCTTTGGCAACCTTGGTGGTATCAGCATGGCTATGATTGCCCAGTTCAGCTTTTACAAAGACAAAAAGATTAATACCCCTAAGCCCTACAAATTTGGTGCGGGCTTCCTGGCGTTCAACGCCTTTAATTTTAGTGAGAACAATACCAACCGGGATGTGGGGCTCGTTGCACTGGCCAGCCTCTACCCCATCAAGACCAAGTACTCCAGCCGTTTGTCCTTCCCGCTGTTTGCCGGTGGGGGGTATTTTTTGTCCGAACAGAAGTGGTTTTTACTGTTCGGTCCGGGTATAAGGGTACGATTGTAAAGAAATGATTTTCTTTGTACCATGAAACGTCAAACCTGCTACCGGCTCCTCTGGCCGCTGCTGCTGCTTTCGGTGCTTTCAAGTTGCAATAAGCTGCGCAACTGGAAGTACAATCCGCCCAATGTGCTGCTGATCTCAGTGGAAGGACTGAGCCGCGCCCTGCCCTGCTACGGTGATACGGTTTTCCAGGCACCTAACATCGACCGGCTGGCGATGCGGGCCATAGTTTTTGAGGATGCGCTGGCGCAGCACCCTTTAGCAGAGGAAGCCATGACGAGCATTTTTACCGGGTGGTATCCCAATCTTTTTGGGACCATTCCCGGAGAGGGACCTTATCTGAATTCCCTGTTCCCGGGATTAGAATCGGGCGACTACCGTATTGCTTTTCCAGGGCTGAAGTCTCCGGGTAAATCTGCCTACGATCCGATCAGGGTAGCCCACTTTGCGAATAAGGCCGCATTGGAAGCACCAAGTGCAGACGGGAACGCTGGTGTTACAGAGCAGGTATTCAGTCTATGGTCAAAATACGGGGGCGACCCGTTTTTTATCAACGCCCACTACCAAATGACTGCCTTTTTGCGAGACAGCAATCAGGTGGCTTATCAGGACGCCCTAACGGAAGCAGACGTGGAAGTAGGCCGCCTGCTGGACCAGCTGATGGACATTCAGGAGGCCAGCAACACCATCGTCATCCTGTTGGGCGTAAACCCTATGGGTCTCCCAGCTGGAGACCTCGAACGGGAATACTTCAAACCACAATACATCAAAGTACCTTTCCTTTACTATGATTTCAAGCAGGATAGTAGCCACCGCGTACCCCAACTGACGGAGTTGCGCAGCCTCTTCCCCACCCTGGTGGAACGCTGCTTTGTGGATGGACAGCAAACGCATGCCTGTAATGCGCCTACGGTACAACAGATTTTGGATGGTGACTTTGGAGGAATAAAATATGCTGATTACGGGCGTAGCAGTAGCCTCAAGTATCATTCTTTATACACCCCAAACCTGCTTTACCTTTCTGATTATGAAGGCAATAGAGAACTGTTCCGCCTGAATGGTTTACAGACAGAACAGCTCCCCTCAGATTCCGTTTTGATGGATAGCCTTCGGTACATTTCCCATAGGAAGTACACCCTGTCTACGGTCGATTAACGATTAACCAAAATCCGGGTGTAAGCCACGTTTTCCTTCCCTTCTGCCCGGAGCAGATAAACGCCCGGCTGCCAGTCCGCAACGGATAGCCTTTGTACGCCTGTCCGCAATGGGGCACTCCAAATCAACTGCCCGCTGGTATTAAATACGGTAGCCATAGCCGGTTCATTGGTTTCCACAAAAATCTCCCCCTGAGCGGGTACCGGATAAGCCCTTAGTGCGAGCGCATTGGAAAGACTGGTCTGATGTGTGCCTGTAATGGCTGTTGGTGCCACGTCGCCTGGCAAAGCAAAGACATCCCCATCTGACTGCAGGAGAATCCAATCGGAAATCGTGAAATTGGGGTTATTGGCCAATAAATCACCGATATAGCCAGTGAGTTCGACGCCCTCCTGATTGGTCCGGACAATAGAGACAATCGCTTTATCAGTTTCCACTCTGACCAGGTTCAGCAAGGGGCTATGTGCCGAGTGGAAGGCGCCTTCCTGCGCTTCAAAATGTAAATGGGTAAGCGTGCCCGGCTCAAAGCGGAGGGTAAAGGACAAGCCATAGGCATCCTGTACAGGCTGGCTGATTTCACCCAGGTAGACCGGAATACGATACTGCCCGCCTGATTCGGCTACCGGGCCAAGTGATTTTGGCTGCTCTTTTTCCGGGAAGCTGAAGGGGACAATTGGCGCTAATGGATGCGTAAGCCCCCAATTTTGCTCAATGGCCTCCATATCATCTGCCGTGATGAAGCCATCCCCGTTACAATCGCCATATTTGGCATTAAATTCATAGGCAAAGGTGATGGTGCTCGGCCAGTTGAGCGCATATTGCCCCACCCAGTCAATACTGGCGTTCGCCCGCACAATACCTTCCCGGCCATATGCCAGCCCGATCGCCCATTGGTCCATCTGATTAACGATACCATCGTTGCCTACATCGCCCGGCCAAACAAGATCGCACTGCCCTTCGGTTTCGTCGAGGAAGAGGAAAACAGTGGCCGTATCACAGCCAATGTCATTGCAAATTGCATAGCTGAAGGATTCTTCCTGAAGACAGGTGCTGAGATCGGGCTCGTAGAGAATGCTTCCATCCGGGTTCAGCGTAGCTATGCCAGTCTCAGGGAGGCTGACAAGGTACTGATCGGTAAGCGTAGTGCTGCTGATCCAGTCGTTACTGAGCACATCAATGATTTTGCTTTCATCATAAGCAGTGGTATCGTAGTCGTCTACTGCGTCCAGCAAATTCGTGAAGACACTCAGCACTAAGTAAGTGGTGTCGCAAAGCCCTGTATTGCCACAGGCGAGGAAGCAAAGGGTATCCTGCCCGGTTTGCAGGCCAGTATAAGTTGCGCATGCCGTGGTGGGATCAGTCAAAAGGGTGGCGGTTTGGATATTGCCGCAGGCTTCCGTGAAACTATCAACACTCTGGAACAAATCCGTATTCACACAGAGGGTGCCTTCCTGTCCTATGGCAATGGAATCGGTCAGCACTTCAGCTATCGGTTTTACCAGCAAGGTTAGCTGCACAAGGCTGTCGCATCCGTTAGCGGCGGTAAAGGCTTCTTCATAAGTGCCAGCGGCGGTCAGGTTTTGATTGGCGAAGAGATAGGACTGCCCTTCGTTGATGCTGACCGTAATTTCAGATTCCAGTGGCGTCACGAATACCGTATAATCCTGCGTACAAGTGCCCACAGCATTGCCGTAAGTAAGCGTGTAGGTGGTGGTGGTAGGAGGATTCACTTCGATGGAGGCTCCAGTCATGCCATTGCTCCAGGAGAAATCGAAATCGGCCAATAGGGTGGAATCATGGGTTGCCGTAAGAGTCACAGGGTCCCCGGCACAAGCCGCTGCATCAGAGGGCCCTTCGATCAGGAGAGGGTCCAGAATCGTGAGTTCAAAGACTTTCTCGCGGCAGGTCGCTCCTTTAATTTCGATGCTCAGGGTATCGGCTCCCAGAGCCAGGCTGTCTGCTGTGATTTCAACAGGCAGAAGCCAGGTGTCCGCAATTTCATCAATGGTGCCAGTGAGTGGGATTCCAGCTAAGCCGACCCCGGCTGTTGCACCACCGGTGATGGTATAAGTCAGCGGATATTCCTCTTCCGGGAAAAGGCTGAGGCCGACCTCCAGCTCCTGAGGTGCACAGTCTTCGGTGATAGTCAAACGCTCTGTAGTGCCATGGCTGCCGGAAAAGGAACAAAAGCTATTCGCCTCAAAGTAGATACCCGAATCCCACCAGGCATCCCCCACATCAGCAATAACAAGGGTCATTTGGTACTCCTGACAAGGCACTACATCAGCTTTGGCCAGGAGTACATCTGTAAAGCCATTATAGCTGGGCGCGACAAAGGGCGGCACCTGATTGAACAGGTTGGCGTAGTCGAGTGAACCGTTGAATTCTTCAGAGCACCATGCCGGATGGCTTCCGGGATACCCGCCCGGCACACCATTATTGATGCTGTTAATAGATACCGGAAGTTCCGTGCCCGGAATCTGGGCGAGGTTGCGAATCGTGGAAGATCCTGTCTCCGGGTCTGTGCCTTCCAGGAAGAAACCAAACACGTCGTTAAAATTGCTGCATACAAAGTTGGGGTACTCATCAGAAGCAAAGACATAGCGGAACATGAGGGTATCGCCGGTGGGGACGAAGTTAATCCGAAATATAGCGACATCTCTGATCGTACTATTGTTGGAAATTGTAGCTATCTCCTCCGTGTAGGCATTGCTGTTGTTGATGAAGGAAGCGTCTCCAAAACTAGCCATATCTGCCCCACCAAAGTTGCCGGAAGACTGTGCCAGTCCGGTTGTCATGAGGAAGCCCTGCTCCAGCCCAATAATATCACTGCCGCCGAGAAACCGGCCCACAGCCGGGCTTACCCCTTCAAATTGGATATTCGTGACTTCAATGCCTTCACCAAGGCATACATCTTCGATCAGCTCTACGGGCGTGAAGGTGGAATCAAGTGACCCAATCACGGTATAAGGTGCTTGTGCATACAGAGCACCGGTCAGAAAAAGCAAGCTCAAAATCGTAAAAAACCTCATCTTCATTGGTTATGGTTTGATATCAGGATTATACACTACTACGCCACCCGGGCCTCTCGATGAGTGGGTGTGAAGTGATGCCAATAGATTCAAAAAAGGGGGTGCTTACGATAAGATATCAGTGCATGATGCGCCAGACCATTTCTTTCATCAGTTCGCCTTCGGGCTTACCGGTGTTATTGTAGCCAACGCCTTTAGATTTCAGATCGAATTCTTTCAGGAGGGTAATGACTTGTTCAGTCTTGGAGTGGGAATAGTTGCGTGCTGCTGCCCGATATTCTTTCAGGAAGAAGCTCGAACGCAGCTGCAAAGTACTCAATAATTCGTTTTCCGGCAAATTTTTCGCGGCGTGGAATAAGTAGATTTTGCTGAAGTAGTTGTACAATGAGCCAATAAGCATAGGCATTGGGCCTTTTTTTGGATTGGCAGAAAAGTAGTTGACAATACGCTGCGCCTTGAGGGGGTCACGAAGCCCGATGGCCCGTTGCAGCTCGAATACGTTGAAGTCTTTGCTAATGCCGATGTGTTGTTCCACCGCAGCGTCGTCTACCTGTGTGCCGGGAGGGAGATTTAATGCCAGTTTGTCCAGCTCGTTGGCGATTTTTGATAAATCTGTCCCCAGGTTCTCCGCAATCAGCTCACCGGCTTTCGGGGTAATGGTCAGTTTATGGCTTTTAAGGTAGTTGCTGATCCAACCCGGTACCTGATTATCGTACAGGGGCTTGGACTCGAAAATCAGCGCGTTTTTCTTTAACGCTTTACCAAACTTTGAATTGAGGTTGAGCTTTTTGTGCTTGTGGCAAATTACCAGAATGGTAGACTCCATGGGCTTCTCGATGTAAGAAAGCAGGTCAGACAGCGTGCGCATATCCTGAGCTTCCTTTAACAACACCACCTGATGGGAAGCCATCATCGGGAAACGGCGGGCCGTATCCACGATAGCCATGTGGTCTACATCTTTTCCATAGAAAACTGTTTGGTTGAACGACTGCTCGGCCTCCGAAAGAGCGTTTTTCTCAATGTAGTGAGAAATAGAATCAATAAAGTAGGGCTCCTTTCCATGCAGAAAGTAGATGGGGCGGAATTTTTTTTCCCGCAGTTCGTGTAGAATTTGCTGAAAGTCCAAAATGTAGCCGGTTACAGGTTCGGGGCAATAATACGTAAGGTACAAAGCAGTTTCTGTTTTTTCTGGCTGTTTTTTTTGCCTTGTACGTTAGGAAGGCTGAAACCGAAAAAACCAACTGCATCATTACACTGCATCCCATCATGTTTCAATGGGCTGAGTGATACTTGCACCTAAAATAATAAAAGCCTGTAAACCAGCCGTAATGACTTTTGGGTATTTGCTGTTTTCGTTTTTTATTTTTAAATTTTAAAATGCAAGAAATTTCTAAATGAGTAACAGAAAAAATTAAATGCAAAAACCGGAAATATCCAGTCAAAGCCAGTCAGCCCGACAAGCAAGGGTGCTCCGGCAGTTAAAATAAACCTTAAATGCTGCTGAAGGAGAAGAGAAGAGAGAAGCTTTTTAAGAACGGCGGGCGCCTACCCGGTACTTGCTAAAGAAGCCCCGCATCCGCATTTGCAGGACCCCAAAGACAGCTTCCTTGATGATACCTGAAGACATCTTTGAAGTTCCTTCCACCCGATCGGTAAAGGTAATAGGCACCTCGATAATTTTATACCCCATCTGATAAGTTGCGAACTTCATTTCGATCTGGAAGGCATAACCCACGAAGCGGATTTTATCGAGGTCCATGGCTTTCAGGACCTCCCGCCGGTAGCAGACGAAACCTGCGGTCGGGTCATTGACCGGCATGAAGGTGATAATCCTGACGTAGAGAGAGGCACCATAGGACAGCGCAATGCGGTCGATGGGCCAGTTCTCAAGCTTTCCGCCCTTTACGTAGCGGGAACCAACGCTCATGCCAGCTCCGGGTTGGGCACACGCCTCGTATAACCGGATCAGATCATTGGGGTTGTGGGAAAAGTCAGCATCCATCTCAAAAATAAACTCATAGCCATGCTCCAGCCCCCACTTAAAACCAGCGATATAAGCCGTACCTAAACCCAGCTTGCCCTGCCGCTCCTTGAGGAAGACACGCCCGGGGTAAGCTTCCTGTTTCTCCCGGACCAAATCTGCTGTGCCGTCCGGGGAGCCATCGTCAACGATAAGCAGGTGAAAATCCTTTTCCAGGTTCATCACTGTATCGATCATGCGAGGGATGTTCTCGCACTCATTGTAGGTTGGAATTATGACTAAACTATCAGACAAAGTCGGCAATTCTGAGATGAGTGTTGTAATAATATGGGCGACAAAGATAGACGCTTTGCCCTTTATTTTGAGCAGCGGAACGAAAAAGTTTGTCTACTGGCAGCTGCCTGTAAAAATTTATAGTTTTCGGCAGGAGCTGTCGTTGCTGCAACGTTAATTATGCCATCATAGCCCTACCTTTGTTCAAAACGACCGTATGCAGCCCGGAAAGCTAAAATTATTGACCGCTCTGACGCTCTTCCCGCTCCTCCTGCCGGCACAGGGGATGATTAGCGGATTTATGAACCCCAGGGGCACGCTTGATATCGCTCCCGGTTATGGTTACGAGCATTTTGATGAGTATCGCTTTGGAGATGAGCCCCGAGCAGAGGAACTAACCACCATTAGCTATAACCTTTTTGCAGAATACAGCATGAGTGATCATGGTTCGGTGGTCATCAATCTACCCTACCTTTATATAAACGAAAACATCAGGGGCGTTCAGGATGGCTCCATATTTATTAAAATCCGGAATGGTTTACGGGAGTTTTCATCCGGAAGGCTCAATACCATTACAGCCGTAGGGCTTACCATGCCTCTTTCCGCTTATCCGACTACTATAGATACGCCAATAGGCTATGGGGCAGTGCAGTTCCAGGGGCGCCTGGCAGTGCAATACAACGCCGGTTACGGTTTCTTTTTTCACTTGCAGAGTGGTGCTGATTTCCGGTTTTTATCCCCGCTTCAAACTTCCATCCCTATTTTGATCCGTACGGGTTTTGGCAGCGCCTATTACTTTGTCGAAGGGTGGGTGGAATGGTACAATACCCTCAATAATGCTGTTGACCAGCAAGTGACCGGAGGGGCAGGCTCAGATTGGACGCGGCTTGGCGGCACACTCTATGTTCCGGTCTACAGAGGGCTGGGCCTGGCAGGCAACCTGGCCTTTATTGTAGGCGGCCGTAACATCGGGCTTTCCAGCCGGTATGGTTTTTCACTTGTATATCGGCACCAATCGCGTTAACTTTGCGCGATGCATTCCAGAATCCGTCATCCTGAACGCGTATCTCCAGCTGAGCTCGACGATTACCTCCGGGCCGGTTGGCGCTGTACTGGCCAGGCTATCTATACCTCTCATTTCATGCGTTTCCCTCCGGAAACACATGGACGAATTTACTCCACTATTCCCACCCGGCTCAGCCTGCGGGGGTACAGTTTCCGCAAAAGCCTCAGGAAGCTTTACCGTAAGGTGCAGGAGCAGTTTGAGGTGCGCTCAGGTATGCCCCTTGCCTGGGATGAAGCGATGGAGGAAGTCCATGAAAAGTATCAGTTAGCATTCCCTGACCGCCCACTGGCTGACCTTGAGGCCTATCAGAAAAAGCCCACAGGCCCGTTTACTTTTGATACCCGCTGCGTCAAGGTATATCATGAGGGCCAACTTATCGCCTTCAGCCTGTTCAACCTTGGCGAAAAAAGCCTTTACAGCAGTCAGGGGATTTACGACCCGGAATGGAGCCGGTACAGCCTGGGCTTTTTTACTATGCTTGAAGAAATCCGGTACGCGCAGCAAACAGGCCGGTCGTACTTTTATCCCGGTTATGTGGTGCCCGGTTATCCGGAATTTGACTATAAAAAGCGAGTGGGGCCGCTGGAGATGTTTTTGTTGCATTCGCGTAAATGGGTACCAGAATCCGAAGTCAGGCCTGAACAAATCCCCGTAAATCGAATGCGGGCTGCATTGGAAAGGCTAAAAACAAAGCTTCAAGACACAGGTATCGACAGCCACCTGCTGGAGTATGCCCTGTTTGACATCCGCTTTTTTGACAACCGCCCCCTACCCTTTTTGGAATTTCCTCTCCTGTTGCTGCTGTCGAGCCCGGAGCCTGCCCGTTACTGCCCGGCGGTCGTTTTTATACCTGAGTTGCAGCAGTACGCTGTACTGGACATCAAGTTCTTCGGTATCGGTGTGCACCATGTCCCTACTTATCAGGAAGTTATGGAGCGCAAGCCCACCGTTGTCCGTTACCCGATTGCTATTATGGAAATCATCGGGGAAAAGCTCGAACTGGAACCCACGGTAACCTTGTTGGAAAGAGAAATACGGAATACCAGTTTTTTATAACCTGATCAGCCACTTTTTTCGAGTATTTATTGTTAATATCGCCTCTACAAGAGCCTAACATGTTTGCAGAGAAGCATTATCCTGAATTACTGTTGCCGGAAGAATTGGATGCCTACCTGTCCCGAGGCTGGTACCGCATGGGGCAAACTGTATTCACGACCCACTTTCTCTGCTTCGGCCGGTCTTACTATTCGGCCATTTGGGTCCGGCTTCCCCTGACAGGTTACCGGTTCCGGAAAAGCCTCAGGAAAGTTTACCGAAAAGTAGGCCGCTACTTCGAATCCGAAATAGGACAGGCTGCGATTACCCCTGAAAAAGAAAGACTATACCGCCGCTACAAAGCCTCCTTCTCCGGTATGCTGGCCCCTACCCTGCGCGATGCATTAATGGATGGGGAAGATTTCAATATTTTCAGGACGTATGAAGTCAGGGTTTACGATAAAGACAAGCTCATTGCACTGAGCTACTTCGACCTTGGGCATCACAGCTCGGCAAGTATTATGGGGATTTATGACCCGGACTACAAAAAGTATAGCCTGGGTCTCTTCACTATGCTTAGGGAGATTGAATACTCGATGGAGCGGAAACTACTTTATTACTATCCTGGTTATGTTGTGCCCGGATATCCCCGATTTGATTACAAATTAAGGATTGGAGAGGTGGAATACTTCGACCTGAGCCTTCATGCCTGGCGCCCGCACACCGGCCTGGCCGAGACAGAGACCCCTTTGGGTGCAATGAATACACGCCTTCAGGAAATGCAGCAGTTTCTTAGCCATAAAGGGTACAAGAGCCAGTTGCTGAACTATCCGCTTTTTGAAGCTAATTTATTCGGTTTTTGGAGTGCCCCTTATTTTGACTATCCTGTTTTCCTGCTTTGCTCTCCAAGAGAGCACAACCGTCGTTTCCTCATCATCGTTTACGATCCGGCCGTGTCTTCCTACAAACTAATGGTTGCAGCGCTCTTTGATGACCTTCAACTGTATTTCAACCATTCCTATACCGAGTCCTTCGACAAGCGGACTAACTTTGTAGAATTACTGGTCATAGAGCGGATGCTGGAGGAAAGCCGCACGCCCGGACACCTGCTTCAGGCCTTACTACAGGGAGCAAAGCTACAGTAACCGCTTACTCCGGCGACAGGCTTTCCTTAAATTGGTCGCGGTATTTAGGCCCTACCGGCAGCTTTTTCAAACCTTCCTCCGGCGCAGACCGCAATTCTAGATAGGTGTAATTGCTGGCGTAGCTTCGGATATGGTTTAGATTGACAACAAAGCTATCGTGTATACGCATAAAGTGGTCACGCGGGAGTTTTTGTTGCAAATTCTTGATACGGTTGCGGGTCACGTAAGTTCCGCCAGTCGTTACAATTCGTACGTCTACGTTAGCGCCTTCCAGATAGAGGATTTCCTCATGCGCCAATTTGACCCATTTGCTTTTGCTCTTGATGAGCAGATGCGCCTCTTGTTTAGTTACGGGCTTGCTATCATCTTTTTGTTCCAGGCTCCGCAGCGCCTTTTGAATGGCTTTATTAAGTTGCTCTTCCTCGATGGGCTTAAGCAGGTAACCTGACAAATCATAATCGTACCCTTTGACAGCATACTCTGCGAAGGCCGTTGTAATGATCACCCTGGGGCTTGAAGGGAGTTTTTGAATGGCTTCCAGAAAATTGAACCCACTGGCCTCAGGCATTTCAATGTCCAGAAAAATGAGATCCGGGACAAGGGTTGCGCTATCGGAAAGATAAAGGTAGGCGTCCTCCGCATTGTCAAATGCCCGAAGCAGCCGTAAGTCCAACCGGCTGTGCAACAAGTCAATAAGGTGTTCTCTCTGCAGCGCTACATCCTCAACAATGATAAAGCTGTAAACTGCACTCATAGCACAGGGATTTTCAGGTTAATGGTGTAGTAAGGCGGAGACTTATCCACTTCCAGCCGGTAACGCCCGCCATAGACCAGCTCGAGGTTTTCTATGGCTGCAGAAAGCCCGATTCCACTCTTTGCCTTTTGTCCATCTACCGTGCCTTCGTTGCGGGCGTGAGGTTTGAAGCTGTTTCGGATACAGGCTTCCAGCCATCCTTCAGTTATTTCAAAGTGGATTTGTATGAGTTTTTCTCCCGCTCCTCGGCTGTTGTAGTGTTTGAAGCAGTTTTCTACAAAGAGTAGCAAAATCATTGGTGCAATTCTTGCGTTATCGGGTGCCTGCCCTTCTTCCCGGTAGTCCAGTACGGTATGTGCGCCCAGTTGGAGCCGCTGTAGCTCAACGTAACTGCGGATAAAACGCAGCTCGTCCTGAAGCGGTACCAGCCGCTCGTTTGTTTGATAAACCAGGTGCCGCAGCAGTCGCGACAGCTCACCGATCAGGTCCGGCAAGCCCTCAGACTTTCGTCGTGCGAGGATTTGGAGATTCGCCAGGGTATTGAACAAAAAATGGGGCCGGATTTGCCGCTTGATGAAGTTCAGCTGCTGCTCAGCCTCCCTGCGGCGGCGGATGATATCCAGCCGTTCTTTCCGTTCCAGTTCGCGGCTTCGTTCGATAGCCTCTTTGGTATAGGAAATCCCGGTTGTGCAAAGAATGAAAACCAGAATAGCGATGACCAATTCATACCACTGCTGCTCGATGATGTCAAAAGCGGCATGCACGACAGGGGCGTAGATAAAGGAGAAGACCACTGCAGTGATGAGGCTCAGCAACAAAAAAAGATAGAAGGAACCATTCTTTACCCACTTCCGGTCATGAATGCTACGGGTCAGAAAATCCTGCAGCCGCCCCTGATACACAAAGAACAGGTTGAAATAAACCGGCACCCCCATCATAAGCGTGTACCCGAGGGCTTCCCGAAATACTTTCCAGAAGGCTTCCCGCTGATAGCCGAAGGTGTCCAGGAGCTCCGCTTTACCCTGATACCAGGCGTGCACCGCAAAGAAGCAGAAAACCACAATCAGCACCACTGCCCCAAATACCAGGTGCTGTACCAGGTCTCTGCGCAATGCTTCATAAAGCCGGTCTTGGGCATGTGTGATTTTCATTATTCCAGTCTCTGCTACAAAAACAGGGCTATCTGCTACAATTATTTGAAATTGGTGTCAGCAAATGGCAAATTAGTAATTGTAAGTGATAATGATAAACCTGAACAGGTTATAAAATACAGATTTGCATTCCCGACAATCCGCCAGCGTGGCTCAATACCCACTGGCGGATTTGTTTTTGATTAGGGGCGGATTTGCTCAAACAAGCCTCGCAGGGCCTCCCGTTCTACCGTATGCTTTCCTTCAAAAGTATGTACCTGATAATTCATTGGTAATTGCGCAGCAAGAGCTTCTTGGGCTGCCACGCGCTCCGGCGTGATAAAAGGGTCTTCCGTGCCATACACGAAGTGCAGGGGCTTGTCTTGAAAATGATGCCGGACAGGACCATAGTCAATATCCTCTGGAATACTACCTGCCCAAAGAATGAGGTGGGAGAAGGTGGGGTTTTCACGGGCTATCCATCGGATCTGCGTGGCGCAGCCCTGAGAGAAGCCCAGCAGGATAATTTGGGCGCCGTCAGGCAAATCAGCCGTGAAGTGTATATACAGCTTTGTCAGGTAAGCCGAAAAATCTGCAATTTCAGCCAGCCGGTCCTCCTTTGTCATCCAGCTTGCTACCGGATTACCGGAAAGCCCGCCCCAGTAAAAACGGGAAAGCCCCTCCGGAGCGACTATGAGCGTATCCGGACGGGCAATAACATCAAATTTTTTGATAAAATGTTTAGCCAACTGCCCGTAGCCGTGGCAGGCGATAACCAGGCAATTCGTTTGCTCTGTACATTGGCCAAAGGTGAAATAGCGGGCCGTGCGCTGAACGCTAAGGTGGTATTCTTCAATCAAAGTGGCAGTTATTGATTTCCGCGCCCAAAAATATCTTTTTTGCGATTGTCTAAGATAGGTGATGGACGGGGCGCTTCCTCAGATACCTGATCGAAGACTTTCTCCACGTGAACCCATTTGCCGTCTTTTTCAAGCTTATAGGCTTCGTAGCTGCCATCCGGGTAATAGGTCAGTCCTTCACCATGAGGGCCGTTTTGCCCGATCAGATGGTCAAACATGATCATCTCCAGCACATCATCGTAGTTGAGGCGGGTGCTTACTTCAGCTGAATACTCCCGCACCACGCGGTGCTTTACTTTTCCGGGACCATGCTGAAAAACCGGCGCGCCAAACCTCGGCTCTCCGTCCTTGAAAACGAGCACATCAATCAACTTCCGCTTACGGAACAGCTCGTAGCCATCGTACCCGAAAAGCAGGTAATGGCGATCTCTTTTTTTGCCGGTTTGCTTAATGTTGTAGTAAACCGTTCCATACCAATAGTCGGGGCTCATGACCTCATACTCCGGCATACGCACCTCTGCAGAGTGATCTTCCAGCGGATAGACACTACCTGAGCTATGCTGCAAAAAACCACCGTAGCGGTAATCATTTTCACTCACATACAGCTGCCAGGTGAATATCCGGAATGTACTGTCCTGAGGATACTGAATGGAAATACCCCGCAATCCGGAAAAGGGATATTGAAAAGCATATTCTGCGGAAAGAGCCTCCTGAAGCAGGTTTTTGATTTCTGTGCCTGCCTTTAACCGATGCTCCGCAAGCGAGTCCCTAAGCAGGGTTTTAGCAAGCCCCGAAAGAGAGTCCTCTACCATTTCAAAGTAGGTAACATCTTGGGGAGCCTGAGCCGCCAGCGGTACCGCAGAAATCGTCAGGAAAGCGCAAATAAAGGACTGGATTAGCCTGGAAATCATACTATCGTTTTTGGACTAACCGAATAACGTTCAGTTGGCTTCCTATATTTTGAGCACCTAAAAATCCTTCCTGCAGTAACGGCTATAGCTTATTGATTACCGGTAGCGTTTGCCCTTATTGTTTTTGTAATCCTGAAAGATGAACTCTCCCAGCCCCTGCAGGCTGCTGTAAAAGGCTTTGCCATTATTTGCCTGAGTAAACTGCTCTACAAAATTTTGAAGGTAAGGGTCGCGGGCAATCATGAAGGTCGTTATGGGAATATCAATTTTCCGGCAGCGCTGCGCCAGATTGAGCGTCCGGTTGACAATGGTCCGGTCGAGCCCGAAACTGTTTTTATAGTACCGTTTACCTTTCTTGATGCAGGTCGGCTTGCCATCCGTAATCATAAAGATCTGCTTATTCGGATTCTTGCGGCGGCGCAGGATATCCATGGCCAGTTCCAGCCCTGCTACCGTGTTGGTGTGGTAGGGGCCCACTTCAAGGTAAGGCAGGTCTTTGATTTCAATACGCCAGGCGTCGTTACCAAACACGATGATATCAAGCGTATCTTTGGGGTAGCGGGTGGTGATAAGTTCAGAAAGCGCCATGGCTACTTTCTTGGCAGGGGTAATCCGGTCTTCCCCATACAAAATCATGGAGTGCGAAATATCGATCATGAGCACCGTGCTCATCTGGCTTTGATAAAAGGTCTCCTTAACTTCCAGATCGTCGTGGGTCAGTTTGAACTCATCAATGCCGTGGTTGATTTGAGCATTGCGCAGGCTTTCTGAGACCGCCAGCTGATCGAGAGGGTCGCCAAACTGAAAAGGGCGGAGGTCAGAAGTCGTTTCGTTGCCCCCACCGCCGAAATTGGTGTTATGGCTGCCACGCTTGGACTTTTTGAGTTTGCCAAAGATATCCTCCAGTGCCTTTTGGCGCAGAGCAATTTCCATTTTAGCGGAAGGCACAAAGTTAGCGTTGTCACGGTCCTGTTGCTGAATATAGCCTTTATCAATCAGGTCTTGTATGAAATCTGCCATACCATACTCCTCGTCAGTCAGGTCATATTGCTTGTCCAGTTCGGTGAGCCAGGAAAGCGCTTCGCTGACATCTCCCGAGGTATGTACCAGCAACTCCTGAAACAGCTTAAGCAGCTTCTCGAAAGAGGCCCCGTCTTCCTGTCCGGGAATGTATTCTGAGAATTTCCAACCTATCATACGTCTCTGTTTTTGGTAAGGCATCCGTTTTGGACCTACAGACATGAAATGACAGTCGCCCTGAAAAAGTTCAGAGCGACGAGGATTATGCTTTGTATGCAAGGCGGCTCAGGCAGGCGTATCGTTTTCTACTTCACAGCATTTTACCAACCCGAGATAGTCTACACGATCTGATGCCAGCTTGTGGATAAAGCTATTTCTAATTTCGCCATCCTGAATAACAAAGGCGCCGGGCATTTGAAAGCCATCGCCCAACTGCGGGCCAATGCCATGTCCTGCAACCACACCGGCAGAAAATCCACGTATCCAGGACTGCAACCCGAAAAGTTGGGTAAAATTACCTTTAACCAGGCCAAACTCTGTGTAGTACTTGCACTCAGGGTCACTAATATGCTGTACCCCTTCCAACCCGTAGCGGTTGAAGTAGCGCTCGGCCACCTCATTATCAGTCATGTGAACAAAAACCAATTCGGAGCCTGAAGCCTCAATATCCTCCCGTTCTTTGGAAATATCAGCGAGAGCTTCCCGGCAGAAGGTACAGCCAAAATGCCGAAGAAAAACCAATAAAACCGGCTTATTTTCAGATAACGCCATCAGGCTGGCGCCTTCATTGGTCACCATTTCCTTCAATAGCTCATCTTCAACTGGACGGTTGGTTTCCATACATTTTTCGATTTTCAATATTCTTCAACATCCACAGCTGAACATTGTTTTGGTCTCAGCCAAAGAATGTATTTCAGGGTATCTGCTTTCAATTACATCTCCGACGATAAATATCGAATAAAAAATACAACTCTGGAAATGGAATTTGTCTGAAAAAAGCAACAATCCATATATAAAGCAGACGGGGCTCCCGCACGGTTACGAAAGCCCCATCTGACAGGGTCTAACGGACGGGATAATTTAGATGTCCATCTTCTCAAATACTTCCATTACAGAACGTACATGTTGAGCCGATTCAGTTAGCAGCGCTTTTTCATCTTCATTGAGCTGCAGCTCGATGATCTGCTCAATACCATTTTTGCCCAGCTTAACCGGTGCCCCAAGGAACATGTCATTGATGCCATACTGTCCGTCGAGGCGCACGCAGCAAGGGAATATACGCTGCTCGTCGCGCACGATGGATTCCACCATTTGAGCAGCTGCCGCACCCGGAGCATACCAGGCCGAAGTGCCCATCAGCTTGACCAGTTCGCCACCGCCAACTTTGGTACGCTCTACGATAGCATCCAGTTTGTCTTTGTCGATGAGTTCCAGCACAGGGATACCAGCAACCGTGGTATACCGGGGCAGTGGCACCATAGTGTCGCCGTGTCCGCCCATCAATACCGCCTGAATATCTTTAGGAGACACATTCAGCTCTGTAGACAGGAAAGCCCGGTAACGCGCAGTATCAAGGATACCAGCCATACCAAATACACGGGAAGCATCAAGACCTGAAGCTTTGTAGGCTGCGTAGGTCATTACGTCCAGTGGATTGGAAACCACGATGATAATAGGGTTCTTCGAGTGCTCCATGATAGAGCTGGAAACCATATTGACAATCTTGGCGTTGGTGGCGATCAAATCATCGCGGCTCATGCCAGGCTTACGAGGAATGCCGGCGGTGATGACCACAATATCCGAATCAGCCGTTGCTGCATAATCTTCCGTTCCGATCAGCCGGGTGCTGTAGTAATCAATTGGAGCCTGCTGCCAGCTGTCCAGCGCTTTGCCCCGCGCCATGTCGCCTTTGATATCCAGGAGGACGACTTCGTTTACCAGGTCCTTATGGGCTAAAACATTAGCACAGGTTGCGCCCACATTGCCGGCGCCGACTACGGTCACTTTACTCATAACTTTTTATTGGTTTTTGCTAATTGACTTATCTGTATCCGCTGATCCTTAGTATCAGGAAAGTCAGCGGGGCAAACTTAATTAATTATCTTCAGCTTCCGAAGTAACTTTCGTCATATCAACGGCTGCCTTTAATCACTTCTTCAGGTCTCTTGCCCGGTTTTTAGCTTTGGATTTTAGCAGATTTGGCACACGTTAGACAAATCATATTTTAAATTTTTGCTACTTTTGCGGTGCCAAATTTACCTCTATAAAGATTAAGAGTAAAACAAATTTTGCCTCCTTCTACCGAGGTCTTCATCAGCAAAATATCTCTTGGAAATGTTAAAAAGGTTTTTCCTTCTGTTTTTTGTCGCATTGTCTGCCCTGCTTCCTTCACAGGCTCAGGAGACACACTTCCCCTGTGGGATCGACCACGAAGGTGCACAACTCCTCACCGAGCGCCTCCTCGAAAACAAAGCCGCTCTTGAAGCCGGCCTGATCACGGAACGCAGCACCAGCTATGTGCCTGTAAAATTCCACCTGGTCGGACAGGCGGATGGCTCCGGCCGCGTATCGCCTTCCAGAGTACTTGACCAGCTATGTGCCCTCAACGAGGATTTCGCACCAGCAGATATTCAATTCTACATTAAAGATGGTTTCAATGAAATCTTCAATAATGCAGTATTTGAAAACCATTCCAATACGCAGAATACCATTATGGAATTCGAAAGGGATAATAACGCCATAAATGTTTTCATTCCCGCTAATGCCAATACTGGCGGAGGTGGGATCGGTACCACTCTGGGGTATTATTCTCCCTTCAAAGACTGGTTGGTCATCCGTAAAAATGACGTGGGCACCTCTGAAATTACCATGACCCACGAGTTTGGCCACTTCTTCAGCCTGCCCCACCCTTTCAATGGCTGGGACTTTGAGCCATGGGATGCGGCCACGCATGGCACCACCGTCAATCAGACCACTGCTCCGGATAATTTTACGCCGGTAGAGCTGGCAGATGGCAGCAATTGCGGAAGTGCGGGCGACTTCATATGTGATACACCGCCCAACTATAACTTTGGCTTCGGCTGGGCCAACTGCAATTTCACAACAGAAGTGAAGGACCGCAATGGTGATGTGCTTGACCCGGAAGAGCGCCTGTTCATGAGCTACTTCCTGAATTGCCCACGGGAGGAGTACTTCTTCTCCGATGACCAGATTTCGCTCATGCAGGCAGACCTTGCTTCTTCTCAGCGGTCTTACATCAGGAGCAACCACACCCCGGTGCTGGAAGAAATTAATGAAACGCCGGTACTTACTGGCCCGATCAACAGCGAGATTGTGGAAGGCTTTAACGCGGTCAATTTGTCTTGGGATCCCGTACCTGGTGCTCAGGCTTACGTATTGCAGATTTCACGCCTGCCTACCTTCTCTGCCACGCTTACGGTTTATGATGAAGTGGTTTATGGCACCTCTAAAGTAATCAATAGCCTTCTGGAGAATACCAATTATTTCTGGAGGGTGCGCCCCTTTAGTGCTTACCGGACCTGTACAGAATTCTCGGATGCCGAAGCCTTTACCACCGGCAGCACCGTAGCTGCGGATGACATTGAACTGCTTGACGTATTCAACGTAGCACCAAACCCTGTAAGCGGGCAGGCCAACGTTCTGATCAACCTAAAGGCTAATCAGGCTTTTTCCGCATTCCTTTCTGTACATAATATGGCAGGCCAGGAAATTGCTCAGCTTGGCGAAGTGAAAGTACAACAAGGCAGCAGCACCTTTGAAATGCCCGCCCAAAACCTCAGCCCGGGTGTATACCTCATTGGGCTCAGCAGCCCTGAAGGCCGGCAGTTTAAGCGGCTGGTCGTCACCCGCTAACCTCCTGCCCTCCGCTGTCCTTCTTTTTCTGAAAGAGAAATGACAAATTTATCTTTACCGATAATGCCCAATGAACTACTTGTTTTATTGGGCATTATCATTGGGCCAGGCACCGTCACTGCGGCGCCAGCACATTAGAAATATGATAACAAATCTGCCAGATGAATTTAAAAAGACACCAATTCTACCTGTTACTGCTTGTTTTAATAGCCGGCTATTCCGAAATATCTGCACAGGCAACAGGCGACTTCTGCGCCACCCCTCCCGCAAAGAGCGAATGGCTGGAATCCTATCAGCGCAATCCGGAAAATTATGCCGTCCGTTCAGGAGAGCTACGCTACATTCCACTGACCATTCATCTTGTCGGCAATGATGAAGGCTCGGGCTTTTTTACCGGTGAGCAGCTGGCAGATGCGCTTTGCACTTTAAACGAAGATTTTTTGCCAGCTGATTTGCAATTCTTTATTGCCGGAGACATCCGGTATATCAGCAATTCTACCTACTACCAGCATACATTTGGGCAAGGCTTCCAAATGATGCAGGAGAACAACGTGCCCAATACGGTCAATTGCTACTTTGTACAAGACCCCGGAGGTGCCTGCGGCTACTTCTCTCCCGGAGCTGATGCGGTGGCGATGTCCAAGGGCTGCAGTGGCGTCAATAGCCATACCTGGGCGCACGAGCTCGGCCATTTCTTTTCCCTGCCCCATACCTTCTCGGGCTGGGAAGGTACGGACTACAGTCCCATTGACCCTACCCCTGCGTTCATCAATGGCCGGCGGGTGGAGAGGATGGACGGTGGCTTTTGTGGCACTGCCGGCGATGGCTTCTGCGATACGCCACCAGACTATTTAAGCTACCGGTGGCCTTGCAATACTGAAGGATTGAGCAATGTACAGCAAAAAGATCCCGCCGATTCCACCTTCCGTTCTGACGGCACTTTCTTCATGAGTTACGCTAGCGACCGGTGCATGAATCGTTTTTCAGACGAGCAAATTGCCGCCATGCGCGCTAATATTGAGTTTCAGCGCCCCGGGCTTCTCCTCAACCCATTCCTGCCGGATTTGATTCCGGATACCTTTGAAGTGGCGCTGCTTGCTCCCGATTCAGGTGCGGTTTTTGACGTCACCAGTTCTGTTACTTTGGAATGGGAAGCCGTGCCCGGCGCCATTGGCTACGCTATAGACTTCGACCTCTATGTGCCTTTCAATGGGTCCACGATCAACTTCAGGAGCTATACTACATCCACCAACAGCCTGATGCTCAACAACCTGCAATCCAACCGTACTTACATTTGGAAAGTTCGCCCCTTCGGCCGTTACGATGGTTGCACAGCCTACAGCACTCCCAAAGCGTTCACAGTAGGCACCTTCGTGGATAGCAAAGATGCCTCATTGGCGGCATATGGGCTCCGGGCGTTCCCCCAACCAGCAAGCCTGAGTACCGGGCACTTCAGTGTGGAATACGAAATTCCCGGAAATGAACTGGCCCAACTCCGCCTGATCAACAGCAGCGGGCAGATTGTACAAACCCTGCAGTTTGAGGCTCAGCCCGGAAAGCAAACTGCAGAGGTCCCAACAAGAGGCCTGCCACCCGGATTTTACCTCCTGGAACTGACAACAAGCGCCGGGCGATGGGTGGAAAAGTTAAGCCTGTCCCGTTAGGCACTTCAGCTACCGGATGGAGAACTGCCTACCATTGTTTATCTTTCGAAAAAATGCAGACCAATGGCAAAAATTCTACACGCACTGGTTTTAATTCTTGGCCTGGCTACAGCAGTACAGGCACAATCCAACTGGGACTTCCCCTGTGGCACCCCACCGGGCAAATCTGACTGGCTGAAGCGCTATCAGGAAGCCCCGCAGCTTTATCAGCGGGACAATGACACGACCTTGTATGTCCCGCTTACCATACACATCGTAGGGAGCGATTCCGGTAATGGGTTCTTTTCCCTTTCGGGGCTGAAAGCGGCCTTCTGCAAACTCAACGAAAGCTTTGAAGAAGCCAACATTCAGTTTTTCATGGCTGGTGAGATCAATTATTTGATGAATTCGGCATGGTACTCCCATGAGACTGTTTTGGAAGGAGCGGAAATGATGTTTGCCAACAACGTTGATGGCACCTTGAATATTTACTTCGTCAACGATCCCGCCGGCAATTGTGGTTACAACCTCCCCTATGCAGGCATCGCCATGCGCAAAAGCTGCTCCGGGCCCAATGACAATACCTGGGCGCACGAAATCGGGCATGCTCTGGCTATCCCCCACCCTTTCCTGGGCTGGGAAGGCGGTATCAGCCACGATGGGTCACAAACGCACAACTACAACAACCCGGCGCCCGAGATCATCACCTATGACTATACTTTTTTTCAGGATACCCTGATTGAGGATACCTTAATCATTGATACCGCCTACGTAGAATTACTGGATGGCAGCAACTGCAGCTTTGCCGCTGATGGTTTCTGCGACACCTCGCCGGACTATCTGGCTCAGCGCTGGTTTTGCGACGCCAATGGGGAAAGCCCGGTCCTTCAAACAGACCCCACCGGTGCCAGCTTCCGTTCGGATGGCAGCCTGATCATGGGCTATTCTGACGATGCCTGTCAGGCCAGGTTCACACCGGAGCAGATTGCCGCCATGCGTGCCGATCTCTACGATGAAAATCCGGATTGGATTTCTCAGGAGCCGCCCATGGGCCTCGTAGCCAGTACAGTTACGGAATTTCTTAGCCCGGAAGAAGGTGCGGAGCTGCCTTTCGATGAAGTACTGCTTTCCTGGACGCCGGTTGAAAATGCAACTCATTACATTGTGCAAATCAGCCCGCTGCCCACCTTTGGCCTCCGGTCTGAGTACATTGCGGAAGGTAATGCCCTTGTGGTAACCGACCTTGTGGCTAACCGCGACTATTACTGGCGCATCACACCATACAATGCCTATTCTTATTGCGCACCGATTTCGGAAGTAGGCACCTTTAGCACCACCAATGTAAGCAGTGTGTCTGCAATCGATCAGCTGGCCTCCCTCAGGGTTTTCCCTCAGCCAGTTCGTGGAGGAAATGCTTTTACGGTCGATTTCACAGTCAATGCGCCGATTAAGGGCCGGATCAGGCTTTTCAACAGCATTGGGCAAGCCCTTCAGGAGACTGCCCTGAACTACGGTGCCGGGCAGCACACCCTGCAGTTTCCTACCGCACAGCTGGCAGCAGGACTATACTTTCTGTCCTTTCAAACAGCGGAAGGACAGGCTGTTCAGCAAATTGTTGTTGAATAATTTAAGCAGCAGCTATGGCTTTCATGTTAAGAAAAGCCACAGCCGCTGCTCAAGCGCTATGGTTACTCTGGCTTTTGCATCAGCAGTGTAAACAGATGTGGCGCTCCCACCAGAGGTTCACACTCAAACCACCCATCAGGCCTTGGTCTCATGTTAGGGAAGCAATCAAATGGCGATGCCGGATACTCTTCGAAAGCCTTTAGTTCCAGCCCTTGACCCATAAGTGCATTGATCACTTCACTGATACTGTAGCTCCAGGTGTACTCCATACGGGTGGTGCCTTCTTGCGGATTGGCGTAAGACCCCACGACTTCTTCCGCGTAGGAAGGCTCTGCACTCCCAAAATAACTACAGACATATTTACCCGTATCAAAATCGAACATCATCAGGCCCGGATGGAACTCGGCGACAAAGAAAATACCCCCAGGCTTCAGGTGACGTGCCACTACTTCCCCCCAGCGCTTGAGGTCCGGGAGCCAGGTAAGGACGCCGTAGGAGGTAAAAACGATGTCATAGGTTTCTTTCAAATCGAGTACTAAAACATCCGATTGTACAAAACGGGCAGCAAGGCCCATTGATTCTGCCAGCGAGCGGGCAGTAGCAATCGCCTTGCCTGAAAAATCCACGCCTGTAGCCCGAGCTCCAAGCCTCGCCCAGGACAGGGTATCCTGTCCGAAATGACACTGAAGGTGAAGCAGGCTTTTGCCGGCCACCGGCTCCAGCGCTTGCAATTCCGGTTCCATCAGGGAAGACGCGCCATTTCTGAAGGCTTCCATATTGTAAAAGTCTGACTGCGGATGGAAGCCGGCCCAGCCGTCCCAAAGTTCACGATTAGACTGCAGGTAGGTGTTCATGTTTTGCGGGCATGAGATTAATTGCGATATTGCCGTTCTTTCTAATTATTGGAAAACAAAAATAGTTCCAGAACATGGCAGACCAGAAGAAAAACCCACAAAATAAACTCAATATAGAGTTGCCGGAAGAAGTAGCCGAAGGTGTTTACTCCAACCTGGCCATCATTTCCCACTCCAATTCAGAATTTATTCTTGATTTTGTGCGCCTTGTGCCCAATGTGCCAAAAGCGAAGGTGAAGTCGCGCGTCATTCTTACCCCACAGCATGCTAAGCGGATGCTGAAAGCCTTGCAGGAAAACATCCAGAAATTTGAAGCCCAATTTGGGGCCATTGACGAGTCTGGCCAGCCACCGTTCCCTCCGATGAGTTTTAATACGCCAAAAGCACAGGCTTAAGGGGACAAAGGGGCGAGGCTGCCCGAAAGCAGCCTCGCCCCTTTACCAGTTATTTTTCCTCCAGAAATATCTCCGCCATCATACAGCGGGCACTGCCGCCGCCATGCTGCTCAATCGTATACAGCGGGCTATGGAGAATCTGGGTGTATTGGCCAATCAATTCCACCTGCGCAGGGTTGAGCGACTGATAAGCCTGCTCTGACATGACAAGGTAAGGCGTGCCGTCTTTGCCGGCTACCTGCAACATATTCCCGGCAAAGGCCATCATCTGATCCAGGGAAATTTCGATAATCGCTTTTCCGGTGGCGGCAAACTGGTCTTTAAGGAATTGCTGCTCTGCTTTATCAGGCACAGCATCCAGGCAAATGACCACAAAGTCAACGCCCAGCGCCATCATCACATTGGTGTGGTAAATAGCTTTACCATCGCCATCTACAGCAGTGAACGCTACTTTTTTGTAGCCCATCTTGTTGCAAAATGTTTCCAGCAGTGCTGTTTCTGTGCGCGGGCTCAGGCAGGCATAGGCGATGCGGTTGGGACGGTCCAGGATAAGGCTCCCCGTGCCTTCCAGAAAACGGCCCTCGGCTTCCGTGCCTTCAAATTTTACCCGGTCACGGACCTCGAACTGAGCGGAGAGCTGCTCAATGACATCCTCCCGCCGCTCTTTACGGCGGGTCGGCGCATGCATAGGGTATGTTGCTACAGTGCCATCCTGATGGAAAGTGACCCAGTTGTTGGGGAAAATCGCATCCGGCTTGATCGGCATGGTCGTGTCCTCCACCACGTGCACTTGCACACCGGCATCGCGCAGGCGAGCTACAAAAGTATCGAATTCCTGAAGCGCCTGCTGCTCTACCTGACCCGAAGTAAGGTCAGGGTTCAGGCTCTGAAAGGCATTATTGGTGGCGGTTTCCGGGTTGTATCCGAAATGAGCTGGGCGTACCATTAGAAGGTGGCTGGTAATTTGGCGTTCTTTCACGGGCTGTAATTTTTGCCGCAAAGATAGGTTTTGGGAGGGACACCCCAAGCCCCTCCCCTGCTTTTTTACGATTCCGATGCAGCGGTAGCTGCCGGGCGGCTGATGCTGGTCTTTTGCTGTTCCAGTACCAGGTCTGCCACGGTCTGAATCCACCTGGGATCGTCATTCAGGCTGGGAACAAGGTCGACGTGTTCGCCGCCCATTTCCTCAAATTCTTCCTGATACTCGGTACCAATTTCGATGATAGTCTCCAGGCAATCAGCTACAAAAGCCGGGCTAAACACCAACAGGCGTTTTGCACCTTTCTCCGCCTGCTCTTCGATGGTCTTGATGGTATAGGGTTGTGCCCAGGCTTCCGGCCCCAGACGGCTTTGGAAAGCGGTAGTGTACTGTTCCTGCTTTAGCCCAAGCTCTGCCACAATGGCTTTCGTAGTGGCATGGCACTGCGCAGAATAACAGAATTGGTTCACCGGAGAAATATTCATACAGCAGTCCTCCTTTTTCGTACAGTGGCTGTCCGTAGGATCACCCTTGCGGAGTTGCCGTTGTGGCAGGCCGTGGTAACTAAAAATAATGTGATCGTAGCTGTCCAGATCAAACTGACGGGCATTGTCCGCAAATATCTTGATCATGCTGGGGCGGTCGTAATAAGAATTGACCATTTTGACATCCGGGATGATCTGCCGCGTGGAAAGCTCTTGCATGACCGCGTCGTGCACAGAACCAGTGGTGGCCGAGGCATATTGCGGAAACATCGGTATCACCGTTATTTCCGAGACCAGGGCTTTCTCCAGGTTTTCGATAGCATGGCCGATGGACGGATTCTGGTAGCGCATGGCGAGCTCCACGACATACTCATCGCCAAGCAATTCCTGAACGCCATCCCGGACGCGCTCCCCATAGAACTTGAGCGGAGAGCCCTCCTCCGTCCAGAGCATTTTATAGAGCTTGGAAGAACTGCCGCTGCGAAAAGGCGCAATAATACCGCGCACCAGCAGGTTCCGGGGCAGCCACGGGTAGTCAATGACACGGGGATCCAGCAGAAACTGCTTGAGGTAACGATACACCGCCCCTCTCGAGGGATCATCCGGTGTGCCTAAATTCACCAGTAGTACGCCTTTTTTTCCAATACTCGTCATGCCTTCGTTCTGTCTGTTAATACTCATTTTTCGGAATGTCAACCTTTCAAACGCTCACTTGCTTTCTTAGTTTAAAACCTTGTTTTTATTTATGGCCATGTTAATGTATTTTTGGCCACTCACCCGCCCAGCCCCAAGTTACGGGTATGGCTCAAAAAAAATTCCATGAAACGACCTCTGATACTGGTAACCAATGATGACGGCATCACCGCACCCGGCATTCGCACGCTGGTTGAAATTGCAAAAACACTTGGCGATGTGGTGGTGGTCGCTCCGGACTCCCCTCAGTCGGGCATGGGGCACGCCATTACCATCAGTGGACCGATCCGGCTTCATCCCAACAAACAGGTATTCGAAAATGTGGAAGCCTACGAATGCTCGGGCACGCCGGTAGACTGCGTGAAACTGGCTAAACATGTGGTGCTGAAAGACCGGCAACCTGATTTGTGCCTTTCGGGTATCAACCATGGGTCCAATGCCTCCATCAACATCATCTATTCGGGTACGCTCTCGGCGGCGATGGAGGCCTCGCTGGAAGGCATACCATCCATTGGGCTCTCTCTGCTCGACTACTCCCACGAAGCAGACTTCGAGCCTTGTGTCCCTTTTGTTAAAACCCTGGCGGAATGGGTTTTGAATAACGGCCTGGAAGAAGGCAGCCTGCTGAACGTCAATATTCCGGCTATTTCCCGATCGGAACTCAAAGGGCTGCGGGTTTGCCGTCAGGCTGATGCCCGATGGATCGAAGAATTTACGGAAGCTGAAGACCCCCGGGGGCAAAAATACTACTGGCTCACCGGCCGCTTCTCCAATGATGACGAAGCCGATGATACTGATATCTGGGCGCTGGAAAATAACTATATCTCGGTAGTGCCATCCATGCACGACCTGACCAATTACCGGGCCATCAAGACCCTCAAGCAAATCGAAAAACTGTAAGGCATGTTCCAGAAAAACAACCTCTTTTATGGTGTGCTGATCGGGTTGCTGCTGCCCGCACTTGGCTTTGCGCTTATCTATTTTGGGTATGGCATGCTGGAAAATAGCGGCGTAGTGAGCGAGCGCGGTTTCTCCCCTTACTTTCGGGAACGGACATCCGCTGTAATTGCTATTTGCCTCAACCTGCTGCCGCTGAATAAGTTCATGAAAGCGCGCGCTACTCAATCCATGCGGGGCATAGTGCTTGCCACAGTCGTCCTGGTAGCAGCCTGGGTCATTTACTTTGGGAAATACATCCTTTCATGAAGTACTACATCATTGCTGGTGAAGCATCAGGTGACCTGCACGGCAGCAATCTGATGAAAGGGCTGAAAGCCGAGGACGAGAAAGCTGATTTCAGAATCTGGGGTGGCGATCTTATGGAAGCGGAGGGCGGTCAACTGGTGAAGCACTACCGGGACCTGGCCTTTATGGGCTTCTGGGAGGTCCTAAAAAATATCCGCACTATTCTGGGAAACATTAAAATGTGTAAGCGGGACATTCTGACTTATCAGCCTGATGTACTGATCCTTATCGACTACCCGGGTTTCAACCTACGTATTGCGAAATGGGCTAAAGCACAGGGCATACGTGTGTTCTACTATATTAGCCCACAGATTTGGGCCTGGCACAGCAGCCGGGTGCATGGTATTAAGGCCAGTGTGGACCGTATGTTTGTCATCCTTCCCTTTGAGCGTGACTTTTATGCGAAGTACGATTACGAGGTTGATTTCGTCGGGCATCCGCTCATGGACGTCGTGGAGGCCTTCGAAGCGCCTGCGGATTTCACTACGGTCCACCAACTGAATGACGCTCCCATTATCGCTCTGCTGCCGGGCAGCCGCAAACAGGAAATCGAGCGCCTGCTTAATGTCATGCTCTCCATCGTCCCGGACTTTCCCGGTTATCAGTTTGTAATTGCAGGCGCACCTTCACAGGAGCGGGCGTTTTACGAGCGGGTCATACAGCTGTCGCCGCTTTCCAAAGAAGCGACAGAGCGGGTCCACTTTACCGACAACCAAACTTATGCCTTATTGCAACATGCGGAAGCAGCCCTGGTGACCTCTGGCACAGCCACTTTAGAGACCGCCTTGTTTGAGGTACCTCAGGTCGTCTGCTATAAGGGCAGTCCCCTCTCCTACTACATTGCCCGGCAGGTCGTCAATGTGGATTATATCTCTCTGGTCAACCTTATTGCTAACCGGGAAATTGTCAGAGAGCTCATACAAGACGACTGTAACCCGGAACGCATACGGGAAGAGCTGTCAGCTATTTTGGCCGGTGGCGACCGCCGGGAATCCATGAAAGCAGATTATGACGCCCTTAAAAATCAAATTGGGCAGGGCGGTGCCTCCCGCAAAGCAGCCCGGCTTATGGTGCAGTATGCTCAGTCTGAGGGTTAATCGGTAACGCGGACCAGCTTTGCGCGCTGTGTTTCCAGGACACCCAAAGGCACCAAATCGAAGCCTTCTGCCTTTGCAGCTTTCTTAAAGTCGCTCACATGTCCGGGCGCTACTGCTGTCAGCAAGCCGCCACTGGTCTGAGGGTCGCAAAGCAAAAAGCGTTGTTCATCGGGCAGGTCCTCAATCTTGTGCCCGTAGCTGCTCCAGTTCCGATGAGTGCCGCCAGGTATGCATTTCTCGCCCAGGTAGTAATCCAGGATCGCTTTGTCGAGCAGTGGGACCTGTCTGAAGTTCACCGTAGCACTCAGCCCGCTGGCTTCACACATTTCGCTCAAATGCCCCAGTAAGCCAAAGCCCGTCACATCCGTCATGGCATGTACGTACGGCAGGCGGGCAAAAACCGCCCCCACTTTGTTGAGTTGGACCATACTATCGCGGGCGATGGTCCTGTGTGCTGGTTTCAGCTTTTTCTTTTTTTGTGCCGTACTGAGAATGCCTACGCCCAGGGGCTTGGTCAGAAAAAGCACATCCCCTGCTTTTGCGCCTCCGTTCATTTTTAGCTCGTCCATTTTTACCCGGCCGGTCACGGCGAGCCCAAAAATCGGCTCCGGGCTGTCGATGCTGTGCCCGCCTGCCAGCGGGATGCCTGCTTCCTGGCAAGCCTGACGTCCCCCTTCAATCACCAGATTAGCTACCTCGGGCGGTAGTTTATCTATGGGCCACCCCAGAATGGCAATGGCGACCAAAGGCGTAGCCCCCATCGCATAAATATCGCTGATGGCATTAACGGAAGCGATCCGCCCAAAGTCAACCGGATCGTCTACAATAGGCATGAAAAAGTCCGTTGTGCTTACGATGGCGGTACCATCGCCCAGATCAAAAACTGCTGCATCGTCCCGTTTATCATTACCGACAATGAGCCCGGGGAATGGTACTTTTTCATTAGCATGCGCGAGGATTTCATCCAGGACTTTGGGGGCGATTTTGCACCCGCATCCTGCACCGTGGCTGTATTCAGTTAGCTTATATTCCATTTTAGTGTCGTTTTTGATTTGCGAACGCAATTAGAGTTTGGGCAGTTTGAGCCGGATCGTCTTTTTCTACAGGTACAGAATAAACGGTTTGCCGTCCCAGTTTCTCAAAAGTGTGGTGGTGATAGGCTTTATCGTAATAAACGAGGGCTATTTCAGCAGCCTTGTGATAGTCCTTTTTCTCCAGGGCTTCAAAGGCAGCTTTGAGATTTTGCCCGCCGAGCCGTTTGCGGATACGCCCGAAAGCTTCTGTTAGTTGGGCATCAGAAAAGGACGCATACTGTTGCACCAGCCGGTTGAGCCGGTCATGGTGGCCCACCTGCAGGTCGAATAACGGGGCTTCGGTCATCGTTTTCCAGAAGCCCTCCGGAATATAGACCCTGCCAATAGCCCTGCTTTCATTTTCGAGCCAAATCCGGCGATCAGGGTCGAGCTGCCGGTAGGCTTCCCACAAGTCATTCTCAAACTGCCGCACAGTTGGCTGAGGAGCTTCCCCCAACGCACCGAAGGTAGAGCCCTTATGATGGGCCAGTTTTTCCAGGTCAATAATTTGCTCTCCTGCGGTTTTCAGCGCGTGAATGACCTCCGTCTTTCCGGCACCGGTAGGCCCGCCAACGATCAGAAAATTCGCTTTCACCTGAGCAAGTTCGGCTTGCACCCAGGTCCGGTAAGCTTTATAGCCTCCTTTAATGACCTGTACTTCGAAACCACTAAGGTCCAGCAGCCAGCCTACACTGCTGCTCCGCTGACCGCCCCGCCAGCAATGCAACTGTACCTTTCCAGCCGGAGCCAGCGCTTCAGCTTGTTCTACCAGTTCCCGCATTTTTGGGCCGACGAACTCCAGACCGCGCAGGAAAGCTTTTTTGGGGCTCACCTGCTTATAGAGTGTGCCTACTTCTGCCCGTTCTTCGTTTGAAAAGAGCGGTAAATTGTGTGCGCCCGTGATGTGCGCTTCCCCGAACTCAGCTGGCGTACGGACATCCAACATGGGGATGTCCTTTAATTGCGCAATAGCTTCCTTCGGAGAAATATAAATTATTGCCATTTATGTTTACTCTGCTTTTTCCCAATCCATACTGCGTTTGACGGCTTTTTGCCATCCCGCATAACGCCGGTCCCGCTCTTCAGCCGCCATCTCCGGCTGGAAGGCAATATCCAGTTGCCACTTCTGCTCCAATTCTTCCGGTTTCCAGTAACCCGTAGCCAGCCCGGCCAGGTAGGCAGCGCCCAGAGCCGTTGTCTCGATAATCTTCGGCCGTTCTACCTGTACGTTTAGCATATCGGACTGGAACTGCATGAGGAGGTTGTTAGCGCTTGCTCCCCCGTCTACACGCAATGCTTTTAAAGGGAAGCCGGCATCCTTCTCCATCGCATTTAGCACATCCTTGGTTTGGTAAGCCAGTGATTCCAGCGTTGCCCGGATGATATGGGCTTTGCCCGTGCCCCGGGTCAGCCCAAAAATCGCGCCCCTGGCGTACATATCCCAGTAGGGAGCGCCCAGGCCTGCAAATGCAGGGACTACATAAACGCCATCAGTATCAGGGACTTTCATGGCATAGTATTCAGAATCCGGAGACTCATCGATGATTTTTAAGCCGTCCCGCAACCACTGAATGGCAGCGCCAGCAATAAAAACACTGCCCTCCAGCGCGTACATTGGCTTCCCGTCCAGTCCACAGGCTACCGTAGTCAGCAGCCCGTGTTTGGAAGTGACCATTTCATGCCCGGTATTCATCAGCATGAAGCAGCCGGTACCGTAGGTGTTTTTGCCCATGCCCGGCTTCACACAAGCCTGGCCAAACATGGCTGCCTGCTGATCACCTGCAATACCGGCAATGGGGATCGGTTTGCCAAAAAGGTAGGCTTGGGTCTCGGCGTACACTTCGCATGAGGATTTCACTTCCGGAAGCATGGACTTAGGCACGCTCAGGATGTCGAGCAGGTGATCGTCCCATTCCAGTTTTTTGATATTATATAATAAGGTGCGTGAAGCATTGGTATAATCTGTCACATGTTGCTTTCCTCCGCTGAGTTTCCAGATGAGCCAGGAGTCGATAGTTCCAAAACAAAGCTCCCCGGCTTCGGCCTTGGCTCTGGCCCCTTCCACGTTGTCCAGTATCCATTTGACTTTGGTGCCGGAAAAGTAGGCATCAGCCAATAGCCCGGTATTTTCGCGCAGGTAGGGCTCATGCCCGTCTTTCTTTAGTTGGTCACAGATTTTGGCCGTACGGCGATCCTGCCAGACAATGGCGTTATGGATGGGCTCTCCGGTATTGCGGTCCCAAACCACTGCGGTCTCCCTCTGATTCGTAATGCCGATACCAGCAATACGATCGGTAGAAACACCCTGCTTACGAAGAACGCCTTGCGCAACCTTCAGCTGGGTATTCCAAATTTCGTTAGGGTCATGTTCCACCCAGCCCGCTTTGGGATAAATCTGGGTGAACTCTTGTTGCTCAGTCGCAACTATACTGCCTTCATGATCAAAAAGAATGGCCCGGGAACTGGTAGTCCCCTGGTCAAGAGCAAGGATATATTGGTCCATATAAATCTTGGTGTAATAATGATTTGATTAAGGGTAGCATGCCAAAAATATAAATTGTGGGTATATCTGCAAGAAATCTTATTTGATTTTCTCGCCATTACCCTTCTCTGGCAAAAAAACAGGTGGTCAGTCAACTATTGCCCACGGATTTGCTTTCTTCTAAAAAGCATCTGCAATCACCAATCTACAAACATTAAATGAGTAAACCGAAGCCAGGCCTTACCCGAGAACTTCTTTCTTTCGATAAAGTGCCGCAACTGTCTGAACGGGATCTAGCCTATACTACCGCCGACCCAAGACTCAAACCTTTTTATAAGTACCCGGTAACGCTGGAGGCCTTTGAATCGGTCATTCGGGACAAAGCCTTTGACCAGGAACGCCGGGAAACACTGGTCCGGGCTCTCAAAGCGCAATACGCGGGCAAGGAGCTGAGCAAGCTCACCAGCAGCAGAATAGATGCTCTGCTCGAAGCCAACACCTATACAGTGACAACGGCCCACCAACCCAGCCTGTTTACAGGGCCACTGTACTACATTTATAAGATCATTTCCACCCTCAATCTGGCGGAACAGCTTGGAAAAACCTATCCGGATTACAACTTCGTCCCCATATTCATTACTGGAGGGGAAGACCACGATTTCGAGGAAGTGAACCATCTGCATATTTTTGGCAAAACCGTAACCTGGGAAAACGGCCACACCGGACCTGTAGGACAAATGCCACTGGACGGATTGCAGGAAGCTTTGGACACCCTTGCAGATATCATGGGCGATTCGCCTTCCGCTCAGGAACTGACGAACCTCTTCAAAGCTGCCCTTGAGGGGAAAACGAAGTACGGTGAAGTCGCTTTTGACCTGACCCACCGCCTGCTTGGCGAGTACGGGCTCGTCATACTAGACCCCAGCCATCCGGACTTAAAAGCTTCTTTTACTCCTTTTGTCCATAAGGAGATTTTTGAGCAGCCTTCCAAGCTACTCGTAGAAGGCACCGTCAAAGAGCTGGAAGCTGCTGGTTTTTCAGAACAGGCGTATCCCAGGGAAATTAATTTTTTCTACCTGGGCGAAGGCTTCCGGGAGCGTATTGTGCAGGAAGGAGAAACATTTAAAGTGCTCAATCAGGATATTTCCTGGACTACTGAAGCGCTCAGGGCAGAAATCGAAGCCCACCCACAGCGGTTCAGCCCCAATGTAGTCATGCGGCCTATCTATCAGGAGCACATCCTGCCCAATCTGGCCTACATTGGCGGTGGCGGAGAGATTGCATACTGGCTGGAGCGAAAGAAACAATTCGAAGCTTTCGGCCTGAATTTCCCTATGCTCATCCGACGAAACTCAGTGCTTTTCGTTGACAAGGGCACCCGCAAACGCCTGGACAAACTCGATCTTCAGGTAGAGGACCTCTTTGGTGACATTGAAGCACTGATTAAAGCGTACGTAAGAGAAAATACCGAAAACGAGATCAGCTTGTCGGAGGAGAAAAAAGCTTTAGCGCAGGTTTTCAAACAGGTAGAAGCCAAAGCTCAGGAAGTAGACCCTACATTGCGCAAAGCCGCAGCTGCTGAAGGAGCCCGGCAGTTGAACAGCCTGAATCAGCTCGAAGGTAAGCTCATGCGGGCGGAAAAGCAACGCCATGATACTGCGGTTAATCAGATGCGCACACTCAAAGACAAGCTTTTCCCCAATAACGGGCTTCAGGAACGCTACGACAACTTCACAATGTACTACCTCAAATACGGCCGGGGCTTTTTTGAAGCGCTGATGGAGCATCTCAACCCCCTTGACAACCGTTTCGTTGTGCTTATTGATGCCTAAACCGGCCCCCGGCCGAATTAAAAATGCACTGCTGAGACAGGTTCAGCAGTGCATTTTTTGTTTCCCGCAAATAAAAAATGAAAGTTTTTTGAGCTTTTTGCCCTGGAATTAGCGCCTGAAAAATACTTTTATTCTCACAAATTTAAAACAGATCTCTTCTTATATAGCAATTCACTTGATTTACTTTGTTTGTTTTTTTTCACAATAGCCCGTTTTTGTCTTTGTTATCCCTTGCAATTATTAAGATGTTTGTAATGTCAAACGAAGATAGAAGCCGATGAATGAATCGGCTCTCAAAATTTGGGATTTTTATTTGGGATTTTAGTTTGCCACTTATAGCAAGTCGGATCTGGGAAAATCTGACTTGCTATACGGCAACTACTTCCAAACCTTGAAAGACTATTAAGCCTCCTCATCAGGAGAACTAAATATAAAGATTTATACTTTTCAACTAGCTCTTGCTAGTTTTCGTACATGTTCATGGGATTATGAATGATAAGTCGTACTGAGATTCAGTGCGACTTATTTTTTTGCGCTAAAGATAACGTAAACCCTGGAAAGCAAATACTAAGAGCCGTGCGAACATCTAAAATTTTTCTTAATACGTTGGTTTTCAAGAAAAAGATGTGCTTTTTCTGGAACATTCAACAGAGGTATCCGTATAGATAATTAAAGGCAGGGATGCGGGCCCACCTTAAAAAGAAATGTTTGGTACACCTATTCCCGGCAAACTTCCAAAAAGTGATTGGAAGTTTGAAGCAAAATTTGTTTCTTTGTGACATAAGACGCCGGAATGCGTCTACACACACAGTAGCAAACATCTTGCCCCACCATTCCCCTTGGCTCCGGAATTTCCGGAGTTCCCTTCACGAAGAAAAGATCATAGCATTTGCTATGGTTGTTTGGTGTTTTTCCAGGTTTGACGATAGTCAGTAAACTTATTTATCGGTAGAAATTAGTGGTATTTAGTCTAACCATGACTATTATATATGCCTTGGTCTTTACTGATCCTAATCTGTTAAATACCATTTTTCAGCTAACAAATTCATAATCCAGATGCAAAGAATTTTACCATCTTCCATTCGCACAAGTTTGTTGTGTAAGCTGAAGAGCCCCAAAAACCGCATTATTCTAATGCTACCGCTCTTCCTGCTTTCCTTTCAAGTCTTACAGGCGCAGATCACAGTTGACTTTCAGGTCACTGAACCTGCCTGTTTTGGCCAACCGAACGGTAGCGTTACGGCAACCGCTTCCGGAGGGAACGCCCCTTACAGCTATACCTGGAACACAGGTGCGGTAGGGCCGGTACTTTCCGGGGTTACAGCTGGCACTTACACCGTTACTGTGGTGGATGCCTCCAATAATTCCGCCATTAAGAATGTTACAGTAACCCAGCCGGATTTGGTCAATGTAGATATCACAGCTGATAATTGCACATTGCCTATCACCATTACGGCAACAGGCAGCGGTGGAGAATCACCTTACAATTACAACTGGAATACAGGACAAAACGGTTCGACCATTACTGTTCCGGGAGCAGGCACCTATTGTGTCACAATGACCGATCAGGACCTGTGCGGTGCAGTGGAGTGTATAACCGTTGATTTCACGCCTCTGGATGTAAATGTTAATGTCAACAATATCACCTGCCCGGGCGACAACAACGGGCAGATCACCGCGACACCAATTGGAGGCACCCCTCCTTTCTCCTATCTTTGGAATACTGGTGCAACCACTGCCTCCATCAGTGGCCTTGCTCCTGGCACCTATACCGTTACCTTAACAGACAGTGAAGGCTGTCAGGCGGTAGGCTCAGGCACCGTGATTGAACCGCCCGCTCTATTTGCCAATGCAACCGGGCAAAACCCGGTCTGTGTGGGTGACGACAACGGCTCTGCCTCCGTAGTTGCTTCAGGTGGCACCCTGCCATACAGCTATCTGTGGAGTACCGGTGCAACGACTACTTCCATAGCAGGGCTTGTTCCCGGGGGCTATTCTGTAACAGTTACGGATGCCAACGGCTGTATTGCCGTAGATAATGTAGTCATCGCTCCTTTGTCTAACCTGAATGTATCCCTGCAAAAGAACGACGAGAGCTGCCCTGATCAGAATGACGGGTCCATTACAGCATTCCCGGTAGGTGGTGTGCAGCCGGTTTCCTACAGCTGGAGCAATGGTGCGACTACCCAAACAATTTCCGGTCTGGCACCGGGTGTGTATGCCGTCACGGTTACGGATGCGCAGGGGTGTCAGGATGTCGCTTCTACCATAATTATGGCTGCTACAAATCTTGAAATTACGATCATTGGAAGCGACGTTACAGTCTGTGATGGCACAAACGGCTCTGCAACTGTTTCTGTCACCGATGGAGCGGGTCCATTCACCTATCAGTGGAGCACGGGTGCGACGACTCAGACGATTTCCAACCTTCCCGGTGGTGTATATATGGTAACGGTTACCGATGTGAATGGCTGTACAGCTACCGATGCGGTGATGATCGACACTCCACCTAACCTGATTGTTTCCGTCATTACCTCTGAGTCTACCGTTTGCCTGGGTGAGAATACCTCCACAGCCACTGCAACTGTTTCAGGTGGCACGGCTCCATTCAACTATCTCTGGAGCACAGGAGAGACTACTCAGCAAATTACGGGCCTGGGCGCAGGCACCTATACGGTTACCGTAACGGATGCCGCGATGTGTCAGGATGTTGCCACGGTGGTTATTGAAGCTGCACCAAGCCTTGGCGTAACCATCAGCGGAGACGAAACCGTTTGCGATCCGGAAGGCGAAGGATTTGCCACTGCCACTCCAATTGGCGGTACCCCCCCGTTTACCTATAACTGGAGCAACGGCAGCTTTGCTGCTTCCATTGGCAACCTGCCGGAAGGCACCTACACCGTTACGGTGACTGATGCCCTTGGTTGTACTGCAATCGAGTCTATTGACATTGAAATTGTGGATGACTTTATTCTTGACATTATTGTAACCAACCCACTCTGCCCGGAAGACGAAAACGGCAGCATCCTTGCTGAAGGTTGGGGAGGCACTCCTCCTTACATTTATCAGTGGAGTAATGGCGTTACCGGCACCCCACTGCTTGAAAACATCGGCGCAGGCAACTATAGCGTGACCGTCACGGACCAGAACGGTTGTCAGCTCATTGAAAACTTCACGCTGGTTGACCCACCAGCTGTAGTGGCAGATATTTCAGCGACTCAGGAATTGTGCCCCGGCGAAACAACGGGCATGGCGATGGCGATGGCCAGCGGCGGAACGCCTCCGTATACCTATCTGTGGAATACCGGTGCCACGACTCAAATGATCACAGGACTAAGCGCAGGAACTTATACAGTGACCGTGACAGATGCTAACGGATGTGAAGACCTCGCAGCGGTTGTTATCGAGGAAGCATCAGAGCTCATTGTGGTGATCAGTGGAGATGAAACCATTTGTGACCCGGAAGGCGAAGGGCTTGCGACCGCTATGGCTTCCGGCGGAAACCCGCCTTACAGTTATCAATGGAGCACAGGGGCAATCACACAGGCTATTGCCAACCTGCCCGAAGGTTCCTACAGTGTAACAGTAACGGATGCACTGGGCTGTACTGCCGTGGATGAAATTGACATTGACATCGTAGATGATTTCATTCTGGATATCATCGTCACCAATCCGCTCTGCCCCGGTGATGAAAACGGTAGCATCCTGGCTGAAGGCTGGGGTGGCACACCGCCTTACATTTATCAGTGGAGCAACGGTGTGACCGGTACCCCGCTGCTTGAAAATATTGGAGCTGGCAACTATAGCGTTACCGTCACGGATCAGAACGGATGCCAGCTCATCGAAAACTTTGTATTGGCAGACCCTCCTACCCTGGTAGCAACGATCAATGCCACAGTTGAGGTATGCCCGGGCGAGTTTACCGGAACAGCCATGGCTGTAGGTATGGGAGGAACGCCTCCTTATACTTACGAGTGGAATACAGGAGCGATAACTCAAATGATTACCGGCTTAGGTGCAGGCACTTACACGGTTACCATCACCGACGCTAACGGCTGCCAGGCCGCAAAATCCGTTGAAATCGGTGAATACGATGGCGTTACGGCTGTAATTACCGGAACGGACATTGTATGTGGTTCTGAGACAGATGGTATGCTCACCGCCATGTCTACATCAGGCACACCACCGTTTACCTACGTGTGGAGCACCGGCGCGACCAGCCAAACCATTATGAACCTGGGTGCAGGAACCTACAGCGTTACGGTCACGGATGCTAATGGCTGTACAGACGATACGTCCTTCACCATTGATGTAAGCGATGACCTTGCCGTCAACGGTACAAGCAAAAACCTTCTTTGCTTCGCAGACGGCACAGGCGAAGCAACAGCTAACCCCACCGGCGGCACCCCTCCTTATACCTATCAGTGGAATAACGGATCTATGGCGCCTGCTATTCTGGGCGTCCCCGCAGGCTTCTACAGCGTTACGGTAACGGATGAAAACGGCTGTACGGCTTCTCAGACCTTTGTTATTTCTCAGCCTACCGAAATACAGGTAGATGCGAATGCCGGCGGGCTGGTTTGCCCCGGCGACATGAACGGAACAGCCATGGCAATGGCAAGTGGCGGCACGCCTCCCTACACTTATGAATGGAGCACCGGTGCCACCACACAAATGATTACCGGCCTTGGTGCTGGCACTTACACTGTCACTGTTACCGATGTCAACGAATGTGAAGCCACGGCAACGGTAACTATTGAAGAAGCGCCTGAACTCGACATCAATGTAGATGCCCCCGAGGTGGTTTGCGGAGCTGGCAATACCGGCGAAGCTTCTGTAGAGGCTATAGGCGGACTGCCACCTTACACCTACGAGTGGAGCACCGGTGAGTCCGATACCAATATTGAAAACCTCCCTGAAGGCACTTATTCCGTTACGGTGACGGATGCCAACGGCTGTACGAAGGTAGAGGAAATCTTTATTGAGGTCATTGAAGACTTTTCCATTACAGTAGTGCCAAGAGACGTGCTCTGCAACGGTGATAATACCGGCAGTATTTTGGTGACTGCTGAGGGCGGTACCGCACCCTACTCGTATGAATGGTCTACCGGCGATACGCTCAGCGAGCTGATTAACCTGCCGGCAGGGCAATACAGCCTGACTGTCACGGATGCCAACGATTGTACGCTATCCGAAACCGTAACAATCGGCGAGCCACCATTGCTTGAACTTGACCTCGATGTGACTGACGTTACCTGCGCAAATGCGGGCGATGGGCAGGTCATTATTAATGTATCAGGAGGCAATGATGCCAGCTACACGATCTTTGTAGATGGCAATGAAGTCGTTTCCAACACTATTACCGGACTCTCAGGACCGGACACGCTTATCGTTACAGTGCGGGATGCCAACTTCTGCGAAACTTCCGACACTGCCATTATCAATGAGCCGGAAGCGATAGAGCTGAGCCTTGATGTACAAAACAATCCTTGTAATGGAGATATGCTCGGTGCAGTGATGACCACTGTTTCCGGAGGAAATATGCCTTACAACTTCGAGTGGAGCAACGGCGCCGGCACTCCGGACCTCATGGGCGTGCCCGCTGGTACTTACTCCGTAACGGTAACCGATATTGAGGGCTGTACCGCAACGGCAGAAGCTACCGTAGCTGAGCCAGACCCCATCAATATCACACTTAATAAAACGGACATTTTCTGTGACGACGATGGCACGGGTTCTATCACGGCTGTGGTAACCGGCGGTACGCCTGCTTACACCTACGAGTGGAGCAATGGTGAAACAACGGCTACCATTGATGGCCTTCAGCCTGGCCAGTACACCGTTACGGTAACAGACCTGAACGAATGTACAGCCATGTCTTCGGTCACCATAAACGCATTCCCAAGCCTGAGCCTGACACCGATCGCCACTTCGCCACAGTGCTTTGGCGAATCAACCGGTGCAGCAGCAGTCTCTGTTTCCGGTGGTACGCCACCGTTCTCCTATCAGTGGAACACGGGCAGCACCACGCCGGAACTTATTGACATCCCGGCAGGCATTTACGAAGTTACCGTAACCGATGATGCCGGTTGTACCGGAACAGCAATTGTAGGCGTAGCACAGCCGGAAGAATTAATTGCTTCCATATCCTCCTCTATGACGGAGGACGTTAGCTGTAATGGTTTGTCTGATGGCCAGGCCAGTGTGGAAGTAACCGGCGGCACCATGCCCTTCACCTACGAGTGGAGTGATGGTCAAACCACGCCAACGGCTACCAACCTGTCCGCCGGAACTTACACCGTAACAGTCACCGATGCTAACGATTGTGCAGATGTCCTTACCGTGGAAATTAATGAGCCAGAAGCGATTGACCTCAACATCTCTGCCGATGTAGGCAATACTTGTGAGAATACAACCGATGGTGCTGTAAGCGTTAGCGCAACGGGAGGTACGCCTCCGTTCTTCTACGAGTGGAGCAATGGTGCAACAACACCTTCTATTTCTAACCTGCCGGCAGGTACCTACACCGTCACGGTTACTGATATTGCAGAGTGTACGGCTACGGCGAGCATTGACGTGAATGCCTTCCCTGCTCCATCCTGCTCTATTGAAGTAACGAGCCCTATCTCCACGGCTGGCAACGATGGTGAAGCAACTATTACGGTCACAGGAGGCACAGCACCTTACACTTACCTCTGGAGTGATGGCCAAACCACGGAGACCGCAACCGGCCTTGCTTCCGGCGACTACACCGCAACCGTCACCGATGCTAACGGCTGTGAAACGACTTGTATGGTAACGATTGCACCACCGGCTCAGCTTGGCGACTATGTCTGGCTGGATGAAGACCGCGATGGCATTCAGGACCCGAACGAACAGGGCATCGAAGGCGTGATGGTCATCCTGCAGATTCCTGCTGAAAATGACCCGATCAATATCGATACGATGTTCACAGATGCCAATGGCTTCTACCTCTTCAATGTAGATCCGGGCGAGTACAAAGTACAGTTTATTGCACCGGGAGGCCTGGTCTTCACTGCTCCTAACCAAGGGGTGGACGATGCACTTGACAGCGACGCCGACACCCTCATGGGTATGACAGGTATCTACGTTATCAATGCAGGAGATTCTAACCTGACTGTTGATGCCGGTCTTTACACCAAGTGTGACAACATCGACGATCCGGGGCTCATTGGTCCAAACCAGTTCCTGTGCGGTCCTGGCAACGACCCAGACCCCATCATCAATATCGAATCACCATCAGGTGGTAGTGGTGCCATAGAATACCTGTGGATGCAAAGTACTATTGCCGGGCCATTCAACCTTCAGACCTGGCAAATCATCCCAGGCGCTACCGGAGACTCTTATGATCCGGGGCCACTTTCTGAAACCACTTACTTTGCACGCTGTGCCCGCCGGGAATGCTGTATTGTATACCTTGAAAGCAACATCGTTACTATTGAAGTAGGTAATGTGGCTGTAGCGGACATCAATGGTCCCGACTTCATCTGTGTGGATGAGCCAACGACCTTCTTTGCAGGCCCAACTGGTGCTAATGCTCAAATTCAGTGGTCCTTTAGCCCGGGGCTCAGCCCACAAAGTGCAACAGGCCCACAGGTTAGCGTTACGGCTTCCTCACACGGTTCCTTCACCATTACGCTGCAGGTGACCGAGAATGGGTGTACTTCCACGGATATCGAGACCATTACTGCAACCAACAGCCCGTTATACTGTGGTTCGCCGATGCCGCTCACCGCAGAAGTCACCAATGAGGTGGACGGAGAAGTCATGGTCAGCTGGATGACGGAAGAGTTTATTCAGGATCATACCTACACCGTCGAACACTCTGCTGATGGCGGAGAACGATTTGTGGAAATTGCGACCGTAGAAGAGCCCTCTGCCTACCTTGGTGTAATGAACTACTACGAGCAAATGCATGATAACGCCAAGCGCGGCCGCAACCTCTACCGACTGCGGATTGAAAACCCACAGGGTGATATCTTCTACTCTGAAGAGGCCGAAGCAATCCTCTACGGAGATTCGGAAATTGCGCTGCTTTATCCGAACCCTGCCGAAGAAGTGGCTACACTCGAGCTATTTGAAACCTTCGGGGAATCCGTAACAGTAGAACTCTTGGGTGTTCAGGGCAATGTCATCTATTCACAGCAGCTGGCACCCGATGCGCAGCAACTGGAACTGGATGTAAAACAACTGCCATCCGGCACCTACTTCGTTAAGCTGAACTACAGCAAGTCAGGCGTTAAAGTCCTGAAACTGACGAAGAAGTAAGCGAATTTGTTAGCTTTAGTATATTAAAAGCTGTACCGGGAAGCCTCCCGGTACAGCTTTTTTTATCCCTCTCCTTTCTTTTTAAATTCCAGACTCCGCTTTTTTGGTCCTGAAAAGTCCTTTTAGAAAAGAAAAAATTAACCCTAAACTGCTGTAATTCAACTGATTGACAGAATCAAAAATCCATTTAACTAAATTCCTATCGGATTAGTATTGTTTTATTCGGAGTAAGGCTGTATACTTGCACTATGAAACAAAAGCAATATACCATGCAAGCTATGATGAGCCACGAGATGTTCCGGCGGCATCTGCGAATGCGATGTTGTTGTTGCTCCTGCCCTACCCTCTGATTCACGATTCTTTCCCTGCTGAATTTTCAAACCAAATTGCCGGGCTAATTGGAACCGATTGCCCCTAAAATGCTATTGACCAAACCCAAAAAGTTTGACCATGCCTGCTACAACTATACCCACTGAAGACCACAAAGATATTGAGGAACTGAAGCAACGGATCGATGGCTTCTATTCCGGAAAAGAAGATGAAGAACGCTTCAAGCTGTACCGCCTGACCCGCGGTGTTTACGGGCAGCGGCAATTTGGGGTGCAGATGTTCCGCACCAAGATACCCTACGGCAAAATTACTACCGCTCAGCTCAAAGCCCTTGCCGATATCTCGGAGCGCTATACCAACGGGAACCTTCACCTGACTACCCGGCAGAATGTGCAAATGCATTTTGTCAAGCTTAGCGATTCGCCGCTAATCTGGGAAGACCTGGCAGCGGCAGGCCTGACCGCCCGGGAAGCCTGCGGGAATACCGTACGCAACATTACGGCTTCTCCCACAGCTGGCATTGATCCGGAAGAGCCTTTTGATGTGGCACCTTATGTACAGGCGACTTTCGAATACTTCCTGCGCAACCCGATTTGCCAGGAAATGGGGCGTAAAATCAAGCCTGCCTTTTCTTCCAGCGAGCGGGACTCTGCCTATACCTATTTCCATGACTTTGGCTTCATCCCCCGTCTGCGGGAACACGGAGGCGAATTGCGCCGGGGGTTTAAGGTGGTCATTGGTGGCGGGCTCGGTGCCGTAGGTGCCATTGCCCAAACTGTTTACGAATTCCTGCCAGACGACCAGATTATCCCCTTCATGGAAGCCTGCATCCGGGTATTTGACCGCTACGGAGAACGCGAAAAGCGGATGAAAGCCCGTATGAAGTTTCTGATTAAGAAAATGGGCGTTGAGGCATTCATGAAGCTGGCAAAGGAAGAATGGCCCAGCCTGCCTCAGCAGTCTGTCCCGATAGTCCCGGAGGAAGAAGAGGTACTTCTGCCTGATGCACCCCAGGGGCGTCCTGAAATTAAGGATCAGGCTCACTACCAACGCTGGCTGGTCCTGAATACTTTCCGCCAGAAACAGGAAAGATTTTACGGCGTGCAGGTAAAAGTACCACGCGGAGACATTCACGCCCGTGTTGCCCGCCCGCTGGCCGATCTCGTCAAAGCTTATGCTGCCGATGACATCCGGATAACGGTACAACAGGGATTGTTGCTGCGTTTTGTCCGCCCGGAGGCCCTGCCTTACCTCTACAACGGGCTACAGGCGCTGGGACTGGCAGACCTCGGCGCGGACAGCATCGCGGATATAACCTCCTGCCCGGGTACTGACACCTGTGCATTAGGCGTCACCAACAGCACCGGGCTGGCCTCAAAACTGGAGCAAGTCTTACTGGAAGAATACGAAGAATTGCTGGAGACCAGCGATATCCGGATAAAAATCAGCGGCTGCATGAATTCCTGCGGGCAGCATATGGCCGCGCAAATTGGCTTGCATGGCAGCTCCATAAAAACCGGTGCGCAGGTGCTGCCAGCGATGCAGGTTGTGTTGGGCGGAGGTGTCTCTCCTGAGGGCGAAGGCTTCATCGCCCAGAAGGTCATAAAATTGCCTACAAAGCGCATCCCGCAGGCGCTCCGGACCCTGCTTGATGATTTCCAGTCAAACAGCACGACCGGGCAACGATTCAATAAATACTTTCAGGAACAGGGGAAGCGCTACTTCTACACCCTGCTCAAGCCTCTGGCAGAAACGGATAACCTGATCGCTGAGGACTACTTTGACTGGGGGCAGGACGAGGCCTACCGTCAGGAAATTGGCGTCGGAGAATGCGCTGGTGTTACCCTCGATGTGATTGGGACCATTTTGGGCGAAGCTCAGGTGAAGTACCAACTGGCAGAGGAAGCCATCGACGCAGAAGCTTTCGCGGATGGCATCTACCATGCCTACACCAGCATGATTATCGGTGCCAAAGCGCTGCTGCTCGCCAGGGATGTCAATTGCAATACCCATCGGAAAATCCTGAAAGACTTCCAGGAGCACTATATCGCCACCAACGATTTCCCGGCGCTGACCGAAGACTTTGAAGCCTTTGTACTGGAAATGAAAGAGCAGGCACCTACTCCTGAATTTGCGGCCACTTACCTAAAAAAAGCGCAATCCTTCCGCAAACGCGTCATTGCCGTGCGGGAGGCACAACTCAAGGAAGCTGGTCAGGATAAGCTCGTTGTCGATAACTACTACAAAGCCTGAGCCATGAACAAAGAACCTAAGATCACATTGGTAGGTGCCGGCCCGGGCGATCCGGAGCTGCTCACGCTGAAAGGCGCCCGGGCGCTGCGCACCGCAGATGTCATTCTGTACGATGCCTTAATTGATACCCGGCTGCTCAATCACGCCCGCCCCGAAGCGCCCCGCATTTTTGTAGGCAAGCGGGCTGGCGCACACCGCATGTCGCAGGAGGAAATCAATACCTTGCTCGTAAAATCAGCAAAGGCACATGGCCATGCTGTCCGGCTGAAAGGAGGTGATGCCTTCGTATTCGGGCGAGGCAAGGAAGAAACCGCCTACGCACAGGAACAAGGCATCCCGGTGGAAATCGTACCGGGTATTTCCAGCTGCATCGCGCTTCCGGAATTGCAGCAGGTACCGCCCACAAGCCGTGGTTACAGTGAAAGCTTCTGGGTCATTACAGGCACTACCCGTTCCGGCGGCTTATCCGGAGATATTGCGCTTGCTGCCCAGTCTACAGCAACCGTTATTGTCCTCATGGGCATGCGGAAAGCAACCGCTATCGCGCAGGAATTCATCAAGCAGGGAAAAGCCGACCTGCCTGCAATGGTCATTTCCAAAGGTTCCACCGCTGATGAACGGCGCGTACTCGGTACCGCAGCAACCCTGCCGGCGCTCATTGAAGCAGCGGCACTGCCCCGTCCCGGCATTTTGGTCTTTGGGGAGGTCGTGCGGCTGCACCCCAACTGGAACTATCAGGCCATCGCTGCCGAACAACCCCTAAAAGAACGCGCCTGATGAAAAATACGCTCTATCCCGTTTTCCTAAAGCTTGACCGCCTGAAGATGCTCATCGTAGGTGCCGGAGAGGTGGGGTGCGAAAAGCTAACCTTTCTGCTCAAAAGCAGCCCGGATGCACATATTACCGTGGTGGCCCGAGAGGTGCTGCCTCCTGTTTCAGAGCTACTGGAGCATTATCCGGATGTTGACCTCAATATCATTCGAAAAGACTTTGAACCGGCAGACACAGAAGGTTTCGACCTGGTTATTGCCGCAACGAACTTTGAAGATTTGAACCGGCAGGTACGTGACGCCGCAAAAGCCCACGGAGCCCTGGTCAATGTAGCCGACACACCGGCACTTTGCGATTTCTACCTCGGCAGTATCGTGACCCGCGGCAGCCTGAAAGTAGCCATTTCCACCAACGGGCAGTCCCCCACCTTTGCCAAGCGTTTCCGGCAGTGGCTGGAAGCTATACTCCCTGAGGAAACGGATGCCCTGCTCAGCCACCTCAAAGTCTTCCGGGACCAACTCAAAGGAGACTTCGAAACCAAAGTAAAAACCCTCAACGATTTGACAGCCTCGCTCGTAGAGGAGCGCCAAAACCAACAGACATGGTAAGCCATACGCATATGACACAACAATGGTCAACACTTGACGTCAAGCAACTCAACAAGATTTTCACCCCGCTGACCTTTGAGCAGCGGCTCCTGATGCTGAGCCGGTTCTTTCCGCAGGAGGATGTGCTGTACACCTCTTCTTTCGGCACCCGTTCCGTGATGCTGCTGCACTTGGTGTCCCGCTTCCGCCCTAAGCAGCCGGTGCATTTTATCAATACGACTTTTCATTTCAAGAAAACTTTGGAATACCGCGAGCAAATTGCGAATGAGTTTAGGCTAAAGGTAATTGATGTGCTGCCGGACCAGGCTCAGAATGAGATCACAGCAAAGGAACGGTGGTGGCACTCTAACCCGGACGTATGCTGCGCCGTCAACAAGGTGCTGCCACTTGAGCCGATCAAGGCAAAGCATAAGGTTTGGATTACTGGCCTAATGGCTTATCAAACCGGATACCGGTCATCCCTTGCCGTCTTTGAAGAGCAGGATGGCATTCTCAAGTTCAATCCGCTCATCGACATTGACGAGGGCGAATGGTACTTTTACACGGATTATTACAAGCTGCCCCGCCATCCGCTTGAAGCGCTGGGGTATGGTTCCGTAGGCTGCGAGCATTGCACCGCCAAGGGGCAGGGTCGGGCAGGCCGGTGGAAGGGCAAAACCAAGACCGAATGTGGTTTGCACCCTGCCGGCTTTGTCAATCAGGTGCAAGAAGGTAAATAACGTTAAAACTCTATTTAGGCAAAAGTGTTTCTTTCACGGAACACGACAATTGGAATCAATGATACAGACTGACATTCTCATCATTGGGGCTGGGCCCTGTGGATTATTTACGGTATTTGAAGCGGGTTTGGTAAAACTGCGCTGCCACCTGGTTGATGCTTTGCCACAGCCGGGCGGGCAGCTTTCTGAAATATACCCCAAGAAGCCTATTTATGATATTCCGGGTTATCCGAGCATCCTGGCACAGGAACTGGTGGACAACCTCATGGAGCAGATCAAGCCTTTCAATCCTGGCTTTACGCTGGGCGAACGGGCGGAAACTATCGAACGGCTGGAGGACGAGTCTTTCCTCCTACGGACCAACCGGGGAACGGAAATCAACGCGCCAGTGATCTGTATTGCGGGAGGGCTGGGCTGTTTTGAGCCCCGCAAGCCTCCCATCAGTAACCTGGCACAATTTGAAGACCGTGGCGTGGACTACATCATACGCAATCCCGAAGATTACCGGGACAAGAGAGTCGTGGTAGCCGGTGGTGGCGACAGTGCGCTGGACTGGACCATTTTTCTGGCGGATGTGGCAGAAGAAGTGACCCTTATTCACCGCCGCAAGCAATTCCGGGCGGCACCGGACAGTGTGGAGAAGGCTTTCCAACTGGCAGAAGAGGGCCGCATCAAGCTGCTGACCGATGCGCAAGCTGTTGGGCTGAAGGGGAATGGCAAACTCACCGACGTGGTGATCAAGCACAAAACGGAAGGCGAGGTGGTCAAATCTACGGATCATTTTATCCCGCTCTTCGGGCTTTCGCCAAAACTGGGGCCCATTGCAGACTGGGGCCTGAATATCGATAAGAATGCCATTGAGGTGGACACCTTCGATTACAGCACGAATGTGCCGGGCATTTATGCCGTTGGTGATATCAACACTTACCCTGGCAAGCTTAAGCTTATCCTCTGTGGCTTCCACGAGGCGACCCTGATGGTACAATCCGCTTACAAGCAGATCAATCCGGATAAAAAGCTGAGCTTTAAGTATACCACCGTAAATGGTGTGGAAGGGTTCTAACCAAACCTTCGTCAAAAAACGATCAGAAATCCGGTGTCAGCCCAGGTAGGGTTGCACCGGATTTTTAGTTGTCCCAGCTGCCCGCACGGGCTTTCATGGCAGCAGCCCGCTCCTGTCCGAGGTAGTTGTCAATAAGGTAATGCGCCAGGTAAATTAATGGTGTCAGCACAATGGCCATCATAAATTTGTAGGCGTATTGCACCGTCCCCACTGCCAGCAGCTGACTCCAGCTCCAGGGCTCCACGTTGCCCACCAGTTCCGGACCAAACTTGAAGGCAATGGCAAGCACGACAAAGCTGTCGACCAGCTGTGAAATGAGGGTAGAACCGGTAGCCCGCAGCCAAATCATTTTCTCGCCCGTCGCTTCCTTAATTTGATGAAAAGACATTACATCCACCAGCTGCGCAATCAAAAAAGCCGCCAGGGAACCCACGATGATCAGCAGCCCCTGCCCCAGGATCACACTGAAGGCATCCTGCATATCCGGCACGCCTTTATTGACATTCTGTCCCACCCACCAATCGGCTGGTGACAGCTGAATAGCTGCGAAAATCATGAAGAAGGCATAGGTAATCAATCCTACCGCCAGGAAAGAGAGCAGTCGGATGCCGCGTTTGCCATAGTATTCATTGATGACATCCGTCATGACGAAAACGATGGGCCAGAGCAAAACGCCCGCTGAAAACTGCAGCGCCCCGCTTTGTCCAAAGAGGTTGAAATTGAAACGCTCCCACCCCATCGTGTCTTCCAGTGCAAAGATTTTGACCCCGATGAACTCAGCAACAAGCGCATTGGCAACAAAAAATCCACCGAGGATAACAAACAGAAAAGTAGGCCGGTGCTCCAGTACATCAAGAATTTTGAATTTTGAAGCGCTGTTCGTTTCCGGATCCTGCTGCATAACACCGTTTGTTTCTCCGCTTTCCATGGCTTAAAGAATGTTTACCCCAGCAAAATCAAATTTTATGCCTTATTGTTTGATTATTCCAGAAAAATTAGTTCCTTTTTTTACCAAAATCCCGCCGGGTTCAACATCCTCCCGGTAGGACCGTTTTTAGAATACAACCAACCAGCATATGGGAAAAAAGAATAAAAACAAACGTGTAGGCGTAGTATACTCTACCAATCCGGATTTTGACTACGACTACAGCCAACCGGAAGAACAAGATGAAATCCCCACCAATCAGCAGCGTCTGCGGGTGCTGTTGGACCGCAAACAAAGGGGCGGCAAGGAAGTCACCCTTATTACCGGCTTCCAGGGCCCCGCTGACCGCCTGAAGGAAATCGGCAAAATGTTGAAAACCAAGTGCGGTGTAGGCGGCAGTGCCAAAGATGGGGAAATCCTCATTCAGGGCGACCACCGTGACAAAGTGGTGGAGTTGCTTAAAAAAGAAGGTTTTTCGGACACTAAGAAATCCGGTGGGTAAGGCCTACGATTTCCGGGCTTCTTTCCAGGCTTTCACCATCATGACCACGCGGCTGTAGTTTTTAATCCCCTCTTTGATGCCCTGCGCCTTGAGGTAGGTATCGTAGGCGGCATAGCGCAGCTCCGGCATGATATCAGGGTACTTTCTCAAATTGTCATTGATGGCATCAAGGTCTGCCTGAATGCCTGTAGGCAGCTGTTCCCGAAATGCAAAGTAAGCTTCCCGGTCGTAGCGGAGGTAGTGCGCGGCAAGGGTGCGGAAGTGATCCAGGTGCCCGGCATAAGCAATAAGCGGGTCCGCTGAGCGGGTGCAGGCTACGTAGGCCCAGAAATTGCAAGTCCCTTCATCTCCAAAACCGTAGCCGTGGGACAGTTCGTGGGCCATTACGGGGATAATAGATAGCGGATCAAGCCCGGCATCCACCTGCCCTTCCCCCGACCAGGGGAAATACATGCCCGAGGAGCTGAACCGGAGAAAAATCCCCCTGGGATAGATACGCTTAGCCCGAACTTTACCGGTAGTGGGGAAGCCCAGCTCGCTGAGTACGCTTTCCAAGTCTTCTCGCAACTGCTCTTCCAAATCTTCCGGCAGAAAAGACGCATCAATAGCGGCGGTATCCGCGCCCTGTATTTTTTTTCGTAGTGCGATTACCTGTTCCGCCTCATCGATCAGTTCTGCCTTCAGTGCCTCAATCGGCAGAGGGCTGAGCACTAAGCCCAATTGCTGCTCTACCGGCACCCGTCCATAATTGTAGCCCCAAAGTACCAAAAAGAAAAAAACAGCCCCGCCCGCAAAGCCAAGCAGCCCGAGCACTGCCCGGACACCTTTTTCCAAACGGGATACCGACATGCGCCAGAGTGCTCTTGTTTTCACGAAAATGCCGACCAGCAACGCCAGAACAACCAGGTAAAGAACCGGAAAAGGAAGATAAGCTACCGTGTAGTCAATAAAAGTACGGATGCCCAGGAAAAAGCCCCGGCTGTAGTATTGTTCGGTCCATTCGGGGTAAGCCCCCAGAAAGAGGCGCAGCAGAATAGCTGAGACTCCCAACCCGGCCCAAACCAGGCTACTTTTGTATCTGTTCATGCAGCAATAAACTTTTCTTTTTGTGTGGTTGTTGTGTTCAGGTGACTAAAATCAGCAATTGGAAGCGTCTTTCACAGGACGTTTAGATAAGAACAAAGTACTATCTTTACAACCTCAGGCAAACAACTGCTGTTTTATTTCAAATCATTTAATAACTGACAAAACCACTGAAAATGGCATTTGAATTCACGGATGCAAACTTCAAAGATACCGTACTGGACAAAGAAGGCGTAGCTGTTGTTGACTTTTGGGCAGAATGGTGCGGCCCCTGCCGTATGATTGGCCCAATCATCGAAGAGCTGTCTAAAGAATATGATGGAAAAGTACAAATCGGGAAAGTCAATGTAGACCACAACCCGGAAATTTCCATGAAGTACGGAATCCGCAGTATTCCTACAGTACTCGTCCTGAAAAACGGCGAAGTGGTGGATAAGCAAGTCGGTGTAACGACGAAGAAAGTACTTGCCGATAAGATTGAAGCTCAGCTTTAATCCTTCGGTCAGAATAAAGTGTATCTTAAGCCCTTATCACGTGCAAGCGGTAAGGGCTTAAATTTTTATTTCCTCTATGACACTTAGCGACAATTACGACATTCGGGACCTGGATCAGCTGGAGCTTCTGGCCCGGCAGGTGGTGGAAGGCTTTATCATCGGGCTGCACAAAAGCCCGTTTCACGGTTTTTCGGTGGAATTTGCCGAGCACCGGCTCTACAATCAGGGCGAAGATACCCGCAATATTGACTGGAAGGTGTATGCCCGAACGGACCGTTTATTTACCAAGCGGTTTGAAGAGGAGACCAACCTGCGGTGCCAAATCGTTATCGATACGTCTTCCTCCATGTATTTTCCGGAAGCAGAAGGCAAAGACCGGGGCAACTACCTCAACAAGCTCCGTTTTTCGGCACTCGGCGCTGCCGCACTGATGAACCTGCTGCAAAAGCAACGCGATGCCTTTGGGCTCAGCCTTTTCGATGAATCCGTAAAGACGCATACCCGCTGCAAAAGCAGTACTTCCCACTACCGCCTGATGCTCACTCACCTGGAGGAAGCCATCAATAATCCGGTGCGGAACCGCGCCACCTCTGCCGCCGAAGCCATTCACCAGATAGCAGACAGCATCCATAAGCGCTCTATGGTCATGATCTTTAGCGACATGTTTGACCAGTCGAGCGATACCGAGCAGCTGTTTTCTGCCCTTCAGCACTTAAAACACAACAAGCACGAGGTCGTCCTCTTCCACGTCGTAGATAAGGCTCAGGAAATGGACTTTGACTTCGAGAACCGCCCTTACTTATTTGTGGATATGGAGACGGGCGAAGAAGTCCGCCTGCAGTCCAATCAGGTAAAAGACTACTATATTTCTCAGATGAAGCAGTTCAAGGAAGACCTGAAGCTTAAATGCCTGCAATACCACATCGACTTTGTGGAAGCGGACATCAACGAAGGGTTCAAGACCATACTTCAGGGGTATTTGGTAAAGCGGGGGAAGATGCGGGTATAAAAATTGAACCGGGCAGGGCTTGCCCTACCCGGTCTGCTTGATCTACACTTAGTTCATCAGCAATAATCGCCTGGTAACAGGTTTTTTTCCTTCCTGCGTTATCCGAATGAGTACTACCTGTTGGCTAATGCCCCAATCTGTTGTATTCAGGCTATGCTTTTGTCCACCAATGATCCTGTACCTGCCCAGTTCCTGCCCTAACAGAGTGAGGACCGTTACATCAGTAGCTTCTCCGCTATTGGTTTCCAGGAAGACTATCTCACCTGCAGGGTTTGGGAAAAGCTTGAAATCGGCCTTATCTTCTCCTTCTTTTACAAATATTGGCTGACTGCTGTCCTGGTTAGCGGCCATTGCGCTACCGCCAATATTTAAATTTGGGCCTATGACGAAGCCAGAATTAGCATTATTGCAAAGCGCTTTAACTCTCCACTGCACAATAGACCCCGGCGATAAATTATTGACTGTATAGTCGGAAGTATTGATATCCAGGCTTACAGGGCTTCCACCTATCGGGCGATATTGCAACCGGTAACTATTAGCGTTAGGGACAGCACTCCAGGAAAGGGTTCCGCTAGTACCTGAAACCTGAACGGCTTGTAAGCTATTGGGATCCATACAACCCTCGTCCAAATCGCATATGTTATTATTGTTACTGTCTATTAGCATGCCTGTACAATTACAATCTGTTCCATACACATCGTTTTCGGTACAAGCGTTGCCGTCATTGCATGGTGTGCCAATAAGCGCGTCATCAAGCCCAGGACACTGATCTTCGGCATCACAAATGCCATCTGAATCTGCATCCGGACAGGTATCCGTATCGGTAGTAAAAGATTGAATATCCGAGAAAGGACTGTTCTCATTACCACAAATCGCACGGACTCTCCATAGATAAACCGTTGACGCTGAAAGGCCGGTCAGGGGGTAGCTGGTACTGCTGACCGTTTCTGACACCAGTTGGCTGAAAGGGGCTCCTTGTGGCAGGTATTGCAAGAGGTACTGGCCCGCAGGCCCTACCTGGTCCCAGGTCAGCAAAGCGGAAGTGCCCGTGATACCTGTAGCTTGCAGATTCATCGGCGTTGTGCAGTCCGCTGTTTCATCGAGATCACAGATATCATTGTTGTTCTGGTCGAGAAGTACGCCTACGCAGTTGCAACTTGTGGTGTACACATCATTAACAGTACAAGGGTCTCCATCGTCACAGGGCGTGCCGATGAGGGCGTCATCCAGCCCGGGGCACTGATCAGCCGTATCACAAACGCCATCATTATCGGTATCGAGACAATTAGTAGTGAAAGTGCCAATATCTGAAAAAGGACTATTGACACCGGCACATATCGCTCTGACCCTCCACTGATAGGTTGTACTCGGTTCCAGTCCGGTCAGGTTTACCGAGGCACCTGATGCAGAGATGGTTACAAGTGCGCTAAACGGTGCACCCTGAGCGAGATACTGAAACTCGTAACTATCAGCAGTGCTAACTGTACTCCAGCCCACCAGAGCAGTAGCTGCCGTTACATTATTCACCTGTAGCCCAACAGGTGCGCTACAGCCCTCGTCCAGGTCACAAATGTTGTTATTGTTTTGGTCAATAAGATCGCCAACGCAGTTACAGTCCAGCGTATAGACATCATTAATGGTACATGGGTCTCCATCGTCACAAGGCGTACCGATGAGCGCATCATCCAGCCCGGGGCACTGATCGGCAAAATCACAGATACCATCCCCATCGGTATCCAGGCAATCGGTTACAAAATTGGGGCCCTGGGCCGGCTGAGCAACTCCGTTGCTGCAATTAGCGATAAGCTCCCATTCATAGGTCACGCCGTCCTGCAGATTGGAAAGTGTAGCAGAAGTGCCACTGACTAATACCTCCGCCCATATTGCATTAACGAAGGCGCGCCGGTAACGCAGGGAGTAATTCACTGCGCCAGGAGCTGCAGCCCACGAAACCTGAGCAGTCGAGCTGGTTACAACTCCTACCGTGAGCCCGGAGGGAGACGGACATACTCCCGCGGCATTGCCATACCTGAACAGCTCTCTGGAGCCATTACCTAGCAGGTAAAAGCCACCAGACGAAAGAGCGTGGACCTCAAGGCCGCTTGTGGACTCCTCCTGATTGATGATAGTGCACACCCGATCTCCATTTGCCGGGTTATACTTAACCGTTACATTGCTCAACCGCATCAGACCAGTTGGGCCATGAGGATACTGTGGCCCACCACTGCCCGTAGCGTAGAGCAACCCGTCAACTCCGAGATGCAGAGAGGCAGGGATTTCATCATTATTTGTTGTTTCGTTATAACGGTCTGACCAAAGCACGTTGCCCATGTTATCGCCTTTCACCGTTATCCAATCCACATATGGCAGACCGGAAGTTTGGGTAGACTGACATAAAAAGTAATAATTACCTGCGGCGTCGAAGGCCATGTCTTTAGGGAATTCATAAACCCCGGTATCGTAAGTACGGTTTCCAAGGAAAGTGCCGGAGGCTGAGTATTCTGCAACCGTAATATCATTATTTGCACCGTTGTGCGTAGTCGTCAGCGCGAGAATATTGCCACCCGGAGCTACCATTACGGCTTGTACTCCATTGTAATCACTCGTGTTGTTGACCTCCCACATGATGTTGCCGGAAGGATCAAATTGGCTGAGGTATAAATGCCCTCCGGTAGGGCCGCTGCCGGCAAAAAGGACATTGCCTCCCGGCGTTAACTCCATATCAGTAGGATAGTCTACGGCACCGGTACCTGCAAACGCCGACCATAGCAGGTTACCCGAAGCATCAAACTTGTAGAGCACCAGTTCGCCTTGTGTATCTGCAGCCAGATAGATATCCCCATTGCTGCCAATCCGATGGGTACAAAGGTGGGAAAAACTAAATATTTGGAACATATAGACACTATAGCTTTTGCGCCATAGCATGGTTCCTGCGCTATTGTAACGGGCTATCCAAACGCTGTCACCAACCGGATTGCCTGTTATAAAGGACCAATGGAAACCGGAAACCACAAGGTCTCCATTGTCTGCAACGGACAGATTCGCCGTTTCTTCAGATGGGTTATTGGAAACAGTTTCCCAAAGCTGTGTACCATCCGGGCTGTATTTACGAAGACTTGAACCCGATGCTCCACTTGCTGATACATACACATTGCCTGCTCCATCCACCGCCATGTCTTCGCCGGTTTCAGAAGGTGTATTTTGATCGAACTGACGCCAAATCTGATCGCAGTCCTGAGCTTTGCCTAAGGTAAGGGATAAGCTGAATAATACTAGAAAAAATAGGGGTTGACGCATAACTGATGTAGCTTTTGATTTTTTGTAATTCTGTTGCAATTACTAAGCTACAAGCCTTTAAGCATCTGGCTTCTAATTCATTACCGAACGGGAAAAAAATCATCCCGAATGGGATCACTCCTCCCCAACCAGCCACTTTTTGAAGTGCGGAGAGCGTTCCGTACTCACAATAACCTCAAAATCGGAAGGTGGTTCCAGTTCAATTTTCACCCTTGACTTTGAGTAGGTATACATCTCTTTGATCGCGTCCAGCCCGACAATAATCTGCCGGTTGATCCGGAAAAAAAGGCGGGGGTCCAGCAATTCATCCAGCTTTTCCAGGGAGTAATCTACCGGATAGCGTTTGCAGTCTTTGGTATTTACGAAGGTGATCTTGTCTTCTGTATAAAAGTAAGCTGCCTCCGCCACATCAATGATTTTGATCGATTGCCCGATTTTGACCAGAAAGCGGCGGCTATAGGTATCCACACGCAGGGCTTTGGAAAGTTTTTGGTAATCCAGAGGCTGCGCCATGGAAGTATTACGATTACGGACCTTTTCAAGTGCACCGGCCAGTTCTTCCGGCTTTATGGGTTTCAACAGGTAGTCCACCGCATTTACCCGGAACGCCTGAATAGCATATTGGTCATACGCAGTGGTAAAAATGATTGGACAAGTGATTTGAGTGTGATTGAAAATCTCGAAGCTCGCACCGTCAGCCAGGTGTATATCCAGGAGCACCAAATCCGGCATTGGGTGTGCCGAAAACCAGTCCAGGGCGCTTTCTATGCTATCCAGCTTTGCCAGGATATGAGCCTCTGAACGGATCGCCAAAATTTGTTTTTCCAGCCGCCGGGCAGCAGCCTGTTCATCCTCAATAATTAAAACATCCATGTAGAAAATCCATTTTTTTGCAAATCTGTAGTGGCATCCAGCAAAGGCAGCTCCATCCTGAAGAGATGATCATCAGAAACTACCTCCAATGGGGGCGCACCCAGCATTTCATATCGCTGCCGCAGGCTTTCCAGCCCAAATGAGGTGGACGATTCCTTCGTGAACTTTGGTTGTACATTATTAGCCACTATAATTTTATTGCTGCTTATTTCAATTAGTATCCTAAGCTTGCGTGTTGAGGAAATCACATTGTGCTTGACCGCATTCTCCACCAACAGCTGCAACGCAAAAGGCACCACCGCGTACCGGTCGGCATCGGGTACCTTATATTCTACTTCCAGATTCTCTCCGTAGCGATATTTGAGCAGATACCCATAATCTCTGACCAGGCTCAGCTCTTCTGACAGATTGATCACCGCCTGCTCCCTGTACTGCAGAATGCTGCGGTAAAAATCTGATAGCTTATCCACATACTGGACCGCTTCCCCGGGGCTCTCCTCAATGATGGCCGCCAGCGTATTGAAACTATTGAACAGGAAATGAGGGTTAATCTGACTTTTCAGTGCCTCAAACTGACTCTGTACTTTTTCCTTTTCCAGACGGGCTATCCGCTGCTGCCGCCGGTCCCGTTGCCTGATCCAGCTAACCAGCAACAGGAATAAGCCAGCAAGTGCGAGGAGAATGAACCACCATCTCTGCCAGTAAGGAGGATGGATTGTAAACGCATAAGCCACTACCGGCTCGTCGCTGTAAGTATCATTTTCAGTGGAAACCACTTTAAAGGTGTAGGCACCAGGAGGCAGGTTAGAGTAAATCGCTTGCTGATCGCGGGTGGAAATCCAGTCCAGGTCAAAACCATCCAGCTTGTAACGGTATCTCACGGCTTTGGGGTCGGTATACCATAGTCCGGTGAATTCAAAAACGAGGTTATTTTGATTGTGATTGAAGGTGGAAACCAATGGATAATCCACAGGCTCCAAAAAGACAGAAACATTAGTAATCAGCGTTTGGGGGTGAATACTGAGGGGCTCTTCCAATGCGGTATACCTGAGCACCCTGTTTTCCATCCCCAGCCATACCGATCTTCCACTACCAGCGGCTACTGCATTAAGGTTGGGCTCCAGCCCCTTTACCCCGATTCCTTCGTCGTAGTAAATGATATGCCGGGTAAGAGGGTCCAGTAAGTCCACCCCTGAAGGATGAACGATTACGATATTGCCATCCGGTGCCGTGATCAAGCTTGTGATAGCCAGGTCGCGTATCCCTTCCCTAAGGGTCAGGTGGCGAAAGCGAACGCCATCGTATTCAAAGACTCCTTCCCGGGCTGTACTGAACCAAATATGCCCCTGCTTATCTTCGGTAATGGAGTAAACAGCCTGAATGTCGATGCTGTCAATAGTGTTATAGTTATGAAGCTTTCCATCTTCAAGCACACTCAGGCCTTCCCCATCCGTCCCAAACCAAATCCGACCATGACTGTCCGGAAAAACGGTATAGGTGAAATTGGTCCCCAGTGCAGACTGCTCATCAAACCTGGGGGTGATGACAGGGCGCTCACCGAATGGGGCTTCCTGAAAACTATTGACCCCGCCCAGGGTTGCCAGCCAAATAGTGGACCCGCTACCCGTGATATCCAAAATACTGCCGTTGGATAAGCCGTCTTTTGCAGTCAGATGAAGAGGGTGCCTCGTATCTGAAGTTAATATATACAATCCCTGCCCAAAGGTGCCGGCGTAAAGCTGCCCAGCGGGGCTTTCGTACAGGCTGAGCGTATTTTCGGGCAGAATTTTTTCAAATTGATGCGCGCTAAAGTCATAGCGGAACAACCCCGACTGACACCCCACCCAGAGGCCCCCATCCCTGGATTCCAGGACAGCCTGAATGTCGGGTAGCTTTTGCAGCACCTGCTCGAATTTCCGGTTGGCTTTCGAAATGCCGCGAAACTGCTGAATGTTCCAAAGGTTTCCTTCTGCATCTTTCAATAAGTCTAGAATGCGCCCATTTCCGAATGATGGATTTTGTAAGGACGTTAACAGGCTGTCCCTGAAAGTGTAACGCAACAATCCGTCCCCATCCGTGCCAATCCATAATTCCTGATTTTGGTAACTAACCATAGCATTGATTGGTGCATAAGGCCAATATTCGAAAGGGACGCTTACTTCGCCCTTGGCAGCGTTGCATAATGCCAGACCTCCGCTATGCGTACCTACCCAGAACAGTCCGGTCTGCCCGGCGGGAATAACCGCACGGACAATTTCGTCAGGCATGCCCTCTGCTTTGCCGATGGTGGTAATTTGTTTCTGCTCCGCTCTAACCTTACAACGGCTCAGCCCCCCATCAGTCCCTACCCACGCATCACCTTCAGGGTCCACATGAATGGTGTAAATATCATCTCCCGGCAAGCCATCGTCTGTATTGATATTGTACAGGTGCCTGCCGTTGTGGTAGTATAGCCCTTCGCCGTAGGTTGCTACCCAAATCAACCCGTTTGCCCCTTGTCCGAACCCGGTTATTGGTGCATTTGGCAAGCCTTCTTCAATCTGCCACAGCTGAAACGCTACCTTATCCTGAAAGAATACGCAACCGTCCTCATACCCCACCCAAAGGCGATCGCCAATCTCACCTATTGCAGTTACTTTGTTGTTGCAAATAGAATCCGGCATTAAAAAAGGCTGATAATCCAGCCCGTCAAAGCGGAAAAGCCCTTGCTCCGTTCCTACCCAGATATATCGGTTACCAGCCTGGAAAAGGACAGTTGGCTTCACTTCCTGATATTGCTCGGGCATAGGCTGCAGCTCGAATGAAGGCACCTGCGCTTTCAGGAAAGCGGCAGTAGTGAGCAAGGTGAATATCAGGCTGATTTTATACATACATCAAGGCGTCTTGGGGAGGAAGACCGCTCGGATTTCCACTGCAATCTCTTCGGCAATTTTCTGGTGAACGATCTTAGGGATGCTAATGTCATGCTCTGCCAGCAGGACGGTAAAGTCGGCGCGGACTTCGATTTGCCCCTCTTCCACCTGTAGCTCACTGCGGATGATCCGTTCCCGCTTTATGCCATGTACATTGAGCTGTCCTTTGGCTCTTACCGTATAAAGCCCATCTTTTGTGAAGTCAATGTTTTCGATGATCTTACCGGAGAACGTGGCATTGGGGTACTGCTTGCTTTCCATGTAATTCTCATTGAAGTGCACCCGCTGCAGCGGGCTGTTAAATCCCTCGAAGGAAGACATAGGCACTGAAAAGGCAAAGGTGCGCTCCTCCGCGTTGATCAGCCCCTTTAATTCCGTGGAAGATGCTTCGATAAGCTCCAGGGGAGCGTCAGACCGGAAGTACACCGAGCCCTTATCCACTTCGTATAGCTTTGTATCGGAAAGCTGCCCGAAGGTGAGGCCTATCAATGCTATTATCCAGGTAAAGTTCATGTGCTTTCATTTCAGTAAAAGACGAACAGCTCCAAATTTATTGAATTTTCGGGCGGACAACCGTAAAGACCCGGGAAACATTAAAGCCAAAGTGAATACCGCCATTACCCCAGGTTTCAACGGTTTGGGTCACCAGGCCAGGCTCAATCATGGAGGTGGAATTGGTAAAGTGAAGCTGGAAAACATGCCCGCCGGTTTCAATATCAAACCCTACAGAAAGTGCATTCCGGAAGCCCGGCAGCAATTGATCAGGCAGCACGTAGGTGTATTCTGCATTCAGGGCGACCCGTTTCGTAAGTTTAATTCGGCCGGCAGCAGCAATAGCGTATACATCATGCGCCTCTGCCGCTGTTTTGACCAGATTCCGGTGCACCACGGTTGGCGAAACCTGCAGGGAAAAATTCTCACTGAATTTACGCCCTAAAATCAACTGAAAGGTGTAGTACATCCTGGAGCTGAAGTAATTCTCCCGGTCGGGGTTCTGCCATTTCATGGACTGAATGGCGGTTGTAGCCAAAAAGGCCGCCGTGACGGGCATCACTTTTTTTCCCTTGCTTTGCCGGAGAAACTTGTACTTCACAAAACCGTCAAAGGTCTTCTGATAGCTGCTCCGTCCCAGGCCTACGGTCAGTTGGTCGGTTATGCCGTAATCTCCCCCGATACGGATAGAGGCGTTGTCCAGCCCAAAAAGCTCATACGCGCCCCGGTTAAGGGTACCAAAGCGGTGGCTGATCTTAATGTCCAGTACACCAGCAGAAGTACTTTCCAGGGAATGCAAATTGATCACCCGGTTGGTTTTGAAACTGGCATTAGCATATTCTATGGTTTCTTCTTCTTCCCCCAGTAAGGCGAGCAGGTCGTCTTCCTGAGCATAGAGCACTGCCCCTGAGCCAAGCGTGAACAACAATAAAAACAGTGAAAGTTTAGACATAATCCGGCAAGATAAAGGAAGCCGGGCAATCCGGGGGGAAGCAGCCCGGCTTCTACGAAGAGATTAAATATTAGTTCTCATAGCCCTGAGGCAGATGCATGTGGTGAATCCAGTCCCCAAAATGCGCTGCTTAGCGGGACAGTGGCTGATAATCAATAGCGACCGTGACTTTTACTTCCTTAGCTATATTGTCTCTGACCACCGCTGGAATTTCAATGTCGTAATCAGCTACAGCGATCGGGAACTCGGAAGCAGCGGAGATAGCATCGCCTTTAACTGTTATTACGCCAGGGGCTTCCACCGTTTGGGTAACACCGTGGATGGTCATATCTCCCGCTACGGTGACCGGGTACTCCCCGTCTTTAGACAGGTTGACCTTCGACCAGTCTTTCACGGCACCCTTAAAGGTCGCCTTGGGATAAGTACTGCTTTCCATGTAGTTTTCATTGAAGTGCTCCTGCATCAGGGCTTTTTCAAACTGAAAGGCTTTGATAAGAATGGCAAATTCCATGCGCCCGCTTTCGGCGTCGAGTACGCTTGTGGCTTTACTGTTGTGCGCCTCAATGTTCTCGATAGGTGTGCTGGAAAAGAAAGCAACGTTGCCATCGCGGGTAAAGTATTTCTGAGCTTGCATTGCTGTGCCTGCCATCAACAGGCAAGCTACAACGATTGTGATCTTTTTCATGGTAGTATGGTTTATGGTTGTTCAAAAATTATCAGTTCGGAAGAGGATTACCCCTTCACCACGCAGCGCACTAAGACTACGTCCATCAGCATGCCTGTGCAGATGCCTTTGACCGTGACTTCTTCGCCGGGCTCAAACGTCGTTTTCTGGTGCTCCGTCAGTTCATCGAGCTGGCAAATGACTCCGAACATATCGTTGCCGCTATTCAGGGTCAGGCTGATACCGCCTTCATCGTTGTTGGAGACCTGTTGCACCTCTCCTTTGACTTCCACCACCTTGTCCAGATAGGTTTCATTGGCAGACAGCTCGTCCTTTTCAAAAGCCTGGAAAAGCTCTGTTGCGGTCATGGTAACGTCCGCATCGGCTTTTTCCATGTTTTGGTGAGGCTTATTGTATTGATAAAACCCAACGGCAGCACCAATGACCGCCAGCAGTAGTAGGTATTTCAAATATTTCATAGCAATTGAGTTTTTAGTTATCCGGGGCGCCATCGTTCACCCACTTTTCAATTTTTTCGATGGTACAATCAACAAGCTGAGGAGCGCCCTGCGGCATAGCCGGAAAGCCACTTTCGTGACGAATGACGCCCAGTAGTTGCCCGTTGTCTGCATAAGTTTTAAGGTTATTGTGCCCTTCCAGTGTGACATTCCCGAAATTTGCGGCTGCGCTATGGCAGTTCAGGCAGTTATCCTCAATAATCGGAGCGATGGTAGTGGCATAGCCAACATCCAGGGTGTCGCAACCGGTATTGGGGTACAACTCCTCCTCCACATCATAATAGCAGCCCGGCAAAACCGCCAACAAGGACATTATTGCGGCAAGGGCGATCAGACAGTTTTTCATCGTACATTAATTGTTAGGTGCGCCTGCTGCTACCCAGGATTCAATTTGATCAATCGTACATTGCGGCAGCGGGGACTGTGCGCCCAGCGGCATGGGATCGTAACCGGGAGCCCAGCTGATGACCCCAACCAGCAAGCCTTGTTCCGCGACAGCTTTGATTTTTTCGTAGCTGCTCAGAGAAATACCAGCGTTTGGCACATCATCATTGTGGCAACCGAAGCAGTTGGTGTTAATCACCGGTAAAACCTGTGCGGCAAAGCTGACAGCAGTCGTATCGCAACCACCGGCTCCGGGATTACAGGTTTCGTTTTTCGCGCCCTGCAATATCCACTTACTGATTAGGTTGATCTGCTGGCTCGTCAGCGGATTATTGGGTGGAGGCGGCATGCGTTTATCGGGGTCATCATCAGTAATCACTTCGTATAAATCGCTGCCATCCAAATCAAAGGCCTCGACATCAGCTGTATTGATCACTGATGTATAGGAGGTCAGGATTACACCATCCTGTGCACTGTTATCATCATGACAACCACCGAAGGCACAATTTGAACGCAGGATGGGCAATACATCCAATTCAAAGTATACCACTTCCGGGTCGCAAGGCGTCCCCGAAGTATCCACCGGATTGTCTGTAGAGTCGATCGGGTTGGAGATATCAGTGGTATCTACCGGCGTAATCGGATCATCGCCCAATACCGGGTCATGCTTACAGCTGTTGAGGCTGAGGGCAAAAAATACCGCGCCTGCCAAAATGATTATCCAATTGTTGTGCTTTAGTATCATCGGTTAAATTTCTAGTCCAAAGGTAAGCCTATATCGAGGGCAGCGGCAACTATTTTCCGCCGAACCGGAAAAAACCGATGCTGAACCCGGTCAATGTTGTGCGGCAACGGGTTCCTCCGCTACACTGCCGGGGCTCATCATACTCCTTCCGCCTCTGAGCTGTGCAGCAGCATCTATGGCAAATACACCGTTCACAGCGATCTCCTCTCCGGAGGCAAGCCCTTCTTCAATAGTGTAGACATCTCCATGGGAAGGCCCTAAAACGACCGTTCGTGGCCGGAATACCGGTTGATTAAATGCCGAATCTCTAACATAGACTACGGACCGCTTTCCGGTCCACAGGATTGCCGATCGCGGCAGCAAAACTGAAGAATGATCAGAGCTTGCACCCGATTCAACCGTGCCTTCCACCAGCATATCCGGCTTCAGGCGGTGGCCGGGGTTGGGCAATTCCACCCGCACCTCTACAGTCCGGCTGTCCGGATCAACGACCGGGCTGATAAAGGATATCCTGCCCTCAAAGCGTTCGCCAGGAAAAGCCTCTGTTGTCAATTGAACCTGACTGCCCAGCCTTATCGATGACAATTGAGTTTCGTACACTTCGAGGACAGCCCACAGCTTATCCAAACTGGCAATGGTGTACAAAGTAGTTGGTGCTCCCATGTGGGCATTAGCAGTGTAATCTCCGGTATGGGTGAAATGCTCCAGGACATACCCTTCATAGTCTGCGCTGATCGTCACCGGATGACGGTACTGCCCGGAAGCTACATCAAACTGTTGCAGGACTTCGAGGTCCAGGTTCCAGCTTTTGAGGTTGTTCTTTGCCGCCCGCAGAATGGATTCAGAGTTGGTATTGTGCACAAAAGCCTCGACTACCGCGATCAGGTCTTTGGAATAAATGGAAGCCACGGGCTCGCCTTTTTTTACATAATCCCCTTCAGCGGTAATGTATAAGGCCTCTATCCGGCCAGGTAGCCCTGCGGCCTGCCTGCGGATTTGGCCCGGGGGTATTTTCAGGCGACCGGATACCGGGATGCCGCCACGGGAAGACTTCGGATCGCCTACAATCTGAGTTTCCACACCAGATAGCAGCAGTTCTGCATCCGACAAGGCGACTAAATCGGGATTGAACTGCGGCAGGAGCCTTTTCTTTATTAGCTTCATGCCGCAAGCCGGGCACTGACCCGGTTCGGGCTGTTCCAAAGAAAGGTGCATGCTACACGTGTAAATATCAGTGGCTTCTGCCGCACAATTCACGAAAGACTGCATAGGATGAGGGGCAGCAACAGGCGTATTCCCCTGCCCCAGGTAATACCCCAGGCCCCATGCGATCAAAAAACCGGCGGCGATGCCTAACTTCAGATTGCTGGTCATTGTTTCTTATTTTATTGGAGGATAACCCTGCCCTGATAGACTCTGCGGCTGGACCGCAACTCAACGATATACATGCCGGCAGAAGCCGACAAAGGCGCTTCCACAGCCAAATCCGGTTTTCCTTTTACCTGTCCCTCTGTTAGCAACCGGCCCTGAAGGTCATAAATAAAAAGCTGAAGGTCTTGTTGATAATCAGCAGGGTGTATACCCGCTACCGTCCAGTTAGGCTGCCCCATAGGTGCCGGATTGGGTGCAATCGTAACTTTGTAATTGACCTGTTCGGTGGCTGCAATCCCGGTAGTCCCCACGAAAACACTTTCACACAAGGCTTTATTGCAGCCCGTTATCGTATCCTGCACCAGTAAGCAGATATTATAAGTACCTGAAGAGGAATAGGTGTGTACCGGATTTTGCTGATGCGAAGTCATGCCATCGCCAAAGCCCCAGAGCCATTGGTTGGGCATCCCTGATGTCAGGTCAACAAACTGCACCGATAATGGATCCTCCGGATTAACCGTGTAGGTAAAGCCAGGGGCAAACAACAGGCAGGGGTCCGTAAGGTCAATTTCCTGGCATAGTTCACCACTACACCCATCGGCTAACACTTCAAGGCAAATAGTGTAGGTTCCCAGGTTATCGTAAGTGTAGGTGATACTGTCCTGACCGGAAATAGTAGTCCCGTTGCCAAGGTTCCAGGACCAGTCCTGCACCGGTGCAGTACTTTGCGTGGCATCCACCAATGTAACAGACAACCCATCGGAAAACAAGGCGAAATCAATGTTGCAAAGCGTGCTGCTTACTTCAATCTCCGAACAGTGCATGTCCAGGCAACCGGTACTGTTGTCCATTACCGTCAGGCAAACCGTATAAGTGCCTGCTGTTGGAAAAACATGCACCGGGTTTGGCGCGGTACTAGTTGTTCCGTCCCCAAATGACCAGGACCAGGAAGTGACATTGAGCTCCGTCTCGTCGGTAAAGGCTACCTCAAGGCTGTTGTTGGTTGGTGCGGCGCTAAAACCAGCAGAATAACCCAAACAAGGATCCGAACAATCCGGCATTTCCACTTCTGTGGTGAACTGACAGTCTACCTCGAGTGCATCACGCACCTGTACCTCGTGAACCTGGCCATCAGCAGAGATAGGAATAACGACCGATTGAGCAGCACCTACCTCGAAAGCATAGGGACTACCATTTGTCAACACACCATCAATCAGGACTTCAAAACCTGCAGATCCTGTATTGACAGCCTGAAAGAAAATCTCTGCATTAAGCATGCCATCAGCACAAGGCTCCACAGCGGTGATCAATCCAGCCATACCAATGCCACCTGGCCCACCGTGCGGTACGCAATAATAGGGGTGCGACCCGGCAGTGGTGATGGTGACATCGAAAACAGCACCTTCTCCCAACAGGCCTGAGTTCCAGCTATCCGGACCGGCAGTGGCATCGCTTGTAGCGGTATGAGGAATAGCACCCGTCCATACAAAACGGACCACATCTCCAACGGCTACTTCCAGATTAGCTGGCAGGAAATCAAAATCCCGTACCTCCACTACATGAATGACCACAGGGTCTACAGCCAGGCTATCGAAGCTCAACAGGCAGTCCTGACTGCAATCCGGTGTCACTACAGACAAGGTATCGGCACAAGCAATACTATCCACATCTGCAATAATGATCTGATGGGACAGCCCATCACCCTCTAAAGTAAGTGTTGCCGGCAGGTCGCTGTAGCTAAATGGCGATCCGGTTTGGAGCACGCCATCTACAAAAAGGTCGTACCCGGTACCACCGGTATGCATACCAGAAAGACCAAGAGTATAGTTAACCATTCCATTTTCACATCCACTGCTTGGATCAAGCGCGAGGCTGAGATCACAAAATACAGGATCATCTGTCCCACATATTGGGGTAACGAAAGTCAATGTATCAGCACACTCCACTGCGTTGACATCCCTGATAATAAGTTCATGGGATTCCCCATCGCCAGGCAGATAAACAGCACTGCCCGTACCGTTAACTGTAGCCCATAACACGCCATCCAAGCTCACCTCAAAGGGGCCCTCCGAGTTGGTATCGGAAAAGTATATCGTGGTTAAGATACTATCCCCCTGACACGGTGGAGATGCGTTGATCACACCAGCCATACCAATGCCGCCGGGGCCTCCGTGCGGTATGCAATAGTAAGGATGACTGCCGGGCTCATTCAGGACCACATCAAAGATAGCCCCCTGTCCCAGCAAGCCACTATCCCAGCTGTCAGGCCCACTTGTGGCATCTGAAGTGGCGGTATGCGGTATGCTCCCCGTCCAGATAAACCGAACAGTATCTCCAATAAACACATCTAACTGAGCAGGCAAAAACTCAAAGTCCTCCACCAGCACCTCATGTAGAGCCGGGCTTGGGAATTCGACGCTCAGGCTATCTACGCTGCAAGGCGCACTGCAGTCCGGTACCAAGACGGATGTGGTTGCTGCGCAGAACCCAATCTCCAAATCCTGCACAGTGATAAAATGCTGCTGACCGTCTCCCGGAAGGTTGACAAATACCATGTTGGTTCCCATCGGGTTAGCGTAGGAAAAGGGAGCCCCTTCATTTAATTGACCGTCAATATACAGGTTGTAGCCTTGGACACTACCATTGGTGACTTTAAACATTACGGCAACCTGAACGCTGTCTTCCATGCAATCCGGATCCACAACAATCATACCTGCCATGCCAATCCCTCCCGGTCCGCCGTGCGGAATACAATAATAAGGATGTTCGCCCGGCTCCTGAATATTGACTTCAAAGGAGTCCCCTTGCTCAAGCAATCCGCTGTCCCAACTATCCGGCCCGTTGCTGGCATCAGAAGTAGCCGTATGGGGGATTGCCCCCGTCCAGTTAAACCGTATGGTCTCTCCTACCCTTACGGAAGTAAGTGCCGGAAAGAAATCAAAGTCTCTAACTTCAATGATATGGGCAATGCCTGCACCAACGTTGGCCTCTAAATTCAAAATTGCACAGGGCACCTCACAAAGCGGGGCAGTAAAAGTGGTACTCGCAGCGCAAAAGCCGACCTCCAGGTCCTGAACAGTTAGGGTATGCAACAAGCTGTCACCAGGTATAGTAATTGAGGTCGTATTGAACCCCGTAGGATCATCATAGGCAATCGGGCCGGCTACCAAATTCCCGTCTACAAATACCTGGTAGCCCATCGCACTGCCGTTCGTAGTTTCAAAACTGACCCCAACGGTGGCTTGACCAGCGTTGCAAGGATCCTCAATATGAATGGTTCCAGCCATACCGATTCCTCCCGGTCCTCCGTGCGGAATACAGTAGTAGGGATAACTTCCTTCTTCATTCAAAACCAGCTGATAAACTGCCCCTTGTCCCAGCAATCCGCTGTCCCAGCTATCCGGGCCACTTGTGGCATCCGAGGTGGTGGTGTGAGGAATGCTGCCAGTCCAGACGAACGTAATCGTATCTCCGGGCGCTGCAGTAAGAGCAGCAGGCTGAAATTCAAAATCTTCAACCAAAATCTGATGATTGGCTGCGCCGCTGCTATTGACGGACAGTTGCTGTATTTCACAAATTGCGCCACATTGGGGCACCTCCAAAGTAGTGGTTGCCGAACAGTCCAGGCTGTCCGAATCCACCACCTCAAAATTACGCATCATACCATTACCTGCAAGCAGGATAGACAGCTGTGTGACGCCCCCTTGTGCATAGCTGAACGGGCTGTCAGGATGAGTAATACCACCAACCAGTAATTGAAAACTATTTCCCGTAGTTCCGGTATGCGCGATGGTGAGGTCTACCGGCACTTGATTACTGCCATCGCAATCTCCGGCTATCTCAGCTGAGAGGGAAAGCCCGCACGGTTCAGTGGTATTACAATCAGGAGCGACAAAAGTGTAGGTCGCCCCACATCCTGCGGATTGTGCATCCTGAACGAGTAAGGTATGCTCCTGGCCATCACCTGGGACAGACACCTGTACGGACTGTAATGAGCCCGGTTCGTATGGGAATGGACCTGCCGGAAGCGCTGTGTCGTCCAGCAAAACATTGTAAACATCACCCCCTCCCATGATACTGAAAGTCGCCAGCAGATTGATCTGTCCATTATTGCAAGGCGGCTCTACGGTAATGTTACCTGCCATTCCAATGCCTCCCGGTGCCCCGTGGGGGATGCAATAATAAGGGTGCTCACCTAAAGTCTCCAGCACAACGTCATAAACAGCCCCCTGCCCCAATAATCCGCTGTCCCATCTGTCCGGGCCGGATGTGGCATCTGAGGTCGTGGTATGCGGAATAGCCCCTGTCCACAGGAAGCGAATGGTATCACCGGGAGCAACGGTCACCTGCTGAGGAGTAAACTCAAAGTCTTGCACTTCAACAGTGTGCACTACTGGGTTGCCAGAAGTATTGAGTATTAAATCATTGATTTCACAGGGGATAGTGCAGTCTGTGGTCGTCAGGCTGGCGGTGGCCGTGCAGGCGCCATCTTCCAGGTCCGTAACCTGGATATCGTGCGGCTGCCCGTCCCCGGCTATCGGTATTTGTACCGCAGTCGTGCCCGGACCGCTGTAGCTGAACGTGCCTGCGCTGGCGCCGTCTACCTGCACTTCAAAGCCCAGGGCGCTGCCGCCTGCGTCTGATACCGTCAGCGTGGCGGTGATATCCCAATTGTTACAGCCGCCCGTCTCTTCCGCCGAGAGGCTCAGCTGGCAGGTTGGCGCATTGCAGTCCGGCGTGGTTAATGTGGCGGAGGCGCTACAACTGTTGTCTGCTACATCGCGCACGGTAATGGTATGCGTGCCGCCGTCCCCTGGCACCGGTACGGAAGCGCTGTTCTGCCCGCCACCATCGTAGGCGAAGGTGCCCGCTAAAACGCCGTCCACCAGCACCTCGTAGCCGTCCACGCCCGTGCCGCTGGCGCTGAAGCTCAGGTTCGCCTGCACCTGACCGTTCGTGCAATCGGCCTGCACGGTGATGGTCCCCGCCATGCCCTGCCCGCCGGGGCCACCGTGCGGGATGCAGTAATACGGATGCACACCGGCGCTCAGTGCCGGCGACTGGTACACGGCGCCCTGCCCAAGCAGCCCGCTGTCCCAGCTGTCCGGGCCGGACGTGGCATCTGAGGTCGCTGTATGGGCAACAGAGCCAGTCCACACCCATTCCACGATGTCACCCGCAGCAATAGTGATGCTCTGCGGGCTGAAGGCAAAGTCTTCCACGTTGACCGTGTGCACAGCGCTGCCGCCGGTGCTGGCCGTCAGGTTGGTTATAGCACAGGGGATAGTGCAGTCGGTCGTCGTCAGGCTGGCGGTGGCCGCGCAGGCGCCGTCTTCCAAATCCGTAACCTGAATATCGTGCGGCTGCCCGTCCCCGGCTATCGGTATTTGTACGGTGGTCGTGCCCGTGCCGCTGTAGCTGAACGTGCCTGCGCTGGCGCCGTCTACCTGCACCTCAAAGCCCAGAGCGCTGCCCCCTGCGTCTGATACGCTCAGGGTGGCTGTCACATTGCCGCCCGAACAACCGCCTGTCTCTTCCGCCGAAACGCTCAGCTGGCAGGACGGCGCATTGCAGTCCGGCGTGGTTAAGGTGGCGGAGGCGCTGCAGCTGTTGTCCGCTGCATCCCGCACCGTTATCGTGTGCGTGCCGCCGTCGCCCGGGACCGGTACGGAGGCACTGTTCTGACCGCTGCCATCGTAAGAAAAGGTGCCCGCCAGGGCCCCGTCCACCAGCACTTCGTAGCCGTCCACGCCCGTGCCGCTGGCACTGAAGCTCAGGTTCGCCTGCACCTG
>NZ_JPOS01000082.1 GCF_000759025.1 Phaeodactylibacter xiamenensis | reverse complement strand
CCCCGCCATGCCCTGCCCGCCGGGGCCGCCGTGTGGGATACAGTAATACGGATGCACACCGGCGCTCAGTGCCGGCGACTGGTACACGGCGCCCTGCCCAAGCAGCCCGCTGTCCCAGCTGTCCGGGCCGGACGTGGCATCTGAGGTCGCTGTATGGGCCACCGAGCCGGTCCACACCCATTCCACGATGTCCCCCGCAGCAATCGTGATGCTCTGCGGGCTGAAGGCAAAGTCTTCCACGTTGACCGTGTGCACAGCGCTGCCGCCGGTGCTGGCCATTAGGTTGGTTATAGCGCAGGGGATGGTGCAGTCGGTCGTCGTCAGGCTGGCGGTGGCCACGCAGGCGCCGTCTTCCAAATCCGTAATCTGGATATCGTGCGGCTGCCCGTCGCCGGCTATTGGTATTTGTACTGTAGTTGTGCCACTCCCGCTGTAGCTGAACGTGCCTGCGCTGGCGCCGTCTACCTGCACCTCAAAGCCCAGGGCGCTGCCCCCTGCGTCTGATACGCTCAGGGTGGCTGTCACATTGCCGCCCGAACAACCGCCCGTCTCTTCCGCCGAGAGGCTCAGCTGGCAGGTTGGCGCGTTGCAGTCCGGCGTGGTCAATGTGGTGGAGGCGCTGCAGCTGTTGTCCGCAGCATCCCGCACCGTTATCGTATGCGTGCCGCCGTCGCCGGGGACCGGCACCGAGGTACTGTTCTGGCCGCTGCCATCGTAGGCGAAGGTACCCGACAGGGCCCCGTCCACCAGCACTTCGTAGCCGTCCACGCCCGTGCCGCTGGCACTGAAGCTCAGGTTCGCCTGCACCTGACCGTTCGTGCAGTCCGCCTGCACCGTGATGGTCCCCGCCATGCCCTGACCGCCGGGGCCGCCGTGTGGGATGCAGTAGTAAGGGTGCACACCGGCGCTAAGTGCCGGCGACTGGTACACGGCGCCCTGCCCAAGCAGCCCGCTGTCCCAGCTGTCGGGTCCGGAGGTGGCATCTGATGTTGCGGTGTGGGCCACCGAGCCAGTCCACACCCATTCCACGATGTCCCCCGCAGCAATAGTGATGCTCTGCGGGCTGAAGGCAAAGTCTTCCACGTTGACCGTGTGCACAGCGCTGCCGCCGGTGCTGGCCATTAGGTTGGTTATAGCGCAAGGGATGGTGCAGTCGGTCGTCGTCACACTTGTGCTTCCTGAACATGCTGAGTCAGCAACATCCTGAACCACAATTGTATGACTGGCTCCATCGCCAGGAACATCTACGATTAATGTTGTGATTCCACCAGTACCATAGGTAAAAGGCCCATTCGGCGCAGCAACGCCATCTATCAGCGCCTCAAAGCCATTAGCACCAGGATTGATCGCATTGACGGTGAGTTCGTAAGGTATCTGGTTGCCTGTAGTGCACCCGCCGTTCTGCTGTGCAGTGACCGATAGAGAACATGCCGGCGCTGCTCCACAGTTTGGTGCAAGGAAATTCCGGGAAATGGTACAGGAAGGATCCGCGACATCCTGTATTTCCACCACATGCTGTACCCCATCGCCCGGGAGGCTGATTGTTTGAGACTGGGCACCGGTACCTGAATAAGTAAACGGGCTGCCGGCTGCTGGCACTCCGTCGACTAAAAGTTGATATCCCTGGGGGTCTGCGACAGAGGTGCTAAATCCAACGGAGACCGTAAACTGTCCACCGGGCGGACAATTGCCAATAATTGTTCCTGCCATCCCTTGCCCGTTGGGCCCACCGTGGGGCAGGCAGTAGTAACCGTGCACACCAGGGTTTGTAATATTCACATCATAGGTTGACCCAAATCCAATTACACCGGAATTCCAGCTGTCCGGACCAGTTGTTGCATCTGAAGTCGTAGAGTGCCCGTCACCGACCCATTCAAACCGGACAATATCGCCAATTGCGATAGTGACGTTTTGAGGTGCAAAGAAATTATCACCTACATCAACGATATGAGTTGTCCCACCGGTAATATTGGCACTCATACTCGACAAAAAGCAGTCAGAAGTGCAATCTGGCACCGAAAACTCATAAGTAGCAGTACAGGTGCCTACGTCTTCGGATTGAACGGTTACTACGTGGGTAAGCCCGTCTCCCGCAACCGAAGCATTCACGGTAACAGGCGCATTATCATCAATATCAAAAGGGCTTCCGGGCAGCAGTACACCATCGACAGAAATATTGATATCCCTTGCTGCATCATAGGGATCAGATACGTTGATGGTAAGCGGTATTTCATTATTTGCATTGCAATCACCTACGCTTACGGATAGCTGGAGTACACAGGTTTCAATTTCAATACACAACTGATCGGTACAGCCGTTGGCCGTCTGTATCGTCAGGCAAACATCGTAATTATCGGGGTCCGGGAAAGAGTGAGTAGGGTTTTGCTGGGTGGAGCCTGAGCCATCGCCAAAGTCCCAGTCCCAGGCTATAATTGGATCCCCATTTGGAGCAGAAGACTGATCAATAAAATCAATCGTTAAGTCGGTAGGGCCAAAGGTGAAGTCGGCCATGCAATTTTGCGCAAAGCCGATTGAGGTAGTAATTAAGAATAGGAGTAGGGTGATCTGTGCATTCATGTTTAATGTATCTGGATTATAGTTCCGATTTAGGCTCTAACCTAATTGAAATCAGGTACATTTGCGTGCCCGACTACCCTGAACGGGAAAAAATGCCCACTGAACGGGAAGACGCCCGGGAATGTTCCTATTAGCAAACCTCGTGCAAAAGCCTGAAGAACCTACTAAAAATGCAAAACCCCACTGCTCAGCGCATAGCGTTATTTGTTGGCATAGGCCTGATGGCGCTCAAATTCCTCGCCTGGTGGATCACCAACTCCAATGCGATTTTAACCGATGCACTGGAGAGTATCATTAATGTGGTAGCCGCCAGTTTTGGGTTATACAGTATCTGGCTTTCCGCCATGCCACGGGACGAGAACCATCCTTACGGGCACGGAAAAATTGAATTCATCTCTGCCGGCTTTGAGGGCGCCCTAATCCTGTTTGCCGGGCTAAGCATCATGGGCAAAGCCGGGTACAACCTGGTTTATCCACAACCAATTGGGCAACTGGACCTGGGTTTGATCCTGACTGCTGTTGCCGGGGCGATTAACTTTGGCCTGGGCTATTATCTGCAACGACTAGGGCGCAAACAGCACTCCCTTATCCTCACCGCAAGCGGGGCACACCTCAAATCAGACGCCTATTCCTCAGTAGGGTTGGTAGTTGGGCTGGGGTTAGTTATACTGACAGACCTGCCCTTGCTGGACAACATAATAGCTATTTTCTTTGGAGGAGTCATACTCTTTACGGGCTTCAAACTTGTGCGTACCTCCATAGCGGGTATTATGGACGAGGCTGACGATCACCTGATCCGGGAGATGGTACAGGCTCTGCAGGCCGAACGCCGCCGGCAGTGGATTGATGTGCATAACTTCCGAGTGATCAAATACGGAGCTACCCTCCATATCGACTGCCATATGACGCTGCCCTGGTACTTTACCACCCGGCAGAACTTCCAGGAAGTTAAAGCCTTTGAGCGACTGATGATGGCGCATACGGAGCGCCCGGTGGAGCTTTTTGTCCACATCGACCCCTGCGACCCTCCTGAAAATTGCCGGTTATGCCCTGTCAGAGACTGCCCGGAACGGAAGGCTCCTCAGGAAGAGCGGCTCGACTGGACCCTGGATAACATCAAGGAGAACCAAAAGCACCGAATTTAAATTATCTTTGCAGCAAAAATCTGCCCTTGCGACTGACCTCTTTCAAGCTGACGCAATTTAAGAACTACGATTTCCAGTCTGTGACTTGTGATGCCCCTTTGGTTTGCTTTATTGGCGCGAACGGTATGGGCAAAACCAATCTGCTTGATGCCATTTATTATCTCTGCATGGGCAAGAGTTATTTCAATGCGCCTGATAACCTCATTGCTAATCACGATAGCGATTTTTTTCGCCTGGAAGGGCAGTTCGAGGTCAATGGCTCACGGGAGCACATAGTAGCGAAAGTCATCCCCCGCAAGAAAAAAGAGCTCGAACGCAACCGCATCCCCTACCCCCGCCTCTCAGAGCACGTGGGCCTGCTACCGGTAGTCATGATCGCCCCTGATGATACATACCTGGTCAGTGAAGGCAGCGAGGCACGACGGAGTTTCCTCGACAATACGCTTTCGCAAATTGATCAGGGCTACCTGGGCCAACTCATCCTGTACAATAAGCTCCTTCAGCAGCGCAATGCCCTGCTCAAGCAATTTGGCGAAAGCCGAACCTACAATGCAGCGATGATAGAGGTGTACAACATGCAAATGCTGGAGCCCGCCAGGTTGCTACATGAAACCAGGGCCGGATTCATGGAACAGTTCCGCCCTATTCTCCAGGAAGCATACACTCAGATATCCGGCGCAGCAGAAACAGTAGACTGTACTTATCGCTCAAAACTGTCTGATACTTCCTTTGAGGCGCTGCTGAATGAAGCTGCCGAAAAAGACCGCCTGCTGCAACGCACCACTGTAGGCCCTCACCGTGATGACCTGGTGTTCACCATTTCAGGTTATCCGCTTAAGCGGTTTGCCTCACAGGGGCAGCTAAAATCCTTTGTCCTCTCTGTCAAGCTGGCGCAATACCAAATACTGGCGCATAAGAAAAAAACCTTCCCTATTCTTCTACTGGATGATATTTTCGATAAATTGGACCGGCAACGGGTACAGCATTTGCTCCACCTGCTGCAATCGCAAACCTTCGGGCAGGTCTTTATTACGGACACAGAGCAGGACCGGCTCGCAGGTATTATTCAACAAACGGGGCAGCACTTCCTGGTCTATGAAATTCAGGATGGGACCGTTAACCAAATAACTCCCTGATGGACAACCGTGGCAACAATCAGACGACTTTAAAGGAAGCCCTCAAAGCAATGCTTGAGCACTACAAGCTCAAGGGCAAGCTCAACCAGAGCCGCATAAGGCATCAGTGGGAAGAAATGATGGGGCCCTCTATTGCTAACTACACGAGAGACATCAAACTCTACCAGGGCAAGCTGTTCATTATTATTGATTCGGCACCGCTTCGGCAAGAGCTGTCGTATGGAAAAGAAAAAATCAAGCGGCTGCTGAATGAGCAGTTGGGCGAGGAAGCGATTCAGGAAGTCATTATCCGCTGATCATTACTGCCACCAATACAAAACCGCCCGGTAAATTAAGTTTCACCGGGCGGTTTTGATTTAGGATTTAAACCCGAGCCTTACGGGCGTACGGAGTTGCTATCCTCTTTGTCTTTCTTGGCATTCGAAGCACCGCTATTATTACGGCTCACCCCTTTCTTTTTGCCTTTAGTCTGTTCGGCCAGCTTCACTGCTTCGTAGGCATTGACGATACCGCCGGTTACGCTAAGGGTGGAGAAGGAAACCATATCTTCTTTGGAGCCCGGCTTCTTCACCTTCGTACGGTCCTTCACCGCTGACTGCATCAGGATACTTTTCACCTGTTCTGCGGTCAGGTCCGGATAGTAGGAACGGAGCATTGCCGCAACACCTGCCACTACCGGAGCCGCCATACTTGTACCTTGCAGGTCCTCGTAGCCGTTATCCGGCGTAGTGGAATAGATGGACATACCCGGTGCGAAAAGATCCACATACTCAGGGCTGTAGTTGGAGAATGGAGCGGCGAGGACTTCTCCCGTTTTCCAGTTGAGGGCACCCACTTCGATCCAGTTATCGGCGTACTTTGAACCGAAAAGGTTCAGGAAGCCACGCTTCTCAAAACGGTCTGTTGGGAAGTTATTTTCGTTGGTCACTTCCTTACCATCATTGCCGGCTGCATGAACGAGGAGCACATCGTTCTTGAGGGCATAGCGTACCGCCTCGTCTACGACGTCCTTACGTGGAGAAGCGCCCTTGCCAAAGCTCATGTTGATGACGGAGGCACCATTGTCAACCGCATAAACGATAGCTGCTGCCACGTCTTTATCGCGCTCATCTCCGTCAGGTACAGTACGGATAGACATGATCTTGACGTTATTGGCTACGCCCTTCATACCCAGGTCATTATCACGCTCTGCAGCGATAATGCCGGCTACGTGCGTACCGTGAAGTGCATCCGGGCCACGGACATCACCGTTGCCATAATCACGGTCATAAGGATCCTCATAGTTATCGGCGATTAACGGGCGGGGATTGAAGTCCGGGTTGTAGTGGTATTCGTACTGTCCCTGCAGGTATTCAGCATAACCGTTCAGATCTTTTTTGATTTCCTCAAAAGTCTGTCCCTTCGCCATGAGCGATTTGGCGATTTGCACCGCATAGCCCACCATTGGATCAGAAGTGTCCAGCCCATCCAGGTCTTCGGCGGAAATTTCTTTCTTGCCAACTTCCTTTTCGAGCTTATCCAGGGCTTCAGCGATCGCAGCGTAAGTCCCGGCATTCTCTTCCAGGCTCTTCTGCTTGTCCTCTACAACTTTCTTGTACTCCTCATACTTGGCAAAGAGGGCTTTTTCCTTTTTGGAGAGGTCTTCGGGGTCTTTGCCCTCAAACATCTCTCCATATTTTTTGTACAGACGGGTTACTTCCAGGTTATCGTGCTCAATGTTTTCGCCGCTTTTGTTGCCCAGGAAATTCCAGCCGTGGATATCGTCTACGTATCCGTTGTTATCATCATCTTTTCCATTGCCGGGAATCTCATCGACATTAACCCACATCACATCATCGAGGTCTTCGTGCTCGTAGTCCACACCGGAATCAATGACGGCCACAACGACTTCCTGTCCTTTTTTGCCTTTGAGCAATTCCTGATAGGCTTTTTCTGTGCTTACGCCCGGCACTCCTTCGGATGGGTCCAGGTTAAACCAGTTTTCCGGCGCTTTGTCCTGCGCTGTAAGGGCTACCGCACCCATCAAAAACAGGTAGAGCCCGATCCATTTCTTGTTCAACATCTATTCGCTTGTTTAATAATTTTAATCAATCAGCTTGTACTTGCAAAAGTAGCATTGTTCACCTGCAAAACAGGGTAAAAAATTGCCATTTTAGCGGTCAGCCAATAATTCTGCAAAGGTAGGATTTCTGGTGAATTTCTCATTTTCTAAACGGGCTAAACCCCAAAATGGGTGAATTGGGGATCTGATTTTTGGGGTTTTAACCTGGCTTTAACCAAAAAGCAGTATTTTCCGCCGCTGTATGAAGTGGATAAAACTGTATTTCCGGTTAGTGCTGCGATATCTGCAGTATTTTCTCAGCGCGCGTACCCGTTACGATGTGCATGCGCCATTTGCCTATGAGCTGGCGGAGCATGTCCTGGAAGACAATCGGCGCTTCTATGCTTTCCAGGACATTGAATTGCTGCGCCGCGGGCTGTTGAAGAATCAGGATTCGGTCCAAATCCAGGATCATGGTGCAGGCTCTTTGGTGAGTTCCGGTTCTGTGCGGCAGGTCAGAAGCCTTGCACGCTACAGTGCCATCAGCCCGGGCTCCGGTGCCCTGTTATTCCGGCTGGTGCAGTTCATGAAGCCTCAAAAAATGCTTGAACTGGGCACTTCTCTCGGTTTATCCGCAGCCTATCAATCACTGGCAGCCCGCAATGCTGAGATGATCAGTATAGAAGGATGCCCACAAACCGCCGCCCTGGCCCGCCAAAATCTGGCCAAGCTGGATGTCCGAAATGTTACCCTTTTGGTCGGGATATTTGAGCAGCAACTCCCCCAGGCTTTGCAACAGCTGGAAAGCCTGGACTATCTTTTCATCGATGGGGACCACCGGAAAGGGGCAAGTTTAGCCTACTTTGAAACCTGCCTGCCTTATCTGCATGAGCATAGCGTGGTCGTCCTGGCTGACATCCACTGGTCCGATGGGATGGAATCAGCCTGGCAAATATTACAAAAGCACGAAAGGGTCCGCCTTTCAGTGGACTTATTTCATTTCGGGCTTTTGTTCTTTCGGCCTGAAATCAAGGTTAAATCCAGCCTCCCTCTGATAAAGGCTAAGTACAAACCCTGGCGTATGGGCTTCTTCCCGTCATCTGATCAGACGCACACTGCCTGAGTATTCCTTGACTAAGCCATCTAAAAACACGACTCTTGCCACATAAGTATACTGCCCTGTAGGCATGGGTTTTCCATTTTTGGTACCATCCCAGCCATCGCGGGAAGTCTGAGGCAGATAATCCTGCTTTTCATAAACCAGCCCGCCCCACCGGTCAAAAATCTGCAAGCTGGCAACAGATTGTACGTTAGGTACGCTGATAAATGGCCGGAAGGTATCATTGCGGCCGTCATTATTGGGGGAAAATGCCGTAGGCAGATAGACCCTGCGCACGTCTTCGAAGGCTATGACTATGGAGTCGGAAGCAGAGCAGCCACCTGCCTGCATGACTTCATACAGGACCGTCATACCATTCAAAGGAAAGAATTGAATGGTACGGCAGTCCGCATCCTGGCAATCATAGTCAATAGGAAGGCTCCATAATGCATTGTCTACAGACTGATTGACCTGAGCCTCCACAGCAGCAGCTTCTCCCAGGTCTACACTTTGCGGACCGAACAAGTCTACCACCAGCGGTAAAGGGCTGAGAACAGCAACGGTATCTTCCAAAGTGCACCCAAAGCGGTCTGTAATGCGCACTCGGAATTCGCCGGGGGATAGTCCCGAAAAGCTGCCATCCGGCCCGGGTATTGAGCCTTGTCCAATCAGTTCAATGGACACCGGGAAAAAAGCATTTTCCACTCCAGCTACAGTAACCATACCATCATCCGTATCAGTACAGGAGGTCGTGTCCCCGATAATCGTTGCGGTAATCAGAGGGTCAGGTACCATTTCCAAATTTAGGGTCACGATGCTGTCACAACCAATCGAGGACTGCAGGGAGTCTGTATAGGTCCCCGTTTCGGTGAGCATTTCCTGGCTGAAGGTATAAGCCCCGCCCTGGCAAAGGGTATCCGAGATAGTAAAAAACTTGGGCTGTACATACACCACTTTAATATTGGAAATGATTCTGCATCTGGAGTTTTCCAGATTGCCGGGAGAGTTGGCCACCAAAAAACGATAATAGTAATAGCCGCCTGACAACTCCGTATGCATGATGGTCTCCGTATTGCCACCGGGCACGTCCTCCCAGGTTTGGCCCTCATCGTAGCTGATTTGCCATTTGACAGCCGGGTTATCGTATTGATCGCCGGCTACGGTTGCATTTAGAGGAATAGGGCTGCCATCTTCACAGATGTTTTCAATTTCTTCCGGAAGGATAAAAGCTTCAGGACCGCAGGGGCGAAATGCGATATTATCCAGCGCAAGGTCGTTGCCGATACCGCCAGGCGCATTATTCCGAAGGGTGAGCGTGACGGCGGTCTGTCCGGGCTCGGTAGTAAAAGTAAAGCCGTAGGTCTCCCAGGTTTCGTTTTGGGGCAGTGCACCTGTGGTGTACCGAACCTCACCGTCAATTAGGAATGACACATTCGGCCGGATGTGGTCCGTAACGGACGACCGGATCAAATTGATAACATCTGCAGAAAATTCATACAACGTATTTTCGCAGAGCCCGTCCACTTCTTGTTCGTAGAATACGCCTTCGTCAAAGCTCGCATTGACCACCATCATGTAGCCGTTGGGGTCGGCGCTGTTGTCCGTAATACCCAGCCAGGTGCCCCAAAGCCCGCTCCAGAGCGCCGTGTTATTGGTGATGGTGTAAAAGCCATCATTGGGAGGGGGGGAAGTGGAGTACAGATAACCGGGAGCAATGCCAGGATCAACGGGCAGGAAGTTAGCCGTTCCACTACCGAAGTCGCCGGCCTGAAAAATATTCTCGCCAAAGTTGCCCTCGCAGGTATCCTGGGCACTGAGCCGAAATATGCAGCTCAACATCATTAAGTACAACAGCAATTGGCGGCGGGCGCTCATAGGTTTCGATTTTAATTTCAGTGACTGAAGATAACGCATTTGATTAAAAATTAGCCATTCTCAAACCAGAGAACGGCGGGCACGCGACGGAAAATATCTCTATATTCGCCCAAAATGAAAGGATTATGATCGTAATAACCGGCGCAGCGGGCTTTATCGGTAGTTGCCTGGCGCGCCATCTCAACGACCTCGGCTACAACGACCTGGTTTTGGTGGATGATTTCAGCCGGGCAGATAAAAACCGGAACCTTGAAGGGAAGACATGGGCCGAAAAAATCCACCGCAATGACTTTCCGGGCTGGCTCTGGGAGAAGTACTATTTTGTGGATGCCATTTTCCACATCGGCGCCCGTACGGACACGACCGAGCAGAATTGGGACATTTTTCAGGAACTCAACCTGGACTATACCAAGACTCTCTGGGAGCTGTGTGCACAGCACCAAATCCCATTCATCTATGCCTCAAGTGCTGCCACTTACGGGCTGGGGGAACAAGGCTACGATGATCGCCACGACGTGGTCAACAGCCTCAAGCCACTCAACCCTTATGGTGATTCCAAGAATGAATTTGACAAATGGGCCTTGCAGCAAGAGGTACAGCCTCCACACTGGTACGGGCTGAAATTCTTCAACGTCTATGGCCCCAATGAATACCACAAAGGCAGAATGGCCTCCGTCATTTTCCACACCAGCCGCCAAATCAAGTCTACCGGGCAGATGAAGCTGTTCCGTTCGCACCGGGCTGACTACGAAGACGGGCAACAAAAGCGGGACTTTGTTTACGTAAAGGATGTGCTAAAGGTCATGTACTGGCTCTACGACCGCAAGCCGGAAAGCGGCCTATACAACCTGGGCACCGGACAAGCCCGGTCGTTCTGGGACTTAGCCGTCAACACTTTCAAGACACTGGGCCTGGAGCCTAAAATCAGCTTCATTGATACACCCGAGGATATTCGGGACACTTACCAGTACTTCACCGAAGCCAACATGGCAAAGCTTCGGCAGGCAGGCTACAAGGATGATTTCCACACCCTTGAAGCAGGTATTGAGGACTATCTCAGGGAATACTTATCGGAAGAAAAAATTTACTGATTATCTGGGCCTGGGGATGTTATTGAGCCCTGCATAATAAATAAGGTACCAACCATCCTCCAGCCGGGAGAAACGCCGCTCAATCTGAAGATTGTACTCCGGTTGTACCAGTTTTTCGATGATCAGGTCTTTGCTTACCGGGATCAGCTCCCGCTTGAAGTTGGAGCTTTCCAGGTTCAGGGGGTGTTGCAGTGTCCAGGTATCCGGTGTCCAGCGGTATAGACCCGAAGCAATCAGGGCGCTATCGGCTTCTCTGGGCAAACCGGGCAAAGGGAAGAGAATGCGCTCCATCTGAAAAGCAGAATCCTGGTGAAAGCGATCGTAAAACGCCGCAAACTCCTGATAGGGCCGCGCCTGACCCTCTTTTCCCGTTGAAGTATCGGCAGATTGATCGGTGCCGCAGGAAATACTGCCTATTGCCAACAGGACAAGAAGTAAGAATCGGTTCATAAGCTACATCTGATTTAAAAGGAGAACGAAGGTAGCCAAATTCTCATTTTGCTCAAGGGATGTTATTTTACTTGTCTGCCAGGCAATGCAGTACCGCCTGTGCAAGTGCCTCCTCATTAGGTGCGGAAGCCATTACAGGTTCCTTCCCGAAGCTGCGGCAGGCTGATGCCGTTGGGTTGCCGATTGCGACGAGTTGTTGCCCTGGCAGTATTTCATACCGGCTCAGATAAGCTTTTGCATTGAGGGGGCTGGTAAAAACGAGCACTTCCGGGCAACGAAGCGGAAAGTCCGCAGCTGGCCGGTTATCATAAACGATGATGCCTGTACTCTTAATGATGGAGCCCAGCTTTTTTTGTACGGATTGCCTGGAATGGCGCGCCTGAGGAAAAAGGACCCGTTGCCCATTTGCCACCTCCGCAAAGGCATCAGCCGTGGTTTCAGGCTCGCCAGTACCTGTAAAAGCTACTTGATAGCCCATATCTGTAATTGCCTGAGCGGTGGAGGGGCCAATACTGCCCAAACGCACCTCCGGAGACAAAGGGTGGGGCAAATTGCCCAGGAAAAATCGGACCGCACGCGGGCTGTAGAAGAACACCCAGTCTGCATCCGGCACCACGCCGAAAGGTACTGGTTTAAAGTGGATCAAAGACTGTCCTTCCACCCCTACACCATGTGCCTCCAGAATGAGCCGAAAAGCACTCTGAGCCTGAAGGTTACGGGAGATGTAGGCGGATCTGCGTTGTAGCTTCATGCCCGCAAAAATAGCCAATGATCAGCGAACGCGCCAACGGTCCGTTGAAATGACTGCAATGGGATAGTCTGCCCCAATTTGTAAATGGAGTTGATCCTGCTCATCCGAAGAAAGCAAATCGGGCTGATGTATCATTTCTGAAGGGACACCTGCCAGTTGGGGCAGCCACTTTTTGACGTATTCTCCCTTTGGGTCATATTTCATGGCCTGAGAGATGATATTGTAGTGTTTATCCTCTCTTGGATCAGCGCTGATACCTGCGGCATAGTTCCAGTTCATCCAGTTGCTGGTCACATCATAATCAATAAGGACAGACTCAAAATATTCCGCTCCCATTTGCCAGTTGACCATCAGGTCTTTGACCAGAAAGCTCGATACGTTTTTACGGCCCCGGTTGGACATGTAGCCTGTCGTGGCAATCTCTACCATATTTGCATCGATAAAAGGCACTCCGGTTGCTCCGTCTATCCAGCGTTGCAACAGCCGCTCATCATCACGCCAGCGTGGGTCTGCCATTTCACTAATCCCTTTCTTTTCAAATACTTTGAACCCATGCTTCTTCACCATTAAACGAAGGAAGTCACGCATGAGCAAGCTATGAAACAAGCTTTGTACAGACTCCGATGCTCCCCGCTGCTGCTCATAAGCCCTAAGGTGGTGGTAAACCATTTTGGGAGAAAGGCATCCCTGAGCCAGCCATGCTGAGAAACGGGAAGAATGGCCTGCTTTGCTTACGCCGCAATGAGTGTGCGCGTACTCCTGAACGGTTTCCTGTTCCCAAATATACCGATGAAGGTACTCAAGCCCTGCTTCTTCTCCGCCTTTCCAAACGAAACCCTCCCGGTCATTCGAAACAAAGGAGACATGCCCGAGGTCTTCAAGGGCAGGAATTTCACCTTCTTCGAGCTTGACCATAATAGGCGCCATCTCTTCCGGGGCAGGCAGTGGTTCACGTATGGGCACATAGCGCTCCACCTCCTTTCTGAACTGAGAAAAGCTATCGGGTGTATGGGTAATCGGGAATGGCAGGTCTGCGGTGTAATAGAGCATTTTGCCTCTTGAGAAACGAATTTCCTGACCGATCGTCCATAGTTTTTGTTCGAGGGTGTCCTGAACATAGACTTCATCCGGCGTGCGCTCCCGGTTACAAAACACCCAGTTGGTCTTGATTTTTTGGGCGAGTTCAAAAATTTCATCTTCCGGCTTGCCCACTCTTACAATCAGGTTGCTGCCAATCGCCTGAAGGGCATCCCGAAGATGTTGTACGCTTTCAATGATAAACTGCGCCCGGAATTTCCCGGTTTTTGGGAAACCGAAATGATCTGTTTTGCCGAGAAAAGTGCGTTCGTCGAATACATAGACAGGAATAACTTCATCCAGAGAGTTAATGGCATCATGAAGCGCTTCATTATCGTGTAGCCTCAAGTCTTGCCGGAACCATACAATGCCCCTTTTTGTGTACATAGGCCGTTGGAGGTTAATTGTTTCAAAAATCTTTGAAACCCAACACAAGAGCTAAATAATGGTTGTGAGATTTTGGTCATTTTGATCGTCATCTATCCGGATGAACCAATCTGCCTGCCCTTTCGTTGCAAGCATAGAAAGAGAACAGAACCGCATTCTGCAATGGACCAGCAACAAATAGAAAAGGAACTGAATTTTTTAACCTCCCGAAGCTCCGGCAGCGGTGGGCAGCACGTCAATAAAACGGAGACGAAGGTTGAAGCCCGTTTTAAGGTGGATGCCTCTTCTGCTCTTTCACCAGCTGAAAAGCGCAAAGTCCACAGCGCTCTGAGTAACCGCATCAGCAAGGAGGGCATTCTCGCTGTGAGTTCGGACAGCCGGCGATCCCAGGTACTCAACCGGGGCGCTGCCGTTAAGAAGCTGCTGCGGCTGGTTAAGAAAGCCCTGCGTGCCCGCAAGCGCCGAAAAGGGCCACAGCCTCTGAAAGCCAACCCTCAGAAGCGCCTCGAACGAAAGCGCCAACAATCTGAGAAGAAAGCCCTAAGGGGAAAAATTAAAATTTAACCTACTTTTGCGGCAGACTAAAAACATTCGCATGCGCTACGGATTATTTCTGATTGCATTCCTGGCTATCGCTAACCTATACGCCCAGGACAAACCCAATTACCGGATTTTTGACAAAAAAGGGAACCCGGCAACCTTTGAAGACCTCCTGAAGGATAGCCGAAAGTCTGACATCATTTTCTTCGGAGAGCTCCATAACAACCCTATCGCGCACTGGCTGCAGTATGAGCTGACGGCTTCCCTGCATTCGACAATAAAAGGTGATCTGGCACTCGGAGCAGAAATGTTTGAAGCGGACAACCAGTTGCTGCTCGATGAATACCTTTCCGGAACCATCAAGGAAAAGACCTTTGAGGAAGAAGCCCGGGTCTGGAATAACTATGCCACTGATTATAAGCCGTTAGTGGAATTCGCGAAAGCCAATAACTTATCCTTCACAGCCACCAACATCCCGCGGCGCTATGCAAGCCTGGTATTCAAAGGTGGTTTTGAAAGCCTGGATGATTTGCAGGAGGCTGCGAAAAGCTATGTCGCTCCCCTGCCTGTAAAGTATGATGCCAGCCTTCCTGGTTATCAGAAGATGGTAGAAATGATGGGCGGTCACGGTGGCGGCTCTGACAACTTCCCAAAGGCGCAGGCAATCAAGGATGCAACGATGGCTTACTTTATCAGTGAAAACCTGCCGGAAAAAGGAGTGTTTATTCATTATAACGGGTCCTACCATTCTGACAATTATGAAGGTATTGTATGGTACCTGCAAAACGACTACGCCCCTAAAGCCAAAATAACGACCATTACTACTGTGGAACAAAGCGATTTGTCCGCTATTGATGAAGAGCATGCAGGCAAAGCGGACTTCACCATTGTCGTTATTGATACGATGACCAAAACTTACTAAATATCTATGCCGTTAAGGTTGCTGCCCTTCTTACTCGTCGTTTTTGTCACATTAAGTTGTGAGCAGAAAGATACGTTGCCCATACTCAGCAAAGCCGAAAATGCAGATGGGCAAACGGTCTATAAAGCCATACCTGATTTCACCTTTATCAATCAAGATAGTCAGCTGGTAACGCCAGCTACTTTTGAAGGCAAGGCCTATATCGCTGATTTTTTCTTTACTTCCTGTCCGACGATATGCCCCATCATGAGCCAAAATATGCTTGGGCTTTATGAGGCTTACGCTGACGAACCGCGCCTGGCTTTTCTTTCGCATACCATTGACCCTGCCCGGGATACAGTAGCCATGCTGAAACACTACGCCACCAACCTTGGCGTGGAAGACCAGCGCTGGCATTTCGTTACCGGGCCCAAAGACAGCCTGTATGCTATTGCTGATGATTACTTCAATGTAGTAGTGGAAGACCCTACCCTTCCCGATGGTTTTGACCACAGCGGCAGGTTTGTTCTGATAGACCCCCGTGGCTACATCCGATCTTACTGCAACGGCACACAGCCAAATGAAGTCGAGGCTTTTAAAAAAGACATAGAAAACTTACTCCATGAAATGGAAAACCCCGATACTGCTCATTAGCCTTTTAAGCCTGTTGATATGGATTAGCTGCCGGGATGACCCCTACAAGCAGGGGCGGATTTTGTACCAGAATTTTTGCGCGAGCTGCCATATGGATGATGGCAGTGGCCTGCAAGGCGTGATGCCTCCTCTTGCAAATGCTGATTATGTAGCCGAAAACCAGGACCGGCTGGCCTGTATTATCCGCTACGGTATGGAAGGGCCTGTAGTCGTCAACGATACCACCTACAACCAACAAATGGCCGGCATTCCTCAACTTACTGACTTTGAGGTCACTAACATCATCAATTACATCAACCATTCCTGGGGCAATGACTACGGCTATATGCCCTATGCTGATGTTAAGGCAGCACTGGAAGAATGCAAGCCTTAAGTCACTAAAACTGTTTTTGCCAGCCGCGCACTCTTTTATTTTCGTGGGAATTGCTACTTTAGGGTTTACAAAATTGAATTCCTAAACAAACGATTCACACCTCATTGATCTTCAGCATTTTAAAGATTTTGAGGTTTGTCTTTTAACCGTCTAGCAGTTCCTTGCGTGTTATGATGAAGAAAATTACCCTGCTTTTTTTAGTCCTTCTGCCGATTATAGTTTTTGCTCAGCCCGAAAATGATGATTGTGCAGGCTTGATTGACCTGGGTGTGGCTCCCGCCTGCCCGGATACCGTATTCTTTTCCAATGTGGACGCCACGTCCAGCGATATTGGATTTGGCAACATACCAAGTTGCTTCAACGGCGGTGTTGTAGGCAACGATGTCTGGTTCGCATTTACGACCAGCGATACCATTTTTGATTACACCATTACTGCTACCGGAATCTCGGATCCAAGCGGGTCTGATCCTTTGAGCAGCCCGCAAATCGCCCTTTACCGAGGGGTTTGTGAATTTGACAACCTCGCTGAAATCGCCTGCGAATCCACCGAACTGGGCACCTCTGTAGTTGAACTCGACGTACAGGGGCTGACTCCCAACGTCACTTATTTTATCCGGATTACCGATTACAGTGCGACAGGTACACCAAACTGGGGATCGTTTCAGCTTTGTGTGGAGGAGCAGGAGCCTGCTTCTACGATTGACGAAGGAGGGTCTAACTCCTGTAGTGGCATCCTTTATGACACAGGTGGCCCGGATGGCGACTATGGCAATAACGAAAATAATGTCTTTACAATTTGTCCGGATCAGCCGCATGACTGTATCCTCTTCACCATGAATTATTACAACCTGGAGCCAGGCGGATTTCCGATCACTGATGTGATTTCCTTTTACGATGGCGATGGCACCGACAGCCCGCTCATTTCGCAGCTGGGCGATGGCGACTTCCTAAATAATGATGAAGGGGGCGGTGGTGTTTGCTTCCAGGTGCAAGCCACAAGCGGCTGCCTCACTGTTGAATTCATATCTGACGGGACCACCACTTTTGAAGGGTTTGAAGGTATGTGGGAATGCCAGCAAAACTGTGAACCGCTACAGCCAATTACTGTTAACGGGGGCGTGACAGAAGAAGAGATTGTCAACTTCGTTTCCACGCCCGATGTAACGGCTGAAATCACCAATATTGACTGTCCCGAAGAATCCTACGGAACCTTCGAAGGGGGTGACATGACAGACCTCGGACTCGAGCGAGGCTTACTTTTGACTTCCGGCAGCCGTGACTATGCCGTTGGCCCTAATACCGGGGGCGGTGGCGGAAGCCCGGGCACGGATAACGGTGCACCTGGTGATGCCGACCTCGATTACCTCTCTACTGTTTTTGGTGAGGGTACTACTTCTCAAAACGCCTGTGTGGTGGAGCTTGACGTCTTTGTCGCTACCGATGAACTATCCTTTGAATATGTTTTTGCCTCTGAGGAATACCCGGAGTTTGTCAATACGACCTTCAACGATATTTTTGCCTTTCTGGTTTCCGGGCCTGGCATCACTGGCGACCCTAACCTTACGAACAATGCTGTGAATATTGCCACCCTGCCCGATGGCACACCGGTGCAGATCAATAGCGTAAACAATCTCCTTAATTGGGAATATTACCGTAACAACCTCGGTGGCCAAAGTATTCAGTACGATGGTATGACCTCTGATTTCCTCGGAATAAAGAAAAGCCTGACTGCCAGTATAAATGTAGAGCCGTGTAATACCTACAGCCTCAAACTTGCTATTGCTGACCGGGGCGATTCTTCTTATGATTCCGGTGTGTTTGTTTCTGAACTCAAAGGCGGCACACCGAATCTGACCGTGCAGTTTAATTCTGGTATTGATTATCTTGTAGAGGATTGCGTTAACCAAAATGACGAAGTTATTGTCTCGCTCATTGATCCGGTAGAAGACACGACCTCTTTCCTCGTCTCCATAGGCGGTACAGCAGAAAACGGGCTGGACTACCTTCTGGAAATTCCGGATTCTGTGATTTTCCTGCCGGGCCAGAACGAATTGTCCTTCCCACTGACTACCTTGTCAGATATGCTAACGGAGGGCACAGAAACCATCATACTCACCCTCAGCAATGACTTCGGGTGCGGAGAGGTCATCTACACAGAGCTTGTAGTTGATCTTCGGGATCAAATTGATGTAAGCATTGACGCTATTGAAGTAGGGCAAGATACCGTACTGGTTTGTGCGGACAGCTCAATTGTACTCAACGTAACCGGTGCAGCATCGTTTTTCTGGAGCCCGGTCAGTGTATTTGATGAGCCTACCTCTCCCAACCCTACAGCATCTCCGATGATGAGCCAATGGGTTCAAGTCGAAGGGATTGTAGGGCCTTGCGTCGATACAGACTCTATTTTCCTTCAAATTATTGATCCGGAGATTGCAGCTTTCCCGGAAGACTCCCTCTTTATTTGCCAGGGAGATATGGTACAGCTCAACTCCACCAACAACGCCAACAACAGCAACCTGGCATGGACACCTGCTGCCGGGCTTAATGATTCTACCCTTGTTAACCCCGTTGCCACTCCTCAAGTTACTACGGATTATATTGTAGCTGTGGATATTGCGGGTTGTGTGGTGCAGGATACGGTCCATATTGATGTAGCGCCGTTCGACTTCCCTGTAGTGCAAAGTGATACCACGATTTGTGAGAACTTTGGGGTTCAACTGGCCAGCTTCATCGATCTTAACCAGACGACTACCACCTACCAATGGACCCCCAATATTGGATTGGACAATGATACCATTTCCAACCCGATCGCCTTCCCCGAAACAACAACCACCTATCAGCTGATTGCGGAAAGTGGTAATGGTGCTTGCGCAGACACTGCAGAAGTAACGGTAACCGTCTTACCTGCTAATGTGGAGATTCAGGGGCCCGACTCTTTAGAGATATGCCTGGGCACCGTTGTGGACCTTGAAGCGATTACGAGTACCGGAGACGGCGAGACCCTGATATGGTCACCGGATAACGGGACCATTAGCGATACCACCGGGCTGGCCACTCAGGTTACCACTGATATAACGGACTGGTATTTCGCAGAATTTACCGTTGGTGCCTGTACCGTTTTCGATTCTGTCTACATCCGGGTCGATTCGCTGCCTTCCACGATGATTATGCTGGATCCGGAAAAAGACAAGTACTGCGAGGGAGAGATTGTGACGCTTTCCTCACCGGTTTACGAACCCAGCTTCTTCCCGGATATCGAATTTAGCTGGGTAGACCCGCTGGGCGCAGAAACACCCGATACCCTTTGGAATATGGTGCTCACGCTTCAGGATACCCTCCTGTACGAGCGCATTACAACCAACAGGGCCTGCGTGGATACGGCCTCGATTCTGATCAATGTTCAGGCCGTGCCGGTCGCGACGATTACACCCTCAGACTCCGTAGTTTGCCTGGGCGACGCCGTTGATTTCCAACTCGAAATAACCGGCCAGTATGAGTCTTTCGAATGGATGGGCAGTGGCCTGAGCTGTACAGATTGCTTCGATCCCACTGCATCGCCGGCGAGCGGACAGTATACCGTTGAGATTGATGCAGATGGCTGCGATGCCAGTGTTAGTGCCAGCATTCAGCCGGTGGAAATTCCGTTTTTGGGCAATAGCCAGACCATTTGCCCTGGTGAAAGTGCCGAGCTAAACCTTGGCGGACCATTCGGACCTAATGATACCTACAGCTGGTCGTCATCCACCGATCCTGATTTTAGTAGCAATGAGCCTAATCCGGTGGTCAGCCCTGAGGTTACAACAACCTACACTGTGGTGGCTGAGAACGGTGTTTGCCCGCCTTTGGAAGAAGAAGTGACCATTACGATTTCAGATTTTGCAGAAATTGTGAGCGTCGACCTTTCACCAACCGACTTGTGCCAAAATGAGGAAGCTAACTTCACCATCGAAGCGATTAACCTCTCAGACGGAGACCGTTTCGAATGGACAGACCCTAATGGCATGCAGCTCATTGGTGGCACAAGCACTTCCGGCTCCTTCAACCCTACTGTGAGTGGAACTTACACGCTGACTTACATCAACGCTAACGAATGCGGTACGCTAACCGAAACATTCGAGCTTTCTGTGCAGCCCGCCCCGGCAGTTGAACTGGCCAACGATACGACCATCTGCCTGGGCGAATCCGTGCAGCTCAACTTCGCAGAGGATGAGAATACCACCTACACCTGGACCTCCACAGACCCGCTGTTCAGTGATTTCAATAATCCGCAGCCGGTAGTCACCCCTACGGAGACCGCGACCTACACCCTGACAGCAAGCAATGGGGTGTGCGATGACTTTGTGGGCTCCGTTACGGTGGAAGTCATTGGCAACATCCTGCTGGACATACTGCCCGAAGACTTCTTCATTTGCCCGGGCAGCTCTACCAGCATCATTGCTCAGGCTGTGGGCGGCAGCAGCGAGGAGACCTTCACCTGGACCGGCAGCGATGGCTCTGCCTACACCGGGGACAGCATCACGGTTATGCCGGAGGATTCCACCCTCTACACCCTCGTTTACGAAAGCGGCGGCGGCTGTACCACCATCACGGACTCTGTACTTATTGAGGTAGGCGACGGCGTGTTCCCGACCGGCGCAGAGATCATTCAGGAAGTACCTGGAGACCTCTTTGAAGGGGACTCGATCATCTTAGGCGTCAACTACGGTTCTCCCTTCGACCCCAGCCAGCTGAACTTTACATGGACGGTCCTTTACCAGGATTCCACTACGGCTTCGCCACTGGCTAGCGGGCTTGGGCTCGATACCATTCAGACGCAAATCTTCCCTAGCGGGGTACATACTTTCCAGGTGGAAATCACCACGCCAGATGGCTGTTCCTATTTCGCCACCGTGCAAGGGAATTTTATGGAAATTATCGTCGCTGTGCCCAATACCTTTACCCCTAACCGGGATGGCGCCAACGACTTCTTCAATTTCGTGGCACAGGCCAATATCGAGGACCTAGAGGTCCTGGAATTCAAGGTCTACAACCGCTGGGGCCAACTGGTCTACGACAATGAAACGCCGGACGATGGATGGGACGGCAACGCCAATGGAAAGGAGCAACCTACCGAGGTCTACTTCTACCTCATCCGGATTGCCCGCCCGAACGGGTTCGAGCTGGGTGCCTTCCAGGGGGATGTGACCCTGATCCGGTAGGACACCTTACGTATAAACAAAAAAGCGCCAGACGACTCGTTGTCTGGCGCTTTTTTGTTTATACCTGTTCTTATTGCCTATGAACCCGGGTGGACACACACGCGGGTACGAGGCTACATTGGTTACAGCTTCAGCTTGCTGGCAATATCCGTTGGAATCGCATCTTTATGTACCATCAAGCCCACCGTTTTCATACGGAAGTAAGGAGCTGACATGTATAGAAAGCCTTCATAATCGCTAATCTCGCCCCAACTGTTTTTCGTAATATAGTAAGTCTGCCCATTCTGGTCTTTAGCCAGACCTGTAAGGTGCATGAGGTGGTCATCGGTAGTAGAGAAGTTTTCGAAAGCCTGCTGCCGGTTTTCCTGAGTCACCTTTACCTCATCCACCGGGCTTTTGAATTTATCATCATTGTGCTCATTTTCAGGCAGTATAGCCAGGCCATCACCAGCGCTAAAGCCCTTTTCACTGACATCTCCATCCCAGGCTACGGTGTACCCATTGCTAAGCGCATAATCAGTAATCGCCTGTAGTTCATCGAGCGGCACATTAAAGTAGCTGCCATTGGAATAATTATCAGGAATCTCCAGAATGAAGGTCTCGTAGAATGGGTGGTGGGCAAAGGAAGTCAGCGAAACGTAGTCATCCGGATTAATTGGCAGGGCTTTTTTGAAGGATTCCGGTGTGTGAGTCTTGCCATTATAAGAGAACGACTCAGGTACAGCGCCCATATACTGATCGATGATGGCTTCAAAGGCCCCTGGCCACTTTTCGCTGGGGCGTTTACTTTCCAGTACACCGTCCAAAAATCCTTTCAGTGCGGCTTCCATTTCGCTATGGTCATGGTAGCGGTCGCCCTCCTTCAAACCCGAATAGACGGACTCCGGTACTGCGCCGGCCATTTCCAGGGCACGCATCACATCATGGTTCAGGCTGCCCTGACTGAAGTTGGCTTTGCCCTGCCGCAAAACATAGTTGCGGGCTTTGTCCTTGTAAATATTGCGGACCATATACATTTCAGAAAGGTCATAGTCACCCTTTCCCAGGCGCATTAATTCTGCTTCGATAAAAGAAATGGTAGAAAAACTCCAGCAGGTACCGGTGCGTTGCTGGTTCTTCACATCTGTACATTTCAGTTCTTTCTCAACCGTAAATTCGTACTGTCCGAATACAGGGGCTGACAGCAAAAAAATTACTGCCCCTAACATCCATTGTTTCATGGTGCTATTGTGTTTTGTTTGGCACTGTAATCCAGGCCGGGTTAAAAAATTATCGCAATAAGGTAATATTTCCTTTGGTTTGGTAAGATTCCTGGTTAAAACACCGGACTTCCAGGTAATACCCATAGACATCAGCCGGAAGTTCCCGGTTTCGGAAGGTGCCGTCCCAACCGTCATGCTGTGGGTCAGCCGTTTCGTACACCTTTTCTCCCCAGCGGTCATAGATGGCGAAGTAGAGCTCGTCAATAGTCCCACCTTTCACCTGCAGGCGGTCATTCAACCCATCCCCATCCGGTGTGAAGGCATTGGGCACAAAAATATAGGGAGGCAGACATTCTGAAAGCCAGAAGATTTGTACCGTTTCTTCATTCGAACAACCATTGCCATCTGTAACTCGCACTGTAAAGGTTCGTGAAGTGTCCACAAAGACCTGTGGATTGAACACCCCGGGATTGCTCAGCCCGTTTGGGGGCAGCCATTCGTAAGTGTAATCGGGGTCCTGTGTGGCCAGCAATTGTACCAACTGGGGTTCGAATATAGTATCGGGAGCAGCCGATACGTCTAGTGGAGGTACTGTGGAAGCCACAGAAACCGCTATGGAGAGCGTTTTTACACAACCGCGTTCGTTGGTAATCCAGACTTCATAATTGCTTCCAGTTCCTGCATCAGCCGTCACGGTGGAAGTGCCCTGCCCATTCAGGATATTTTCATCGGGCAGCCATTCGTAAAACAGGTTTTGGCCCGGTGCCAGCTCGACAACTTCGAGCGTGGCCGTATCACCTTCGCAAATGCCCACAGTCGCATCCGTGAACACCAGAATGTTGCTACCCTCCACCTGAACGCTGTCCTGCACAAAGCACCCCAGGCTATCCTTGATGGCAACGTAAAAGGTCCGCAGCCCGGAAGGGTTAACGGTGAAGCTGGGATTGTTACTTAGTTCCACACTGAAGTCCCCTTCATCCGACCAGGTATAACTTGCCGCTTGTGCGCTAAAGGCTGAAAGCGTCAGGCTACCCTCGCAAATCAGTGTGTCATTGCTCAGCGTATAGGCTATAGGCGGGGCCACCTCAACGACGATCTCCCGCTCAAAAGCACAGTTGCCGTCAGTTTCCGCCATGACCACTGAATAAGTTTGAGGGGTATCCAAGGTAGCCGCAGGATTTGGGCTATTTTCATCACTCAAGCCGGTAGCCGGCGACCATATGTAGGTATATCCCGGGAGCGGATTAGGATTGAGGTTTAAAGCTACGCCCGGGCAACCTTGTAGAGTATCAGGAAGCATGGGGTCTGGAATATTAATAGCAACCGGTTGAGTGATTTCATCCACACAGCCATCACTTGAAGTAATAGCCAACTGTACCTCGTATATACCAGAGGCAGTGAACGTGGATTCAGGGTTTGGCCCGGTATCCTGTGTACCGTTACCGAAGTCCCACGCCCAGTCGATAATGTCGCTTTGCGTATTGACAGACACATCCGAAAATTGCACCGTTACAGAATCTGTACAGGCAGTGATGCCATAAGTAAAGTCAGGGGTGATCTGTGGCGCAGTCACCTCGACTTGCTGAATGATAGTATCCGGACAAGCACTAAAATTATCCAGGATCGTCATAACTTCGTAAGTGCCTGGCCCAGGGTAAGTATAGCTCACGGCACTCCCCTGCCCCACGGCACCGGGATTGTCAGGATCGCCGAAGTACCAGTCATAAAACGGCGCATTCACACTCGTACTGCTGAACTGTACGGTGAACCCACTGCACTGCTGTACCACCTGAAAACTATCCTGAGGTAAAGTATCAATCTGAATCAAATGCACACTATCCACCAGGGTGCATCCAAATTGATTCTCCAGGCTAACCGTTAGCCCATAACCACCGGGGGCAGGAGGAGCTATAAAAACAGTGGAATTGTCATTCCCAAAAACAAGAAGAGAATCAGGCGCCCATAGATAAGTCAGCGTATCTGTAAGGTCCTGATTGATGACAGCCGCTGCCCCAAGCGCACCCGGGCAAATCCCGCTCTGACTAGTTGTAATGACGTCTATCGCGTTCCCGGTCACTGTTACGGAATCTACGGCAGTACAGCCGAGTGCATCCCTGACCAAAACATAGTACACAGCAGCGCCCATCGGACTGACCTGCAGCGTGTCTTCCCCCCCAAGCGGTTCAGTCAGCGCTGCATCTGCGTACCAGCTGTAGAATATAGCATTAGGATCACTGGCCTGCAGGGTGATGTCCGGAACGCAAATGGTAGTGTCCGGAAGAAGACTGGGGTTCAAGGCAGGGGCCACTTCCACCAGGACTTCCGTTTCTAAGCTACAGTTGCCTGCTACATCTGATACCGTCACCGCATAAGCCGTGGTTTCCAAAGGCTGAACGACTGGATTGGGCTGGCTGGGATCTTCGATATCCGGATGGTTGCCCCAGGAATAGGTGTAGGCAGTGTTGAAATCTGGATTGAGCGCAGTGCTGCCCCCCGGGCACTGACTAAATTGTACAGCCGTCAGCGCATTGCTCAGCAGCTCCACATCTATCGTTTGGCTGAGGGTGTCCGTACAGCCTTCTGTGGAAGTCAGCGTAAGTAAAACTGTGTAAGTTCCGGCTTCTTCAATCGTAAAAACGGGCGAAGGGGCTTCACTTGTAAGCCCGCCCGGGGTTACCGTCCAGTTCCAGGAAGCGATATCGTACAAGGTATCCCCGCTATTGTCCTGTACCTGCAACGCCGCCACATCACTGCAACCGTCTATTGATAATTCAAAATCAGGCACCAGGGTATTGGGCTTCAGGTGAATCTCCTGAAAAGCGGTATCCTCGCACACTTCACCGGGCGCAACGATCAGCATGACCGTATACTGCCCGGTATCCGAAAAGGTATACACCGGGTCCGTCATAGCGGAGGATGCTCCGGGGTTGCCGGGGTCATTGAACAGCCAAAGGTAGTTGCCGGAACCATCGCTCTGATTATCAAAGTTGACAGTGAGGCTGCCGCATTGCACCTCGGGAGCCGTAAAGGCGGCATTGGCTTCTCCACAGAGCCCTATATTGTACTGAAAATCCCGGCGCGTTGTGGAAATCAGAACGCCATCCCGGTACTCTTCCACGCAAATGCCTACCACAAACTGCCCCTGTGTGACCGGAAACCCGGTAAGCAGGCCGGTTTGAGGGTTGATGCTTAATGGCGCTCCGCCCGGCGAGCCGTTCAGCATATTATCGACGTTGTAGGGCGGATCGATCCATTGTATTTCATCGTAGGGCGGATTGTTCGGGGGCTGAGGTTGAGGAATATCGGGCGTGGCACCGGTCAGAGGGGTACAAAGCCGGTATACGATGGAATCGCCATCCTGGTCAATGGCCGACTGATCGAAGACGATGGGCTCATTCACACAAATATAAATGGGCGGCCATTCCTTAAATTTGGGATTGCTATTACAGGCCTCCAAAGCCGCTTCAGAAATCGTTACGCCGTAGGTTGCCCCGGTGTCAAGGGGATCTACAATATTGACAATGGTTTCGTTCCGGCAGCACCTTTGGTACGCCAGCTGATACCCTCCGGGAATGGGCGGCAGCGTCACAATGGTTCGGTAAGTTGTAGTATGCACGCAGACATCCGGCGGAACAACCAGGCATTCGCTCGTCAGCACCGGGTTAAGGGTATCGTTGTTCATCAGGGGGAGCAGGATCTCCTCCAACAGTACATTATCCTCATTGAAGACACCAATAGAAGCCGGATTATCAAACCAGGCATTGGGGTTGCCATTGTAGCAATCCCGGAAAATGGTCAGCGTGATTTCGTATTCATCATTGCCCAGACAGGTGTAATTCATTTCTCCCCCTACGATATGCGTGGCCTGCAAAGCAGTAGGCAGGCACAACAGCAGGAAGGAAAAAAGCAGACCAAAGCGAAGCAACGGGTTCCACATCATGACAAGAGCTGGTTTAAGTGCAAAAAGATAAGGCAGAATTCCCGGCTACCGAAGCAAAAGGAGGCAAATTGGAAGCTATTGTCTGAAAAACAGCACAGCTGTACACCAAAAAACTTATCTTTTGCATCTGCTCTAATGTGATGAAAGTTGTGAATCGAAAATATCAGTTTGTGACAGAGGAAGACTTGATTGAAGCTTGTCGGCAAAACGACCGGCGCGCGCAGAAAACCCTGTACGACCGTTATTCTACGGTGATGTACGGTGTTTGCAAGCGCTATGTCAAGTCTCCGGAAGATGCAGAGGATGTCCTGGTGGAAGCCTTTTACAAAGTACTGACCAACCTGCACCAATACAAAGGCAGTGGCAGCTTTGAAGGCTGGATCCGGCGGATTGTGGTGAACGAATCGCTCATGTTTTTACGCAAGCGGCACAATTTCCGCCTGACGCTGGAAATCAGCGAAGTGGATCAGCCGACCACCACCAATGTGATCAACCGGATGGCAGCAGAAGACATCCTGGGGCTGCTGAGCAAGCTGCCCACTGGTTACCGCACGGTATTCAACCTGTACGTACTGGAAGGCTATAAGCACCGGGAAATTGCTGACATGCTGGGCATTAGCATCAATACTTCGAAGTCACAGCTTATACTGGCCAAAAAGAAAATGCAGGATATGCTTGAAGATTTTGGCTACCCCGGGCTTCAGAAATTCAATAAATGAACCGCCCGGCTTTTTTGATTTGCCTGAACTGGCAGATCATGTTCAACTTTAGATTAACCCTGTAAAAACATGGCAGACCATGGCCAATAAAAAAGACCTCTTTTCCATATTTCAGGACAATCAGCACCTGTTCGACTCCGCTCCGTCCCCGCGGGCCTGGGACAAGCTGGAACGCCGCCTCGACGGGCACCGCAGCCGCAACCGCCTGTCGACGCTTCGTACAATCTCGATGGCAGCAGCCGTCCTGCTTTTGGCGGTAGTCGCCATCCTGATTTCCATAGCGGTAGGTGAAAAACCAACCCGGCTGCTCAATCAAAGCCCTCAGCCCCTGGCCTCCGAACGCCTGCAGGCTGATGACATAGAAGCCGCTGAAGAACTGCGGCAGACCCTATACGCTCAGCAAGCCGAACAGCAACGGCAGCACCCGATTAACGAAGGGCCAGCCGACCGCAGGCTCGTACTCGCCAAAAACCGTTCAGCCTCCACGGCACTCGAATCCCTCAGCCGCTTCGACTGGATGGAGGGAGAATGGCAACCACAGAATTCCAAAGCTCATCCGGCTATACAGTGGAAGAAAATTGGCGATCATGCTATCGAAGGGCAGATTACGCAGGGCGAAGTAACTGAGCGCATTCGTATTTTCCAGGACGGTGAAACGCTATATTTTTCGACAGATTTCCGCAAGGATCAGCAAGTCCGTTTTGCCCTGCAATACGCTACGCCCAACACCGCCGTTTTTGAAAGCCATTCGGAGAGCATCCCTCAGCAGGTCACCCTCACCCGAAGCAAAAACAACCGCCTGACGCTCATATATGAGCAAAAAGATGCGGCTGCCGCTCCGGGGCTGCTCAACCGCAAGCAGCAAGTCCGGTCCTGGTATAAAATTCAGCTTCAATAAACGTTTCTTACGAACTATATCCGTTTGTGCTCATTATAATGGATACACTTTTGTCCACTGGCACACCACTGCCCAACACGAAGCGAGCCCAAGGATATGAATTTTTTACTGCGCAAGCTAGAGAATGAAGTGCCTGAGTCAGCGCTCCTGGAAGGAGAAGCCTTGCTGGAAGACGGTGCAGTGGAAGGGCTCCACGAAGTGGAAAAGCAACTTTGGATCGCGCAGTCTGAAGGCTTTGAGGTGGAAGTTCAACTCTCCGGCCAAAAAGTTTCCGCTGGTACTTGTGAATGCGGCACCTTTAAGAAATCAGGTATCTGCGGGCATCTGACCGGTACTTTACTGCAGGTGCGCCAAAGGCAACAACAGCAAAAGGAAAAACGCGAGCAAAAGAAAAAGGCCACAGATACCCCCCGCCGTCTGACGACCGGAGTGGTACTCGATCAGGTAAACCCCGCAGAACTGATTGGCTTTGTGCGGGAGTACGCACGCACCAACCGTAATTTTGCGATTGCTCTGAAAGCCCGCTTTGCCTCATCTGTTTCCAACCTCAATAGTAAGGAAAAATACTTACAGCTACTGGATACCACCATTAATGCGGTGCGCAAGTCCGACCGGCAGATTACCCTGCGCGGTGCCCAACGCCTAAGTAAAGTACTTGATGAGCTGCATCAGCAAATGGAACAACACCTGGACGCAGGAAATCTGGTGGAACTGGCAGATATCGCACTGAGTATAATTGAGAAAATCAGCCCTGTCTTGTCCAAAATACAGCAGCAGCGGGAACACGTCAGGGCCCGGGTGGTAGGCGCTTTCGACTACCTCCTTGAGCTCGTTGAGCGTTCTCCTGCCCCACAGTTGCTGCGCCGGCTATGGGCTGATTGCCAACGCGAGTACCCCAAGCGCACCTACCAAAGCAACCAACTGGACAGATACTTTTTCAAGCTGATGCTTAAAACCGCACAAGAGTCTTCTCAATTAGAGGCCCTGCTCGGAACGCTGGAAGAACGGGCAAGTCAGGAAGAAGAAACAAACGGGGCAGGGGCAGATTATATCCTGTTGCAAATTGCTGTTCTGGAACAACTCAACAGAGTAGAAAAAGCCCGTAAGCTGATAGAAGCCCACCTCACCTCCCCTGACATACTGGAATTCGCCATTAAACAGGCACAGCGGCAGAACAACCGCCCCCGGGAAAAAGCACTGGCGCAGATCGGGCTGCGGCTGGACCTGCCCGAAAATTATAAGGACCAGCTGGAAGCATTGCTCCTCCAACTGGCGGAAGCAGAAGCAGATCTGAACAGCATCAAAACCTATGCCCTCCTGCAATTTTTCCGGAAGCTTGACCTACAGCTCTATAAAAAAGCCCGGGAAGCCACGCCAAAGACGGAACGACCTGCCCTTTTTGAAAATACCCTGGCTCAGCTGCGGCAGCGCCCCTACAGCGCTGAGCTGCGCGATACCCTCGCCGGCTTATTGCTTGCCGAGGAACAGTGGGCGATACTGATGGCTTACACAGAAGAGGTGCAGTCCCTCGATCTGCTCAGCGAAGTAGATGAAACCCTGCTCTCCCGTTTCCCCGAACGGGTAAAACAGCTGTACCGCCAACTCCTCCACGAGTACGCCCGGCACTATGTAGGGCCCAAGACGGCCCGGCGTATTGCACTGGCCCTGCTGCACCTGCAGTCCCTCAACGCTCAAAAGTTTGTGTCAGAACTGGCACAGGAACTGCGGGAACAATACCCCGAACGCCACACCCTTACTGCTGAATTATCTGCATTTGAAGAATAATTCCTAATTTCCCGACATGAAAGTAGAACTGTGGGCGATTGGAAAAACCAATGAACGCTACCTGGGAACCGGTATTGAAATATACACCAAACGGTTGAAACACTACCTGAAGTTTGAGTTCAACATCCTGCCTGACGTTAAAAAAGCAGGTAAGCTAAGCCCGGTACAGCTGAAGGACAAAGAAGGCGAAACCGTGCTCAAAGCTTTACAGTCCGGTGATTATCTGGTCCTGCTGGATGAGCGCGGCAAGCGAATGACCTCAAGCGCCTTTGCTGAATTCATCAACCACAAGTTGCAGCTGAGCCACCGGCGCATCATTTTCCTCATTGGAGGTGCCTTTGGTTTTTCGCCAGCGCTCTACGAAAGAGCCGACTACAAAATTTCGCTTTCGGACATGACGTTTTCTCATCAGATGATCCGGTTGTTTATGGCAGAGCAAATCTACCGCGCCATGACCATCCTCAACAATGAGCCTTATCATAACGACTAGAAACCACAACTATGAGTATTAGCCTGACGATTATCCTGATTGGTATAACCGCTCTGATTTCCTATCAGGCGTTCAACAACCGGGAGCTATTTTACAAATCTGCCTTTCATCCGGCTTCCATTAAGGAATTTGGCCAGATGTCCCGTTTTCTTACCAGCGGGTTTATCCATGCAAGCTGGGGCCACCTGGCCATCAATATGTATGTGCTTTACCTGTTTGGGGATATTCTGGAGCAGATTTTCACGCAATGGCTCTTTTCGCCAGCTATTGGGCGCATCGTCTTTCTGTTTTTCTACCTTTCGGCGATCGTAGTATCAGATATTCCGTCTTATTTCAAGCATCAGGACAACCACGGTTACTCTGCGGTCGGTGCCTCCGGGGCAACTTCGGCACTGGTGATGGCCTATATTTTGTTCGATCCCTGGAACTGGTTCATCTTTCCTCCGGTCCCGGGTGTCATTCTGGCGGTAGGTTACCTTTGGTATTCCTCTTACATGTCGAAGCATGGCGAGGACCTTATTGCGCACGATGCCCACCTTTGGGGCGCGGTCTACGGAGTTACCTTCATGATTCTTCTTGCCGCGCTGACCCAACCGGAACTGCTTATGATGTTCTGGGAACGGTTGATGGAAGGCCCAAGAATGCCAAACTTCTAAAATCATGTTTTTTATCCTGTCCAAAGTGCTGGTTTTCCTCCTCAAGCCCATCACCTGGGTGGCAGGATTGCTATTTTTGAGCTGGTTTTCTGCCAGGCCCAAACGGAAGCGCCGGTATGTGATGTTTGCCCTTGTGCTGCTGCTGTTGTTCTCCAACGGGTTCATTTTCAATATGGTAATCAGCGCCTGGGAGCCGGAAACTTTAACGGCTGATAAGATTGAAAAGCCCTACGCCCTGGGCATCCTCCTCGGTGGCTATTCCAACCTCAACATACGCCCTGCCCATGACCGACATAACCTCAGTGAACGCGCCAATCGTTTTGTCAACGCGCTGGAGCTGTACAAAAAAGGAAAGGTTCAGAAGCTGTTGCTGACCGGCGGACAGGGCTCCATTACCAAAAGGAACCCGCCGGAAGCCAGCGAGGTGGTCGCTTTTTTAGAAACCATGGGCGTACCACGCAGGGATATCATCGTGGAGGACCAAAGCCGAAATACATATGAAAATGCAGCCTTTTCGAAGGCATTGATCGAAGAACAGCAACTGCAAGGCCCTTTTCTGCTCCTCACTTCCGCCTGGCATATGCCCCGGGCCAACGCCTGCTTTAAACAGGTAGGATTGGAAGTGACGCCCTTCGCCGTAGATTACCTGACGGAAGAATGGGCTCCTTCGCCCGAGCAGCTCATACTGCCCAGCGCCCGGACTTTTTACTTGTGGGAACTAATCATCAAGGAGTGGGTGGGCATACTCGCTTACCGAATTAAAGGCTACAATTAAACGTAGAGAGGTTGCTTCTTAATTGTCTGATTACCAACCTACTCCCCTACTTCACCTGAATCAGTACAAAATCTCCGTCGTGAAAGGGGATTTCCAACAGCGGCTCGTAAGCCGGGAATTCACCTTCAGGCACCATCATAAAACTGCCCGGCTCCAAATCCTTATTAAAATGCACTGTTTTGCCGCGCAGGCGGTTGAGTTCGTAAATCACAGTGTAGGAAATACGGCCGTCCTGATACATATACAGTGGCGCCTCACCCGCAATGGCTTGTATTTCGTGAGCCAGGTCTGTATTGAACTGCCCGGCGCTCTCGTGCGCCCGCTGCGGAAGAATAGCAAACGCGAAGAGAAAGCGCCCGGCAACCAGCCCAAACAGCAGCCAGTTAAGCGCCAGGGCCGGCTTTCTGAAATGCAAAAAAGCCAGACCGGCAAATACAAGAGCGCCCAGGCCGGTGATCCATACACGCCCGGGCAAAAAGTCAAACGCGGGGACAATATTCAGGGCAATTGCGCCAAGTGATAGCACCACCAACAGTATGCCTACGATAACCCGAAAGGTACGTTCCCGCCACCGGGCCAATGCACCCCGCTCCTGCCACGCATAGATGCCCACGGACAACAGTAAAGGATACAACATATAAATGTAGCGCTGCTTGGCGCCGGGTGCCAGCCAGTAGACCACAAAATTCGCCAGGAACACAACAACAGAGAAAGCCAGTAAAGGCTGTGCTCTGATTTGTCTCCATATGCCCCGGTGCGTGGAGAAGAGCAGCAGTAGCAAGCTCATGGGCAAGGTGTCCTTCAAGGTATCAAGTGGGAAAGTGAACAAATGCTCCATCGTGCGCCCCAGGCTGTTTTGAACGGCAGTGCGCCCCACAGATTCGGAAAAGAGGTCCGCCAGATAATTGTCCAGGCTGTTGTACTGATTATAAAGGGCAAGGTAGCCCCCGGCAATGCCCACAAAAACCATGATTCCCAGCAGGTGCTGCCAGGAAAAGAGCAGCCGCCAGCGCTTTTGGTAAATCAGCCAGGATAAAACGGTCAGCCCCAGAAAAGGAATAGAGGGCAGCCCCTTGGTCAGCAAACCCACAGCGGCCAGCCCGTAGCTCACGGCAAACATCAGGCTCCAGCGCTCCTTCTGCTCGTAGTGGAAAAACGCCAGCATACTGCCCAGGGTAATCAGGCTGTAGAAAATGTCAATTTCTCCCAGCATGGAAAAGTAAAAATAGATGGCACCGCAAAAAACGTAGGACAACGCCCAGAGCCTGGCAAAACCTGCACTGAGGTGCCTGCGCCCTATCTGATACAAAAGCAGCAGGGTAAACATCAGGGACAAAACCGTAGGCAGGCGCAATGCCCACCGGTTGTATTCACCAAATAGCGCAGCACTGCCGATAATCAGCCAGTTAAATACAGGTGGCTTTTTGTAATAAAAGTCTCCCAACTGCCGCGGGACAATATAGTTCCCATTCTCTTGCATCTCCATAGCAATCAATGCCCGGCGAGGTTCTTCGAGGTAAACCGGCTGTACGCCCAGGTTCACAAACAAGCTCAGGAGCATAAGCCCTGCTGCCCATCCCATCAGGCGTCTTTCCAGTGATGATACGGCCATGCTAACGGTTTTGATACGCCCGCAAAGATGCCATTTTTTTTCCCGCTAATGTACGCCCGGATTCTCTTTGACAATAGCAAGATGAAAAAGACTCAACCGGGAGCAGTGTGGAAGCGTTTCTAAATCGGTACAAAAGAAAGTCGGGCATGAAACTGTGACGGTAATTACAGACCACTTTGCCCAAACTTTTTATTTTTGCCCGGATTATAAAAAACTACAAAGAAAAACCACGATGGCAGAAGATATCCAACAAGTAAAATGCCTCATCATTGGCTCAGGCCCTGCGGGCTACACCGCTGCCGTTTATGCTGCGCGTGCCAACATGTCCCCCGTACTGTATACCGGGCCAGAGCCAGGCGGCCAGCTCATGATTACCACTGACGTGGAAAACTACCCCGGCTATCCCGAAGGCATCATGGGCCCGCAGATGATGGAGGACTTCCGTAAGCAGGCGGAGCGTTTTGGCACTGATGTACGTTATGAGCTGATTAGCAAGGTGGACTTTACCGGGCCGGTACATAAAGCCTGGACAGAATCCGGTCAGGAAATCCACGCCAACAGCATTATCATCTCCACAGGAGCCAGCGCCAAATGGCTGGGGCTGGAGTCTGAAAAACGGCTGACCAATAAAGGTGTATCTGCCTGCGCCGTATGCGACGGGTTCTTCTTCCGCGGTATGGAAACTGCCATCGTTGGTGGCGGAGATACGGCTGCAGAGGAAGCTTTATACCTTTCCAAGCTCAGCCCGAAAGTGCACATGCTCGTGCGCCGGGACGAGCTGCGGGCTTCTAAAATCATGCAGGAGCGTGTGATGAACACCGAAAATATCGAAATCCACTGGAATACAGAAACCGAGGAAATCCTTGGCGAAGAGGAAGTGGAAGGCGTTCGCGTGATCAACAACCAAACCAAGGAAACGTCTGTCATCCCGGTTAAAGGCTTCTTCGTAGCTATCGGGCACAAGCCCAATACAGACATCTTCAAAGACTGGCTGGATATGGATGATACCGGCTACATCGTGACGCAGGGCAAGACCACCAGGACGAATATTAAAGGCGTCTTTGCCAGCGGTGACGCGCAGGATAACGTGTACCGTCAGGCCGTGACTGCGGCGGGTACCGGTTGCATGGCTGCCCTTGATGCAGAGCGCTATTTGACCGAAGAAGGGGTGATTTAAATCAATTCCCGCTCCAAAAGGGGGGCGATGCTCGCCCAAAACATAGAAAATGGCTATATTACCGCCTCGGTGATATAGCCATTAATTTTTCAAAACCGAACCCAATAATATGTCAACTGCAACCGCAACCCGCTTTCGCCCGGGTGTACTTCACGGTGACGAGGTTACCGAATTGCTAAACTATGCAAACGAAAACAATTTCGCACTGCCAGCCGTCAACGTGGTAGGCACCAACTCCATTAATGCAGTACTCGAAACTGCCCGGGAGGTCAATTCCCCTGTTATCGTCCAATTCTCTAATGGTGGTGCCAGCTTTGTAGCCGGCAAAGGCCTCTCCAATAAAGGGGAGCGCGCTGCCATCCTGGGAGGAATCTCCGGGGCAATGCATGTGCACACAATGGCACAGGCTTATGGTGTGACCGTCATTCTGCACACCGACCACTGCGCGAAAAAACTCCTGCCCTGGATTGACGGGTTGGTGGAAGCCGGAGAGAAATTCTATAAAGATCGCGGCTATCCGCTCTACAGTTCTCACATGCTCGACCTTTCTGAGGAGAGCCTCGAAGAAAACGTGGAAATCTGCGCGAAGTACCACGAGCGCATGAGCAAAATCGGCATGACGCTGGAAATTGAGCTCGGTGTTACCGGTGGAGAAGAAGATGGTGTGGACAACACAGATGTCGACAGCTCTCGCCTCTACACACAGCCGGAAGAGGTCGCCTTTGCTTACGAAGCACTGAATAAGATCAGCGAGCGCTTCACTATTGCCGCTGCTTTCGGTAACGTGCATGGCGTTTACAAACCCGGCAACGTAGAACTGAAGCCAATTATCCTTAAGAACTCGCAGGAGTATGTGAAGGAGAAATTTGGTACAGGAGATAACCCTATCAACTTCGTATTCCACGGTGGTTCCGGTTCTTCCCGCGAAGAAATCCGTGAAGCTATCGAATACGGAGCCATCAAGATGAATATCGATACCGATTTGCAGTGGGCCTTCTGGGACGGCATCCGCAACTATGATCAGAAGCACCATGACTATCTGCAGGCTCAAATTGGCAACCCGGATGGTGATGATGTACCGAACAAGAAGTTCTACGATCCCCGGAAATGGCTGCGTGCGGCTGAAGAAAGCTTCAAAACCCGCCTGAAGCAGGCATTTGAAGACCTGAACTGCATCGATCAGAATAAGTAAGCGAAAGACAACCTTAAACAGGTATGTTTACCGCAGTCCTTACCGGGCTGCGGTTTTTTTTGCCCGTTTAAAACACTACAGTGCCCAACTCTTTTGCCAGTTCATTGCGCAACTGTTTCAGCTTTTGGTCCAGTTTCAGGTGGACCATGTAATCCCCCTCTCCTTTTTCCATTACTGCTTTGAGCTGATCGGCATTTTGTCTGATCATGCGGTTGAGTTTGCGCAGCCGGAACCGTTTCATGGCAGAAAGGCTGTCTTTGGCAAAATTCTCATCGGGCATTTTCTGGGTGTTTAGGAAAATTTCCCACTTATTCGCCCAGTTTTCGCTGTATTCATAAGGAGAAGCCGACAAGTCCACGGCCAGCCGCTGCACATCGTCCTCAATATGGTGTAGGAACAGCTTGGGCGTAACAGCCTTGCCCTCCGACAGTGCCTCTATGGCAATTTGAAATACCCGCTGATACAGGCTGTTGTCGAACTCATCAAGCACATCTTCCACATTGGCGATGAGGTACTCAGCAACGGTAAGACCATCCTCCTGATCAAACTGAGCATCACCGCCAGTAACCAGGATCCGGACCAGGTCCCGCTCCTGGAAACCATCGCCAACTGGTTTTTCCCGAACGGGAGCCGGCATTTCTTCCGGCGGCAGCTCTTCAAACGGCAGGTCTGTAATTCCTCCCGGCTCTTCAGTAGGGAAAGGCGGTTCGTCTCCGGCACCGGGAGGAGGAGGCCCCTGAGGCAGCGATTTGGGAGACGATGGTGGAGGTGCTTCCTGCAGGCGGCGGGCACGTTCCTGCTGACGGGCTTCCCGCTGACGCTCCTGCTCCTTTTTGCGCAGCCTTGCCTCCACAGCTTTATTGGCCTCATTGACCAGGAGCTGCTCGTCCACGCCCATCAGGTTGGCACACTCCCGGACGTACAGCGAGCGTTTGATCGGGTCAGGAATCTTAGAAATACTCTCAACGATTTCCTGTATGAGTTTGGACAGCTTCACCGGGTCGCCTGCAGCTTCCTCCTGCAACAGCCCCGCCTGAAACATGATGAAGTCCTTAGCTTCCTGATCAATGTAGTTCCGGAAAGCATCCGTGCCTACAGATTGCACATAGGAATCAGGGTCTTCGCCATCCGGCAGGAGTACGATTTTGACATTCAACCCCTGCTCCAGTACCAGTCCGAGCCCCCGCAGGGCAGCCTTCACCCCGGCTTTATCCCCATCGTAGAGGATTTTTATGTTCTCCGTATAGCGCTTGATCAGGCCAATTTGCCCCACCGTTAGCGAGGTGCCCGATGAAGCCACGACATTTTTCACATCTGCCTGATGCAGGGAAATCACATCGGTGTAGCCTTCCACCAGTATGCACTCATCGCGCTTGCGGATGGCCTGCTTGGCATGGAAAGCACCGTAAAGGACTTTGCTTTTGTTGTAGACTTCCGTCTCCGGCGTATTGACGTACTTCGGGGCCTTGACATCCTTCACGAGGATCCGCCCGCCGAAACCTATGACCTTTCCGGAGAGATTGTGAATGGGGAACATCACCCGGTCCCGGAAAAAATCCCGCCAGTACTGTGAAGTTAGTCCGAGCTGCTTCAGCAAATCTGCGTTATACCCTTTTTGGACGGCAGTCAGGGTAAAGGTGTCTTTACCGGCAGGGGCATACCCCAGTCCAAACTTTTTGATGACCTCTTCCCGGAAGCCCCGTTGCTTGAAGTAGCTCAGGGCTACGCTTTTGCCCCGGTCAGTCTCAAACATCTGTTCCTGATAAAACTGTTTGGCAAACTCGTTGACCAAAAACAAGCTTTCCTGATGCTGCCGCTCGGCACGGGCCTCGTCACTGACTTCCGTTTCCTCTATTTCGATACCATACTTATTGGCCAGGTAGCGCAGGCCCTCCGGGTAAGAGAGCTGCTCGTGCTCCATGACAAACTTCAGGGCATCACCACCTTCTCCGCAGCCGAAACATTTGTAAATCCCCTTAGAAGGCGAAACGGTGAAAGAAGGCGTTTTCTCATTGTGAAAAGGGCATAGCCCAATCAAATTTACACCCCGCCGCTTAAGATTAACGAAGTCTTCGACCACATCCTCCACCCGGGCGGTTTCCATGATTTCATCTATGGTCTTTTGCTTGATCATAGTGCCGAAAATACAATTTTTGCCCCGAACAGTCCATGTGCTATTGGAGCCTGCGGTTCTTTTTTATGCTTTAACAAGGTATTAACGCCACTCTTTCCCAGTCATTTTAACGTGCAACCCAGCGCTTATCAGAGCATTAGCAGATTCAGTTAACGGACGTTAAAAACGCTAACATCCTTCCGTATAACAATTCCCCTCCGGCTATCGTATTAGGAGCGAACAATTTAATGGGTGTTCTCATAGTGTGGGCTGCCCCGCCTCCGAAAAGGATGTGCGGGGCAGCGTTTTTTATGGCACCCCGCAAACGTTCAACTCCTGGGCCTTAGCAACAATTTAAAAAAAAAAAAACAGCCATCATTAAACAAATAGTGCAAAAAGGCTGTATATTTGAGTATACAGAGAGAGCGCGTTAGTGAGCCCGCTGCACCTTCCTTCAAAATAGCAGCGGGTTTTTTTATGCCCTATATTAAGCATCTCCCTACCTAATCCACTGATAACCAAGATAGCATATAACAGATTACCTCTTATTGGTTCCCCGGTTGAGGCTTCACTGTGGTAGAATCTGCCGCTTCTATGAAAAAAAAGCGGGCAGACTTTGGGGTAAAAAACATGGATTGGACATAATCCGGCTGACGGGTAATGAGGATAGGCGCGGTGGTGCCGGAAGAATTGAGGGCCACACCTTCCAGGTCTACTTCTGCTGTGAAGTCTTTGTAAGTCATCCGGTCGTACTGACTCAGTCCCAGGCGGGAGGTTACAGTCACCTTCTCCGGGAAAATCCGGATGCTATCGGGCGCATTCTTGACCACTACAGGGACGTAAACCGATTTTTCCGTGAAGGATTCGACTTCGATCTGAGCCTCGGTTTGTTCCGGTGAAAGAGCAAGTTCCGGAGGTGGTTTTTGTAAGCGTACGGTAGTCAGCAGGCTTTGCTTCAGATTGCTGAATACGATAGAATCCGAAGACCAGGATTCATACTGACTAACGATGGATTGTGGCCCAATAAGGGTTACAGAGTCCGGAGACAAGGCAACCGGAGCTTTCAGCTGATGGTCAGGAGCAAAGCTCAGGACGGTGACCGGTACAATGGGTACCCGACGGCTAGCCTGTTCTTCCGCGCGGAGGTTCAGCTGATCGTAATTGATTTCCAGTACGCTGATGTCGTCAGAATAAAGCTGTGCCTGAATATCGCTTCGCAATTGCCCGCGGGAAAGATTTAGACGGCTAATGCCATCCATATTATAGGTCAGCCCCAGCTCGCGACTGTAGAAGTGGTCAAAGAGCAGGTCCCAGCCGGTGCCTTCCAGGTCAACCACGAGGTTGTCCGGCGGCAGCGCAGAGAGGGAAGAACCTTTGGGCAGTTCGATATTGAAATAAACCTCCTTCTGCGCGCGGTACGTTTGAGAGAGCTTGATCAGCAACCAAAAGACGAAGGCTATCCCGATACAAGCAAGCAGGATAGCCCGGTCTTCTTTCAGTTGAAACTTGAATATTTGCTTATTTATCTTGATCATCGCCTTCTGATACGAAGGACTCCGTCATCTCCTTGGAAATCGCACTGCGCGTCACCCGGATGAAGGTTTTGTTGGAGACTTCAAGGGTGGCTTCCGTTTCACTCAGCTTATTGATACGGCCAATAATGCCGCTGGCGGTAACCACTTCGTCCCCTTTCTGCAGCCCTTCGTTAAATGATTTTTGTTCTTTTTGCCGTTTCTGCTGCGGGCGGATCAGAAACAGGTAAAAAATTACAATCATTGCACCAATGAACACCAGGTTCATCATGCCTGCATTGCCGCCCGCTTGTAGCAGTAAGATAGCGTTTTGAGTCATGTTTAAGATGAATTTCGTTTGTTTTTATTGTTCAGCGCCTTCTTCCTGTACGAAGCCGCGCAAATATACTTTTGTCGTTGCCGGGTAGGAATTCGCCGTAATAATAACAGGCTTTACCTGCCGCGCCCGTTTGTTTTTGGTATCGAAGCGGACGAAAATCTCGCCCTCCTCTCCTACCGGTATCGGGTCTTTCGGCCATTCCGGCACAGTGCAGCCGCACGTTGAGCGGGCGCCCTGAATGACAAGCGGAGCCTTGCCCGTATTCCTAAATTTGAAAGTATGCTCAATGATTTCCCCTTCCGCCACTTCACCAAATTCATAGTTCTTCTCCTCAAAACTCATTTTGGCCACATTGACGGTGTCGATAGGCGTATCCACAGAAACCGGGTTGCGAATAATATCCGCATTGCTGATGGCACCATCCTTTTTAATCTCCTGAAGGGTCTTTTCGGAACTACTTTCGGGCTGTTGGCTGTCGTTGCTGCAAGAGGTGAACAGGAACAGGGATACGAACAAAAAGACCGGCAGTGATTTCATCATAGCATTTCTATTTTTCAGCACAAAGGTAATGAACTCCATGAATCCTTAGCCAAATTATCAACTAATCCGGGAAAGGATTTGTTTTGTCCCCTGTAAATACCTACCCTCAGACATGCAGATTTACCTTATCGGATTTATGGGTTCGGGCAAATCCTATACCGGACGGCAACTGGCTCAGCTGCTCAATCGCCGGTTTATTGATCTCGACAACTGGATTGAGCAGGAGGCGGGGCTTTCCATACGCGAAATCTTTGAACAGCAGGGCGAAGCGCACTTCCGGAAAACCGAAGCCGAAGCTGTCCGGAAAATGGCTGAAGAACTGAGCGCGGTGATTGCCACCGGTGGCGGTACTCCGTGCTTTCACCAAAATATGGAATGGATGAACGCAAACGGGCTGACCGTTTACCTTGATACTTCGCCGGAGGTATTATTTCAGCGCCTGAAAAGCGGGCGGGGCCACCGGCCCCTCATCCGTTCCCTGACCGATGAGGGCCTGCGGGCATACATCAGCCAAAAGCTGCGGGAGCGCACTCCCTACTATCAGCAAGCGAGCATCGTCTATGCACAAAAAACTGGCGGGGAAGCTGTTGCAGAAGATCTGGCGCACCAATTTTCTAACATAACCGGGCATTAATGAATTGGGCAGGTGTAGATTACGGTAGCAAAATGGCAGGCACAACGGTCATTGCATGGGCTGAAGGCCGGGCGATCCGGCTGGCACAGAGCGCCGCCAAAAAAGATGCTGATAAGTGGGTCAAAAGCTGGGTGGAAGCACATCGCCCGGCTGTTTTATATCTGGATGCTCCTCTCAGCCTGCCCGGCGTTTACCACGCCCCCGGTGGGTACGAGGACTTTTTCTACCGGGCTGCCGATAAAGAGGTACAGGCTATGTCGCCTATGTTCCTCGGTGGGCTGACCGCCCGCGCCATGCGTTTAAGCCAGGAACTGAAAGCCCTGCAGTGCACCACCCTTGAAGTATACCCGGGGCAGCTTTCCAAAATCCTGGGCCTGGACCGCAAGCGGTACAAAAAAGGCAAAGCCTACCTGCAGGAAGCTACCGAGATGGTCCTGGCTCATCTGCCGGATTATCAAATGGCAACGCCCCCAACCAATTGGCATCAGGTAGACGCCCTGCTTGCCTTCTGTAGCGGATACCGGCATCAGCAGGGACTTGCAGCCATTTATGGTGACATTGAAGAAGGGCAGATCATAGCTTAACTTTTCAGAACCGGAAAAAAGCACTAGTTTTAAGCCTTACCAAATAAAGGGCTACTGCTGAGCCCATAATGGCCTGGCCCTATTCAATCAACCCAATTGCCTGCATGGCTTTCGAACTCACGATCCCGTTCTACGCTTTTCGGCTCCACCTCCAAACAGGCGGCAGCCTGCTCGCCCCGCTCAACGACCGGGAAGTACTCCGCATACGGGAAAAACTCCCCATTCTCGCAGGGCAATATGCGGAGGCGCTGCAAAATAAAGTGCTCAATCAGGGGCAGATCAGCGAACTGCTCAATGAGTATCAGCAGGGCCACTTTATCCCAGCTAAGGTCAAGGTGAGTTTTCCGGCTTCCCGGGATCAGTTCACCTATCCTGCCTTTGAACTTGAGTTCACCTACTACTTCAATCAGTTGCATCCCGGTGAAGGCATATGGGCCATTGTCCCGGCTCTGGATTTAGAGGCTTATTCCGCTGTCCCCGAAGAGTTGGAGCAAAAAATTATCGAGACTATACAACTGGACTTCGCCCGCCATCGTCGTCTTCAGGCTGTACAGGACATCGTGAGCGCGATCTGGTTTGACCTTATTGAACTTAAGCAGTACCCGATTACCCTTCAGGTACCCAGCCCCAAGGAACTGGAGCAAATGGGCAATAAGCAACAGGACCGTCTACTGCCCAAAGCAGCTACCGAACTAAAAATTGAAACGCCTGCCAGTTACGGCAGGGAAAAAGAGCTTAAGCAGCTGGCGCAAATCCTTACCGGCAACTTTCACCGCAATACCTTGCTCGTTGGCCCAACCGGGACCGGCAAAACCGCCCTGGTCTGGGAGCTTGCCCGCCGGCAATCCGAATTTAAGCTGCCCGGCAAAATTTGGGAGACAACAGCCTCAACTCTTATCAAGGAATTGATGAAAGATACCGGATGGCAGGAGAACCTTTTCTTGCTTTGCCGGGAGCTTTCCGGGCAGCCCGACCTTCTCTTTGTACGTAACCTAATGGACCTTTTCGAAGTCGGTAAATATGAAGGCAATACGGTAAGTATCGCAGACTACCTTCTGCCCTACCTTAGCCGGGGAGAGGTAACGCTGATCTCAGAATGTACGGATGAAGAGCTCGCCCGTATTGAAATCAAGAGCCCGTCCTACCTCAACGTATTTCAGCGCCTCACCATCACCGAGCCGGAGTCCGGCGAATTGGAGCAGATCATCCAGCAAAAGGCCAATGATCTGGCCAGAGGGCAAAGAATCAGTATTGACCCTTATGCGATTCAGGAGACGGTGCGGCTCAGCCGGCGGTTTACGCCCTACGATGGGATGCCAGGCCGGCCTGTCCGCTTTTTGGAAAACCTTCTCCTCAACCAGAGGGGCAAATCTCTGCCTGGTGCTCCTAATACTACAGTTGCTATTCACCGTTCCGAGATTATTGCCCAATTTAGCGAGGAGACCGGTATGCCGCGGTTTATGATCGACCCGGAACTGCCGATGGACCCGGAAGCTCTGCTCTCGCATTTCAACAGTAGAGTCTTCGGGCAGGAAGAGGCCGTTGAGCGGATCGTGGGCATTCTCTCAACGGTCAAAACCGCTTTGGCCCGTACCGGGAAGCCGATCGCCTCTATGTTATTTGTAGGTCCTACAGGTGTGGGCAAGACTGAACTGGCCAAGCAGCTTGCTGAATTCATGTTTGGAACGGCAGACCGGATGACCCGCTTTGACATGAGCGAATTCTCAACGCCTTATTCCGTTCAGCGGCTCGTAGGCCACAGTTTCTTTTCTGAAGGCCTTTTGACTTCAGCCATCCGGAAAGCGCCCTTTGGAGTGCTGCTGTTTGACGAGATAGAGAAGGCGCATCCGGTCTTTTTTGACTTGCTTCTGCAAATGCTTTCCGAAGGCCGGCTGACCGACAGTCAGGGCCGGCTGGTCAACTTCTGTAGCACGATCATCATCATGACGTCTAATGTAGGGGCTGGCAGCCTGCAGCTCAACCCCATTGGTTGGCAACAGGAGCAATCTATCAAAAGTGTGGAAGACCACTTCCTTGGTGCTGTGCAAAAATATTTCCGCCCGGAGCTCTTCAACCGGATCGACCAGATTATCCCTTTCGCCCCACTGGACAACCTGACCATACGCTATGTGCTGGACCGGGAAATCCAACAGCTCAAGCGCCGGGAGGGTATTCGCTTCCGCAAAATGAATTTTGTGCTTACGGAGCCCTTCCTGGAACATCTGGCTACCCGGGGCTACGACAAACAATATGGTGCCCGCCACCTGCAGCGGACGCTCCGGCATGAGCTCATCCTGCCTCTGGCCTATGCACTGAACCAACAGGATGTTGACGATCAGGTTGAGATTGTGGTTGACCTAAGAGATGGCAAACCATACCTGACAACGAAATCGGACCCGCTCGGGCTCGATTTATTACTGGAAGAATACACCAAAATCGCCTATGCGGACCACGCCAGTAACCTGCGCCGTTCAGTGGAAAAACTGATGGAAGGCAGCTCATATGTGCGTATGCTTTCCGAACTGGACCTGCTGACAGCCTCCCGCCGCCGCAAGGGCAAGCAGTTCTGGGAACAAAAAGAAAATGCAGAGCGCTATGGCATGCTGACGGATCAAAAGGCTCGCTTCGAAGGCCTCTTGCAACATACTGAGCAACTGGAGCTGCAGTTAGCGTTGTCCTGTCTCGACGTGCAGCCTTATCAGCCCGAGTGGGTAGATACCCTCGATCAGGTGGAGCAACAGCTGCAACAGGAAAAACTTAATCTTTTTGAAATCCTGAACCCGGACAATAATGAATGCCCGCTTTATATTATAGGTGAGGACCCCGAGCGGGTAGTCCGGTTTTATGAGGAGCTAACCAGGGATTTGCCTTTTGAGATAGCTGAAACAGCAGCGATTTGGCTGCGGGGCACAGAACCCAAAACTACCGTTATTTCGACGGTGCATAACTGGCATAACAGCAAGAAGCCGGAGCCCCAAAATACACAAGACAAACTGATTGGGGCCTGCCTGCTTTTTACGGGGCAAGCTGTCCGCGTTTTTTTTGAGCCCGAAACCGGTGTGCAGTGGTGGCAGGAGGGGCAATCAGAGTATCAGGAATACTACATCATTGCTGCACCTCAAAACCTCAGGCAGGCTCATGAACAGGTGCGGACAGCCGAACGCCTGTCTTTCCCGGCACCGCACCGCATTATTAACGAGGATACCATTCAGGATACCCAGTTTGATCTTAAAAGGGAACACCACGGTAATCAGTTACTGGAGCTAATTCAGGATAAACTGGACCAGGAGTTCCGATTCAACATTGATACGACAATTGGATAACAGACTATGAAAAAGACCATTTTCAGCAGCGCTATCGCCTGTTTATTGTGCTTTGCCCTGCCCGCGTTGGGACAGGAAAAGACAACAGATAACAACGACCAGCAGTTTTACTGGGTCGCCTTCAAAGACAAAGCGAATACGCCTTACACGGTGGATGCACCCGAGGCCTTCCTGTCTCCGCGTGCCATTGCCAGAAGGCAGAAACTAGGCATCCCGGTGACTACGGAGGACTTCCCGCCCAATCCCGGTTACCTAAAAGGCATTACCGAAGCCGGAGCCAAAGTGCACCATACCTCCCGCTGGCTCAACGCCGCTACCATTTATGGAGAATCGGCTATGTTGCCAGCTATTAAATCCCTGCCTTTTGTGGACACCATTTGGTATGCCGGCCCCTACCGGGCTAAAGGCAAAGCAAGTGTCGAACGGGACGCAAAAATGGACAAGCTGAAGAGTAAAGCCCTAACAGGACAGCACTACGGTTACGGCACTAAGCAAATCAAAGCCATAAACGGAGATAGCCTCCACCTGATGGGATACCGGGGCAAGGGCGTCCTGGTAGCCGTCATGGATGGCGGTTTCACCGGCGTGGACCGAAGCCCATTCTTTGACTCCCTCCGTGCTGACAACCGGTTACTAACGTCCATGGACATGGTAGATAAAGATACGCTGGTCTGGGAGTCCAGCAGCCACGGTACGAAGGTGCTCTCCACTATGGCTGCCAATCAGCCGGAAGTTTTGGTAGGTACAGCACCAGATGCCACTTACGTTTGCATCAAAACTGAAGATACACGGGGCGAGCATCGTATAGAGGAATGCCACTGGGTGGCCGGGCTTGAGTACGCGGATAGCCTCGGAGCAGATGTCATGAACTCTTCTCTGGGCTATACCCAGTTTGATGAGGTCTCTATGAACTACACTGCGAAGGACTTGACAGGGAGCATTTCTGTAGCCAGTCAGGCTGCCAATATTGCCGCCCGGAAAGGCATGCTGGTGGTCACAAGCGCTGGCAATGAAGGAAGCAGCCCCTGGCGCCGGATCGGCATCCCGGCAGATGCGGCAGGTGCTTTTTCAATCGGAGCTACTGCGCTAAATGGTGATTTGGCCAGCTTTAGCTCGGTAGGGCCTACAGCTGACCGGCGTATCAAACCGGATATTGTGGCGCCCGGTGCCTGGGTGACACTGGCCGATGCCTATCAATATCAGGTAACGATTGGGTCCGGGACTTCATTTGCCAGCCCTATTGTGGCGGGCATGGTTGCCTGCCTGCGCGAAGCTTATCCTGAAGCAAGCGTGGAGGAGTTGCTGGATGCCATCCGTAGTAGTAGCAGTCAGTCTGATTTGCCTGATGTAGCTGTAGGGTATGGGATGCCAGACTTTGTCAAAGCTTACCTTGCTCTTCGCAAGCATCCTTAAATAATAAAGACCGGGCGCTGGCATTAATTGTGCTAACGCCCGGTCATTCTGCATTTTCAGAAATACCTGGCTAGATTACCTGATGGTTGAATGGCTGTATAACCATTTCAGATACCACTCCGGAGGTAGGTTGCTGGCACATAAACCATACTGCACGCCCGGCTTCCTGAGCCGTGATGAATTTATCCCGGTTTACAGGCATATCAATGTCATCCCAGAATTCTGAATCCACGCCGCCCAGATATAGATTGGATAGCCGGATTTCGGTACGCTTCAACTCTTCACGCAGCGACTTCACCATACCGTTTAGCCCGTATTTGGAAGCAGCGTAGGCTGCCGCCGCCGCCATAGGCGCCCGACCCAGTACGCCAGGAATATTGATGATCATCCCTTTTTTCGACTCCTTCATCGGTGGCAGAAAAGCCTGCATGACCAGGAAGGCCCCCTTGAGATTAATGTCAATCACACGGCTCATTTGCTCGTATTCGATCTGTTCGAATTTTTTGAGGTAGCCTACCCCCGCAGCGTTCACCAGGATGTCGATTTGGCTCACTTTGCTATGGATTTGGTCTGCTACCTTCTGTACAGATTCGGGGTCGGTGACCTCCATTGTAAAAACCTGGTCATCGGGGATTTTATTGGCCTTGGCTACCTTCTTCAGCTTCTCCTGGTCTCTGCCGGTAATAAAGACATTCCCCTGAGAGTTTTTGATCATCTTGGTCGCTTCGGCTCCAATACCACCGGTAGCGCCCACAATCAGTACTTTCTTATTGGCTAATAATTCAACCGCCATAACTTAATTTCGCTTTTTAGTCTTTGATAGTCTTTAGAAATTCCGCGCGTACATTTTCATTAAGGAAACGACCGCCATACTCTGTGGTAACGGTGCTGCACTGTGTGTGTTTAATACCGCGCATTTCCACACACATATGCTTCGCATCCATGTATACGGCCACATCTTCGGTCTTAAGCACGCGCTTTAGCTCTGCCGCAATCTGTACGGTGAGCCGCTCCTGTACCTGAGGCCGGCGGGCGAAGTGTTCTACAATACGATTGAGCTTAGACAATCCAATCACCTTGCCGTTCGCGATGTAGGCAATGTGGCATTTGCCATAAATGGGCAGAAAATGGTGCTCACAGAAAGATTGTACCTGTATGCCTTTTTCCACCAACATCTGCCGGTAGCCAAATTTATTCTCGAACAGGGAAATCGCAGGCTTGGATTCAGGATTCAGCCCGCCAAAGATTTCCTTGACAAACATTTTAGCCACCCGTCTCGGCGTGCCATTCAGGGAATCATCATTCAGGTCCAGCCCGAGGGTTTCCATGATTTCCCGGAAATGCTGACTAATGATTTCCATTTTTTCTTCATCAGAACGGTCAAAGGCATCTGCCCGCATAGGCGTATCAACAGAGGTCGCGCCGTGCATATCTCCCAGTTCCTCAACCAGGTCTTCCCCATTCTTAGGCGCATAGCCATTTACTTTCCGGGCAATACCATTGCCGGAATATTTTGAATTCACCATAAAGGATGTATTTTGAAATTTTTCGGGTTATTTGAGTAGCAAATAGTTTACTATTGCCATATGATCTTAAAACCGATAGCCTAACACCAATTGCTGATAATTGTTTAACCATCGATCAACCGAAATGAAGCGAGCCCTGGCTGGTATCATTTTCTCCTTCGGGCTTTGGGCCCTGTCCTGGCTGGGTGGCTGTGCCTCTGACCCACCACAGCGCCAATCTTTTGAGGATTGCTTGTATGGTGCTCCGGAGCCCATTTTCGATGCATCCCTGCCGGGGGTTTCTCAGCATCGGTTTGAGCTGCAGCCTGGTAAAGGTGTGGAGCGTTTTGTGTTGAACCAGTCTACGATCGTGCAGATAGAACAGACCGGTTGCGATCAGATCAGGCAGGAATTCACATTCTCCTGGGATGCGGCAGCCCGAAGGGAAGACTGGGCTGCACAGGCTATTCAAAAATACCGGGAGCTGGGTGAATTAGGTGCGCCTTACCTCTCTTTCAGTGCGATCAGCGAGGTACTTCAGGCCCGGAAGGAAAAATTGCGCCCCCGGGGCGAAGCCATCTCTTTGCAGCCTGGTCTAGCATTCCGGATCACGGCTGCCGAAACAGGTCAACAGTCGAAACTCGTTACTGTCCTCTACGAAACTGCTCCCGAGGAGGAATAAAAAACAAAAATTCAGCCTGACAGGCATTGCCCCTGATTTACAAGGAATAGCAGGAAGCAGCATCAATTTGTACTGAAAAAATACAATATGTATTCACTTAACTTACAAGTTCTTAACCAAATCATGAGCACCTTTCACCATTTTGTTGCTTGACAAATTGTCAGTGAGAATATTTTAGAAACCGCCCCCTTTGTTCTACTTTTAAACTGTCAAAAAAAATGTCAAGCTCCCTACAGGCACAAAGATTAAGTATCAGTAAGTTAGAATGGACTCCGCTGCGGTGATAGCAGCGGAGTCCTTTTTTATGCCTTCCCGAGGTTCAAAATTGTACTATAAGCTGCTTTGTTGTGACAACCGCGTTTTGGTCAGTATATTTGCGGTAATTTCCCAGCAGTCTGAAAAGCTGGCGGTTTGAAAATTTTCGCCTACTCCTGCTGAGCGATTCGCAGGTAGACTCATAATTAAAACCAGAAATAAGAACATGGATAAGTTTGATCTGATTGTAGTTGGCAGTGGTCCCGGAGGATACGTTGCTGCCATTCGCGCTTCACAACTCGGTATGAAAGTTGGTGTGGTGGAGCGGGAATCACTGGGGGGTATTTGTCTGAACTGGGGCTGTATCCCAACCAAAGCCCTGTTGAAGAGTGCGCAGGTTTTTGAATACATCAACCACGCAGAGGATTACGGTATTAAAGTGGATAAGGCCAGCGTTGACTTCACCGGTATGGTGAAACGCAGCCGGAACGTGGCAGATGGCATGAGCAAGGGGATTAACTTCCTCTTCCGCAAGAACAAAATCACCGTACTCGATGGGCACGGCAAATTGCTCCGCGGAAAGAAAGTAGAAGTCACGGACAAAGACGGCAAAAAGAAAGAATACAGCGCTGAGCACATCATCATTGCTACCGGCGGGCGGGCCAAGGAGCTTCCTACCGTTCCCATTGACGGGGAAAAGGTCATTGAGTACCGCAAAGCGATGAGTCTCGAAAAGCAGCCTAAGAAGATGGTTGTGGTGGGTGCAGGCGCCATTGGTACCGAATTTGCTTATTTCTACAGCTCTATCGGCACGGAAGTGACCGTAGTGGAATTCATGGAGCAGGGCCTGGTACCCCGCGAAGATGCCGACGTGAGCAAGGAAATGAATAAAATCTACAAGAAAAAGGGCATCAATATCCTGGGCAACACCTCTGTGGAGTCCGTTGACACCAAAGGCAAAGGGTGCACGGTGACCGTTAAGAACCGCAAGACCGGCAAGACGGAAGAAATCAAGTGCGACGTTGTACTTTCTGCAGCAGGCGTAGCGCCAAACACAGAGAATATTGGCCTGGAAGCACTGGGCATCAAAACGGACCGCGGCCTGATTCAGGTAGATGAGTTCTACCGCACCAACGTTGCAGGTATCTACGCAATCGGCGATGTGACGCCCGGTGCCGCACTTGCGCACGTTGCCAGCGCTGAGGGCATCATCTGCGTGGAGAAAATCGCAGGAGAAAATCCGCAGCCTATGGACTACAACAACATTCCAGCCTGTACTTACTGCGTGCCTGAGGTCGCATCAGTAGGCTATACGGAGCAGGCGGCTAAGGATGCCGGTTACGAAATCAAGGTGGGCAAATTCCCATTTTCTGCTTCCGGCAAAGCCAGTGCAGCTGGTGCGAAGGAAGGCTTCGTAAAGGTCATCTTCGACGCGAAATACGGCGAGTTCCTGGGCGCCCACATGGTCGGCATGAATGTAACGGAGATGATTGCAGAAGTAGTAGCCGCCCGAAAACTGGAAACCACGGGCCATGAGATCATCAAAACGGTGCACCCTCACCCCACGATGAGCGAGGCGGTGATGGAAGCGGCAGCAGCGGCTTACGACGAGGTGATCCACCTGTAGGGACCATTAAAATCAGGGCTCATGCGCACCCGTTTGGATGCGTATGAGCCCTTTTTAATGGTGAATACTGGGGGGCATTTATTAACTCCTAAAATGCTCGAAAATCCGCTCAATAAACCGCTTGTCCTTAATGATGATATTGGCATCGCCCTTCATGGTCTGAGAAGCATCCAACTCCCGACCGAACTCTGTGACCAGGCCTCTGGGGAAATCAATAGTTAGGGCCACCTGCCCGTTGATCGGCACCTGACTGATAGATTCGACCTGCCCAATTGTTGACCCAAATTCCAGTACAGGGTACACATCGAAACTGACCACCACTTTTTTACCAGGCTTCACCGGGCTGGCTTTGGCCACCGGCAACCAGATGATGCCCTTCGCTTCCTGTTCCAGTTGCGGGACAACCACGCCAATTTCAAAACCTTCTTCGACAAATTGCTGCTCCGTAATGTCTTCCATATAAAGCGAGACCACTCCGGCTACCGGAGCCGTGATGACGTACTTAAACATCCATTCCTCTACGGCGCGCTGTAAGTCGTTAAAACGCTCCCGCAGCTCAATACCGGCCTGTTTTTTACTTTCAACGGAACCTTCGCGGACACCCGTTTTCTCCGCCCGGATACGCTCTTTTTCCAGTTCACGGTTCTTGATGGAAGACTCCACACTCTCCCGCATTCGTTGCAGGCTAAGCAACGACTCTCTGGTTTTCTCAATACGTGATTCAGCCAGAAGGTTATCCCGGACCAGCTTTTCCTCTCTCGCCAGCCGTTCCTGAACCAACTCGATTTGAATGTCCAGGTTTTCGATTCTCCGCAGGTCCGAGCGAATAATACTCTGTATCTTTTGAAGCTCGCGCTCCAATTGGTCAATGCTGTACTTATCGTAAGGGTTCTCCTCATACTGCTGCCTCACCTTCTGCTTCCGGTAGAAATCATAGAGCGGCTCCTTGATAGACCCCAGGACGAAGGTATCGGGTACTGAAAAGGCGAGCAGGGCAGAATCGGAAGGCGCCTCCATCATCATCATTTTGGACTCCAGCGTGAGCATATCCTCCAGGCGGGCATTGCTTTTGAAAACGACGATCACATCATTTTCCTTAACCGCAGCCTCATTTTCCACCAGGATAGACTGAACCCGACCACTGATATTGGACACCAGGCGCTTGGGCGGTTCTTTGGAAGACACCGTAATACCGGCATCCACCACCACCGGATATTCAATAAAATAACTAATATAGCCGAGCACCACTACGACAAGCAGTGCCAGCAGTGTGCCAAACCGAGCCATCCATGGCGGAGGGGTACCCAGGATTTCCTGTACCTCTTCGCTTCGGATTTCTATATTTTCGTGCTCTTGCATAGGTGGTAGGATTTATGCGCCCAGCTCCAGTTGATTGCGGACCAGTTGGTAATAAGCGCCCCGCAGATAGGTCAGTTCGTCGTGCGTGCCTTGTTCTACAATTTCTCCACCTTCCAGTACAATGATATTGTCCGCGTTCATCACCGTGCTCAGGCGGTGCGCTACGGTGACCACGGTACGTCCGCGGAAGAAGTCTTCCAGGTTTTCCATGATCAGCATTTCATTATAGGCATCCAGTGCGGTAGTCGCTTCATCGAAGAAGATATAATCCGGGTTTTTGTAGACAGCACGGGCGATGAGCATGCGCTGCCGCTGCCCCTGACTAAGCCCGAGCCCTTCCTGACCGATTTTGGTGTTGTACCCTAACGGCAGAGATTCAATGAAGGTCTGAATATTGGCCACCTTTACGGCATTCAGCAGTTTTCGTTTATCGATGATCTCATCGCCTAATGCAATATTACGAGCGATTGAGTCGAAGAAGATGTATCCATCCTGCATGACTACCCCGCATTTATTCCGCCACAGCCGGTTGTTGACATTAGACAAGTTGATGTCACCGAGACGGATCGCGCCTTCGGTGGGCTGATAGATATTGAGGAGCAGTTTAAGAATGGTCGTCTTGCCACTTCCACTTGTGCCCACGATAGCGGTCGTTTGTCCTTTGGGGATACGCAGGTTAACGCTGCGCAGGACGGTTGGGGAGTGCGGGCCATTGTATTGGAAGCTTACGTTTTCCAAAATCAGGTCACCGTACTCCGGCAATATGGTAATTTTCTCTTCCAGGTTCTCCTCGTTATCGCGGACGTGGATTTCGTTGAGGCGCTCCAGGCTGATTTTGGCTTCCTGCCTGGCCCGCAGAAACTCGAACAGCTGATTGAGGGGCGAATTCATCTGCCCTATAATGTACTGGACGCCAAGGAGCATTCCCAGTGACATCTCATTATCCATAACCGCCTTGGCGACCATGAAAATGATCAGTAGGTTCTTAGTCTCATTGAAAAATCCGGACCCGGCACGTTGTATTTGCCCAATGCGCAAAGCGCTGACACTTGTGCGGAACAACCGGGCCTGAATACGCTCCCATGCCCACCGTTTTTGTTTCTCGGCATTGTGGAGTTTGATGTCCTGCATGCCACTGATGAGCTCCATCAGGTTGCTTTGGTTTTCTGCAGACTGATCAAAATGCTTGTAATCCAACTCCCGCCTCAGGTATTGGAAGTAGAAAATCCAGCCTATCTGAGCCAGGGTAAAAACGATAAAAATGCCAAAAATAGTCGCATCCCAAGCGAGTAACACTCCCGCAAAAACCAAGATATTCGCAAAGGTAAAAATGGAAACCAGGGAGGTAGAAGTCAGGAAACGTTGAACCCGCTCATGGTCTGCAATCCGCTGCATTAAATCACCAGTCACTTTTGAATCAAAAAAGCTGATGGGCAGCTTGGTGAGCTTGATTAGGAAATCAGAAATCAAGCTGATGTTGACGCGCACCGTTACGTGCAACAAAATCCAGCTTCGGAATTGCTCCACGGCCATCATCGTTGCGAACAGGAAAAACTGTGCCAGCAGAATAAGCTGTATGAAATTAAGGTCATCGTTTTCAATTCCTGTATCAATAATAGACTTGATCAGGAATGGAAAAATAAGCTGTAACAAACTGCCCAGTGCCAGCCCTACGCCCAGCTGTAGGAGCAGAGGGCGGTAGCGCTGAAAATAACTCCTTACGTAGCCAAAGCCAGACTTGTTGATCTTTTCGCCCTCGCGGGCATAAAACTCAGGTGTGGGCTCCAGCAAGAGTAGCACACCGACATCTTCCCCGTCCTCCACATCGCTTGCCCAGTTTTCAAGGAATTCTTCACGGGTCAGTTTGAATTTGCCCGCTGCCGGATCGGCAATCCAGACATGTCTGGAATTCGCCTTGTAGACCACCACGAAGTGTTCCTGTTTCCAGTGCGCGACAGCCGGGACCGGAATATCCCTTGCCAGGCGATCGAAGGTCGTCTTCACAGCCAGGCTTTGCAGCCCGATATGCTCAGCTGCGTCACTGATGCCCAAAAGGGTGACGCCCTGTTTGCCCATATAAGTCAGGTCACGGAGATACTCTAGCGAGTAGTACCGCCCAAAATGACGAGAAACCATGCGCAGGCAGGTTGCCCCGCAGTCCATCGCGTCGAGTTGCTGGTAAAATGGAAATCTCCCTGACATTTTTTTAGCCTTAGTGGTCAAGCCGAAAGCAAAATAATGGTCATTTGCTCCCCGACTAATCTCTACGCCAGCTCAATTTTATCACCAAAAGTCTGGCACAGAAATCTCTCCGATTCGGTTCTCTGAATTTCAACTATAGCAATGTTGCGTATTCAGAGAACAAATTTAAATACGAAATATAAGGCGTTCAGGTATCTTTTAAAACAAAGTCACCGCAATTTCTTTAAAAACCGGGCAAAAAGCAACTTATGTAATTGAAATAGTGATATTTTTGGGCAAATTTGGGCTAAATGTACAATAGTTTCATCACTGTGGTCTGTGTTTTGGAGCATACGCATGAGCTCCGTTTGTTGCCGGATTACCTGCAAAATACCTTTGCCGTAGTGCGCCAACACTTCACGGATTTTGAATTTATTGTAGTCAACAACAATCCGGAAGCTTCTGCCGATGATGCCATCGAGCAGCTACCGGACGATCTGAAACATAATGTGTACCTGCTCAACCTTTCCCGTGCCACCAACCACAATCATGCTGTACTGGCTGGACTAGACCGAAGCAACGGGGACTACACGGTGATTTTTGAGTTTGACTTCTATCAGCAGCCTGAATTAATACTGCAGCTCTTTGAGCACAGCCGTAACGAAGGGGCAGATATCGTCTACATGCGAGCCCGGCAGCGGCAGGCAGGCGCCCACTTTCGACCGTTTTACAGTCTTTTCTACTTTATCCTGCGCCGCTATTCAGCCCTGGAAGTCGATGAGATGGCGCACAACACCCGGGTTATTTCCCGCCGGGCGCTTAATTCACTGCTGCGCCTGCGTGAGAATTTGCGGTACATGAAGGCCATCTACTCCATCGTGGGCTACAAAACGCGCTACCTGGAAACCGATGAGCCCCTGCATGGCAGAGAACAAGAGTCCTTCTCGGAGCGTTTCCGAACCTCGCTTATCGCGATTACGTCCTTCACTACCTTCTTGCGCTCCTTGCTGTTGTGGATATTTTTGTTTTCCCTGGTCTTTCTTATCGGCGTCATCGGTAATGCGCTGAAAGTGAAATTTACCGGCGTGGATTTGTTCGGTAGTGCCGGAGAGCCGTATCCGGGATGGACGTTTCTGGTCATCCTTATCGCCATTTTCTTTGCTACCACTTGCCTGAATTTGTACATCATGTCGATTTATCTATCGAATATCTACAATGAAATCAAGCAGCGCCCGCTTTACATCCTGGAATCAATCAAGCGATTCTAGCATTTAGCCATTCCAGCACATATTGAAAATGGGCTTCTTTTTCCGGTTCGTTATGTATTTCGTGGTACAGCTCAGGCCACGGCTTAAAGGTCACATCCCCTTCCAATTGAGCCGCAAAAGCTTCACTGGCTTCGGGAGAAGTGATACCATCTCCCGTGCCATGGGCGATCAGTAACGGAATAGGGAAACCACCCTTTTGCTGCATCATCCAGTCGCCTTCCTGCATCATGTCAATGCCTACTGCCGCAGAGATCCTGTCGTGGACCAATGGGTCTTCTTCATAGGCTTTCACCACTTTGGCATCTCTGGACAGCAAACCGGTTTCCAGATTGTTCCCCTGAAGCAAGCCCGGATAAATTCTCCGCATGAGCTTTCCTACTGCTACCAGTGCTGCTGGCGGCGTAAAGGAGAGCTGAATCCAGGGAGCGGAGGCAATCAAACCGGCAATTTCCGGGTTGCGGTGCAGGGTGTAAGAAAGCGCCAGCCCACCGCCCTGACTGTGGCCATACAGGAATACCGGCAGGTCCTGATAAGCGGTCCGGGCTTCGACCAACAACTGAGCAATCTCGTCCAGCAGAGGCTCCAGCCCGGGGCTGTGCCCACGCTTCCCCCCGGATTGGCCATGCCCACGCCGGTCGTAACCTAAAACAGCATAGCCGCGGGCGTTGAACCAGCGTGCCATATGATCATATCGTTCGATGTGCTCTCCCAAGCCGTGGGCGATCGCCAAGACAGCTTTGGGGTTCGCGACTGCCCATTCGCAAGCGTGTATGTTGATGCCGTCTTCTGTCGTCCAGGAAAGTGTCCGTTTCTGCATTATTCTTCTTTTGGTACTGCCTTGAATTGCCGCTGCCCTTCGATATAACCTACGACTTTAGAGGCCGGATAACGCCCCTCCAAGAAGGCCGCCCGGAAAGATTCTGCCTTTGCCTGCTCTTCGAAATGCCCGATCAGGTAGGAAAATTCGCCCTCCCCTAATTCTTCCAGCGTGATATTCCCATGCTGGAAAAACAGATCATGATCGGGAGGAAGCGGCATAGCCGTAGACATAATCTCAATTTTAAAGCCGTTGTAGCCTTCCGGAATTTCCTGTAGGTTGCGGTAGGCTGTATCCGTTTCTATCGTCTCAATTGGAATGACTTTACGATCATTAGCCCGCTGCTGAAAAGCCGGTTGGCGGTCTTCATTTTGCCGCACAGCTCCGCTTAATGGTTCATCAAAACGCTCGGACAGCGGGATGGTGTCCACAGCAGATATCTGCGCCCCTGATCCGGGGCAACCGCTAAAGGCTAGCCCCTGATCCGGCAAAAAGAAAATGACAAATACACTGTAAAATAAGGCTGATTTCATCATATTGTGCGATACAATTCTTAGAACTTTTCTGAAAATTAGGTACAATAACGCAAAAATACCAACTTGTCTTCTATGAGTTTAAGAATAGTTTTTATGGGTACGCCAGATTTCGCGGTGCCTTCCCTTCGCATATTGGTACAAAACGGGTACAAAGTCGTAGGCGTAGTGACGGCTACTGACAAGTACGGCGGGCGCGGGAAAAAACAACTTTTGGAGTCCCCCGTGAAAAAATATGCCGTGGAGCAGGGCATCCCAGTCCTGCAGCCCAAAAACCTGAAATCGCCCGAATTCCAGGAAGAACTGAGGGGTTTGAATGCCAATCTTCAGGTCGTTGTCGCTTTCCGTATGCTGCCGGAAGCAGTTTGGGATATGCCGGAATACGGCACCTTCAACCTGCATGGTTCCCTGCTGCCACGCTACAGGGGCGCAGCTCCCATCAACTGGGCGGTCATCAACGGTGATGCCGAAACAGGCGTTACGACCTTCTTCATCCGCCACCAAATCGATACCGGTGATGTCCTCTTTCAGGAAAAAATGCCCATTGGCCCTAATGAAACCGCCGGAGCGGTCCATGACCGGATGATGCTGCTCGGGGCAGAAACGGTACTAAAAACGGTCAAAGCTATTGAGTCTGGCGATTACCAGCTTCAAAAACAAGACGATGCCCTGGCGACTAAGGCTCCAAAGCTGTTTCGGGAAACCTGTGAAATTGACTTTGCTCAGCCGATCGAGAAAGTACACAACTTCGTGAGGGGGCTCAGCCCCTACCCTGCTGCCTGGACCACTCTGGAAGGCAAACAACTGAAAATTCTCCGTGCCCACTATGAGAAAGCAGATGTGGATGCCACACCCGGCACCTTCCGCTCTGACAATAAAAGCTGGATTAAAATCGCAGCACCCGATGGCTGGCTGGTCGTAGAGGAACTTCAAATGCAAGGCCGTAAACGCATGAAAGCTAATGATTTCCTTAATGGTTTTTCCTTTTGATTTTTGAAGCCATAAAAATTAAAACACAAGAAAATTCTAACTGAGTAAAAGTAAAAATAAAATGATTAAAGTCCTGGATCTTCATTTTCTGGACAAAAGCGACACGATTGCAGCATTTCTGGCAGAGACTTCAGCAGGGCCCATCCTGTTTGAAACCGGTCCCTACTCCACCTTTAGCCATCTGAAAGCCGGGCTTGCAGCACAGGGCTATCAGCCTGAGGACATTGCCCATGTTTTCATCACACATATACACCTGGACCATGCCGGAGCAGCCTGGGCCATGGCAGAAGCAGGAGCCACCATATACCTGCACCCCTTCGGACAGGCGCACATGCATGACCCATCCAAGCTCGTGGCCTCCGCTACCCGTATCTACGGTGATGATATGGAGCGGCTATGGAGCACCATGAAAGGCATCCCGGCAGCACAGCTAAAGACGGTGGACCATGAGGATACCATCAAAATCGGGGATACCGAAATCACCGCATGGCATACGCCCGGGCACGCGGTGCACCATATTGCGTGGCAGGTTGGCAGCGCATTAATTGCAGGTGATGTGGCCGGGGTTAAAATTGGTGATGCTCCGGTTGTACCGCCCTGCCCGCCACCGGATATCAACGTTGAAGACTGGCAGGCTTCCCTCAACCTCATCCGGCAGTTACCTCTGCAAGCCATTTACCTGACCCACTATGGGCGGATTGCAGGGGCCAATATTCCCGTCCACCTCGATGAGCTGGAACAAGAGCTTTTAGCCTGGGCCGAATGGATGAAGCCGCACTTTGAAGCTGGTAGTGACCCAAAATCCATTACGCCGGAATTCATGGCATGGGTACAAGACCGGCTCACCGAAAAAGGCGTTTCGGAATCCATGTTGGAAATTTACGAAAATGCTAATCCTTCCTGGATGAGCGTGGCAGGCCTGCTGCGTTACTGGAAGAAACGAACCGCCGGGTAATCAACGATCACGAGGAAAAACATACCGCCTATGAGGACAAATTTGTTACAATTTATGCCTTATTCTATGACGCAGTGGTAACGCTCATGGAGCCGCTGCCTTGTAACCCCAAACTGATCGAAAATACTGGCAGGGGCTCCTTTTATCCCATCATGCCTGCTATTACGCGCCCGGGGGCGACAAGCATTGCATCAAGATCTTCACCGGGCAAAGCGATGATTTGCTCTGCCCCCGCGTCCCATTCCATCCTACGCCCAAGTTTCCAGGAGAGCCCTACCATATGAGCAGACATTGCTTCCTCAAAACCTTCCTCTATACCGCAGCTTACGGGTGTTCCATTACGGATTGCACCCAGCCATTCCCTGATGTGCAGCATAGCTGAATCGACCCGCTTGCCACCCCGGTAAGTCCAAAGCAGCCCTTTCTGGGCAAAGTATTTGGAGGTCGCTGAAGTCACCCCATCTGCATTGCCGGAAGCCGGGTCATAAGCATAAATCGGCACACTCGGGTCCATCACACCGCTTTCGATCAGGTGCCGGTAACGGGTAGAGTTCGGATCGGCATGCACCCGGAGTTGGTTGCCCAGTTCGAGTGTGCCATCGTGCCCCATCAGTAGGGTTTCGCGCCAGTGCTGATTCCCAAGGGTAGCGCTGTAAACAAAGGTCATCCCCTTTTCCAGCCCGGCTTCCCGGCTGGAGCCCGTGGTGAAGTCCGGGTATTCCATTACCGCCTGGAAAACGTCCGGTACATCCCGCCCATCGCGGTGGGTGTAAATGCCGCCGGAAGCGGTTACGAAGCGGGGCATTCCCATATTGAGGATACAGTTGACCCGGTCGAAATCGTGGGTCATCAGGTCGCCGGACAAGCCCGAGCCATAGGCCCACCATTTGCGCCAGCGGAAGAAATGCTCTTTATTGAAAGGAATACTTGGCGCATTGCCCAGAAAAAGGTCCCAGTCGATGGTCTGAGGGCTGGCTTTTTCGTGGATATGGTACTGCCAGGCTCCATTATCGCTGTTACGGTTTGTACTGGCCTGTACCAAAGACACGTGCCCCAGCACCCGCTTCCGGATGATATCCTGAGCGGTAATAAAGCTTTGAGTCTGCCGGTGCTGATGCCCCACCTGAAAGATCGCTTTTGAGTTTCGGGCCGCTTCACGGAGAGCGTAGGTTTCCGCGATTTTATGGGTCATGGGTTTTTCCACATACACATGCTTGCCGGCCTGCAAGGCAGCGATAGCCACCGGTGCGTGCCAGTGATCGGGGGTAGCAATGACCAACGCATCTATATCTGGGCTGTTGATCAGTTCTTCGTAATGCCGGTAGCGTTTGCAATCCGGTGAAGCAGATTGTGCCAGTTCAGCATTGACCTCGAAGACATCACAGACGCCGGTCAGCTTGACATTGAGGTTTTCCTGGTTCTGATAAGCTTCCAAAGCGCCGGTGTTGCCTTTTTCCTGCATCGCCTGCACCCAGGCCGGCGTAGCAAACCCCAGCACACGGACCAGGTGTTGACCGCGCCCTCCATTCCCCACAATACCAATCCGGACAGGTTCGCCTGACATATCAGAGGCGATTTCCGGGCGTTCTGCCTCGATATTGAGTTCCCGGAGGATTTGGTCTTTTTCCTGTTGTTTCTTCCGTACTTCGGCATAAGCGCCGGCCGCAATACCACCAATGAATGGCAATCCGATCAGTCCTTTGAGGGCTTTCCGGCGTCCCTGCAATGCGCCTTGCTCTGCTTGATGCTTATCCATGTTGTACCTGATTTTTCGGATTAAAAAATACGCCCAGCCCCAGCAGGTGCCCCGTTGGGAAATAGGCTAGTACACCGAGTGCAGCAAGTTCTACGAGGTTCTTGTTGACAATGAAGTAATTGCCTTCTGATGGGCCAGCGGCAGGTATGCCCGGCCAGGAAGGGTGCGCCAGGTAGAAAAAGGTGAGCATGGCAATACCAATGTAGGCGCCCGCTTTCTCCCATATTCCAAGAATAAGGGTTAGCCCTGCTGTGGATAAGGCCACCGCAGTTAAGGTATCTGAAACACCAATCAGTGCGTCATTGCCCAGCCATTGAAAAAGTGGTGCCAAAGGGCCCTGTGCACTGAGCAGGTACCCCTTAGCTGTCCAGCCGGGCGTTAGCAGCTTGATGAAGCCTTCAAATAGAAAATGCCAGCCGGCGAGGAGTCGGAGCGCTGTCAGAAAAAACAGCTGTGGTTTGGAATAGGACATAGCTATACCTTTTTGGTGTCGAGCTACTAAAGTCCACCATTACTTTTACTCCAAAAATGATAATTATCAGATCAAAAACTGATTATTGCCGGGCTGCTTCGATGGCCTTGCGCACACTGCCGTGCTCCAGCAAGAGGGCTTTGGCGTCATCGTAAGTACCGCCTACGGTATTTTTGATAATCTTGGTGCCCCGGTCCACCAGCTTTTGATTGCTCAGCTGCATATCCACCATTTTGTTGTCCACGACCCTTCCCAGGCCAATCATAACGGTGGTGGAGATCATATTAAGGACGAGCTTTTGGGCGGTCCCGGCTTTCATGCGTGTACTCCCGGTGACAAATTCAGGCCCTACGATAACTTCCAGGGAATAATCGGCGTAAGCGCTGACCGGTGCATCCGGGTTACAAGTGATACAGGCTGTCAGGATGCCATGTTTCTGGCACTCTTTAAGCCCGTGTACTACATATGGGGTGGTACCTGAGGCCGCTATACCAATAACCGCATCCTGATCATTGACGAAATAATCCTGTAGGTCTTTCCAAGCCTGGGTTTCGCTATCCTCTGCAAATTCGACGGCATTGCGTATGGCGTGGTCCCCACCGGCAATCAGCCCAATGACCCAATCTGGCGGCACACCGTAGGTTGGGGGGCATTCTGAGGCATCTAAAATCCCCAGCCGGCCGCTTGTGCCTGCGCCAATGTAGAATAAACGGCCGCCCTTTTTCATGCGCTCCAGAATGGCTTCGACTAATTCAGTGAGCCTGGGGATGACCTCCTGTATGGCAAGATGGACTTTGGCGTCCTCTTCGTTAATGTGGGTAAGGATTTCCTTTACCGGCATCTTTTCCAGGTGCCGGTAGAGGGAAGGTTCTTCGGTTACTTTTTGCATGCGGGTGCTTGATGATTTAGACTGAGTAGTTTGACGGTCTAGCTTTATTTTGTTTCCGTCTCTAAAGTTAGAAAAACCGTTGCATTTTCGTCGGATTAATCTTTTTCCTCCACTACCACATCGACCGAGCGGTAGGCATCAATGACAGCCTGCTCGCCCTCTTTCCCAGGCATAGAATTACCATGCTCCATACCGAGGATGCCTTCAAAGCCTCGACTGTGGATATACTGGAAAATATTTTTGTAGTTGATTTCGCCCGTGGTGGGTTCATTGCGCCCGGGATTGTCACCGATCTGGAAGTAAGCGATCTCCCCCCAGCACTTTTCGATATTCGGCAACAGGTTGCCCTCCTGAATCTGCTGATGGTAAATATCAAACAGGATTTTGCAGGCAGGGCTGTCCACCGCCTTGCAAATTTGGTAGCCCTGGGCCGCTTTGCTGAGGAACAGCCCAGGATGATTGTAGAAGTTGAGGGGCTCCAGCACCATTACCAGGCCGTGGGGCTCTAAAATCGCGGAGGCTTGCTTTAGGGTTTCAATCACATTGGCCGTTTGGTAGCCCATGTCCTGCCGCAGGTCAACCAGCCCTGGCACAACGGTCATACAGGTTGCGTTGACCCGTTTGGCTACTTCCACACTTTCTTCGATCTCTTTTAGAAAAGCCTGCCGTTTCTCCTCATCGCCGCTGGCCAGGTTGGCATCATTCCAGGCAATGCTATGGGCCACGAAAACCCCCATTTCCATGCCCCGGCTTTCCATTGCCTTTGCCATTGCCTTTTGGAGTTCGACCGGCTTGTTCTTCATACCATTGTCTTCAAAAGCGGTGAAGCCCTGATCAGCCATAAAGTGCAATTGCGCCACTGGGTCTTTTCCGGCCGTCTCGGCAAACATGCCCAGGTGAGGGGCGTATTTGAGGTTAAATTGTTGATGATCCTGCCTGCCCGTTCCCGCAAAACTAGGAGTGCCTGTGGCCATAGCTCCAGCGGTAAGCCCAGCCTTCTGAATAAATCCTCTTCTGTCCATCATGGTTTTGTTTTCCGTTTTGTTGGTCATGATTAAGCCCTTAATTTAGGGATAAAGCGGGAACAATTTATAGCAATAGCGAGGTAAAACCTAACTGTTATGCCCACAAATACCTCCAGCCTGAAAATGAAATCAGGGCAAAATGTCTATATTGCAAGACTTTCAGACAAATCTCGAGCAAACCTATTCATGAGAGCGGATAACAAGGTGGTTCATGGGCTGTGGATAGGGGAAAAACTGACCCCCCTGGAGATCCTTTGCATTAAATCCTTCCAAGCGCAGGGGCATACGTTTTGTTTGTGGATTTACAATGACCTTGTCACTCCTCCACCTGCGGGCACTGTGGTATGTGATGGGAGGCGAATACTGCCCCGTGATGCTATTTTCCGTTACATTGACGGAAATGAATTTGGGCACGGCAAAGGCAGCCTTGCCGGCTTTTCGGATATCTTCCGGTACAAGCTACTGTATGAGCATGGCGGATGGTGGACGGACATGGATATCACCTGCCTGAAACCGCTTGACTTCCAGAATGCCTATGCATTCAGAGAACATGATGTGCTGCCTGTTGTCGGTAACCTCATGAAGTGCCCCAAAGGAAGCCCACTGATGGAATGGTGCTATCAACGGGCACGGGAACAGGTTGATGCCTGGAATACCGATTGGCTCCTGCCCATCCGCATCCTGAATGAGGGCATTTCCCAGTTCGGCCTGAATGACTGCATTCACTCTATCACCAATCCAGATCGATGGGAGGTTGTGGATTGTTACCGCGAACAGCAATTGCGGCCAGCTCCTCAGTGGTATGCATTTCACTGGATGAACGAAGAATGGAGAAGCAAGACCTTGTCGAAAAACAAGGTCCGGGCCCAGAGCTATCTGGCCAGTCTTTTTCACCGTTATAGTATTGAAATCCAGTTGTTGCCCCGACTACCGCTCCGAACACGCCTGAACCGGCGACTGGCTAAACAGGTGATTCCCTTTATCCCCCTTTTGGTACGCAGAAAGCTGAAAATACTATTATTCCGGTTTAACAAGCTAATCCCTTCCTCCTGATGCCTAACTATAAAGTTGCACTGTTTTTTTCATCTTTGTTAAAAAAACGCTCGCAAAAGCATGCGTAAATCCGCCCGCAAGACCATTGCGATCCTTTCTAATACCAGCTGGAGTATTTACAACTTTCGCAGGGGGCTTGTCAGGCGGTTGGCCAAGGAAGGATATCAGGTTTTAATTCTTTGCCCGCAGGACCGCTATACGGAGAAACTAAAAAACGAACCCTGCCAATTTATCCCAGTCAAGCTATCCAGGCATAAAGTTAATCCGATTCCCGACCTGCAGTATTCCTTTGAGGTATTTAGGATTTTAAGGCGACATCGCCCGGATTTTTTAATCAGCTATACGGTCAAGCCAAATATCTACGGGCAATTTGCTGCCCGGCTCCTTCGCATCCCACGGTTAGCAGTGGTGACAGGCCTGGGCTACCTGTTTATCCGCCGAAATTGGAAAACGGTATTGGTAAAGTGGCTGTATAAGCATAGTTTTAAAGGTGCAAAAAAGGTATGGTTTTTAAATAAAGACGATCAGTCCTGTTTTTTGACAGAGGGTGTAGTTTCGCCCGCCCAGGCAGCCTATCTGCCCGGGGAAGGCGTAGATACCGGCTATTTCAAACCTAACCCGGTGCGGCCTGCAACAAGCTCCGCTCTTTGTTTTGTTTATGCCGGGCGCCTGATCAAAGAGAAAGGGGTTCCTGAATTTGTACAAGCCGCCCAAATCCTCAAACCCAGCTATCCTGAGGTGGAATTTCAAATTGCAGGCTTTTTAGAGAAGGACGCACCTGGCGCGATTAGTGCAGCTGATATTGTAACCTGGGAAAAAACAGGGGCCGTAAATTACCAGGGGGCCAAGGAAGACATTCGCCCTATCCTGGCCGAAGCCCATTGTGTAGTGCTCCCGACCTATTATCGGGAAGGTGTCCCCAGGATACTCCTGGAGGCTGCAAGTATGGGCATCCCAATAATCGGGACGCCCACTCCAGGCTGCAAGGATATTGTACTTGAGGGCAAAACCGGATTTCTCTGCCAGCCCATGGACCATAAGCAATTAGGGAGAGTTATGGAAAAAGTTATCAGAATGGACGATACCCAGCGGCACCAATTAGGAATAGAAGGCAGAAAAATTGTTCGAGCCTATTTTCAGGAAGAAATAATCATAAACCGTTACCTTCACTTCCTCCAACAGCTATTCGGTGCTACAGCAGAGCCAAAAGATAAAGCTACTTTAAAATTCAACTAAATTCAGCAACCTCAATCTTGCACCGACCAACCCATTGAACACATGGCTTCTAAACAAAAGCATACGCCTAAATCCTCCCCACTTCTGATTGGCTGGGTAGTTGTGGGGTTGTTTATTAGTGGCTTCATCGTTGACCCGGCTGCCAGGGAGCCTTTTCTGCCAATTCGCCAGTTATTGATTGCCCTGTGGTTAGTGGGCGGTGCAGTCCTGGTTTTCCGTGTACCAGGCTTAAAAGTTGCCTTGCCTCCGGTCACCCGGCTTTTCATAGGGCTCAGCTTGGCTTTTCTGGGCTGGAATATCTTAAGTATATCCTGGAGCATTAATCCAACTGAGGCAGTTCTCGCTTCTAACCGGGTACTGCTGCAGGTAAGCCTTTGTGCCTTTTTTATTATAACTGCCCCGCTATTGCTGGAACGGCTGGGCCTGCTTGCGCGTATCCTTGCAGTGTACCTCTGCTTTTTGAGTGTGCTTAGCATTTTGCAGTACCTGGGCTGGACCAACTTCCCAATAGAGAGCAGCAGTCCGCCTGCGGGTTTGTCGGGTAACAGAAACCTGCTGGGGTCCATCCTGGTTATCCTTCTGCCCTGGGCACTTTACCTATTCTTTTTGGGGCAGCGGTATTGGAGTATTGCTGGCCTAATAGGTTTAGGGGCCGGTGTGATTGCGCTGCTGCTTTCGCAAACCCGTTCAGCTTGGGTGGCTTCTTTCGTCGCTTTTTCTGCTATTCAGATACTTTTGATGCTTCGGCGGAGCACTTTGTCTCCTGAATTGAAAGCGAGATGGAAACTTGTGAACTTATCGGTAGCAGGGGCCGTAGTGATGCTCGCGGGTTTGCTGGCAATAAGTGGGCAAGGCAATCAACTAAAGAATAACCTCCTAAATCGATTCTCCACGCTGGTCCAGGTTCCTGATGCTGATGAACAGGCAGAGAACGAGGCAGAACGCAACATTTTGGACCGATTACACCTTTGGCAACACACCACCGAACTGATAAAAGACCACCCCGTAAAAGGAGTAGGTGCCGGAAATTGGAAAGTCCGCTTTCCGGAATACGGAGGGAGCAGCGCACCCCGCTTCGAGGAAAAAGACAAACTCCGCGTTCGCCCTCACAACGAATACCTGAGCATTGCAAGTGAACTGGGCCTGGTAGGTCTGGCCCTTTTTGTCTTGCTTTTGGCAACGCCTGCCTACCAATCGTTTCAGCTTCTTTTGAAAACCCGGACGGAGCAGGGGATCATTCTCAACATCCTACTTATTGGAGTTGGTCTCGGGCTGGCTGTAGACTTTCTGTTTAGCTTTCCCCTGGAGCGGTTGAGCCATAGTTATCTTATTGCGTTAAATATTGGGTTGGCGCTTCAGGGATCCAAAAGCAGTTCTACCCGCAAAGCCCGACCGGGCGTCTGGGCGGTGCTCCTGGGGCTTGGCGCCCTGGCCGCTTTGGCAATAAGTTACTACAACTGGCAGGCGAACCGCAGTTTCCATCAGTTGCTGCGGGCTGAAGTCAGTGGGCAGTGGGACAAGGCCGTCTCCATCAGCCTGGAAACCGAGCAGATGCCATTGACGAGCCTGGACCCGCTTGGCGATCCTGTTGAATGGCATTCGGCAAATGCCTTAAAGCAAGTGGGCAAAAGTGAGGCAGCGTTGGAAAAAATTGAGGATGCGATCGAGGCGCACCCGAACAGCCATCGGATTTGGAACACAAAGGCTGCCATTATGATACAGGAGGAGCAATTTCAGGAAGCCATAGAACCGCTAAATCGTGCGCTTACGTTGGCATCAGATTATGAGCCAGCCCTCTCCAACCTGGGTTATGCTTTCTACCGGACCGACCAATTCGAGGCGGCTGTCACTACCTTACTAAAGCTCAATCTGGAAAAGCATGCTAAAGTCCTTCCCGTCATTTGGGATGCCGGGCAGCGGATGGAACGCTCCTGGTTGGGCAGCAGCCCTTTTTACCAGGCAGGCTTGAACGCGCTGAAGCCCCCTACTCCACTCCCTATGGTACAATGGCCGGCGCAAATGCGGCAGCTTCAGCACCAGTTTGAATCAGAGAAAGCCTTCGTTGTCCAATACTTTGAGACACTGGGCCATTATGCGATGCTGAAAGCCTGGTCTGAAAAGCAGCCCCCCGAAGCCGTCATGGGCTTAAATGCGGCCTTACAGGAGCTGTACGAAAACCTGGCGCAGCAAGAAGACTATGCGGCCCTTGCAGATCGAGTCATTCAGAACCACCACACAGCAACTCTGCAAAAAATCCGGCAATTAACCAAAGATGAAATCATCACCGTAGGCGCAGTCCTGGTCCCATTACCAATTTAGGCTCACATGCACATTATCAACAACAAGCCTAAGCCATTTTCTCAGGAGCTAAAGACCGTTTGGCGGGCATTACCCATCGCTATGGTCTTCGCAAAACGAGCGATCCGGATTAAGTACAGCCATACCGCACTGGGCTTACTGTGGGTTATTGTGCCTATTGCGGCCTATGTGGTGATCTATTCCGTTTTTTTTTCGGTCCTGCTTGAGATCGACACCCGGGAAACGCCCTATCCGCTGATTGCCTTTTCAGGCCTGTTGGGCTGGAACTATTTTAAGGATATCATTCATAATGTAGGCCCTTCGCTGCATCAGGAAGGCGAATACCTGAAAAAGAATGTATTGCCTAAGTTTATCATTCCACTGTACAAAAGCTTACTCGGGCTGGTGGAACTGGGCATTTCGCTGGGGCTCTTCTTTATTTTGATGCTCATCTATCGGGAGCCGTTAAGGTTATCCATTTTAATACTGCCCGTACTGATCATCATCAATCAGCTCCTGGGGTTTAGTATAGGGATATGGGTTTGTAATTTGTCCGGCCGAAGAAGGGACGTAGTACACCTGGCCATTTCGGGCCTCAATGTGGCCATTTGGCTGACTCCTGTTTTCTACCTCCCCGGGCTACTCCCGGAAGTTTATGAGCCGTTTTTGTACCTTAATCCCATGACGACATTGATTGGTGCCTACCGCTGGGCATTGCTCGGGTTATCTTTCCCGCCGGCCTATGCCTGGGCAGCACTGCTGATTTGGGGAGTGGTATTGGTAGCGGGAATAAGAACCTTCTTCCGGCGGCAGTACGAACTTATTGACTATCTTTAATTAATGATTCAGGTAGATAACCTAGGCAAGAAATTTGGTATTCGGCAGCAATCAAAAGGCCAACCCACTACGGAAAAAGAGGTCTGGGCAATCCGTCAGTTGTCCTTCACCCTGCCCAAAGGGAAAGCTCTGGGGCTTATTGGGCCAAATGGCGCCGGCAAAAGCACCCTTTTGAAAATATTAGCCGGTATTTATCTGCCGACCTGTGGACAAGCCATACTTAGTGGGCAGTCAGGTGCGGTGCTGGACATCGGATCAGGATTCCACCCTGATCTATCGGGAAGAGAGAACATAAAATTTGCAGGCCGCCTGGCCGGATTAACCAAGGAGCAACTCGAAGCGGCTCTGCCAGAAATCATCGCATTCAGTGAGCTGGAGGAACATTTAGACACGCCGGTGAAGTATTATTCTTCCGGCATGTTTTTACGGCTGGCTTTCTCGACGCTCATCCATACCGAATGCGAAATTTTACTTTTTGATGAAGTCCTCGCTGTGGGTGACAGTGCATTTCAGGAAAAGTGTTTTCAAAAAATACAAAGCCTTAAACAGGACGGGAGGACCATGATTATGGCCAGTCATGAACCTGCAAAACTTGCTCAGTTCTGTGATGAGGTCATGGTGATGGCTAATGGGGCATGCCAATTTTTAGGGCCGGCACAGAAGGCGCTGTCTTTCTACAGCAAGCACTTTGCACTTAGCCCCACACCTCAACCACGGGACAGCCGCTACCTGGAGCAGCTGACTTATGAAGGGGCGACTGTAATTGGGGAACTCCCAAATGAGGAGATAGCGGTCACCTTTACCGTAAAACTAAAAGTGAAGTCCCGTCCGCTTACAGTCGCCATAGCCCTTACCGACAGTTTAAACCAACTGCTGTTTAGCGGCCATCAGCCTCTGGTTATGGAGAACGTCAACGCAAACGAGAGCATGGAAGTCCAATGGTCCTTTCCCAAATCACACTTAAACGAGGGCTTGTTTTGGGTCAACTTTTATCTTTTTGAAGAGCAGAACATCGTAGAGCAACTCCCTAAAGTAGGGCAACTGGAAATCCCTCCTTATCAGGACCCCAAACGGAATATCGAAGGAGGGTTCCACGCCATTCATATTGACAGTCAAATTCAGGTGAGCTATGAATAAAATGGTTGTCGCATTAACCGGAGCTACGGGCTTATTGGGTAGTAACATCTTATTTGAGCTCTTAAAACGGTACGAGGGTTCGCCCGGTTCGCTTACGATTTGGGTTTTAGGCCGGGCCGGGAAACAACTTTCCCTGAGGGAGCGTATCCGGCAATTGTTAGCCAATGATGGCGCCCACTACCTAAACATGCCGGACACGGCCCCATTGCTTGAGTGCATTCGAACTGTAGACTGCCACCTGGGCCAGCCGAACCTGGGAATATCGGAAGACAGCTTCAGGAAGATGAAAAAAGAGCCCCCGCATTTATTTATCCACGCAGCGGCAGCTTTGGACTTTCGGGATCAGGCAGCGGTCCTGGATTTACTGCAAAAAATTAACGTAGAGGGGACACAGCAGGCCCTGAATCTTGCGGAAGCGCTGGGCACTCCCGGCTTTGCCATGATCAGTACCGCTTACGTTTGCGGCATTCGGTCAGGGGTGGCCAATCCGAATTTCATGCCTGAGGATCAGCTTTTCAGAAACCCCTACGAGCGTTCTAAGCTGGACGGAGAGCGACTGGTCAGGCGTGCCGAACAGGAAGGCCGGTTCCGGCGGGTTTACTTTTTCCGCCCCACAACCATCTGTGGGCGCTTAATTGAGCATCCGGTTGGATACACACCTAAGTTTGATGTCTTTTACGCCTGGTTAGCCTTTTTCCTGAGGCTTAAGGCGCGGCAATTAGGCCATATGGACTATGAAACGCCAGCTAAGATTGACATTCGTGTGGCGCTGAAACCAGGATCAGGCCTAAATATTATCCCGGTAGATTATGCAGCCAAAGCTTTAGTGGAAATCAGCCTCCAACAGCCTCCTTCTAACGCCTTCCATTTGGCTTCGCCTTACCTGACCGATAATTATGAGGACCTTCCTGCCCTCTTAAAGTTCATCAATGTCCATCTACCCACGTTTGTCGAAGAGATGCCCCCTGCACTTAACACCCTGGAATACCTTTACTACCATAGGTCGGTAGGGAAAATCTATGACCCTTACATTAGCAAAAACGTGCCGGACTTTTCACTGGATTCACTGCACCAACACCTCCCCACCGGCTTCCCCAAGTGCCCAGCGGTGAAAGGTACTGTAATGACTCAGCTGCTAAAATTTGCAAAAAAGCATGACTTTGGACTCTAGAGCCTGCTTCCGGATTGGCGAAGGCCAGCTAAACCCCTCCCAATGTGGTGCCAAAGCTTTCCGGCAGCATGAGCTCAAACGTTTAGGGTTCCTGGTCCCCGATGGACTTATCCTGACGTATGACCAGGTTGACCACTGGGCAGCTGCCTGTCAGCTTTCCCAACGTGACACCTACGCTACTGCACTTAAGCGCATCAGAGGTGCTGATCAAGGCAATGATTTTCTAGCGGCCGTCCTTAGTGCCCTCCCGGGGAAAGGGCCATTAATATTGAGAACAGCAGCGGCAAAAGAAGACCGCCCGGACGGGACAATGGCCGGCCAGTTTGTCTCACGCCCCGGCATCCATACTACCGAGGACCTTCAGGAAGCGCTGGCAGCGGCATGGGCTGCTGCGGCAAGCCGGTCCTCTGCGCCGCTCCGGCTGTCGTTTTTGGTGCAGGAATATATTCAAACCGAGTATGGTGGCGTGGCCTTCACGGTTTCACCTACAGCACCTAAAGCGTCCGAAATAATATTGGAGGTTATTGAGGGAAGTTGCGCTCAACTCACAGGCGGAGCATCTCCGGATGCCAGGCTCACTTTTGACTGGAGGAACCAAACACTGGACAAGCCCTTCCCGGGCCATTTATCCAGGTTAGTTAGCAATGACCAAATCACTCAATTGGGCAATACTTTTCTCGACCTGCAAAAGCACTTTGGATGCCCACAGGATATCGAATGGGGCGTTTGCGAAGGCGTACTGTATATATTTCAGTCAAGGCCCATCACCCGCATTGCTTTTTCGGCTGATACCATCTGGACGAATGCCAACTTCCGGGATGGTGGCATTGGGGCAGATATGCCTTCTCCGTTGATGTGGAGTTTGTATCAAATGACCTTTGACCAATCCATTGATGCTTTTTCAAAGCGCTACCACATTACGCCCGATACCCCGCCAAAAGCCTGGTCCCGCACCTTCCTGGGCTACCCGTACTGGAACCTTGCTGCAACCAAAAGCGGTGCCCGAAAAGTGTTGGGTTACGTGGAACGTCAATTTGACCAAGGCCAGGGCGTCACCCCCTACTACGAGGGCGATGGAGAAGTGTCTAAGCTGACCCCAAGGCGGCTTTTCACGTCTCTCAAAGCGCTCCTTGCCATTCGAAAGTCGATAAAATCCCGTTTCAAGGTATGCCAGCAAACGAAAGCCTACTTTGAAAAGATAGCCAGCACGGAATTGGTAACGCCCCCTGATGAGCAGAGTGCCACGGCAGACCTGGTGCTTTATTTCGAGCGGTTGGTTACGCAACATCTGATGTACATCTATACCCGCTACTGGGAGATCATTTATGACAACACCTTTGTCAGTACATTCACACAACAAGCACTAGACCGTTACAACCGTAAAACAGGTTCCAATCTTGAGTTCCCGGCAGTTACAGCTAACCTCGAAAATGTGGCGCACCTACGACCGCTGGAAGCGCTTCTGGAATTAGGACAGGGTGTTTTATCTGATGACGCCGCCCATGCCTGGTGGACTGCCCATTCAGTAGAGGAAATATTCGAAACCTGGTATAATGGCTCCCCCTTTCCTTTTCAGGATCAACTCAAGGATTACCTGACGGATTATGGCTACAAAAGCTCCCGCGAACTGGAAATCCAGGCTCCAAACTGGTCGGAAGACCCTACCCCTGTTTTTCATGTCCTACGACAATTCCTGGCTGGTGCTTTTTCCGCCTCAGCTAAGCCGCATACACCCTGGCACAGCGACCGCTCACTCCCCCACAAGTTTAAGAGGCAGATAGAACAGCAGCGAAAACTACTTTGGTGGAAAGAGGAAATCCGGGACATCACCACCCAACTGTTCCACTATATCCGCAAATCTGTCATTGCGCTGGGCCAACGACTGGAAAAAGAGGGGATTTTGCCTAACGCCGAAGATGCTTTCTTTCTTACCCATCAGGAGCTCATCTGCCTTGGTAAAATGGGAACCGTAACGGCGGACTACCGGGAGCGAATTGTGTACCGGCGCAACCTTCAGGCGAGTTTCAGAAATTTTCAAAAACCAGATCTTATTTTTCCTGACCCGGCAGAGCATAGGACCACAACCGTAGGGTACTCTGGTTTGAAAGGCATTGGAGTCTGCCATGGCAAGGTGGAAGGGGTTGCTGTTACCGTTAGTGAAATCAATGATTATTTTGACCCCAGCACTCTTGATGGCAGGATCCTTGTCACCCCCTATATCAACCCAGGACACCTTCCCTACTTTTCTAACCTCAAAGGCCTGATTACTGAAAACGGCGGTTTGCTTTCTCATGCGGCCATCATTTGCAGAGAGCTTAACATCCCTGCTATTTTCGGAGTACCAGACGCAACCCATAAACTCAGAGATAACCCCCGCATTCGACTCAATGGAAAGACTGGGGAAGTTGCTATCTTAGCTGAATGAAGCAGCTTTTTAGCATCGTGGGGACAGATGGTAGCGGAAAGGACTACCGGCTGGCGCAGATTATGGCTAAGGTTGACCCCGGCATTTTCTTTCCGCTGTCCTGTACGGCTTACCACCACTCTGCCTTTTGTGCGAACCCTGCTTTGTCCAGAACGCTGCAACGCCTTGGGGAGGAAGCCGACCGGAAATCAGATGCTGCCCTCAAAGGCATCTCCCTCTTTCTCAAGATGCTGCTCTTCGGTCAGGAGCTCCGCCATTTGCAGGAATCGCATCAGGCGAAGGTGGTCCTTTCCACCCGGCATCCGGTTACCGACACACCGGCTTATGCCCGTTTGTTTATTCAGCAATTGGCCATGAGTGCTGAAGACCGAACCCAGGTCCTTTCCAGGGCACAGTCCTTTCTATCCCCAACAGAGTGGAAGTCGGTGGCAGCACTGCTATCTTTGGTGAAGGACAGGATGAACATGGAGCCAATACCTGATTTCATCGCCCGCACGGCCAGGCTTGACTGGACCGAACAGCTGAAAGTTTATATCCACATTTTTAATATCCCCCTTCCTGAGAGAATTCTTTTCCTGAATCCACCAACAGCGACGATATTGGAACGGCTACAGGCGCGTACAGACCGGGTCCGGGAAACCCATGAGCAAGCGCTTTTTATCCAAACCCTAAACAAATACCTTGAACAAGCCCTAAGTGCCTTATGTGCCTGGAAGCCGGAAATCAAGTTGTATGCCACCCCAAATACAGGGGAGGCACTTGATAATACGATCCGTTCCTTTTTTAGCCTGGACAATTAAAAAGTGAATCCCTTGAGAGCATTTGCCGCTAAAAACAACTGGCTTTTTTCAAAAGTACCAATGGCGTTTGGCTATTGCTATTTGGGATTACTGGTGGCGCCGGGGGAGGTGGGAAACAAAGCAGCCCTGCACTTAGCCACTATGCTCTTTGTTTTTCTGGGAAGCGGGCTCTTCGTCCGCTACTTCAATGACTTTTGCGATATTGATCAGGACCGAAAGGCAGGTAAGCAAAATATTGCCCGGGGTGATCACTCTGCCATTCGCTGGCTCAAGTTATCAGGGTATACCGCCATAATTCCTGTTGCCTTATGGTTTTCGGCTGCCCCATTCCCATTGTATCTGCTGATGGGCGTACAACACTTGCTTTACCTCCTCTATTCCATTCCACCCATTCGGCTAAAAGAAAAAGGCTGGCCAGGGCTGGTCTGTGACGCCGCCTACGGGCACGCTGTCCCTGCTGCCGTTGGCTTTGCCTTTGGGTATACCGCTGGTGCGAAAAGCAGTCCTGAAAGCCTGTGGATACATATAGCTTTTGCGGCCCTGTCCCAGTTCGCGCTGGGCATCATCAATATCCTTTATCACCAGATTGAAGACCATCCGAAAGATAAAAAAGCGGGCGTCCTCACCTGGGTCGCCCTCAAAACACCAGCCACTGCCCTTAAAATAGGCTTTAACCGGTACGCCCCGCTTGCCCTGGCTTCACTTGGAGGCTTTTACCTGTATTGGGGTATTAATGGCTTTCCGGTTTTAGCCCTCGCCCTTTTATTGACCTTATTCCTAATCTCGGCTGCCTGGTTTAGCAATACCGCGAATCCACCTGCCCGGCACTCCCCCAGGCTTCTGGCTTTAAATGAATTAACAGAAATCTGGGCCCCGCTTTATACCATTACGGCCCTTGTGTTCCAGGATCACAGATTTATTTATTTGCTGTTGCTCCATACGTTTATGTTTTACCGGATTATTTTCCCTTTCGTTTTTTATTACTTCAGACGGTTAGGAAGTGGCCTCCAATGGCTAAGTGGCCAACTGGTTTATTTTTACTACCACAAACTGCTGGCCTTGTACGCCAGATTAAAAAAACGCTTTTTCAGCTAAGACTATGTGCGGAATAATTGGTCAGATTTCCCTTCAGGCTCCTATTCAGCAACGGCAATTCAATGCCATGCGGGATACCCTTCAGCACAGGGGGCCTGATGGTTTTGGCTCCTGGTTTTCTGAGAATCGTCTTGTTGCGTTAGGCCACCGGAGGCTCTCCTTCCTGGACCTTTCCGAAAAGGGCAAGCAGCCTATGACCAATGAAACCGGATCGGTATGGCTGACTTTTAATGGAGAGATTTACAACTATATCCCCCTCAGAGCTGAACTGGAAACAGCAGGGCATCATTTCAGCTCAAAAACGGACTCCGAGGTGCTGCTTCACGCTTATGAGGAATGGGGCACAGGTATGCTCGGCCGGCTAAAAGGGATGTTTGCATTCGGTATCTGGGACGAACACCGAAAGCGGCTTCTAATAGCCCGGGACCGTTTTGGCATCAAACCACTTTACTATGGTTTCCTGAATAATCAATTTTATTTTGCCTCCGAGCTAAAAGCCATCCTCAAAGGGCTGGCCAAACGCCCTGCCCCATCTATGGAGGCGGTGGCTGACTTTTTGGTCTACCGGTATGTCCCCAGTCCGAAGACCATCTGGAAGGGGTTGAAGAAATTGCCGCCAGCCCATTACCTCGATATTTCCTTTGCCTCGGGGTCTCCTGATTTATCCCCCCAATGCTACTGGCAATTGCCAGATCCCAGGCTCAGGCCCACTCCCCGGGAAGCCGTCCATCAGGTACATGAACTTCTATCCGAGTCTGTAGGGCAACACCTGCAAAGCGATGTACCGGTAGGCAGCTTTTTGAGCGGTGGATATGACAGCAGTGCGCTGGTCGCCTACGCCCATAAGCAAGGGAAAGCGCTAGACACCTTTTCGATTGGTTTTGAAGGCTGGGAAAAAAGTGAGGATCAATACGCCCGTCGGGTTGCCGACCATCTCAACCTGCCTCTTCACACCCGATTAGCCGGCCGGGAACAACTCGCTTTGCTGGACCAGCTCGCTTATTTCTACGATGAGCCCCTCGGGGACATTTCTACCATCCCCACATTTATGGTGAGCCAAATGGCCAGTCAGCACCGAAAGGCCGTACTTTCCGGAGAGGGTGCGGATGAGTTATTCGCAGGTTATACCTGGCAAAAGCCCATTGCAGGCCTCAGCACCCTGAGCCGCCTTAAGTATTACCTCCCGGAACAAATTTCCGGAACTAGTATTACCAGCTACTATGCCACTGCCATGGCAATGGGCCGTTTTGACCTGGAGGTATTAAAGGATACGATCCATCCCCGGCTGCACGATCAGCTGCCGGCTTTTCCCGACTGGTTTTATAAAAAGCATACCCGGCAGTACCCTCAATTATTAAAGACGGTTCAAAAGCTAGATATTCAAACCTTTATGGGTGAACTTGTGCTGACCAAGATCGACCGGGCGAGTATGGCGCATGGTTTAGAAGTGCGCGTCCCTTTCCTGGACCACGAATTGGCTGAATACCTATTTTCCCTACATCCGAAAGTATATTACCGGGCCAGCCAGACCAAGTTTTTGCTTTACGAGAACATCAAAAACACCCTGCCGGCAGAAATTTTGAAGCGGCCTAAACAGGGATTTGTAGGGCCAGACTCTTATTATATGGATATTGCATTTTATGCGAATTGTCTGAGGGATGGCCAATTGATTAAATCGGATGTGATTAGCCCGGCAGGCCTTGAACGATTACTACGGGACAAGGATCACTGGCGGCTTTGGAAACTAGTAGTACTCGAAAAATGGTGGCAGCGATGGATGACCTGAAGTCAAATAAGGCTAAAAACGTACCAGCCTTTCTATCCAGTGAGGTTAGGGCGGCATACAACAGGCAACGACCGCCAGCGTTGCAAAAGCGGCTGTGCTTTGCGCCCTTCAGCAGCCTATACTTCTCCAGAAATGGCGATATCCTGGCCTGCTGTTATAACCGAAAGTTCGTTTTGGCACGCTATCCCGCCGACAACCTGCTCGGGGCCTGGTGTGGGGAAGAAGCCCAGAAAATGCGGCAGGCTATGATGGGAAAAGCTCTTCCTGTCGGCTGTTCGAGCTGCCAGGAGCAATTCAAGGCTGCCAATTTCAGCAATGTACTGGCTCGCAACTACGACCGATATGCAAATCTCCCGTTCCCGCAGGCGCCCCTGCGACTGGGAACCGCTCTCTTTGCAGCTCCTTTTCCCCGGGCCTTTTTTCAGCAATTAAAAGCTGAGGCTCGTCAATTGAAGTACGGCCGTATCAGGGCTGCCTCCCCTCCGGATATGCCCCGCCTGATGGAATTCGAACTCAGCAATACCTACAACCTCGAATGTGCATTTTGCTTTGGGGAGTTCAGTTCAAGCATTCGGCGCAACCGGGATCAATTGCCTGCATTCCCGGAACTCTACAATGCTGATTTTGTCGAAGAACTTCAACCCTTTTTACCTCACCTTTGGGAAGCTAAATTCCTGGGGGGAGAACCCTTTCTTATTCCGTTGTACTTCGAAATATGGGCAGCCATCCGAAAGCTCAATCCAGGCATCAGGGTACATATTACCAGTAACGGTACTGTGCTGAATCAAAAAGTAATAGCGGCACTAGAAGGGCTAAAAGTAAGCCTGATCCTGTCCATCGATTCCTTTGAGGAAGATACCTTTGAAAACATTCGGAAGAACGCCAAATTTGGCCAGGTTATGACCAATCTCCAGTATTTCAGCCGCCTCGCAAGGCAGAAAGGCAGCCGCCTCACACTCGCAGTCAGCCCCTGCATACTCAATGCATGGGAAATCCCAGCAATTGTAGCGCGCTGCAATCAGGAAGGCTGGTATGTACATTTCAACACGGTTTGGTGGCCAGAGGAGTTATCCCTGCGCCGGTTGCCCGTACAGGAATTAGACCGCCTCATCCATCACTATGTACAATTCCGGACACACTTAAATACGAAGGTCAAACGACAAAATGCCAATGCTCTATCGGGTTTGTGCAACCAATTAAAACTGTGGAGTAAAAATGCTGGATCATATTGGACGCAAAAATAGGCAGGCAGCTACGAGGCTTACCTGGTTTTTTATTTTTACAGGCATAACTGCGCTGGTACTTTTCATATCCTCCTGCACCAGTAAGCCACCCCAGGAACAACGGCAGGAAACGTACAGGCTGGACCACCCGGAGCAAACGGTCGTTCACCTGACCAACACCGGACCAGAGGAAAGCCAATTCTTTATCGACATCAACCAGGGATGGTATCTCCAACGCACCCGGGTAGCTCAGCGAATCAAAGCTCAAAATATCGGGCAGGAAGCACAGGCCAGAGCAGCCTGGAGGCTCGTCGCCAAGACCACTCGAAATGCCCACCTCACCAGCGCCCGCTGGCTCCATGCACCAGAGTATCTACTGAATTCGGCCGGATATGGGTTCTGCGACGATATAGCCAGTGCCCTGGCTACTATCTGGCAGGAAATGGGCTTACCGTCCCGCATATGGCACCTGGGAGGACATGTGGTGCCTGAGGTAAACATTGGTGGAAAATGGCAAATGTATGATCCAGACCTCGGATTGTATTATTTGAGCGATGCACAGCAAGTTTTATCCGTAGAGGCCATTGCAGGCGGAGCAGCAAGGTGGGTAACCAATGGTACACAAACGGTAGACCTGCAAAACTTGCCCAGCCCCGTTACCCACCAGGAAAAATTCCTCCGTCCGGAGGATAATCACATCAATAGATGGTTTTTAGACTCCATACCTGAGGAATCCGGGCAGTTTATTTTAGGGCCGGGTGCTCGCTTATCCTGTTGTGATTATCACCCGGGTTACTTCCCAAACAAGGTAGTGAAGATTTCACTCCCGGCAGGATTCAAAGGGCTCATCAAGACACCCCTGATACTTGTAGATGCAGATGGTTTTACAGCAGAGGTGGAAAGTCAAATTAAAGCCAGTCATTATTTGCTCCCATCCGGGGAAATCTCCATTAGAACCCCGCTGCCGGAACTAAGCCACCTGTACTTTTTAGCCAATCGCCAATGGCCTGCTCTGGAAAATGAAAATTCATTATTCCTGGAGGGGACCAGGCTTCAACAATTGGAAGTCTCTTTTTCTCCTTCAGCCTCTTCTGGGGAATTGGCTGATTTTCATCATATTCCATCCTTTGATTTCAAAGATTACCTCACCTTTCTGTCCATTTGGCCCCAACTGCCGAAAGTACAAAGCCTGGAAAACCTGAAGGCAACTTACCATCGATATCATTCCATTAAGGCAGGAAAAACTATAGACATTCAACTAGATTTTAAACCTCGCTATGAAGCACTGATGGACTTTCTTAAGCAAAATCCGGAATATGAAGAAGTCATTTTAAGTTCTCTTAGTCAACCTGAATTCCTTTATTTTATCCTTGAATATTTTTTAAAGGAGTACCCATCAGTGCAGCTTCCGGGCTTTATTGAACAAACTTATAAATCAGCCATTACCAACCAGCCAGAGCAATGAAGTATGTTTTTGTCGTTTGTGGCGCCGCGCAACATATCCAGGCTTTGCACTTTGCTTTGGGCTTATTGAAGCAGTTTTCCCGAAAGCCGGCTGTGGTGGTGACGGATGCCTCCCGCAATGCCATTCCCATACAGCATAATGAGATCATAGACATCGCAACGCCGCCTCAGTTATCCGCTCACGAAGCTGCAATTTACCTCAAAACGAGCTTGCACCGGCACCTGGATTTCAATAACGACGAAACTTACTGCTACCTCGATTCAGATGTGTTGGCCGTACGGCCGGGTGTAGATGAGATCTTCAACCATTTTATTCCTCCCATCCGATTTTGCAGTGACCACTGCCGGATGATGGAATTTAGTCCCAGTGCGGTGTATCAGCCTGGCTCAGAGGAGTTGATCCGGAAACAAAAAGAACTGGAAGTACTCCGGCACCGTTACCAGCCGCTGGAGGAAGCACAAAAGGCCGAAGCCGGCGCACATTACGAGCGCATCCAGGCCATCAAAAAAGCATTCAATGCTGCCCAACCGGCACATGCAGGAAAGTTTAAAGACTTTGGCTCCTGTAAGGGCAGGCTTCGGTTACTCCTGGCAAAAACCGCCTTCAAGGCGCTATTTTGGAGCAATGCCGTGCTCACTTTCCCGTTGGAAATCCTGTATCCGGGCATTCGGAAAAAATCATTTGAAAGTCTCCACAAGGCGGTATTTGGAGCACCGTTTGAATTTGACGCCTTTGTCCAGAAACATGGCTACCGTTATGACAAAAAGGAAAGGAAATGGTACGATGAGCAAGGGCAGTTTATATTCGATGAAGCTATTGTCATCCGGGCCATAGAAGCCCAGTCTGCATTTCGCTGGGATGGGCTCACATTATCCTGGCAAGACAGCGAAGGGAGGAAGATCAGTTGGCCCAGCTCTGATGCATTGCGGCAGCTGATTCATCAAAAATTTGGGGTGCACATTAATCAGAAAAACTGGCAGCACTGGAACGGTGGGGTATTTCTGTTCGGCCGGGCATCCATTCCTTTTCTGGAACAGTGGCATGCATGGACCCTTGAAATATTCCATGACCCAAAGTGGAAAACCCGAGACCAAGGAACGCTTATCGCCACCGTTTGGAAGTACGGCCTGGAAAACCACTCTACCCTTCCTATAGAATACAACTTCATTGCAGATTATTACCACCCCCGCATTCAGTATAATGGAGATTTGTCTTTCAGGTTCAGGGGCTCACCAGACTGTATACGCCCTTTTCTCCTTCACATTTACCATCATTTTGGCGATACCAGCTGGCCCCTGTGGCTGGATGTGGAGGACCGGGCCGGCCAATCCTTTTCACCAACTGAATAGTGTGGTGCCCTACGGGAAGGATAACAAAATCAGAGCGGAAGTTACTGTTTTTCTCCTCCTCACTGGTCAATCCTTATCAGCGCAACATTTACCTTTGGCTGTCCAAAACACTGAAAAAGAGGTAAGCTCAAGCAGGATCAAAACAACACCTTACTCTACCACAAACTGCCGCCGCACCGGCTCTGACCAAGCGCCATCATTGTCTTTCACTCTAACCTGTACAGCGTAAGTGCCCGGACCGGGGTAGATGTAGTCCAGCTCAGATCGTTCCGTCTCAACGGTGTAGATGCCTTCCAGGGTAAACTCGTATGCCATGATCTCACCGCCCCAGTTGCCATCCTGATCAAAGCTTTGCTTGGCGTCAAAACGCATGTGGTAAGGTGCTACCTCGTCCACCTGTTCCGCAACCAGGGCAGCTACCGGCTTGTAATTGCCGATAGCCAGAATTTCCACCAGGGCGGTTCCGGAAGCTCCAAATGGGTCTTCTGCCGACAAAACGAAAGAATGAGTACCCTCCTCCAAGGCCTGCAAAGTTAAGGTGCCCGTCTTTGGGGACTCTTCGATACGGGCATTATTGAGTATAAAGTCACCGGACCTGACCACTGCGCCGTTGAGTTTGGACATACTGAGCGTGTGGTCGTTTTGGTCATCCTCAATGCTATAGGACAATTCCATCAACTGCCCGGCACTGACCTTAAGGGTATCCTCGTACACGTCAGTGCCGTTCACCAACAGGATAGGCGGCTGTCCGTCGCCGTTGCCATTGTTTTCTTTTTTACAGCCAGCGAAGATTAGGCCTGCCAGGCAGCAGGTCATGATCGCGAAAGTTTTGAAGTTTCTGGGCATGATTTATTGCTTTACGATTTTAGTAATGGTTTGCTGGCCGTGCCCCTGTATACGCAGGTAGTACATGCCTGAGGGCAGGGCATCAAGGTTATTAAGCTGCCAGCTCCGGGGCTCTGGCCCGATTTCCAGCTGCTCAGTTGTTAACGTCCGGCCGAGGGCGTCTGCGAGGCTTATGGCATACTGCCCTTTATGCTGCGCCGTCAGCACTGCAGTAAGGGTGGAACGGAACGGGACCGGGAATACGGTACCGCGCACATCGCTGCTCCCCTGCATTTGGCTCGAGCGTTCGTCCAGGCCCGGGCCAAAGCCCTGATAGGGCATTACTTCCACCAGATCTGGCATCATTTCGTTATTGGTACACCCATCCGGGTCGGTGACTTCCAGGGATACATCAAACATGCCCGGCAAATTATAAAAATAGAAAGGCTCCATAGCGGTGCTCCATCCGCCGTCTCCAAACTGCCAGTAATAGCTATGCCCGTTGGCAGGAGCCGCAGGCAGGAATTGCACCAGGCCTCCTTCTTCAAGGGTACCTTCAGGCGTGACGGTGAACGCAGCTTCCGGGGCCTGTATTTCTACTGCATATTGCAGCCTATCAGACTGGCACCCTTCGACAACTGCTTCCGTATACAATACCGCATTTGTGGCATAGCCTTGGCTCACGAATACATCACCCTGAGCAGCGGGGTCGGACTGGGACAGGCTTTCGTACCAGCTGATGGTGGCATCCGGGTAGCCAGGGACGGTGGCGGCGAAAAAGGCAGGCTCGTTTTTACAAACGACTGCCCCGCCATTAGCAGTGATCACAGGCTGTGGAATATCCGCTTCCAGGTTATCCACCTCGATAGTGCCTTCAGTGGCAAGCCCCATAGCGTCCGTGACGGTTACGCTGTAGTTACCTGCTTCCAGGTTCGTAAGTGTCGCACTGGTCTGCCCGTTGCTCCACGTGAAGTTGTACGGGGGCATACCGCCCTGTACCGTCACAGTTGCTGAGCCGGCAGTGCTGCCTGCACAAAGCACATCTTTTGTGTCAAATAACAATAATAGCTGTTCTTCTGCTTCTACGACCAGGCTCTGAGCTATTACTGAGCTGCAGCCCGCCTGGCTCGCGACTTCCAGCGAGGTTTCAAAACTACCGGAAGTGGCGTAGGTATGCTGAACACTCTGGCCCACAGCGGTATTTCCATCACCAAAGTCCCAATTATAATTGGCATAACCAGTGGTGTTTGCCTGGAAGGATAAACTCTCGCCAGCCTGAGCGTTCCCTGCCACTTCAAAAGAAGCGTCTATCGTTTCCACCTCGAAGGCAGCGGATATCAAGGCGGAGAAGCAGCTTCCCCGCTGCGCTTGCACCTGTAGCTTTAGGGAGTCGCCTTCTGCCACGGCAAGGTAACTGTTGCCAGCTCCCAGCAGGGCACCGGACTCATCATACCAGAAATACTGGTCCACCACCTGTCCGGAAAAAGCTGTGGCCAGTATATTTTCACCAGCACAAAGGGGCAGGCTCGCAGACAAGTTAATCTCAGGGATATTGGGTGTTGGGAAAAGCGCATTAAGGCTGAAGGTTTTCTGGGCGCTATTGCCTTCGCTATCGGTGATGGTTACGGCATATTGGCCCGCCGGTACTTGTTCGAGAACCTCGGCATTACTGCCCGTGCTCCAGGCATAGGTAAACGGTGGTGTGCCATTCAGCAGCGTGGCTTCCACCAAACCAGTGGCCTCACCCGCACACGCTGGCTGTTCTATCTCCAGGCTTACGGACAAAGCACCCTGAGCAATAACTTCTATAAAAGCAGGCTCCTGCACCGTCTGACTACAGCCCGATGGGCTTTCCGCCAGAAGGCTTACCGTGTATTGTCCTGGAGCATTATAGGTATGCACCGGGCTCATTTGAGTGGAAACCGTCCCATCACCAAAGGACCATAAGTAATCGTATGCTGCATCTACATTGATAGGAGAAAAGCTGACTGTATTGCCGGCCGTGACAGTATTTGCAGAAGCCGTGAAGCCTTCATTGGGAGATTCAGATGCTATGGTGATCGGTGTGCGCGTACCGCTGCGGCAAGTGCCGGCCGCGGCTTCCACAAAGAAAGTCTGTGCAGCGCCTGCCAGCCCCTGTTGGCTGTAGGTCGGCCCACTGCCCAGCAAGTCGTTCCCGGAAGCGCTGTTGTACCAGAAGAATGTATTGGCAGCACCGGTGTTGTCGTAAGCATAGAGCAACAGGAACCCATCGCCACAAATGACATCATTGTTTGAGGCCGCCTGTGGTGCAGGGAGCGGAGGCACATTGCTTCCTACGGTTGCCTGTGCCACGGCTGTGGTGCCTTCCACATCGGTAACCGTTACGCTGTAGGTACCCTCGCTCACGCCCTGAAGGGCTGGCCCGGTGGCCCCATTGCTCCACTCAAAAGTATAAGGGCCGGCTCCGTTGAAGACCTGAGCCGCGACCGCACCATCTGTCCCACCGCTGCATTGCGTATTTACCGCTTCCAAAAGCAGCCCGAGTGCCTGGCCAAATCCAACAGGAATAGCTTGTGTATTGGATACTGCACAACCGGATCCGTCAGTCACCGTCAAGGTTGCGAGAAAAGTATTTTCTGAGGTGTAAGTATGAGCAGGAGTTTCGTCACCGGAAGTGGAACCATCCCCAAAGCCCCATTCATACATATAATCCGGGTTGATTTCATCCGGTGTAAAAGTTACCTCATCACCGGTTAGGATATCAGCCGGACTAAAAGTAAAACCAGCATCAGGGCCACTGGCAGGGACTTCCACCATCACCCGGCTGCTGTTGCAGGTGCCCAGCTTTGCTGCTACGTATACGGTATCTGTATCAGTGATAGGCCCAAATGGAAAAGTAGCACCTGCGTAGAGGAGGTTGCCTCCTGTGGGGGCATCATACCAAAGGTAATCAGCCTGCGAGGGGTTGTTGCCTGCGATCAGACTCACAATGGTGCCCGGGCAGGCTCCTCCGGAAATGGCCACTTCAGGCGCAACCAAATCACCAGCCTGGCTAATTAATGCTACCACGGCAGAGGCGGTATTGCCTAATCCATCTGTAACTGTCACTTCGTAATTGCCCACAGACAGTCCATCCCGGTCTTCCGTAGTGGGGCCGTCTGCCCATTCTATGCTGTATGGCCATGCACCGCCTTCTACCGACAAGGCTAAAGTGCCATCGGTTGCATCCGGGCAAGTAGGCCCCTCTGCTTCTATGGCAAGCTGCAGCCCGCCACCGGGCAGCACCTGCACGGTTTGAGTCTCTGTTGCCCGACAGCCATTCTCTGTGGTGGCTTCCAGCATTACGGTGAAGAATCCGGGGCCATTGTAGGCATGCATGGCGCTAAATCCGGTAGCTCCATTGCCGTCACCAAAGGACCAGGCGTAGGTTTGATCACCCGGGCCGCTCTGAGCAACGAAAGTTATGGGTTCGCCGGCCGCCGTTACCACCGGTGAGGTGGAAAATGCCGCGTCTGCTGCTTCCACTTCCACAAAAACAGGCGTACGGGTACCGGAAGTACAGCCCTGGTATCGAGTTTCCACAAAATAGGCCTGTGCTTCAGTAAGTGCATTGAGTTCCAGATAACTGCCGGTAAAGACCGTTGTGCCGCCAACCGGCGCATCGTACCAATGGTAGGTCGCACCAGGCACCTCTGCGGTAGCTGCAAGCCAAGCAGTACCCTCAGCGCATACCGGGCCTGCCTGTGCCTGCCCAACCTCGGGTGCCGGCAGTTCATCAATTAGTGCAGGGAGTGTGGTGGAGGCAACGGCTGTAGCCCCATTCACATCTGTCACCGTAACTTCGTAGGTACCGGTGGGCAATCCAGTACGGACATTGCCATCCGCACCATCTTGCCATTCAAAAGTGTAAGGAGGCTGGCCGCCAAAGACCAGGGTGTTGACCGCCCCGGTTTCATCTTCGGGGCAAAACGGGTATTCTAAAGCAAACGCAGCAGACAGCTGTCCGTTTGGCGCTTCATAAACATTGACAAAACGGCGCTCAGCAGCGGTGCAACCGGACTCGGACTGTACTTCCAGGTTTACTTCATACAATCCTTCCTGTGTATAGCTGTGGGTGGCCAAGGCACCATCGGCAGCTGAACCATCCCCAAATGACCATGCGTAAGAAGCGCCCGGCACAGTGGTCTGAGCAGCGAAGGTAATTTCCTGGTCAACTGATGCAGTGGGTGCACTAACACTAAAGTTTGCGGCTACTGATTCGTACTGAATAGTCACTGGAGTCAGGTCAGAAATACACCCCTCATCCCGTGCCTGAAGGTACAGGGTATCCAACAGGTCACTGCCCTGCGCCTGAATAGAGGCACCCGCATATAGTACTTCCTGGCCCTGGGAATCTGCATACCAAAAATAGGACAGCCCTTCGCTTTGATTGGCGGCAGCGACCCATATTGGGGTGCCCGGGCAAGCTGGTTGCCCACCATTCACCACAGCCAGAGGCGGGTCTAACTCATCCAATGCACCCACTGTGGCACTGCCTACGGTGCTGTTGCCTTCACTATCGGTAACGGTCAGGAAGTAGGCCCCGCTACCCACACCGTTTTGATAAGCTTCTGTACTGCCATTGCTCCACTCGTAGCTATACGGAGGCGTGCCGCCTATAGCATGGGCGGAAAGTGTTCCTGATGGGCTGCCCTGGCAACGGGCGGGCTCGGATAATGGCAGGGCTAAAAGGGTGGCTTCTCCACCACCGCCGCCTGAGCCGCCATCTGGTGCCTGTACGATTTGGATCCTGAGGGTTTCTTTGGCAACACAGCCTGATTGTACCGCAACTGCGGTAAGCATTACTTCGTAAATACCCGGCTCTGAGTAAGTATGCTGCATATCCGGGAACTGCCCGTTGGGTGTGTTGTCGCCCCAATCCCAGGACAATATGGTGCCCAGGTTCGTATTCAATGCAGAAAACTGAATTGGGGTGCCCGGGTAAGCGACCTCCAGGGTTGAAGTAAAGCGTGCATCCGGATCATTTACCTGAATATTTACCGGGGTACGGTCTGACACACAGCCGCCTCTGCGGGCTTCCACGTAGTAGGTATCGCCTTCCTCTATGCCGAAGAGCAGGAAGGTATTGCCTACAAAAACCGGGTTATTGCCCAAAAAAGTGGGATACCAGTAATAGGTCACCCCTTCATCTCCTGAATAAGCCGTTGCCCAGGCATCGCCACCGGCACAAATGGCATTGCCGCCATTCACGATTACGGATGGTGGTGCAGGGCCGTCGATTTCTGCTCCAATTATGACTTGTATGCTGGCTCCCAGGCCATTGGCATCCGTGATGGTAGCGCTATACGTACCAGGCGTAAGCCCATCCAGGACTGGCTGGGCGCTCCCATTGCTCCAGGCGTAAGTATACGGGCTTTGGCCGCCCTGTATTTGTAATTGGATAGCCCCGCTATCGTCACCAGCACAAGTGGCGTTGGTGACAACAGGCAATAGTTGCATCGCTCCGCCCCAAACATTGACGAATTGAGCTGTGCTTGATACGCAGCCTTCCGGGCTTTCTACCTGAAGGGTCACTTCAAACGTACCGGACAGCAGGTAGGTATGGTCGTGCGGGCCAGGACCGGAAGCACTGCCCCCATCGCCAAAAGACCAGGTGTAGGTATAGCCTGCCTGCTGAGCGGCAGCCTGGAAAGTCGTGGACTCGCCCAAAGGCAGGGCTGATGTGCTGATGGTAAAACCGGATTCAATGGCAGGCACTTCAATATTGACCGAAGTTAGTGCAGAGGCACAACCGCCAATACGGGCCTCTGCCCAAAGCTGCTGGCTGCTACTCAGGCCAAATAGCGTGAGCTGGCTGCCTGTGTAGAGCAATTGCGCGCCGGCAGCGTCTCCGTACCAGCGTATTGCTGCGCCCGGGCGGTCAGAAAAAGCCGCAACCGTTACGTCATCACCTGCGCACGCCTGTCCGTTGCCATTGGCGATTACGGTAGGGGCTTGCAGGGCGCCGCTGGCCAAAAGATCAAATATCGCTTCCCGCTCATTGCCCTGTGCATCGGTTACGGTCAGGGCGTAACTGCCTGGCAACAAGCCGGATACAGTTGCGGTGGTTTCCCCATTTTCCCAGGCGTAGGTGTACGGCGGCGCTCCGTTGATGGCCTGCGCCGTAATGCTTCCTGAGGGGTCATCGTCACAGGCAGGGGCTTGCTGCGCAAACAACACGTCTATGCCCGTAGCGCCAACACTGAGGTATTGTTCCGTCCGGCTGATACAACCATCTGGTGTGGCCATTTCCAGCGACACTACATAATTACCAGCAATGGTGTAGGCGTGGCTGGGCATGGGCGCTGTACTCGTAGCGCCATCTCCAAAATTCCAGGCATATGCATATTGCCCGTCGTTGACTGCCGGGGTGAATATTACGGTATCCTGTATGGAAGGGGCATTATTATTTAGCGTGAACGCTGCACTTGGCACCGGCAGTACTTCCACGTCGATTTCAGTAGGATCAGACAAGCAATTGCGGACATTGGTAAAAACCTCCAGCTCCCTGGAAAAGGCAATTTCGGGTAAGTACAGTGCATTGCCTTCCTGAATAAAGTTGCCGAAATTATCAAACCATTCGTAAGTAGGCATCTCGGTTTCTGCGCTAAAACTGAATAGATATACATCCTGACCTGCACAAAGGGTATCCTCTGGCGCTACGGCTAGTACAGGCGATAAAATTGCTCTGTTGAGATTTAGGATGTCTACGCTATCGACCTTCGCAAACCCATTATCGTCTGTAATGGTCAGGTAGTAACGGCCCTGACCGATATTATCGATCCGGTCCGTGGTTGCCCCGGTACTCCAGAGGTAGTCATAGGGTGGCAGCCCACCGGTTACGTTAGCTTGTGCAAAGCCGAAAGTATCGGCGGCACAGAGCACATCATCTTTGGTGAAATTGGCCTGAATGCGGACCGTGAAGATCGTATCCGGCTGCGCAAAGCTGCCCACCGTTTTATTTGTACTGAACAGCTCCGTAGTCGTACAGGGCAAGACCACGTCTGTACTTGCATCGTATACCTGAAAGGTAATATCATCCTGTGCACCGCTTACGGAGTATACAAACAAGCTGACAATATAGCGATCAAGCGCTGCTACGTAGGCCGGGCTCGATACACCACGGATACCATTGGAATTGCCTACGAAAGCCGCAACCCGGTCATTGGGGTCAACGGACTCCTCCCCTTCTATATCGATCACTGCCGTAATGACCATGCTATTGGGGTAGTTGGCCGGGGCTACGGACCAGGTGGATTCGTCGAAGCGGTCGGCAGTGTCTTGAGCCAGTGCAGCACTACTACACCAAGCCATAAGGATCAAAAATATAAAATTTACTCTAGGTGCCATGGAGCTAGTTTTTTCTCATTTTTATAATGAACACTATGGCCGGGGGCTTTGCTTGATTATTGGCAAGGCTAAACGATGCCCCCGGTCTGTTCTCAATTGCAATAAATAAGTACCGTCTGAAATATCTGGTGTCAGACGAATGCTGCGCTTCCCAGCTTCCCAAACCGATTGTATCCTTTCGATTCGCTGACCGGAAATAGATAGCAACTCCAATTCGAAAGATCCGCCGTAGGGAAGATCCAGCATTACATCGAGGTAATGGCTAAAGGGATTGGGCGTTGCCTGGAGTTGAATTTTCCCCTCAGGCAGTTCCAGCGTTTGTGTTGCTGCTCCCACCCAGATATCGTACAATCCATATCCTGTGCATCCTGCAAGGTCAGTCCGTGCTAATGAAACCTGATAATGCCCTGGCAATTCGTACTGATGGAGTGGCGCAACGAGATCGCTTACCGCACCATCTCCAAATGACCAGGCAAAACTGCCCGTATTATCCCCCGGCAGAAATTGTACTGCGGTGGCAGTCGTCAGCTCTTCCGGTGGCGCGATGGTAAAGTCTGCGTCTGGCTCATAGACCTCAATAGTAGTCTCCATAGGTTCTGATTGGCACCCCCGGTAGAAGGTTGAAGCATAAGCGGTAAATTGTGATTGTAAGTGCTCAAGCAGCAGGGTATTGCCCTCTTCTAAAACTTCACCCGCACTGTTTTGCCAGACCACGGTAGCCTCCTGATTTGGGGGCATAGCATGCAGGACAACATCAGTGCCGCTACAAGCGGGGTTGTCTGTGGATAGCTCTACCGTTGGAGCAGGGATTGTGATTTCCAGGTTTTCCAATACTATTGTATCTACAAAGGAAATACCTTCCTGCCCGGTAATGGTAACGGAATAGTCGCCAGAGCTAAGACCAGCCAGGGAAGCGCCAGAAGCACCATTACTCCATTCGTAGGTGTAAGGAGCAGTGAGGCCACTTACCATGGTGACGCTAAGTGAACCGCTGGTATCTGCTTCACAGTAGGTATTCACACGCTCATAGATCGCGCTCATGGTTTGGTTCTCAAAGGCATATGGGGCTGTAAAGCTGCCCACAATACCATTAGGTTCGTACACCAGGGTTTCCTTAGCCAGGTAAACCTGGCCCTCGCTTGCATCGTACATCAGTATCTCCACCACATCTCCCGCATTGGTTCCATAGATAAACATGGGTGCCATATAATCACCCAGAGCAGGAATGTGGCTAATGTGGGCTGCGCCTCGGCACTCTCCATTTACATAGGCAGCGATTTTGTCACCCTGATCCAGGCTTTGTACCTCATCAAATAAGGCTACGCCGGTCACGACCATGCTGGAAGGATACTCAGAAGGATCTACAGACCAGGTTGATGGATCGGATGGCACGAAAGCAGCGATACGCTCTCCGCTCCCATCGGATACCGGAGCGGCAGTGAGTGGAGAAGTAGCGCCATCATATAGCATGACGGCGTTGGCTGCTGCCACCCGAATTTGATAAGCAAAGTTTGGCCGGATCACTTCCATGCCGCTGCCCAGGCCAAATAGCCATTGGGAAAGCCCCTGATCGTATTGGGCAACCATGTTCGCGGATAAGCCTGGTAGTGTCGGATCCTGTGCTACGGTAGTCAGGAAGTCTCCGTTTGATATGTTCAAAACACTAAAGGCATCATTGATAGCTATCGTATCCTGGACAGGAGCTCCGACTAAATTCCAGCCCTGTTCTAAAATTATGGGGCCGAATTCAGCATCCATGCCGGTTACCCGTATGGTATCATCCAGGCCGCCCAGGAATAAAATGTAACCTTCTTCAGCTTCTATGCTATCCAGGCCATTGGTGCTTAACCAACCTACACCTTCTACGTAGCCTGCTGACTTACTTTCGGTTTTGATAATATCACCATTCTGGAGGAACTTCAATTCCCGCAACTGTTCATCAACAGTCATATCCTCTTCCTGGCTGTTAAAGGAAAGCCAGGTAATGCCACCACCACCGTCTTCCTCTCCGTTCACCGGAATGTAACGGGCTAGGTCACGGTTACGGTCTACCATGAGGATTTCCGGATCTCCAAACGAGCCGATGGACTGAGCATCATCAAAGAACAAACTGTCGACCGGATAGCCATTGTATTCCCGGCCTTCATTGGCATCCCAAACCCTGAACTCTAATGGTGTGCCAATATCCTCCGGATCACCGTAAACCAGCATGAAGGCGGCATACTGCCCTACCTGTGTGCTGCTGATTCTGGCTACGCCCCGGATCTCATTGCCGATCCAGGCACTGATAATATCCATAGTATCTCTCGAGGTAACACCCGGTGCATTTGTGAATTCAAAATTCGTGATGACGGGGGTACTCGTAGCGTATTGAGAAGGATCGACTACCCAATAGGGAGGTTTAGCCAAGACGTTGACTTTAATCCTGACAGAATCTACCCCCTGGTTCATTAACCCAGAGGTAGATACAAAGCGAATAACGGCTGTGGTATCCCCTACCGGAAGCTGTGAGCCATCAATCGTAAAGGTAACCGCTCTGCCCGTTGCAGCAGGCACAGAACCAGTGGTCGGATCAACCGTCAACCACGGGTAATCTGCATTACCGTCTGTTACATAATTGATGAAACCAATGTCGTCATTATAGAAAATGACGGTATTGAGCTCTCCCTCACTATCCTGATAGATGGTCGTCTCCAGGAGGGTATCCTGAACAAAGATATCCCTGGCAACGACTCTGAACTCCCATCTGAAGGTATCGAGGTATCGATTACCAACCTCATCTTCCAGATCATAGACTATGGCATCAAGAATTTGACCGTCGTAGTCCAGCAGCGTGGTATTATCGGGTTGGAAGACCAGTTTATTTTCATTCGCAAAGCAGAATACCTCTCCGGGCACGGTATTGCCAGAGGCTCGCTCTGTGACTTCAAAGGTAAAGTCACCCAGCTGCGCACAATCCAGTTCTTTATTAACCTTGATGCTAATCTCATCACCAGCCTGCCAGATACCGTCTGCCGGTTCCGTCAGGGCAAATACATCGCCGGTTTGCCGGCGGATTTGCCCGCGGATGATATTGGACTGCACTTCTCCGGAAACTCCACAGAAAGAAATCGCGCGGATTTCATAAATCCCATCCGGATAGGCCTCGTAAAGTTCCGTGATGTCCCAGACAAAAAAGTACTTAGGTATCTGTCCAGGCCCAAAATTTTCTTCATTGTACGCAATCAGGGAATCGCTATTGACAATATAATTGGGGTCTAACTGAGAGGTCGGGATGCGTTCCCAGCCAGAACCATCGCCAATACGGCGGTACTCCAGGTAGATTTCTTCCAAAGCCGGATTGTCCGCTTCGTAATCCCGAATTTCAATGGATAAACTCTCAAAGCTATCATCTAAAAATGGGTTTCGTCTCGATATCAACCAGTCATTCCCTGGTGAAGCAATGCTGATATCGCTGCAGGGGTAGTCGAAATTGGCACTAATCGTAACCGTATCCCGTTGACCCAGCAAAAACAGATCGCCATCCGTACAACTAGGTCTCAAAACGATGTAGATACTATCAAACTGATAATTATTGACTGACCGGGTAAGGGTAAGCGGGAGGATGATAGGCTGATTAGGATTAATAAAGGTTAACGTTTGCCCACTTTGATTACCTCCTCCCAGCAATCCGCCATTTAGTCTCAAGGTTGCGCCGTTTTCATTACTTTCTCCTTCATGATAAACGAAAAGGTCTCTTTGTTCTCCAAAAGGGTTAAGGTTAGTGAGCTGAACGAAGAACTCAGCCGGTTCGTCCGGGTTCAGGTTGAGCAGCTCTTGAGAATCGAAAGTAGACTCTGTTTCGGGATCATAAAGTGAAATATCGAAGATATCCCTTAGAATGGTGCCTTCCTCAGGTGGGCAACTGGACCTACCGCCGAGCAATTGGAAGTAAGGCGTATGCCCCTGGTCCCGCCCTTTGATTGCCGTAACGCTGAACTGGTCGCCAGGATCGTCATCAGAAAGGGTGTAGCTGATAGTAGACTCCACCTCTTTAGAGTTATAGCGGTCTTTGCCCCACTCGAAGTTAAGTTCGATTTGTCCTCCCAGCTTATTTTCAGCAACGGCTATATCCGTAATAAGACCAAATCCCCCCGAGGCACGTGCCTTCAGGTAGCCTCCCAGGATCAGAGAGAAATCTACAAATCCCCGGGTTGACCACTTGCTGCTGGTCGTACGATTGACAGTCCGGGTTTTAGTGACATCTACACCCGCAGAGAATGTAGTATTTTCTACTTCCGGGAATATCCCCTCGAGCGTGGTAATATCAGAAATTCGCTCCTCTACATCATCAATGGAAAGATAAAGGGAGTCTACCCACAGGTCAACAGCTCTTGATGCCTCTTCATACCGCTCAGCCAGATCAGTTGTAAAAATAACCTCATCCAGGGGTTGGTTGAGAATAAAGCTGTCCTGAGCATTGTAAGAGCCAATTTCTCCACAGAAGCCAGCCCTTGCATCTCTGGCGTTTTGTATCCTGGTAATAAAATCCTCATCCGGGTCAGCATCGGGCGTGAAATCATCTGGCTCTTCTCCAAATACACCTACGTCTAAGCCCTGTACGAAAGTCTGGAAATTGTCAAACTCAATTGATTCATCCCACAGGGAATCGGCATTGAGCTGCTCGGCACAAAGCTGGTAATAAGGAACAGATTCGCGGGCATGATAATCAAGCATCGCCTGCCAGTTATTGGCAAGCGCGCTGAGCCGTCCGATAGCTTCAGTTGTATCCAGCACTTCTCCATTCACCTGAAGCTCCAGTGTTCCATCTCTAACCTGATCTACCTGGTCGAGCTTCTCATTTCTCAATTGCTTGATCTGCCCAACTGTATAAAACCAATCCGTCTTTATCTCATTCAGCGTAATATCAATAGTTTGGACTTTGACAAATTTGCAGCTATCCTCGAGATATCGCACTTCTTCAATCAAGCCATATTGAGTTGAAGCTCCAATCCCCACCAGGACATCAGCATCCGGTCCTACGAAGTCACTTGTAGCCGAAGTGGAGATTTCCTGGGTTGTCGTAATGGAGAGTTCATAAGTATCCTCATCAGCGGTACTTCCTCCAGCCAGGGCATCAATTTCTAAAAATAAGCCTACCGTACCTACTGCAAACTTCAAGTCAGTTACCACACCAGCACCTCCCCGGAAAGAGAACAGCTCCGTAAGTGATTTTGTAATGGTAGTCCCTTCTTCAATAGAGCTGAAACTACCATCTCCGTATGGGTCACGAAGCACATAAATAGGAAGTTTAATCTGACCTTCCTGATCTCTTATGTCCACAATAACATCACTGCCCGGCAATGGCGCAGAACCGGTAATAACAAATGGGATATTGACTTCTGATAAAAGGTCGCCAACTGCAGAAAAATACTTGATATTAACCCCCTTCCGGAAAGGCGCAACAAGGTTGGGGGCACCGGCAGTGAAAAGGTGTTTTTCAAAACCATTTAATTCCGGCAGGTAGTTCAATGTATCACGGGTGTTGGATTTGGCAGCAGCATTGGTTACCACTAAGAACCCTTCGTCTACACTGCAGGTAAGCCCGTTAATGGTTTCTTCAACACTGAATGTCAGATTGTAATTGCTGTTTTGCCTTAAGATCCGAGGCTCAGAGGCATCCCCACAGAACAACTCGCCGATTTCGTTCGACACATCGATTGTTGCAGGCTTATGATACACCAGCTTTGTGAATAGCAGGGAATCCAATACTTCCTGGCTGTAGTCGTTTTTGAAATTATCGATATGGGTACGCTCCAAATCTATTTCAGTTGGGCGATAACGGAGATAATCCGTGATCAACAGATTTTCTACCGTTGCCGGCACTCCCGACCTGACTGTCACCACGAGGTCATCCAAAGGTGGCAAATTCGCTGTTACCTTACCTGAAATATTATTGGTAGCTACAATTTGCTGGTAACAACCATCTCTTCGGCTGATTTCAATATTAAAGCTGCCATTACTCGAGGCAGGCAAACCACAAACCGTCGTTACAAAGAACTCCGCTTCATAAGTAAGGGTATCAACAAAGTCAATTTGATAATTTTGCCTGAAATTAGAAAAGTCTGTAAAGACGGTTGCGCTATCTGTTTTAAACAGATGCAGGATAGTGTCAGCATTATTGCCCATGACATCTGACCTGATCTGGAAGGAATCAATTTCTATCCGAATCTCTTCCAACCCGGCCTGACCTGGCTGAAGAACCAGGGAATACTTGCCTTCTTCATCTGTCATAACCTCATCCAAGGACTCTGACCCGTTAGAAAACCTGTGTACTGATCTAACCGTGATGCTGTCTAGCCCGCAACTCACTCCTTCGTAAGCAACTGTTCCTTGTGCAATAAAAGCGGTATTATCAATAAATATGATATTGGACTTCACGGGGTTATCCGGTGAGATCACCACCGGAATCGGATTCACCAGGAAGACATGATCCAAATAGGAAGCAGTCAGGGTGTAGTTAACCGTCTCGTCAGCGAAGAATACACCGTCGATATAGAAATGGCCATTGACATCCGTAAGGCCGGAATATTCATATTTTTCGCCATTAATAATCCCCTCGGCAGTTATGGTAACTCCCGGAACCGGTGCACTTCCAATTGCAGTAAACACATCGCCTTCAAATACGCCAATCGCTTTACGGAAGCCTTTATCTGATTTAGGTATAGACTCCCGGTCTTCGGTGGTTAGTACCTTGACCTTGTAAGTGTATTCTCTGCCCGGCACACCATCCGTGTCCATGTATACGGATTCATTGAAGGCTGCATTGTGAATGAGCTCATCATCCCTGTAAATATTAAAGCCGTTGATGTAATCACGGTTGCCGGTAAATACCCATGCCACACGGGTGCGGTTGGAGAATTGGCCATCGCTGGCGGTAACGGATATTAGTTTCTGATTCCAAAGTTCAAGCAAGTCCGGGGAGTAATAAAAGGCTCCTCCATCGCTGCCCCAATATGGTGCACCTACAAAGAAGCCACCGGTAGAGGCTGCCACACTAAAGCCGTAATCATCACCTGCGTCTCCCGTACCATCAGGAAGGCTTAATACATCGACATAATCAAACGTGTTACCTGATTTTTCATAGAGGAATGCAAGACCTGTCCGATCAGAAACTCCACTTTCGATGCTTTGATGATTTCTCGCCCCCACTAATAGATATTTGCCAGATAAGGAAACATCGCTACCAAATTTATCAGTGTCAGAAGCATTGTCCAGCCCTGGGGGCGTAATCTGTTGAATTTCATCAGCTGTAGTGCCATTATCTTTGATCTGGTAAATATATACCTTCCCCCCCTGACTACCTGTTGCGCCTACCGCCATGAAATTGCCCTCGAGGTAAATAGACGTTCCAAATTCATCACCATTTTCTTCTCCTTCCGTTCTGTTAGCATGGACCAAGATGTTTCCATCTCGTCTGAAAATATCTACGAAGCCAGCCTCAGAAGTTGTGGTAGTTGTCGCACCAGCCACAACGTAGGAATCACTGGCATCCATAGATACATAATCCTGGGATCCTGTGTTGGCAGGCTGTGTAACTAATCCAGTCAAGGTCGCAGGTTGCGCAAAATAAAGAATTTCATTGTTTCCTGTAGCCTCCTTGGTGGCATAATATCGATTACCGGTAACAGCTACATCCTCTCCAAATCGACTATCCTCTGTGGCAGATGCCCACCCGATAAAGCCACTTGAAGTACCTGTAAATCCAGATGGGATGTAATCTATCCAGCCCCAATTTATATCACCGTTTTTCTGAGTTCTGGGTGCTCCTACAGCAACTTCTCCTCCTACTACATCAACACTATACCCATAGTCATCAAGTGTCCAGGTAGCATCATTGCCATGCGAGTAAGAAAGCTTAAGATCCCATTTATTGGTAGTTGAGTTTTTGGTAAAGAAAGAGGCAAAGCCACGACCTGTAAAAGGCGAGCCAACAATGACGTTATTCTGATCTGCTGCGACATCCCACCCAAAAGAGGAGGTTACGTTAGCATCAGATAAGACATTGTACCCTTTTCTGAGCAACCCAGGGTAACCCGAATCAGTAGCTGACACAGAAGGAAAATTAACGCCATAATCACTCCGGTAAGCTACTACAGTGTAAGTGTAAGTTCCACTAGGATCGTTGCCAATTCCGTTGAATACATCTGTAAACTTACGAAGCCCTCCTTCTACCGTACCAATTACAGTATTACCCCTCCTTACTTCAAAAAAGTCGATATTGGCTTCTAAAGGGCTATCCCAGCTCAATTCAACCCGGTTTTCATAGGTACCATCGGTGGCGACCAGGTTCATAGGCATAGGTGGGCGTGGATAAGAGACAATTGTAGCCGTTTCCGAGTCAGAAAAATAGGTAACACCATCTCTTACGGATACTGCTTTGACCATGTAATCAATACTGGCCTGAGGGATTGCCAATTCGTCCTCAAACTCCAGTATATTATCTTCCAACTGATCCGGAAACAGCGTCAGCATAACTGACGAATCCTGAATTACATTATTCGCGTAAGTGTAAGAGATATTATACAACATTTCAAACCGGTCCACACCACCTGCATAATACTCAAAGGAAAGCATAGCATTACCAAGAGAGTCTACTGACATGGCCATCAAATTAACGACTGGCTTGAGCTTGGGGTAGGTAATGGTATCCATTGCTCCCTCCGATTGGAATTCCATGCCATCGCGGTTCAACAAGCTGATCACCGTATATTCATGGACGGACTCCGGGCTCCCTTCCTTATCCCAATATATACGCTCATCCGGCTCGAGTGTCGCGATCAGGTTATTATCCCGAAGCACCCGGAAACCATCCACCTCTTCTCCCATATAAGTCCATTCCACCCTGACTGCATTACTATCTTGCACAGCAAGCAAGCTAAGCGCAGGATCTCCAACAACCGGATACCCAACAGTTACAGATTTGGGATCGGAAACAACTAAGCCGTTATCTTCGATCAGTATTGCACTAACCGTATAATTGTATGTCTGACCAGGCTTACCGGTCTTATCTTCAAAGGTCAGCTGTTCTCCTGACTGTATGATGCCAATTACTTCATCATTTCTGGTTAGCTGGTAATAGGATACGTCACCTTTAGGATGACTCCAGTTGAGATTTAAAGTATTGGCATTACCAAAATACCCAGCAGTAGCAGTTAGGTTTTCTACAGGTTGAAGCGCGGGAAAGGCAATAAATGCCCCAACTTCTTCTCCACGGATAATATCTCCGTTATCAATATAGTACGGACGAACGGTGTAAAGGTATTCTATGCCTCCAACTCCTGTACTGTCTATAACGTAATTGGGCTCCCGTCTTTGGACGTCTGCAATTTTTGCAAGACCACGGTAGACTTCAAACCCGTCATAACGACCCTCTGAAACAGACCAGCTAATAACGACCTGCCTCCAGGTTTTGAGCACCTGCGCAGAGGCATTCACCACTGCCGCAACAGAGTCCACTCTGGGTAATGGAGGGACATTTGAGGGTTCGAAAGTTTCTTCAAATTCTAGGACTTCTATATCATTTCCAGAAACGCCTCCTGCCGGACTCAGTGTCGCAGCAGGCACTTCAAGCGTCCGTCCTTCAGTATCCAGGGTAAATGATACTACTTCGCTGTCAACTGGCAGACAATCAAAAACAGCTGTACCAGACTCGTTCGTAAATACAGCGCCCAGTGGGCCTGAGCTCCCCAGAATATTAAACCTTAAACTGTCCATCTGCCTTCCATTGGCATCGGAGTCAATGTGGGCAATAACATAACCTCTGCCTAACCTTGAGCCTTGATCATAAACGGAGATGGAGGCTGCGCCTTCGTATATAGCTTGTGCCGCATATTCATGGCGGACCGAAACCGACACATCATAGTCATAATACGCACGGGCGGTAGTGGGAAGGGTATCCAAAGCTACGCCATCCCGATAAACCACAAACCGGGATAGCTTGAAGACGGGATAGGTCCAGGTCAGCGCCACATGCATAGGGAAATGCTCCGAAGCATTGATATTCCCAGGTGCTTCAAGGGGGTTGTTCCCAAGCGGTACCGAGGCTGTCTGAGCATCGGCATCGGATGTGAATATCCTGCCATTTATGTTTCGAAATGCCCTAGCCTCGAAGTTTATTGAAATGGCACTTCCTCCGGTTGTGTTCGGGTAATAGGTTGCGCTGTTCTTATCTACATCGACGGTATCAAAAGGGACGCCATCTGCATAGAAAATAAACCCATCAAAATTGCTGTTGGCAGTGGAATAGCCTGCCCCAAGATTGACCGTAGCCTTACCCAGCGCAGCCCCTACAGAATTAATGACCGGAGCTTCAATAACAGGAAAGTTCACCGGATTATTAGCGGCCGGAGTTCCGCTGCTCAGAGAAAGGGTGTCGGGCTGTAGCACGAACGTTCGTACCGCATATTCCACACCTGCTCCCGGAAGACCCTGCAAGTCCAAAAATTCGTAATCATCCCCTTTTAAAATGGTGCCTATTTCTACGCCATCCCGATAAACCTTAAAGCCAGAGTAATTGTCAATCGCAGAAGCAGCCACCGGTACATCCCAGCTGACCAAAACCGCGTTCTCATTGACCTGCGGCGCAGCGTTTACATTATCCGGCTCAAAAAACGGAGGATACAGATTGCCATCAGAGCCCAAATAAGCGGATTCAAACGTTTCTTCTCCCAATACCGGGCCATTGAATTTTCTAAAGGCCGAGATATTATAATCGTAAACTGCGCCGGGAATACCCGTGTAATCTGAGAAAAAAGTTACGCCCTGGTCTAGCATGGCAATCAGGCTATCATTACGATAAACCTGAAATCCGTCGTAATTATTCGAAGTGTGGGTCCAGCTTAATGTCAGTATCCCCTCTGTTTCCGCGCTAAAATCATCCTGGACTATAAGGTTTTCAGGCGCTGTCACCTCTGGAAACTGAATCGTATCCTTTACAGATGCTATGGTAAACGAATCATTACGAATAGAATAGGCCCGAAGCTCATAAACGTAAAAATGCCCGGGTTTGCCAGTGCGGTCCGTAATGCTACCTGGCAATCCATCCGCATCGTCTTCTATCCCAATGAGCGTCCCATACCTGTACAATTGAAAATGTGTGGTATCCGCATCAGAAAAATAGCTCCAGGAGAAATTGAGAATATCATCACCCGGGCTGGAAGTAAATGAATTCACTGCTATCGAATCGGGGCCGGTGCTGAGTGTTCCCCGGAAGGAAAAATTAATATCTAATGCAACCGGGCTCTCTACATCAAGTGTTACCTCCTGGCTGGCGGGAAGGAAAGCCCCTTCACCAGGACGAGAGGGCGTAATGGTAAAGTTCCCTGTTCGTCCAAAGAATATGGGACTGAATGTATAGGCCCCCGTGTAATCTGTTATCGTGGAATCCTGAATTACCGAATCCAGAACTTCAACTTCATAAAATATTTTAACTCCTGAAAGGCCAACGCCCTCTTCACCACGGACAAAACCTGATATATTGCCAATAGGGTCTACGCCTCCCATATCCTGGTCTTGCACCTGAATAACATCTCCCTCTTCATCGACCAGTAAACTTATAGTGTACAAACTATTCAGCCCGTACGTTGGGATTGAGTCTACGTATTGCGTCACTGACGGGACCTCAATCACCTCAATAACCTCTCCGTCTCTTCGGATAACTAACTTATCAGCAAAGGCTGATACATCATCCCAAGTCATTTCCACCCGATCTGAAAAAGCAAAATCAGATGCCTGGAAGTTAATATCGTACGTACTGCCCTGGTCACAAACAGAAAAATCAGTCTCAGAAAAAGTAGAATCTACGAGCTCACTGAAGGTCCGGATGCAATATTCATACTCTATGCCATTCTCCAGGCTATTTTGATTGCCAAGCAAAAAGTTGTCCTCAAATGTAAAAACAGAATCAATAATAGAAGTTCCAGGAATAATCGCCGCAACAGTCTCTTCTGCCCCAACTTTTCGTATCACCTGGAAAGAGGAACTCAACTCAGACTTATTCGTCCAGGTGAGCTCTACCGCATCGGCACGAGTGGCATCTGTAGCAGTTACCCCAACCGGGGGCTGAAAAGCCAGGGTGCCGCCAGTTTCAGTCAAACTTGAACACCCCATCGCCGTAATTTCGTCACCGGGCCCGATTTCATAGAGGACAAGCTCATAATTAATGGATCGCCCCGGACCAACAAAGTGGCGGTAAACATTGTCTACCGGACCAGGCATAGCCTCATCTATGATCTCTGTATAGATGACAACACCGTTTGCTGTCAGCTCAAGGAATACACCATCTTCATAAGCTTCATCATTATTAGAAGCATCTTCAAAACAAACCTGAGATAAGTCCCACTCCACATCAATATAGGAGTCACTCATTCCGGAAGTGGCCGAAAAAGGTTGGGAAAAAGCTAGGTTGCAGCTCAAAATAAAGCAACAGCTCAACGCTATGGGGAATAGTCGAGTCATGAGTTTTAGGATTCGTTATCTGTCTCACACGCCCATCCAGATAGCTTATCTGAACAAAACGTATGTGAAAAAACCATTTTTGAAGAAAATCCCTTTTGTTTAGGTCGTCTCAAAGGCAGGAAACAGCGACTTTCCCGAGTCAGCAGACTCATGGCTTTTTCAAAAATAGACTTTTTTTCATGACTTCGTGTTTCTAACATTCTGATTACATGCTTTTAAATCATTTAATTAGAAAAATACTCCTAAAAATAAATTGCCTTTTATCCCTTTCATTGCCAATACTTTAAGGCCTTGGCGTCTGCTTGACAATTGGCAATGCCAGGTGATGCCCCTTGCTGCTTTCCAAACGGATCAGATACGTGCCATCCGCCAGGTCAGGCAGCAGGCGGATCGTTTGCTCACCAGCCTGCCAGACTTCCTGCCGCCTTTCCAGGGCTTGCCCGGAGATGGATAACAGTTCAAGCGTATACTGACCGCTGTAGGGCAGGTGGAGCTGTATATCTATGTACTGCCCAAATGGATTGGGTGTTGCCTTCAGGCGTAGCTCGCCCTCCGGAAGTTCGAGTACCTGTGTGGCAGCATCTACCCACAGGTCATAAAGCCCCTGGCCTGTACAGCCTGCAAGGTCGGTACGGGAAAGAATGGCCTGATAATGCCCTGGCAGGCTATACTGATGCTGTGGGCTAACCAGGCTGCTGCTCTGTCCGTCCCCAAAATTCCAGGCGAAAGCACCTGTGGCTTCTGAGGGGCTGAACTCCACTTCTGTTTCTGTAGTCACTTCTACGGCCGGCTCCACCGTAAAGCTTGCGTCAGGTTGGTATACCTGTACGGTAGCTTCCAGTGGCTCAGACTCACAGCCCCGGTACAACGTTTTAGCGTAAGCGGTATAAGCAGACTGAATGCCCTCTATCATTAACGTAGGAGTTTCCTGTAATAAGTTTCCATCGGCTGTTTCCCAGCGCACGGAAGCTTCCTCATTCGGAGCCTGCGCATAGAGCACGACATCCGTACCCCGGCAGACCGGATTGTCAGCTGACCATTCCACTTCCGGAGCTGGAATTTCCACCTCAAGATTTTCAAGGGTCACGGTATCCGTGAAGGACAAGCCATTTGCACCGGTAATGGTTACGGTATAATCACCGGCGGTCAGGCCTTCCAGAGAAGCCGTATGCGCGCCGGTATTCCATTCGTAGTTGTAAGGTGGCTGCAAGCCACTGACCATGGTGATGCCCAGTGTACCATTGGCATCTGCGGCACAGTAAGTGCTGCTTTGGGCATAGGTAGCGCTCATGGACTGCGCTTCGAAAACGAAGGGTTCTACAAAACTACCTTCGATGCCGTTGGGCTGGAAAGATAATTGCTGTGCGGCCAAATGAACCCGGTCCGTGCTGGCATCGTACATGAGGAATTCGACTGTTTCGCCAGCCTGCGCGCCGTAGACAAACAGCGGTGCCCGGTAAGCATTCAGCGCTGACACAAAACTCACCGGCGCAACGCCCCGGCATTCGCCATTGACGTAGGCAGCTACCCGGTCTCCTTCGTCCAGACTTATTTCTCCGCCAAATTTCAGCATTGAAGTAATTACCATGCTGGAAGGATAAGCGGAGGGGTCAATCAACCAGGTAGTGGGGTCTGCAGGCGTGAAGAGCGGCGAATTACTGCCCATGCCATCGCTAACAGGCTCAGAATTCAGCGGTGTGGTTGCCCCCTGGTAAAGTAACGGACCTGCTTCTCCCACCAGTATCTGATAGGCAAAATTGGGGCGCATCACTTCCATACCAGGGGCAAAAAGCCATTTCATTAATCCTTCATTGTACTCAGCAATCATGTTGGGTGGAAGGTTAAGGGCTACCGGATCCTGTGGAACCGTTTGCAGGCGGTCGCCATCACGGATATTAAAGAGATTGAATGCATCATTAATCCCGACCGTATCCTGTAATGGATAACCGATCTGATTCCAGCCCTGCTCCAGCACTATCGGACCGAAAGTTGCATCACGCCCGGTCACCCGTATCGTATCATCCAGACCGCCCAGGTATAAAATATAGCCCTCTTCTGCCTTAATGCTGTCAAGGCCATTTGTACTAATCCAGCCTACTCCTTCTACATAGCCAGCTGAGGACAATTCTGTCTTTATGATGTCTCCGTTTTGCAGTGACTTCAGCTCCCGGAGCTGTTCACCCACCGACATATCGGTTTCTCTATTATTGAAGGACAGCCAGGTCAGCCCACCACCCCCATCGCTCTCTCCATTCACTGGGATGTAGCGGGCCCGGTCGCGGACCCGGTCCACAAGTAGACCCTCTGGTTGACTAAAGGAACCTACGAGGGTCGTTTGGTCAAAAAAGATACTGTCAACCGGATAAGCATTATACTCCTCGCCGGGGTCAGCGTCCCACACCCTGAATTCGAGCGGCTTCCCGATATCCTCCGGATTGCCATATACCAGCATAAAGGCCGCGTATTGACCAGTTTGCGTACTCGCTATCCGTGCCACGCCCCGGATTTCATTACCAATCCAGGCACTGAGGACGTCCATGGTATCTCGGGAAGGGGCATTTCCAGGAGGTTGGGTATACTGATAGTTCGCGACCACCTGCATAGAATTGGAATACTGCGACGGGTCCACCTCCCAATAAGGCGGACGAGCCAGTACATTGACTTTGATCCGGATATTGTCAACACCTGCGTTAGCCAGGTTAGAGTTGGACACTACGCTCAGCACAACCGTGGTATCCCCTACCGGTAACAAGCTGCCATTGATATTGAATTGAACAGGCAGCCCATCAGAGGTAGAGACTATACCGTTAGGAGGAGTAGCCTGCAGCCATGGAAGCCCCACAAGTTCAGGAATAGAGAAGCCAATGGTCGCTCCTGCCCCTTGATTAGTATTGAATAAGACCGTATTGAGTATCCCCTCGCTATCCTGATAAATCGTGGTTTCCAGGAAGGTGTCCTGCACGAGAATATCTCTCGCGACCACCCGGAAATCCCATTTGAAAGTATCTATGGCCGGTATGGTATTTCCATTGGCATCTAATGTTTCCTGTACAATACCCTGAGCGTTTCTGAGCAGAGGGAAGGGATTTCCAAATTCATCACGCAACCCGGAAACCTTAATAGTCAGCAACTGATTATCAAAGGGCTGCAACGTCTCAAGCAGGGAGGAAGGTGCGAGTGGGAGAAACACCAGTTTATTCTCGGTCGGATCACACCCAAAAGTGCCAGGAACAGTGTCCTGCGCTAATTCGTTGACGACTATAAATGAAGCTTCATTCAGTGTAGCACAGTCTATTTCTCTATTGACCTTCATGCTGATTTCATCGCCAACCTGCCAGACCAGATCGGAAGGTTCAAAGAGGGCAAATGCTTCGCTCGCTTGTCGGCGGATTTGCCCGCGGATGATATTGGATTGAACTACGCCATCGGTGCCACAAGCAGCCACAGCTCTAACTTCATAAATACCGTCCGGATACTTCTGGTTTAAATCCGTGATGTCCCAGGTGAAAAAGAAACGGGGAGATACCCCCGGTCCAAAGTTCTCCATGTCGTAATTCAGCAGGGAATCCTTATTGACGATATAGCGGGGCTCGAGTTCAGTGAACGGTATGATTTCCCAACCCGAGCCATCACCGATACGCCGGTATTCCAGATAGATTTCCTCCAGGTTGGGATTTTTGGAATCATAATCGCCCACTTCCAACACGATCGCCTCCCGGCTGTCTGCCTGGAAAGGATTGCGGCGTGTGATGAGCCAGTCGTTGCCTGGTGAGGCTATACTAATATTGCTGCAAGGAGATTTGAAGTAGGCACTAACTACCACCGTATCCCTACCATCTGGTGTAAAGGTGTCTCCGTCGGCGCAAAACGGTCGCATTATGATCTCGACATTCTTAACTTCGTAACCATTGAAAGGCCGGTTTACGGTCAGGGGGAAAATCAGGGATTGCCCTGCATTGACGAAAGTAAATGCTTGACCGGATGCATCTCCTCCTCCTATCCCTAAACCATTGATCTTAATTTCTGCGCCATTTTCGTTACTAGCTGCATTATGATAAACGTAGAGATCTCTCTGCTCACCAAATGGGTTCAGATTAGTGAGCTTCACGTAGAAAGTCGCGGGTACATTTGGATTAAGCTCCCGCTGTTCCAGAAAATCAAATGAGGACTGCGTCACTGGATCGTTTAGAGAAATATCAAACCGGTCACGTAGTATAGCTCCGGCCTCAGGAGGACAACTAGAACGCCCACCAAGGAGCTGGAAATATGGTGTATGACCAGATATCCGACCAGATATTGAAGTAACACTGAACTGGTCGCCGGGGTCATCATCGGTATAAGTATAGGAAACCGTAGATTCGGTTGTTATCTCCTCATAGCGTTCATCGGACCACTCAAAAGCAGAATTGAAAGTGGCGCCGACTCTACCCTCGCTGTCAGATACCTCTGTAACTAAGCCGAGTCCGGCAGATGCTGAAAATCCTAGAAGAACACCAGCACTGATTGAAAAATTCAAGTACCCTTTCTGGGTGAATTTTGAGCCGCGAGACCGCACTGAAGTTGAGGATTTTTCGATAGTAACACCCGCAGAAAACGTTGTATTCTCGACATTGGTAACAACAGCGCTCGTTGGCGCCTGTGCCACAGCATCCGGTATTTGTGAAGTAGCGATTTGCAGAGAGTCGAGATAATAATCTACAAGTCGGGTGGACCGTTCGTACTTCTCAGCGACACCTGTATTAAAAATCAGAGGCTGAAGACCTCGAGTCAACGTAACAGAGTCCTGCGCAAGAAAAGTAACTACGGCGGGATCAGTACAGAATAAATCCTTAGCGGCCTTGGCTTTATTTACGCGATCAGCAAAATATGTAAAATGTTGAGAACCCGGTACCCCATTATTACTCAACACCAGATCACCACCAACTTTTTTCGCAGCTTGCCAAAGTTGAGTGGCATTGAGGACCTCTGTACAAAAATTATGATGAGGCAACGACGTTCTGCCGTGGTAATCCAGGACCAATTCCCAGTTTTGGGCACGGGTCTCTAGGTCTTTTATTGCTTCAGTTGGTGACTTCTCCACTCCTGCCTCCTGTATCACTAATGATCCAGCCCTCACAGAATCAGCTTGCGCTTTCAATTCCTTCGCAATTTGTTTGATTTGCCCGACCGTGTAACTCCAGTCGGTTTTAATTGCGTTGGGCTGAATCGATAGCTCCTGGATTTTTTGAAAACTACAACTCTCCTCGCTAAACGAGATCCGCTCGGAAAGCCCATACTGAATGGCCATGCCTAAACCCACCAGTACATCTGCATCCTCACCAACAAAGTTAGATGCACTTGAAGTAGATATAGTTTGTTTAGTGGTGAAGGACAGGTTCACCGATGACTCATCCGTTTCGCCGCCGCCGCCGGCAAGTTGGGCATCAATATAAGCACCTACTCCTCCCACGGTGAAAGCGGTTTCCAAATCAACACTGCCACCAAGTTCGAAGCCGAAAGAATTCGACAGAGACTTCGTAATGGTTGTCCCTTCCTCTATTGAGCTAAAGCTGCCATCACCCGGAGGGTCCCGCAGGATCATTACGGGCAATTTCACCTGTCCATCCTCATCAATATCAACGATAATGTCACTGCCTGGCAGTGGTGAAGAGCCAATTACAACCACCGGAATGGTCCGCTCAGCCAGTAAATCCCCCTGGCCTGAGAAATACTGTACGTTTATCCCCTTCCGGTACGGGGAGACTAGGTTTGGGGTACCTCCAATAAATTCATGCCGTTTAAAATCACCAGTAGATGGCTGGAAGGAAAGCGTATCAAGGGAATTTTTGAGTGCAGCGCTATTATTGACAATTAGATAGCCTCCCTGTACATCGCAATCCACGCCCTGATGAAGTTCAGTAACACTTAAATTGATATTGTAGGGCATATTGCTATACAGAAAGCGTGGCTGAGAAGGATCGCAGGTAGGGCGCTGTCCGAATTCATTGGCTATGGTAATCGTTGCGGGTTTGTGGTACACTAGTTCCCGTTCTATCAACGAGTCTGTGTTAAGTTGAACAAAGTTGCCAAGCTGATTAAAGCCCGTGTTTTTCTGATGAAAAGCTGCCAGCTCAAGGTTGAAAGGCCGATTTTCCAGGTAATCAACAATCAGGTTATTCTCCAGCGTAAGGGGTGCTGCGCTGACTACTCTCGCTACCAATCCATCCAATGGGGGTAAATCTATCGTTACCCGCCCGTTTAGGGCGGTTTGGCGTATCCGTTTAAAGCAACCATCCCGAGTAGAAACTTCGACATCAAAGCGGCCATTGCTGGACGCTGCGAATCCGCATATGTTATTAACCGCTACTTTAACCGGATAAGACAGCTGATCTTCAAAATTTATGATTGTCTGCTGGGGCACAGGAACACTAATAATATTACTTGAGGTAGAGACAAAATTATGCAAGACGCGGCTTTCATTCGGCGTGCCCTGATTTCTTACAAAAATGCTATCCGCCACAATCTCAATACGAGTAAGCCCCTCCAGATAAGGATTAAGAATCAGGGAGTACTGCCCATTCTTATCCGTTTGTCCAGTTTCTACCACCACTATGCTGTCAGACAAAATATGTCGTGCCCGGACCGTTATGCTGTCTATACTGCAGTTCGTATTGGCATAGTCAATACGGCCGGTGGCTACATAAGCAGTCGTATCAAAGAAGACTATGTTAGACCGCAGGTTATTCTCTGGAGAAAGATTAAACGTTTGCTTCGGCTTAATAAAACTATGGTTTCTGAACTTTACCCCCAGTTCATAGGATACTGGTTCTTCTCCAATATACATTCCGGGGATAACAAATTGCCCGGAATTATCAGTCTCAGCAACATAGGTATACAACTGCCCTTCCACAATACCGCTAGCAGTCAGCGATGCACCCGAGACGGGGGCATTGCCCTGTGATGTTCGCACTTCCCCTTCAAGCTGTCCATTTCCTTTGGAGAAGCCCACATCAGATTTTCCAGAATCAAGGGTGCCGTTAACTCTTGCCCTAACCGTATAAACGTAAGGTCTTCCAGGCACTCCCTCGCTGTCATTAAGAAAGAACTCATTGGGTTCAAGATTAGCAATTATTTCCTCATCACGGTAAACCAAGAATTCAGAAACACCAACGCCGTTGTACTCCCAACTTATACGAGCTCGATTGGGTAAGGTGCCTCTCGTAGCAGTTACGTTGAATAAACTGGAAGAAGAACCGCTATTCTCCAGTTTACCTATACTTTGGCTTGAGCCATTGGAATAATAGTATATTCCGTTAATCAGGCGATAACTCCTAAGTGAGTAATTGAAAATAGTGTTGGGCAGAGGGTCGTATGGAAAAAAGACGTCTCGGTATGTTCTGGATCCCGCTGATGAGATAAGGAATGAGTCCTGATTACTACCAATGTTTCTAGTTAATAAGAATCCATCCACATTACCTGCGAAGTCCATTGACCAGTTTAAATCCACCCAAGTGGGGTTACCCGTAGTTCCACCAAGGCCCTGAGGGTCCGGAGGGCGAGGATAGATAATTTGAACCATAGCGGGCTCCGATTCAAAAGAATTTCCATTTATTTTCTTCACCGCAACAGCGTTGTACGTATAAGTAACCCCGGGCTTAGGCGCCTTATCTACCTCTTCAAAGGTTTGAACCTGACCGTTATAATTATAAAAAATGGTATTAACATTTTCAGTAGGCTCACCCACAGCACTACGAGTTATTTTAAACTGACTTACGCCAGCTGCGCTGTAATCAAAGGATAGGACTGCTGAGCCAACCGTGGTATTTGCAACAGCCTGAAGATTATTGGGCGGCAACAAGGAAGGAAATTGTGCCTGCACAGTAGTTGGACGGGATTGATACACCATGTTTTCTCTGCTCAACAAGGCAACTACACTATACGTTGGGGTAGAGTTTGGAAAACCCTCCGTATCATAGTAGCTCCTCGCATTAAAAGGCACATCAGCTACCGGTATCTCATCTCGAAAGATACGGAAGCCACTGACCACATTACCATTATAACTCCAATTTAATCTAACCGCATTGGAATCAGCAACCGGGGTAGCGGTTAGTGGTACGGGCCGGGCAACCTCCGGGAAGGTAACAGTTATACTTTCCGGCTGGGAAATATCCTGCCGCCCATTTGAAATACGAACTGCACGAACTTCATATTGATAAGTCTGATCAGGTTTTCCCTGTGTATCTACGTAAGCAAGGGAGTCTCCCCGCAAGGTTTGCTTCACGGGCAAGCCATTTCGGCGCACCTCATAGTAAGCAACCTTATCATTATTATGACTCCACTGCAGCTTCACGGTATTGTCCCGATAATTCAGATTGGGGATTGCAGATAAACAGCGTACCGGAGGCAAAGTTGGGTAATCCACTCTACGTGAACGGGCACCTGCTTCTGCCTCTGAAAGCCGACGGCCCTCTTTCAACAAATAGGGGCTGCTTACGTACGGGTAGGAAGCACCGCTGATGCCTGTACTATCCATATAAAATGTACTTTTGTTTGCGGAGATTTCCAGGGCATCTAGCTCTGTAAGACCTCGGGAGACAAAAGCCCCATCGTATTTTCCTTCTGATAAAGAATACGAAGTAACCACCGCCTGCTCCTCCGGGAATACGTGCAGTTGAAAGGCAGTCACCAGCGCAAAGCTGTCCTGCCTTGGTAAAGGCGGGACGCTAGCTACCTCAAAATTGTCTCTGAATAAAACCGTCCGGTTGCCGGTAGTCAGTCCACCTCGCTCCACTGACGCTAACTTGTGGCTTCCACCTTCTCCATCAACCAACAACTTCCAGTTGCCGGTACCAACTTTGTCGTGTAGCTGAGCCAACCGGAAATAACCCGAACTATCCGTAAAAGTGCGCAGTAGCAACTGATCCCCATTGTTTTCATCCACCAAAGCTACCATAATGCTGTTGCGATCATTGGTATAACGACCAGAGAGAACTTGCCCATGCAGATAGGCCGTACCCCGCCGCTGACCAGTGGTGTAAACAACCGGAGACAGACTACCTTCAAAATTGGCCTGCAGGCTGTACAGGTGGCGTACTCCAGGTTCCGCAGTATAATCGTAGTAAGACCTGGCTGTATTAGGCATGGTATCCAGCAATACGCCATCCCGATAAACGTAAAAGGTAGAAAATATGTAGTCCGGGTACTGCCATTGGAGTCTAACGTGCATAGGGACTTCACAGGAAGCATCAAATTGGGTGGGCGCTTCAAGCGATAAATTGCTTTGACTGGCCACGCTGCTCGTACCTGCTGCCGGGTCACTCAGTTCGGTACCGCCCGAAGTATGGCGGAATGCCTTTACTTCTATGTTAACAGCGGCTTGACCTTCTTTTATATTAGGAGTATAGTATGACAGGGACTCAAAGGGTTTAAGCGTATCGAATGGCTGATTATTAGCGGTAAGTAAAAATCCGTCAAAATTTGCATTATTTTTACTGTATACTCCGTCAATTTCTACCTTTATTGTACCTGGAATGGCATTATCAAGGCCCACCATTTGAGGGGCTGAAAGCGTCGGGAAATCAGCAGACTCGGCAACTGAAGGACCAATGAATATGGTATCCGGAGTAGATAGAAAAGGCTGTACCGAGTAAGTAACCATTCCTGGTACGCCCTTATAATCCCGGAAACTATAATCCATACCTTGCTTTAGTACAGTTTTTATGGGCTGACCGTTCCTGGAAACCAAAAAACCTGTGACATTATCGAAGTCCTCCGCACTTGACGGCCAACTCCAATTCAATAGCATAGCATTGTTCGGCTGTTCAGGCGTAAGGGTAAGCACAGATGCTGGCTGAAGGGCAGGAATAATCAAAGGCCCTGCGGAAGAAGGCACCGACTCCAGCAATGAGGGACCTTCATTTGCTTTTCGGTAGGCTGTTAGCAAATAATCATAGGACCGGCCTGGCTCAGCGTAGTAGTCATAGAAAAAGCGGTCATCCGGTCCCAGGACCGCCAGCAGGCTCATGTCCCGGTAGAGACGAAAACCGTCAATATTTGATGACTCATGCTGCCACACCATCGTCATTACGGCATCGCTATTAACATCATAATCGACGATACCCTGAAAGCTAGACGGAGCTGTAACCATTGGCATTGTATCCAGCAGCACACGGCTGCCAGTAACAATAGAGTCTCCTTTAAATCCATAGGCGACGATCCGGTATTGATAAATATAACCTCCACTTCCGCTAGTATCCACCATTTGCAGCGGCACAGGTGACTGATCATCCGTGATATCGATCAGCTGCCCTTCCCGGAACAGCTGGAAATGCAGCGTATCTCTTAGGTTACCGGAAGACTGATAGGACCATCCAAAAAATAAGCTATCCAGACCTGCTACCGTGGTTATGGTATCGACGCTAATGCTGCCATCAGTTGCTATTGGGTAGTTTTGACGGGCGGTGAAATGCAATGTACGGCTTAAGGGCTCTTCGTTTGCAAGGGTATCGCGCAGTTGCTGCCCATCAAAATTAAAGTCTGCAACATCAATAGGGCGTACCTCGAAAATAGATCGCCTGCCGAAGAATACGTCCGTAAATTCAAAATATCCGAGGTAATCCGTATAAACTGTATCGCGCAGCGTATCCGGCGCCACTGCCGCACTGTAAACAACAGGAATATTGGCTATGCCTACCTGAGTCGGTGTGCGCACAAAGCCACTCACCAAGCCTACCGGTGACAATTCTATCGTCGCTGTAGCTCGGGCAGCAAGTTGATCCGCTTCATTAAGTACAGATATTTGGTAGCTAGAAGGAATACCAAAAGTTGGGACCCGGTCTACAAATGTAGTGGCAATGCTGTCCAGGGTAGCAATAAGTTCTCCATCCCTAAGGATAGTTAGCCTCTGCCCAAAGGTGCTTACATCAGACCAAGCTAAGTTAACCACCCGGTTATTAGGGGAGGATACATTTAAATTTATTGATTTAGTGCTTCCCTCATCACATACCAACTCTGGCAAAACGCGGTCGAGCTGATCATTGAAAGTCTGGATACAATAATTATAAGTGAAACCATTATTCAGGTTGTTGGGATTGTCCTGCGCAACTTCATCGACGAAACTGTAAAGCGTATCTCTTTTGATCGTGCCTGGCAAAGCTGCAATTAGCGTGGAGTCTCCGTTGCGCTCCCGAAAAATCAATATATTACTGGATAACTGAGACTTATTGACCCAACTCAATTCCACCCGTCCGGGGTGCAAAGTATCCGAAGCAATAAAGTTTTGCGGAAGTTGAAACAACTCAGACCGGCAAGAGGTAGTCAGGCTGGTGCACGACATATCACCATTGCCACGAATAAATAAATTGAGCGTATAATCAACAGCACTGTCCGGACCGACAAAATGCCGGTAGCTATCTGTTAACAAACCATTAGCATCGTAGATGATATCGGAGTAAATCCGCTCGCCGTTGCCAAGCACCTCCAGGAGAATGCCATCCGGATAAGTCTGGCAACCTTCCTCAAACACCTTAAAACATTCCTCCTTTATGCTCCATGCCAAAGTAATAAATGCATCAGATGAGTCGATCACCTCGAAGGTGCTCTCCCGGGTCAGGGTAGACAGATTTGGCTGTATGGCTCCTGGATAGATAGTACCATTGCAAGACTGAGATATGAGGTAAATGGGGCTGCCTATCGCTGCCGTCACCTGCCCTTTGTTTGTAGCAGATACCGCCGAAGCAGCATTAATGGCGGTTTGTGACTGGGCGGTAACAGCGATAAATAGCAAGAAAATAATCAGACAGGAGTATAATTGATTCCACATGAGAATTCAGTTATTTAGTCATTGACAAAAAGTAGAAGCCGGATTAGACACCGATACAGTCAGCCTCACCCCCCTCTTCTTAAATCAGCTAATGACAATATCGTCACGGTCGCACCTTGATAATAAAGCTCATGGTCAGATAGGGAGGGAGATTCGAAAATGGGGTTGGAATTACATCTCCATAATTATCTGTAGCTCCTTGTATATTAAACTTATGAGTATGTTTTCCATCCGTAGTTGTCTTTGGGCCGGGAGTTATATTATTCCAGCTGGGGCCCTGATTGTCATCATCGCCCATAATTGAAACAAATCCATTACCATTTTCATCTGAACTTTTCGGATAATCCAGTTTATGACTATGTTCACCTGCAGAATCAGTCTCGATATTAAGGATATTTATTCCATGTCCATGCGAAGCAAGGTTTTCAGGCTTAAGGGTAGATGACTTGCTCCCACCAGTCTTTCCTGTGGTGTTGAACTCGGTTTGCTGATTATCAAATCCAACTGGAAAGCGTCCTTTTAAATTGGGAATTAAGAACTGCCCGCCATTACTCCCGTAAGTAGTACCAATAACAGCGAACAATTCCGGGTATTGTGCCTGCTGTAATGGACGACCGTCACAAACAAGCCATCCATCCAAATTAGCATCAACATATGCCGAAGGTCCTGCGAAGGGAAGTACTGTACCTACAGGCAAAGATAAGCCACCAAGAAAGGAACCCGATACAGAACTAGCCATGTCTGCTGTGGCAGCACTTGTGGCACGGTTAGCTGTATTGGAGTGCTGGGCATAAGGTACGCTAAGCAGGGGCACAGCATCGCCAAAAATATCGTAAGTGCCATCCTTTTCCAGGTCTACCTCTTGTTTGACAAAGTACGACCCGTTTTTCCAGTCTATATTAGTAAATACAGATCCAGGGCTAGGGGTACCTCCACCAATATTGAAGCCCATGATACCGGCTGTTGTCGTGACAACATCACCATGGATTTCCTGGTATTCGACGGTTCCGCTTGGGCTGTTTTTCAGAATAGATATACGTACAGCTATATTCTGGCTTGATACCAGGTTGTTACTAGCATCTCTAACTACTGCCTGATAACTTATGCTATTTGGCACCTGGCTGTAAAGGATGGAAGGCAAGCCTAGCAACGTCACGGTTAACAACGCAACAGAGAAGGCATGTAACGGACAAAAAGAACAGATGCCCCTTGATAGGTTTGGGTTTTTCATAAGATTGTTTATTTTGATTTGCTTCTCAAAATTAGAAGACATGATTGAATTGAAACCGCACAATTCATTCAATTACTCGCACAAATTGGGTATACGATAAACCCGCTTTCCTGAATTGCCTGGGCGTAATCCCGTGAACCTTTTTAAATTGCCGGGCTAGGTAGGTTGAACTTGAAAACCCACAGGCGTAAGCAATCTCTGTAATATTTAGCTCATCTCTCTCAGCTAGCATTATTCCTGCCTGCTGCAATTTGCAAAAAGCTATAAGTCGACTAGGGGACTTTTCAAAGGTTTCCTGGACCTTCCGGTAAAGCGTGGAGTGGCTTAGCTTCATGTACCGGCATAATTCCTCCACGTTGAACGAAGGCTGCACTTCAAGCAAATGCTTTATGGCTGCTAATAATTCCTTTTTGAAATTGGCACCCTTTTCTCGCTGCAGCGGTCGCAAGTTTACCAATTGAATTACGGTTTCTATAGCTAGGACCAACTCCACTTCTTCAAATGAGGACTCAACAAAGCTGATTACTCCGTGTAACCTAGCTCGCAACCGCTCATCTGTATTAGTTTTCAATTCATACCCAATAATTGGTATCTGACAGTCAACTATGGATTTAGCTTTTGCCAAATAGCTAAGGGCTATTCGCCCTACCAGTACTAAAACATCATATTTTAATATCTCGCGAAGGTTATCTGGAAAAGTCAGGTCTAAAACATCTGCTTCGTAGTTCTTTGATAAAAACTCTTTGACCTTCTCCAAAACAAGCTGGTTTGAGCCTATTAGCAATATCCAACATTTAGCCCTGCTGAGTTGGCTATCAGCAGAGACCTCTTTGTTGTTTAAGCTATCCATGTATGCAGTAAATGTTCAGCACAATTGCGTGCTGGTTAATTAAAAGAGAATAAAACAATTCTAAATGGTTCCTCAATGCTTTGAAAGCATTTCAATTGCCCTTACATACCGTGAAGAAAAATTCCGGATTATTGGAAGGCAAACCAGCAGAACTTTTCGATACGCCAGTACTGTTTACCAACTTTAAGGAATTCTCTACATTCCACCTGTTGAAAAACAGGGCCGACATTCGTAAAGCTGGAGCATTAAAATCGTGGTTAAGGTGCTAAGTAGAGGTTTACTTGTTTTGATTTGTCAGGAGACATCTTTTGGATGCAAAATTGAGTCCTCTCTAGGGGGCAATCGTTTTCTAAAAAACCTCTGTAAACAATTGACAACTAAGACTTTTTTGAAAGCCCTGGGTTTCTTAACCGAACACTACCGCTGACCAATCAAAATTAGAATATATTATTACTTTAAAGCCGTACAAATCATTCAATTATTCGAATAAATCAGGCAAGCAACAAACTATATTTACTGAACTACTTGGTTTATTCCAGTAAAATTGTTTAAATTTCGTCGCGCGCGGTAGGTTGTACTTGAAAACCCACAGATGTAGGCGATCTCCGTAATATTCAGCTCGCTTCTGGCTAGCAATATTGCGGTCTGCTGCGACCGGTAAGCTGCAATAAGCCGGTTTGGAGATAGATTGTAAACCTCCCGAACCTTCCGGTATAGCGCGGCGTGGCTTAGTTTCATATTCTGTGACAAATCCTGAATGCCGAATGATGGCTGTTCTTTAAACAGATAGCCCAGGGCGGCTAACAGTTCTTTCTTAAAATCCGCATTCTGCTCTTTTTTCGCTCCCTGGTTTGACACCCAGGACAATACGTTTTCTATAGCTATAATCAACTCTGTTTCTTCCGGTGAGCGGTTAACTAAACTGATGACCCCTCCTGCCCTGGCTTGCACCCGCGCATCTGCATCAGCCTTCAATTCATACCCAATAATTGGGGTTTGCGAGTCTGCCAGTAATTTTACTTTTTCCAAATAGGACAGCGCTGCCCGCCCCACCAAAACGACAACATCATGCTTTACACTTTGCCGCGGCATACCTGGGACAGTCAACTCCCAGATTATTATTTCGAAAATATCTGGCAAATGCGGTTCGACCTGCTCCAGCGTTGACCGGTCTGCCACTGCCAGCAGTATCTGAAACCTGACCTTCTTTGATCGGCTATTGAATGCCCCCCTTATGTTGCCTGCGTTTTTCATATGCTTTGCTTTTTACAGAGCAAGAGCCAGACTTTCCAATACATGCTATAGCTTGCAAAACGACCTGTAATAACCAGGGCTTCACAAGCATTTGACGATGTAGAGCTTTATTTAAAAAGAGGGAAAATGGTTACCACACTGCCACTACCAAAACACCAGATTGGAGTTAATGGCATACTGGTTCTCTAAAGGTACCGAATGGAATCCATCTTACAAAACAGCCACTTTGAAAAGAAGGCTGATTTAGTAGTGTTGCGAACCCTTTCCTCTGCTTTGTACCGTTTCAAATGTAGACTCAAAGGGTAAAGATTCCGAGAGAAACTCAGGGAACAGTGATGTATACTCAGGGAAGGAAAAAACAAGCGGTTATTGTATGCATAACAATTGCACTACCTTAATAGCCTGGCAGCATTCGTGGATAAGCTGGAGCAGATTGGGAAGCTCACACCCCGCAGCTATCACGCTTAATGTAGAGGGTTGCACCCCTGGTATTGACAGCTGGTGTTCACATTCTGTTTGGTGCAGTTTGTTATACGCAGGCTGTTATTCGACTACCTCGCCAAACAAATCATAATCCGTAGCCTCCGTAATGCGAACTTCCGCAAAATCACCCACCCGCACATAGTACTCAGCGGCTTTCACCAGGACTTCGTTGTCGACCTCGGGACTGTCACCCTCCGTGCGGCCTACAAAAAACTCGCCTTCCTTTCGGTCGAAGAGGACTTTCAGGGTTTGCCCTACTTTTTCCTGGTTTTTGGTCTCTGATATGGCTTGTTGTATCTCCATAATGCGATTCGCCCTTTCGGCTTTGGTTTCAGCGGGCACGTTATCCTCCAGTTCATAAGCGATCGTGCTTTCCTCGTGAGAATACTGAAATACACCAAGACGATCGAACCGCATTTCCTCCACGAAATCGCAAAGGTCCTGGAATTCCTCTTCTGTTTCTCCGGGGAAACCCACAAGTAAAGTGGTCCTAAGGGTTAGATCAGGTACTTTTTCCCGGGCAGTTCGAACCAATTCTACGGTTTCCTCTCTTGTAATTTGCCGGCGCATACGGTCAAGCACCGCGTTATTGGCATGCTGAAGTGGCATGTCCAGGTAATTGCAGATTTCCGGGCGCGAGGCCATCACATCAAAGATTTCCGTCGGGAACTTGCTGGGATAGGCGTAGTGCAGACGGATCCACTCAATGCCTTCCACATCAGCAAGGGCATGAAGCAAACGGGGCAGTTCGCGTTTTTTGTAGATGTCCAGCCCATAGTAGGTCAGTTCCTGAGCGATGAGCATCAGCTCCTTGACGCCAAAACGGGCGAGGTTTTTGGCTTCTTCCACCAGTGCTTCGATAGGCTTGGACACGTGCTTGCCCCGCATCAGGGGGATGGCGCAGAAAGCGCAGGTCCGGTTGCAGCCTTCAGATATTTTCAGGTAAGCATAGTGCTGGGGCGTGGTGGTGATGCGCTCCCCGATCAACTCATGCTTGTAGTCAGCATTGAGTTTGGCCAAGAGGCCAGGCAGCTCCAGGGTGCCAAAGTAGGCATCCACTTCGGGGATTTCCTGCTCCAGGTCGTCCTTGTAGCGCTGAGAAAGGCAACCGGTAACATAGAGCTTGTCAATGCCGCCCTGCTTTTTGATCTCCGCATAATCCAGAATGGTATTGACAGACTCCTCCTTGGCCAGGTCGATGAAGCCGCAGGTGTTCACGATGACCACGTTAGCATCCTCGTCATTGCTGTCGTGCACCACCTCGTAGTCATTGCCCCGCAACTGAGTGATGATATTCTCAGAATCCACCAGGTTTTTGGAGCAGCCCAGGGTGATGACGTTGACTTTATCCTGCTTTAAGGTCTTGGTTTTCATGTTATTCCCGTTTCGAGCCCGCAAAGATACGTCCCGGACTCCACAACATCAAACCCTTATGCCCCGGTTCTGTTCACAAATCGCTGCGGGTTACCCGCCAGTAAGCCAGGTAGAGGAACAAGGCGCTGTAAACGAGCACGGTAATTGAAGCTTCCCAGGGCTGTAAATAGATGCTAAATCCATACTTTGAGGTGAATTCATCGGCCATCTCCAGGAAAGGCAGAGCAACCAGATCTTCTACTGCATTCATCGGATAAAAATGCATGCTGCGGTGCTCTACGATTTGCAGGTGTACACCCCACCTTAGGATAAGCTCAATGAACATGATGTAAGCCAGGTAAAGAAACAGGGCAATCCCCGTACGCCGGATCATAAAGCCCAGAAAGAGGCCAAAGCTCATGTACCCGAAGCACATGAGGAAGTAACGGGGGATATAATCAGCATGCTGCCAGACTTTGTGCCAGTAGATGGCTTCCGTGTTCAGGTACCCGATGGTAAAACCACACAGGGCATAGTATAGCGCTGCCAGTAAACTCACCACCACGATCAGGTAAAACTTGCTGAGGAAATACTGTTGCCGGCTCAGCCCAGTGATGATGTTCTGTCGCATAGTGCGATAGCTATGCTCTGTTGTCACTACAACTATGGATAAGAAACCAAAGAAAAAGAAGCACAACCAGTTGCCGATGTAGCCCAGATACTGCCATACGGTAGGAAACATGAAAAACACCTCATTGGAGTTAATAGGCGGCGGCAGCTCATCAAACCGCAATCCCGTCAGTAGTATAGCGGGCAGCAAAATGAGGTAACAAACCGAAAAGAGCCGGAAAGAGGTCAGCTTCCGGATTTTCTTCCATTCCAGTCGGAGTAAATACAACATGAGGTTTATTGGTTGGCGGTGATTTCCAAAAATTCAGCTTCCAGGCTTTTCTTTACGATGCGCAGGTGAGAAAGGGTGTGTCCCTTACTGAACGCCCACTCATTGATCGCGGCAGCCAGCGTCTCATTTTCCAGGTGCAGCAGCAGGATTCCATTGTCCTGCAATTCTGCTTTTTTGATGCGGTTATCTGTCTTGAAAGCAGCTTGCAGCCCAGGCATGTCCTCGGCAGCGATTTCCACCAGAAAGTCGTCGCTAATGATCGCACCTACCGTGCCGGAAGCGAGTAGATGCCCATTCTTGATAATGGCGACATGGGAACAAACCTTTTCCACCTCATCCAGGATATGGCTGGCCATAATGATGGTCTTGCCTGTCTCGGCTATTCGTTGCAGGGTGTTCCGAATTTCGGCTATACCCTGAGGGTCGAGCCCGTTGGTGGGTTCATCAAAAATAAGTACTTCCGGATCGCCGACCATTGCCGAGGCAATAGCCAGGCGCTGTTTCATACCCAGAGAGTAGGTGCGGAATTTGGAAGTACGCCGCTCGTAAAGATTGACCAGTTTCAACAACTCCTCAAAGCGGGGTGCTTTTACCTGTTTGATGTGGGCTACGATCACCAGGTTGTCGATGGCGTTGAGGTAGGGATAAAAGTTGGGCGTTTCCAGCAAAGCACCTACATGACGGCGGGCATCACGGCCATACTGCCCTTCAAACCACTCGAAGGAACCGCTGTCCGGGTGTGTAATGTCCAGAACCATCCCCAGAGTGGTGGTTTTCCCACTCCCATTCGGCCCAAGGATACCGTAAGCCATCCCCTGCTCCACTTCCAGACTGAGTTCATCCACTGCTGTGATGCGGCCGTACCTTTTTGTCAACCCGTTGATTCGTAATACATTCATTTGAGGTCGTTTTTCCAATAGTGAACCTAATAAACGGAATTCACCGGAGCGAATGGCTTTTTTAGGCTAAACGACCCGATTTTTTAGATGAACCAAGTGACCGGATTCACGTTTCATCCCCGAACACCATCAACTGAATATGTCAAAATCTTACCGCACGCTCCGGCTTGTTTTGGGCGATCAGCTCAATCACAAACACTCTTGGTACGAAGATAAAGAAGCCGATACCCTCTACTTTCTGGCAGAAATGAAAAACGAGACGGGCTATGTCCGGCACCACGTCCAAAAAGTCGTCGGTTTTTTTCTAGCTATGCGCCACTTTGCAGACTACCTGCGCCAGGACGGTCACGAAGTGCTGTACTACACCCTGGATGAAGAGCGCAATCAACATTCGGTGACCGCCAACATTAAAGCGCTAATCGAAAAGTACTCCATTCAACGTTTTGAATATCAACTGCCGGACGAATACCGCCTCGACCACGAGCTCAAAAGCCTGTGCGGGCAGTTGGACATCGAGACCGAAGCGGTGGATACCGAACATTTCCTGACCGCCCGGGACGATGTGGAATCCTTCTTTGCCGGCAAGAAAACTTACCTCCTTGAAACCTTCTACCGGGATATGCGCAAACGGCACAACATCCTGATGGAAGAAGATGGCAAAACGCCACTGACCGGTCAATGGAACTACGATCAGGACAACCGCAAAAAGCTGCCTAAAAAGCAGGACATCCCCAAACCCCTGCACTTCAAACGCGATGTCACCGAAATCGTGGAGCTGATCAAAGCTGCTGGTGTGGAAACGATTGGCAGAATTGATCCGGAGTACTACTACTGGCCGGTTACCCGGGAAGAAAGCCTGGACCTGCTGGAGCATTTCACTAAAATCCGCCTCCACCTGTTCGGCACCTATCAGGATGCGATGACGGACCGGGACTACCTGCTATTCCACTCTAAATTATCCTTCGCCATGAACGCCAAGCTGCTTTCACCTCTGGAGGTTGTGGAAGCATGCGTCGATTACTGGGAAGGTCATCAGGAGCAAATTGACATCTCGCAAATTGAGGGTTTTGTGCGGCAGATCATCGGTTGGCGGGAATTCATGCGGGGCATTTACTGGGCCAAAATGCCGGAGTATGCCAAGCTAAACTACTTCGAACACAAGGCTCCCCTACCCGACTGGTACTGGACCGGCGATACGAAGATGAAATGCCTGCATACGGCTGTAAACCAGTCGCTGGACCACGCCTACGCCCATCACATTCAGCGCCTCATGGTCACCGGCAACTTCGCCCTCCTCCTTGGGGTCGACCCCGATGAGCTTGATCAGTGGTATCTCGGTATTTATATGGATGCCATTGAGTGGGTTGAAATCACCAACACCCGCGGCATGAGCCAGTTTGCGGATGGCGGCATCGTTGGCACCAAGCCCTACGTCTCCAGCGCCAATTACATGCATAAAATGAGCGACCACTGCACCAACTGCGCCTACGACCGGAAGAAGAAAGTCGGCAAGGATGCCTGCCCTTTCAATAGCCTCTATTGGGACTTTTACGACCGCCACAACGATAAATTAGGCAACAACCCGCGCATCGGTATGATGTACCGCATCTGGAACAAAATGGATAGCGAGCAGCAGGAGGCGATACTCAAGCGGGCTGAATATATTAAGGTCCATATCAACGATTTTTAATATTGAGTTAATCTACGGCAATTAAGCAATCTGTATATTGAGGTTGGAAAACCCCATTTTTATGAAAGTGCCTCAATTCTACCTTATCCTATTCTTTTTGATTGCCCATGTAACTGCGGTCGTCGCACAGACCTACATTATGGGACTAGACACCTTTGTTACCACCTGCTCAGGTGAGTTTTATGACGATGGTGGCCCAGGTAATGATTACCTGCCCAATGGCCTTCATCAGCTCACCTTTTGCCCGGAGGAAAACAACAGCAATATCCGAATCAGCCTGCCAGCGCTGTTCATTGAAGAAGGTGACCTGCTCTGCTTCTATGACGGCATGAATACAACAGCACCGCTGCTCATTTGTAGTGATCAGGTGTTGTATGGACTAGGGTTTACTGTTCAGGGCTCTATGGCAAACCCTTCAGGCTGTATAACTGCCGTATTTGAATCTGACGCCAACGGTAATGGCTTCGGCTGGGAGGGCAGCATCAGCTGTATCGAAGATTGTCAGCCTATTCTGCCTGCTATCGGGCTATCCGAGCCAGCCATCTCCAACCTGGGAACGCTAGACCTCTGCCCCGGGGATACGATGACGCTAAATGGAACCGCTACCTACCCTCAAAATGGGCTTGGCTACACGCAGTCCGATGAACTTACACACTTCAAATGGATTTTTGGAGACGGAAACTTTGCCGAAGGCGACACCGTGCACCATGTTTATGAATCTTCCGGCGGCTACTTGCTACAGCTCATAGCAACAGACACTGCTGGCTGTACCAATACCTTTTCTCTTCATCAGCGTGTACAAGTGTCGGAATATCCTGCATTCTTCACCTCAGAAGACACCACCACTTACTGTCCGGGAGACACCATAAGCCTGCTGGGCGGCACAGAGAACAACCCTGTGGAGCAAGCCATCGTTTCTGCCTATAATCCCGGTATGACTTTCCTTTACAGTGACGGGCAAAATCAGCAGTTATTCCTGCCTGATGGCAACGGTACAAGCTACACCGGTACTGTAAATGTCAATTCCTTCCCACCCGGCAGCACGATCATAAATGGAAATGAGCTGCAAGGGATTTGCTTGGACCTGGAACACTCCTACGCAGGCGACCTCGATATAGAGATCATCTGCCCAAATGGGCAATCAGCTTACATGATCAATTACGGCACCAGCTCTATAGGCTCCACCAACTTTGGAGAACCCTGGGCAACGGGCCCCGTCGATGTTGAACAAATGGACAGTACCCAGGGCATACCTTACACCTACTGCTTCAGTATGATTAACAATGATTTTGGAACACTCAATAGCGAAGCCGGTAACTTTATATACACTTACACCACTGTACCGAATGCGGAAGGCGAGCAATACACCTATGAGGATCACTATTTTCCAGCGGGCACTTACTTACCTGCAACACCACTGACAGCTTTGGAAGGTTGCCCTTTGAATGGAGCCTGGACAATACGGGTACAGGATAACCTTTATCAGGACAACGGATGGCTTTTCTTATGGAATATTAATTTCTTCCTGAATACGCTTCCGGCGTTTTCGGCGGATATTAGCAGTACCCAATGGCTTCCTTCTTCGTCGACCCTCTACGTTGACTCTACCGCCCTGATCGCTATTGCCGATACAATTAATCAAATGACCTTCCGTTTCGAAGCGACAAATGCCTTCGGCTGCCGGTCCGAAGAAACCATAACCATCCCTATACAGCAACCGGACGAAGCTCCCTGCGGAGTGGCGACGCGCGTCAAAGAGCCCCGGTCTAACGACCAGCAATTCTTACTTTATCCCAACCCTGCCCAAACAGAAGTACAAATCTCTTTTCCTGAAGCCTTGAAAAGCAATGGCTTACTCAGGCTGACCAACGCACAGGGAAGCCTCATCAGGCATATTGGGCTGCCTGAGGGCACAACGGAATATACACTTGACCTACAGGGGCTTGCCCCCGGATATTACGTCCTTTCCAGTCAGGCTTATTCCGGGCCGTTTACTGCTCGCCCACTCGTTATTGCAAAGTGAGGGCTAACGCGGCCAAAGCTCAATCCGGTCATCGTGCAAACGCACATCCATTTCCTTTGCCGTAGCCAGCCACTCGGTGAAGTAAGCGCCCAGCATCTCCTTGCGCCAGCCATCGCCTATGGCTTCCCGGGCGGTTTCTTCTCCGCTCCGAATGGACTTCAGGATCTGTCGGGGCACCACCATATTGATGGAAATCTCCTCCTGAATGCAGCGGTACTTGATCACGTGGTAGAGCAGCTCCATGAGCACGTCTTCTTCCGGAGAGGTGTCGGATTCGTACGGCAGGTGCTTTAGGATTTCCAGCTCTTCAGGAGTGGCTTCCCTGGTGTACAGCTTTTCAAACTCATCCCCATACTTTTTGGCCAGTTTATCCGGAATACGGCGGTTTTGTTTAAGGGCGTTGGCACCGGAGGCAATACCACGTACAATGTGGCTGATATACTTTGCAGGCAATACCATCTCTTTGGAGTGGTCCCGCCGCTCAGCCGTGGCATTGCGCCAGGCAAAAAGCCGTAGCAGAAATACCCGGTCTTTCTTTTTCAGGCTGCGCATGATGTTGCTGTTCAGCGCATCGTGGTTGGGGTCCTTATAATAGTAGGCTTCTTTTTCCAGGTGGGCGAATTCTTCGACCGCCCAGTGCGTACGCCCTCGTTTTTCCAACTTACGCTTCAGAGCCTCGTGCAGCTGAGGCAGGGGAATGACATCATCCAGGGCATACTTCAGGGCTTTGGTATCGAAAGGGCGTTTTTCCCAGTCAGCCACTGCATACCCTTTCTTGAGGTGCTGTCCGGTTTCTCCTTCCACCAGTTTGCGGAAGGAAGTGGGATAATTGTACCCGGCAAACCCGGCAGCAATCTGGGTATCGAAAACATTCTTCGGCAGGGTGCCGTACAGATTGTAAAGGAGCCGGTAGTCATTATCACCAGCATGAGTAATTTTCTCAATCCCTTTATCTTGAATAAGCCTGAGGAAAGGCCCAAGGTCATCCTTAAGCTTAATGGAGTCGATCAGGTAGAGCCCTGCATCAGAAATGGTCTGAATCAGGCAGAGCGTGGTCCGAAAGCGCTTTTCGCCCACAAATTCAGTATCGAAGCCCATCCACTTCAGGCCACGGTGGGCCTGATAGAAGTCTTCCAGTGCCTGAGGGGTTTCAATCAGTATGTAAGGTGGTAGTCTGTGCGACATCTTGTAGTGCTAAATAACAAATAGTGATTGCTATATCAGAACTGCCGGGAGGACTTGTAGCCGCCCGGCAGTTGGCAAATGTATCAAAAAGTTCTTACAGCTGGCTTAGAGTGGGATATTACCGTGCTTCTTAGCAGGGATTTTTGCCACTTTATTCTCCAGCATCGTAAAGGCTTTGATCAGTTTGCGGCGGGTGTAAATCGGGTCAATGACCTCATCGATAAACCCGCGGCTCGCAGCCCGGTAAGGGTGGGCAAACTTTTCCTGATACTCTTTTTCTTTTTCCAGCAGCATCGCTTCCGGATCTTCTGCTTCCATGATTTCCCGGCGGAAGATGATCTCAGAAGCACCTTTTGCTCCCATTACAGCGATCTCAGAGGACGGCCAGGCGAAGTTCATATCCGCACCTATGTGCTTGGAGTTCATTACGTCGTAGGCACCACCATAGGCCTTTCGGGTAATCAGCGTCACCCGTGGCACAGTAGCCTCGCTAAAGGCATACAGCAACTTCGCGCCATTGACGATAATGCCATTCCATTCCTGATCGGTGCCCGGCAGGAAGCCCGGTACATCCACCAGTACAAGGAGTGGGATATTGAAGCAATCACAGGTACGTACGAAGCGGGCGCCTTTCTTTGAGCTTTCCACGTCAAGCACGCCTGCCAGGCTCATGGGCTGATTGCCCACCACACCTATACTACGGCCACCAATACGGGCATAGCCTACCACGATATTGTCTGCGTAATTGGGGTGGATTTCCATAAAGCTGCCTTCGTCTACCACTCCTTTGACAACATCGCGGATATCATAGGGCTGATTGGTATTTTCCGGTACGATTTCCCGTAGCTGAGGCCTCAGTTCATCGCCCAGTTCATAAGGCAGTTTTGCCGGCTTGTCTTCACAGTTTTGAGGCATGTAGCTCAACAACCGCTTAATCTTTGCGATACAGTCAATGTCGTTAGCCGCAGTCAGGTGTGTAACGCCGGATTTGGTGGAGTGAGCAGAGGCACCGCCCAGCTCTTCAGCCGTTACTTCTTCGTTGGTTACTGTCTTGACCACGTTTGGCCCGGTCACGAACATATAGGAGGTGTTTTCCACCATGATCGTAAAGTCGGTCATGGCCGGAGAGTACACAGCACCACCGGCACATGGCCCCATGATGGCAGAAATCTGAGGAACCACACCGGAAGCCATCACATTGCGATAGAAAATATCAGCATAGCCACCCAGCGAGCGCACCCCCTCCTGAATACGGGCTCCCCCTGAATCGTTCAGGCCAATGACAGGTGCGCCATTCTTCATGGCCATATCCATGATCTTGCAAATCTTCTCGGCGTGGGTTTCTGACAGAGAACCTCCAAAAACCGTAAAATCCTGAGAGAACACATAAACCAGGCGCCCGTCGATAGTGCCATAGCCAGTAACCACGCCGTCACCCGGCACCCGTTGCTTGTCCATGCCAAAATCAGTACAGCGGTGCTTAACAAAGGCACCAATTTCTTCAAAGGAGCCCTCATCCAGGAGAAAATGTACGCGCTCCCGGGCAGTGAGCTTGCCCTTTTCGTGCTGCTTGTCAATGCGTTTTTGCCCCCCGCCCAATTCGGCTTTTGCCAGGCGGTCTTTTAACTCTACGAGTCGGTCTTTCATATTCGTAATAGGTTTACTTTTTTATAATGAAGCCTTTGCCGACAGAGTGTGCAGCACTGCGGAAAAGGGCATGGTCAATGGCGATAATCAGGTCTGTCAGCTTAGTCAGAAAAGGCTCCCGGGTAGAAGGCCGGAGTGCCATGCCTTTATCGGGCTGCCTTTGGAGGTTGGTAGCGTTGGCCTTGAAGATGCGCTGAACGATGCCCGTCCAGTACATTTCAAGCAGCCCGATGATATATCCACTTAGGTTTTGTTCAATCATTATGCTCAGCCGGTGCCGGTCTGACCACTGCCGGAATTCCGTTTTTGAGACGAGGTACTCATGCCCGAAGGCATAGGCGCCCTGTGGAATCCGTTTTTCGCTGAACCAGCTCAGCACCCGGTTGATCGGGTCGTAAGTTAGGGGAAAATCCAGAGATGGAAAAGTAATTAGGGCAATACCGTTGGGTTTTAATACTCTTTGTACTTCTTCGATCATCCTTTCCGGCTTGCCCACATGCTCAATCACATCTACGGAAGTGATCAGGTCAAAGTAGTTGTCCGGAAAGCTCAGATTCAGGGCATCTTCCACCCGGTAAGTCACATTTTTAAGCCCGGCATTGAGCTGACGGGCGTAGGCAATGTCCTGCTCATTGATATCACAGGAAATCAGCTCCTCACAGTATTGACTGATCATTGGGTCGTAATCGCCTTCTCCGGTGCCCAGGTTGAGGGCTTTGCCAAAATGGTGGCCCTTTGACAGCGTTTTGAGATTGCGCCGGACAAAGAGGTAGCGGTTGCGGTAGGTCGGGAAGAGTAATTTATAGTTCATTGCCGTATTTACATCAGGTTGAAAAGCCGCAAAATTAGCATTTTATAACTTTTGTGCTGCTTCCAGATAGCGCTGCGCATTTTGGTTGTCTCCCAAGGCCTGTAAAGCCTGCGCAGCCAGCTGATAGCCTGCCCGGAACCTGGGATTCGCTTCTATCGCTTTTTGAGCGCTTTCATAAGCTTCCCGGTACCGCTGCTGTTGCTGATGGATAAGCCCCATGTAGTAGTAAGCAGCAAAATATTCATCGTTGACACGGGTGGCGTAGTCGAAAGTCTGCAACGCTTCGGATGCCCGCCCTGTATTGAGATAAGCCAATCCCTGATAGAGAATGGCAGACTCCACATCCGGTGCCACCTCCAGGGCCTTTTGAGCTGCATTCAGCGCTTCATTATACTGTTGGGTATTGATGTAAGCATTAGACAAACCAATCCAGGCAATCTCATTGTCGGGGTGGTTTTGTACTTCTGCCGTAAATTGGCGGATCGCTTCCTGCCAGTTGCTTTGCTTGATCGCCTGTTGGCCATTGTAGGCAGCCAGGGTTTCGTTTTTCTCAATCGTGGCAATGGGTACGCCATTGGCCGTCACAGTGTGCACGGACTTGCTCGTAGGCCAGTTCCCCGACCGCAGATGAGCGCCCCGGATAAAGCGGGACGGGAAGATCGCGTAGTCCCAGGGCTCATCGTAGCGGGAGCTAAAGCGCACATACTCCATCTTCACTTTGCCGTTAAACTGCTCGCGGGTCTGACGGCTCGCTGGGTAGTAAAAGGTAGTGGCCAGTCGAATGGTGTCCTGCATTTGCTCACTCAGAATACCTTCATCTTCCATCCAATCGATCGCCTGCTTAACGCTAATGCCCCAATAGTCCGTTTCATAGGTACCAAAAGCGCCTTTCAGCCCACCACCAATGGGGTTAAAGTAGACATAGGACAAATGGGGATTGCGGACAATAAACTGGGTCGACTCAACCGCCATTAGCCCAAGAATGCCATACAGACCGTAAAGCATAGGCTTCTTATTGGCAAACAAATCCTCCAGGCTAATCCAAAACAGGGCCGCTACAGCAATCATGCTCGGGTAAATGAACATAAGGTGCCGCCAGCCATCGTGCAAGATAGAGTCCTTGTAAATGATATAGGCGACTGGGAAAACAGTAGCAAAATAAGCCAGCAACACAGCCGTTTTATCGTACTTGCTTAGCAATCGGGGCAGCAGGAACAAACTGCCCAGGAAGCCCACCAGCACATAGAGCGGAATCGTTTTCACAATCCAAACCAGCGGATAAGACCAGGCGGTATCATCAGACATTACGTTCTCCCCTTCAAACAACAACCGGATTTTCACGCCAAGTTGGGCAAACTCCGTCAATGCAGCTAATGGGTGCCCAATCGGGTCTACCAGGGCCGCCGGCCAAAACAAGACAGCAACGATGTACCCCACTACCGCAGCGCCGAGGCACCAGGCCAGGTACTGCCCAACGAGTTTGGTCTGTGTGGTCAGGCCTTTCACACCATATTTAAACAGAAAATCCAGCCCGGCGAAAAGCCCGAGGTAGGCAATCAGCAAAAGCCCGCCCGCCCGGGTAGCCAATGCCAGCCCTATGCCCAGAGCAAGCCCCAATACGTTGCGCCAGTCTGGCTTGGGGAGCGTACGGAATACCCGCACCATATAGTAGAGCGAAACAGCAAATCCGGCTGCAAACGGAATATCTTTAGGGTTCATCATGCTATGCCCCAGAAAACGGGGCGAGAGAAACAACATCCAAATAGCCAGCACGGCGGCCCGCCAGCCAGCGATCTGCCGGACAAACAGCCCGACAAACAATACCGCTAGCATGCCCATCAACGCATTAAACACATGCCGTACCTGATGGTAGCCCGTATCAAACTCATCGAACCCAAGGGCAGCATTGATCAGCCCGGTGGTCAGGTCAAAAAAGCCACCGTAGTAGTGCATATTCCCCTTCTCAATGTAAAGCGCAGCCGTATCCGCACCGAAGGAGGTGTAATAATCCACCAGCTTTCCAGAGTAGTCCACCTGGTACTCATCATCACCATTGATACCCGTACCCAATGACAATAAACCAGCCACCAGAACCATACCAATAATTGAAAACTGAAATATCTTTTTCAGCAATGGGTCATTAGGGCGCTCAGGCGGCGTGATCGCACATGCCTTTGGCGGTGCAGTTGCTACACTCCTGGCAGTAGTAGCCCCCTTCTTCGTACCTTGTTTTTTCTTACTCATGAATTGCGGTCGTATTTGGTCCGAAGATAGAAAAAAATGGACATTTGACTATCCCAGGCCCTTTTTGTAACATATTTTGCATCCTCAACTCTAATCCCTTCAAAAAAAGTGGAATGGATTGGTAAAATATCTAATTTTGCACCCGTCATTTTTTGATTTTATTAATGCAAAAACAACAAGCAAATGGCATTGGCAGCAAAGACGCACCTCGCTCAGCGCATTCTGGAAATGGAAGAATCCGCCACCATCAAGATGGCACAGATGGCCCGCGACCTGGCCGCAGAAGGGCACGAGGTTATCAGCCTCAGCCTCGGCGAGCCCGATTTTGACACCCCTGACTACATCAAAAAAGCCGCTAAGAAAGCCCTTGATGATGGTTACACCAAATACACGCCGGTCCCTGGCCTGGTGGAGTTGCGCAAAGCCATTCAGACGAAGTTCAAGCGCGACAACGGGCTGGAGTTTGACCTGAGCCAGATTGTGGTTTCCAACGGTGCTAAGCAGTCTATTGCCAATATTTGTATGTCCCTGCTTGACGAAGGCGATGAAGTGGCCATCCTGGCACCCTACTGGGTTTCCTATTCCGAAATCGTGAAAGTCGCAGGCGGCGTGCCCGTGCTGGTAAGCGCCGGTATCGAACAGGATTACAAAGTAACGGCAGACCAGGTGCGGGATGCCCTCACCGAACGTACTCGAATCCTGCTGTTCTCTTCCCCCTGTAACCCTACCGGTTCCGTTTACACCAAGCCGGAACTACAGGCTATTGCCGATGTCATTGCCGAGCGGGATGATATCTACATCATCTCTGATGAAATCTATGAGTACATTAACTTTACCGATGAGCACGTCAGTATCGGCTCTTTCGAAAACGTAAAAGACCGCACCGTTACCGTCAATGGCTTCTCCAAAGGATTTGCCATGACGGGCTGGCGCCTCGGATACATCGGTGCCCCACAGTGGATTGCCAGTGCCTGCGCCAAAATTCAGGGTCAGTTTACCTCTGGCGCCACCGCTTTCGGGCAAATGGCAGGTGCTCACGCCCTGACTTCCGATATGACGCCCACCCACGAGATGAAGACCGCTTTCCTGCAGCGCCGGGATATGATGATTGAGGAACTGAGTAAGATATCGGGCATGAAAGTCAACAAGCCGCAGGGCGCTTTCTACATCTTCCCTGATATCAGTGCCTACTTTGGGAAAAAAGCAGGCGACTTTGCCATCAACGATGCGGATGATTTCTGCGAATACCTTTTGAAGGAAGCCCACGTAGCTGTGGTCACCGGTTCTGCCTTTGGCGCACCGGAGTGCTTCCGCATTTCCTACGCTGCCAGTGAAACCGAACTGCGGGAAGCAGTGAAGCGGATTGCTGCGGCAGTGGAGCGTTTGGGGTAAATCCTATTGCAACGTAGAACACCCGGCGAAGGTAGTCCGCCGGGTGTTAACACACAGGACGCCCGGCGCACTGCCTTCGCCGGGCGTCCTTATTTAAAATTAGCTCAGAGCGATGTCCATCTACTCCCTCAGCGTTGCTATGAAAGTCTCAAAGGTCTCCGCCTCCACACTCCAGTCCGGCGCGGGGATGCCTTCCCCCCATACATCCGGATTATCATAGAGGTTGAAGTAGCAGGCACCGTAGATCTTATGCTTCTGTGGCCGTAGCACCTCTGCCGCTTCCTGTAGCCAGAAAGCCTGAAAATCTTCCGGCCCTTTCACCCCAAATTCAGTGATAAACAGGGGATTTCCGGATAGTGCCACCCGGTGCCGTTTACGCTCAAAAATCCGCTCGAAGCTTTCCTGTTGCTTATGGTCTGTAATGTTCTTGTCCGGTAGCCCGTAGATGGCAATACTGACGTAGTCCACCACATCGTCCCCAGGATAAAACTCCATACTGCCCCGGTCGCCCGCCGGTCCCCAAACCCGTTTGATATTTGCCGGAAAGGTATCCGGAAAATTCATAAAGTAACGGTAGGCCATAATGTATTCCAGAGGGTCCTGACTTTGCCAGGGGTAGCGCTCAATCGGAATTTCCATTTCATGAGCGAAGCGCAGGTAAATGGTCTGATCTGCCTGCGCCAGGATTTCGTAAAGGTCCCGGATGTAGGTGTCATACTGCCCATTCTGCATTTTGGACAGTACCTGACGGTCGTGATTGGCTTCTGCATCTTTAAAGGGCTCGGCGGTGACGATCACTTCGTGCCCACGGTCCAAAGCATCCTGTAAATCTTTTTTAAAAGGTCCCTTTTCCAGGTCTGCCCAGTTGACGAACAAATGCTCTACAGTCACACCCGGCAGTCCGGTCAGCCGGTCTTTTGGGTCATAAACGCCTACCCGAAAACTGCTTTCATCCGCCTGACTGCTGCCTGCTGTCCCGAGAGGAATATCCGCAATCGGCTCTTGGGCCTGCACAGCCTCCTTAAGCCCTTCCTGAACCACTTCCACCGGCACATCCTCAAAAGCAAAGACCGCAATAGGCTTATCAAAAAAACGCAGGCGATGGACTTTCCGGTACAATTCCTCACTCACTGAATGATAAGACGGATAGGGCTTGGGCTGTACTTCTGACTCATGGGCAATATCCAGGCTGATAACATCTACCACATCAGCACCGGGCCAGTATTCTTCAACGCCCGGATAGCCGGCCGGTCCCCAGATGAACTTTAGGTCCGGATTGATGGCCTGGGCGGCCATTGCAAAATGCCGGTAGGCATCAGTGTAAAGCTTGTGGTACTTTAGTTGCCAGGGATAGTCTTGCGCATCCACTTCCATGGCCTCTCCCCAACGCAGGTAAACCGGTGCGCGGTGGGCTTTCAGGCGTTCTGCCAGCTGCTTAATCCGTTGGTCATAATCCCCTCTGATGGTTGCATTCAGGTTGGCGCCATAGCTGTCGCTAAATCCGGGTTCCGCTAATGCATGAATGGTTAGAACCAGTGGCTCCGATTTATCAATCAGATTATAAAAATCATCCCTTTCCGCTTGGTCCGGGGAGGTTTTCCACCATTGGAGCAGGTAGCTCTGTGCACCTATCAGAGCGGAATGATCAGCAGAATCGGAAACCGCCATGACTTCCCGGAACAAAGGCCTTGGCCCGGCACCTGCAGACCGGTCAAAAAACATTCGGTAAAGGAAGAAAGCGAATAGTACGGCCGCAATTAACAGGAAGAGGGCTTTTAGATTTCTGTGCATACTTGACGAAATTTATGGCTCTATCGTCTGCTCCTCACAGTACCGGATCAGCGCCCGGTAGATGTCGCTGCGGTTAAGCAGATCAGGATTGCCGATAATGACAATATGGTTGCGCGCCCGGGTCAGAGCAACGTTGAGTTTGCGGTCTACTCCTTCTTCAGACAGCGAAGTGAGCATTGCCAGCTGATTGAGGGAATTAGTGCAAAGCGAAATGATGATCACATCCCGCGCCCCGCCCTGATAGCGCTCTACGGTATCAATTGTCAATTGGTCCAGGGGTGCGCCCTGCTCCTCCAGTACCGACTTGATTTGAGCAATTTGCGCCCGGTAAGGCGTTATCACGCCAATGCTCCCTTCGTGCAAGCGCCATCCCTGCTGCCGGAATAGCTGTTGGTAGGCCCGTATGACCTCCCCCACTTTTTCGGCTTCATAAGCATTTGTTTTTTGAGTGGCGCTGCGGTCATCGGCCGGTGTGGGCAGAAAAATGACCCGCCGGGAGGCAAGCTGTTGCAGGAGCTCATCCGCTTCTTCTTCCAGAGCGACCGATAATAACCGTTTTTGTTTTTGGGCGACGGGTACAGAATCCGGCAAAATCTTCAGGCTGTTTTCATAAAAAAACTGGTTCGGGAAGCGCATAATGTCCTGATGCATACGCCCCTGATGGCTCAGCTGCGCATAGGCCCAGTCCCACCCATTCTCCCGGCACCGCTTGAAGAGGCGCTCAAAGAGGGAATTGCGCAAATTGTACAGCCCAAGGTTATGCAGCAAGGGGTCTTCAATTTGCGACACCAGCGGGTCCTGCACGACCACTGCGGGCAACTGCTTATGGTCACCGATGAGTATAAATCGCTCAAACTTCGGCAGTAAGCCCACCAGCATAGGCTCCAGTATCTGCGAGGCCTCGTCGATAATCACCCGGTTGAAATGCTTGAGCAGCAATAGTTCCTGTTTGCCCGCTACCGAGGAAACCGTGCCCACTACAATCCGGTGCTTATCAATAATGGCTTTAAGGGCCTCCCGGTCTTCCACCCCTTTGATTTTTTCTTGCAGGAGCTGCCCCTGATACTCGTTTGAAGTGCCATAGCGGGAGCCTATACGCAGATAATGCTGCCGGATGTCCGGGCGGAGCCGTTCAATCGAGGCACAAATCTCATCCACTGCGCGGTTGGTGTAAGCCAGCAGCAGTAAGGTTTCTTCCGTTTGTTCAAACAGATACCCCACCAGGTGCTTGAGCATCATGCTCGTCTTGCCGGTACCGGGCGGGCCCCACAGCAAAAAGTAATCTTCGGCAGCCAGCGCTTTTCGGAAGATATCCTGCTGCTCGGGGGTAAGCTCTGCGCTCACGGGTATGTCTTCTGGTATCCCCTCCCGGGGCGGGTCCTGTGTGAGCAGCAGGCGCTGCCGTTCCTTTGGGCTGTTGGCAAAAGTATACAGCCCCCGGTACATGGTGTTGAAACTGCTGTCCAGCAAGTCGTGCTCCAGGTTCCACAACGGCTGTTCCTCAAAAATCCGGGTATTGAACTGCCGGCTGCGCAGGCGGACCACCACCTGCTCGTTATTGATATGTATGATAGAGCATTTGAAAATCTGATTGGATAGCACCGCCTGCCCCTCCTGATGGGGGTAAAGGACTGCAATATCACCTGTACGGAAATTGGCCAGAGGGTTGGTGTCCTCCGATTTCTGAAAAGTAATGGTGGGCTCCTCTTCCTGAGCATTCAGTTCCTGAATGGTCAGGTGGCTGATGATATCGAAGCCAGCCTGTTTTTCCTCAAAGCTGTTCAGCCAGAGCGAAGCCAACCCATTGACTTGCTCCATGCCCTGCGCTCCTGCTTTAGCGAGCTGATGCTCCCGGGCAATCAGGCCCGAAAAGGCAATAAAATATCGTTTGGCGACAGCCCCCATGCCCTGATACACTTTTTCAAAGACCTCCATATCCCGCCGGGTAAACCCCTTGAGGTTGCTCTGCTTACGGGGGCTGAGTTTTCCAAATAACCGGTTGCCCTGCTCAAGCAAATCGCCGGCAGCGGGGTCGCCGAGTTTGGACAACAGCCGCTCTATAGCTACGAGTTGGTTACGGACTTGCAAGGCTTCGTACTGCTGTGCCTGAATACGGGGCGCATAGCGCAGTTGGCGGTCGTCCTGCCCGGAGTAAAGAATATAATTGGCGGGGTCCACAGATTTCCCGAAGGCCGAGCGCACCATCAGGTCATAAAGCAAAGTCTGGGTGTAGTGGTTCGCACTAAGCCCGTAGGTATTGGGCATGAAAGGTTTGCCACTTTTCAGCTCTACGATACTTGCCCGGTCAGCTCCGAGGTGCAGCAAATCAAGGCGCCCCTGCAATCCGTAGGTTTCGGCGTAAAAGCTGGGCTCCAGATAGCAGTCTTCAGGTGTAATCCCCTGCTCCCGAAAACCTTCCTTTACCATTTGCTTCAGGTTGAGAAAGTGCTTTTGAGATTGCTGCATGATTTCCCGGACTTCCCGGTTTTCGAAGAGGCAGTACTGCAGGGGGTTATTCACGAAGGTTTGCCGGAAGACTTCCCGGAAAGGCAGCTCGGAATCGCTCATCAACTCATCAAGGAAGAAGTTGGCGATGTTTCCGATCATGAGGTATTTGTTCGGCTCCTTGGGCAGATATTTCTTAAGCAGGTAGGGCCAGGGGTTGGTGCCGTCTGGCTGGAAACATTCCGCTACAGCGGTCACATCCATGAGATAGTCCGGCTCCACCACAAAGGCGCGGGGATGGTAAAAGCCCTGATCGTCCACCTCCACATCAAGCAGGTTCAGCACCAATGGGAAGCCAAAAACGGAGCGGATCGCTTCGATAGTTGGCATGAAATTATCGTTGCGGTCGGCATCATTGTACTGTACCCGGACAACGGTATCGGCCTGGGCTTCATCCCGAACCAGCAACTGCTCAGCAGCCTCATCGTCTTCAAGTGCCACCACTCTTGCCTGCGGGATAAACTTTTCGACTTTGTGAGCTTTCATACCCGAAGGCCAGGCTGGCGGATAGTCGCCTCGAAGGTGTTCCGGCAAAGGAGTGTCCAGCAGTGCCTCAATCATATCGAGCAATACCTTAAGCCCAAGCGCGCGGATGTTGTCATCAACCGTATCGGGTTGGCGCATGGCTTTCAGGGCGCGTTTCCGAAATTGATGGAGGTAAAATTGCAGGCGCTTGTCCACCTCATCGCGGTGGCACACATAAGCCATTCGGGCAAAAAGCGTGGAAAACTGTATACGCTCGGCTTTGGTGCACTCTACAAAAAGCAGGGTGAGCAAACGGTAGCAAGCCGCCACCTGATCACCGGGCGGCATCTTATTGTTGCGGACTACCTTATTTACTTCCTGGTAAAAGAGCTCCGCTAGCGCTGGTTTGTTGAGCTGATCGGACATAGCAGCAATATACGGCCAAATCCGGGAAGTTTGCAAACGCAATTACCCCTGCAGCTTACTTCGGACTTCCTCCAGCTGATGCTGCGTTTCCTTGATCTGTTCCTCAAGGTTGAATTTCATGGATGGATCGAAGGCTTTGATTAGGGCCTCATTAAAGGAGTTGAGTTTGCGCTGCAGAAGCGTTGCCTGATTCTCCAGCCCCTGCCGCTCAAGGTCGCTCAGGGTGTTGGTGGTTTGCCCGCTGGTATTGGAATGGGCAGGCTGTTCCTCCTGCACTTCGCCCAGGATCAGGTCTTCTTCCTCCAGGCTGTCCACCAGATCGATCATCGCATACTGAATCTGATTAAAGGTCAGTTGAGCAGATTCGCTACGAATGGTGCCCTGATTTTGTTCCCGTTTGGTACGGTTATACCGGGCCTGCTGCATGATGATGTCGGTCTCCCGGTAAGAATCATCGGAAATCAGGTCATTGAGCGTATCGAACACCCGCTCAAATTCTCCGGCAGCGAGGAAGCCTTTGAGCTGTTTTTTCAATCCCCTGAGCGTGGTGGGTTTCGCTTTTTTCGGAGTCGTATGGCCCGGCGAACCGCCACGGGGAGCTTCGTTGCCGCCACGGGTTGGCACAGGCTCAGCCGATGCCGCGCTGCGCTTCTCCTGCACAGGCGCATAAGCAAAGTCCTTCAGGCGGAACATAAACTCGCCGCCCATGTCGCCCACATCGTACAAAGCTGCGCCACGTGGCAGCTGATCCTTTACATTTTGCCCTACTGCATCAAGCACCATATTGCAAAACATCGATACCCGCAGGCGTTGATCCTGATTGTTTTTCAGGACCGCCAGGACCGCTTGCGCAAAAGGGCTGTGCTGCCCGGGCCGGCCGTCAGAAACCGGCTCGTTGCGGCCCGCTGTAAGCAACCACCGGGAAGGCATGCTTTCCAACCGGTCGATGTAGCTGGTGTCCCGCTTTTGGGTGAAAATACTGCCCGAGTAGCAGGAATCCGTAATAATAAAGGTGTGTTTGCTTTTGATTGCCCGGATCAGGCGCGTGATCAGGTCAAATGAAATATAGGAGCCAATATGGTTTTTGCGGGCATCATAAGGTATCCAATAGCCCACATCCAAAGCCTTGTCATACTCCCCGTGCCCGGCAAAGTACATCAGGAAGTTATCGTCCTCCCCTACCACATCCACCAGGCCCCGAAGGTGCTGAGTGATGTTGGAGTGAGTTGCCGCCTCATCGAAATGACAGTGGGTGAGGCCAGCATCAAACTGATATTTCTCCTCCAGCACCACCTTGATTTTTTCAGCATCCATGCGGGCGTTGTACAGCTTAGGCATATCCGTATACTGATCGATGCCCACGATGTAGAGGTAGTTCTTGCCCTTTGGCTGATAAGTACCCAAGTCCATTCCTCCGAAGTTTGACATAGTGCTACAGGCTTAGTTCGGCGGCTAATATAGGTTTTTTACAGATTAGTCCGTGTATTGTGCCACCGTATCTTCCGGCACCCATACTTCCAAAGGCTGTACGGGATGGCCGTCGCTCCACTGCCCCATGAAAGCCGCCTTAGGCCCACAGCCTTTTGCCAGTTCGCAGTGCTCCCCGCGCAGCTCGCAAGCCATCATGGCATCGAGCATTTTCCAGTAGGCATAGTAATCGGCAGCATTTTCCTGTGCGACCCGGCGGGCGCGCTTAAGGGAAAGATTCTCAACACCTCCGTCGAACTCAGGGTCCATAGCATAGCATTCATTATGCCCGGCTGTAAGTTCCGGAGTGCCGTGGGTATCCGGGAACTGCCGCATCAGAAAACGGTAAGGCGTTTGGGTTGCCGTTTGATAAACCGTACGGCCAAGTTCTTCCCCGACTACATAGTCATTGACACTCACGATGATCCCCAACCGGGTTTGAGGCGAAATGCCCTCATAAGATTCCAGCAGCCCTCCGTTTAAGGGGCCGGTACCGGGGGCACACAGTAACACGCCTTTGGGGTGCGGAAGGCCCAGTTCAGCGTAGCGGGCAGCAATATGAGCAGAAATCGCGCCACCGTAACTATGCCCCGCGATGAAAAAAGCATTGGTATCCGGGCGCACCCGGCCTGCTTCTTCAGACAGCAGCTTCAATGCCGATCGAATACCTTTTGCAGCATTTGGCACGAAGTGCTTTGAGCCGGGAAATAACAGATTTTTTTGATATCGTGGATAAATGACAATATTGCCCTGCCGGACGATGTGCCGGATCCATGCCCCGTAAATCATAGGATTGATTGCCCCATAACCATGATGAAACACCACTACCGGGGCGTTTTCCGGTATAGGCGCGGCGGGCTCGAACAACCAAAAACCATCAGAACGGCGGGCATGGTCAGAAAAGGTTACCTCAGCGTGTAAGTAGTTTTGTCCTCTGGGGCCATCTGCCGGTTGAACAGGTGCGGCAGGTTTTCCGGTATCGTGCGAATAAACCAAACTGCCGATCAGCAACAAAGTAGGAATCCATCCATTTATCATATGCAACAAAACGGGATTTTACCGGGAATGTTTTAATCTGTCGACCAACTCGGGCAAGCTTCCGATAAGCTTTGAAAAAAAGTGTACATTTACGCCAAATCAGAGCAGCGCTTCATGCCATCAATCGCAGTAGAACAACCTGTAGGAATTATTGGAGCAGGCAGCTTTGGCACCGCAATTGCCAATCTCCTGGCGTATAATGTGGACGTGCTGCTGTACAGCCGGCAGGCACCGCTTGTGCAGCAAATTAATGAAACGCACCGACATCTTGACGTAGACTTGTCACCAAGGGTGCGCGCCACTAATGACCTGCAGGAGCTGGCCCAGTCCTGCACCCTGCTCTTTCCGGTCGTCCCCTCCAACAGCTTCCGTAAAATGATGCACAGCCTGGGGCCTCATCTGCGCCCTTATCATATCCTGATCCATGGCACCAAAGGATTTGATGCTCCTGAGCAGCTTTTTCAGGACACTGATGATGGTAAGCCTGTATCGCGCAGCGATGTAAGCACCATGAGTGAAGTGATCTTGCAGGAAAGTGTGGTCCGGCGGGTAGGCTGTCTGTCGGGGCCCAACCTCGCCAGCGAAATCATGGAAGGCCAGCCAACAGCAACCGTGATTGGCAGTGCCTACGACGAAGTGATCAGCATAGGCAAGCAGGTGCTTAGCAGCGAGCATTTTCATGTGTTTGGCACCTACGATCTGCTTGGTGCTGAACTGGCGGGTGCTTTGAAGAATATCATAGCTATTGGCTCCGGGGTGCTGAAAGGCAAAGGGCTGGGCAAAAATATCCAGGCTATGCTCATCACCAGAGGCCTCACCGAAATGGTGTACTTTGGCAACGCTATGGGTAGCCAAAGCAGTGCCTTTTTTGGCACGGCTGGCATAGGCGATCTGGTGGCTACGGCTACAAGTAAAGACAGCCGGAATTTCACCTTCGGCTACCGCCTCGGGCAGGGCGAGGCCATCGAAGACATAGAGGCGACCATGCCGGAACTCGCAGAAGGCGTACGCACCCTTCAAATCGCCCGAAAACTGGCCCGGCATTATAAGCTCAGGGTGCCCATCACCGATATGCTTTACAAAATTGTATTCGAAAACTTTGACATAGACCGCGCGATCCACTTCCTGATTACGTATCCTTATGATGTGGACGTAGACTTCATCTGACCAGAACAACAACCATTATGTTACAGAAAGCCATTCCTCACCTTATTGCCTTGGGCATTTTCTTCGCCCTTTGTGCCGCATTCTTTTTTCCGCAGCTGGAAGGTAAAATGCCGCAGCAGGGTGATATCATTCAGTACCGGGGCATGTCGCAGGAAGTCCGGGAATACAAGGAACAAACCGGTGAGACCTCCCTGTGGACCAACGCCATGTTCGGAGGCATGCCCACCTATCAGATCAATACCGTGAGCGAAGGCAATTCCCTGAAAGTCCTCGACAACATAGGAACCCTGGGCATGAAGCCGCCGATTGGCCGGTTCTTTCTGGCTATGGCCGGCTTTTACCTGCTCATGGTTGTATTGGGCGCTAACCCCTGGCTGGCGGTGATCGGTGCCATTGCCTTTGGCCTGACCACCAACAACCTCATCCTCTTCGAGGCGGGCCACGAGACCAAGGTCAAGTCTATTTCTTACCTCCCCATCGTGACGGTGGGGCTGCTCATGGCTTTCCGAAAACGCTACCTGCTGGGAGGCATTCTGTTTGCTACAGGGCTGGGCCTGAACATCATGGCTAACCACGTGCAGATGACGTATTACTTCGCCCTTACCCTGCTCATTTTCGGTGTGGCGGAGCTGGTCTACAATATCAGGCGCAACCGCATGCCTCATTTTGCAAAAGCAGCAGGTGTCCTGATTGCGGGCGGACTCCTTGCACTTGGAGCTGCGGCTTCCAACTTGTGGATTACCTACGAATACTCCAAGGATACCATGCGCGGGGAGCCGATTCTGGAAACAACCGGTGACGCTTCTTCCAGCAGTGAAACAGAAGGCCTGGCCTGGGACTATGCCATGCAGTGGAGCAACGGGGCCATTGATTTATTTGCCTCCTACATCCCGGGAGTAGCCGGTGGTGGATCACAGGAAGCCATTGGGGATGATTCTGCAATCGCCCAGGATTTGAGACGCAAAGGCGCGCGCCTGCCTGCCAATTTTAAGGCGCCGCTCTACTGGGGTGACCTGCCCTTCACGAGTGGCCCGATTTACTTTGGCAGTATTGTGTTTTTCCTCTTCCTTATGGGGCTCTTCCTGGTCAAAGGCCCGGTGAAATGGTGGATTGGCCTGGGTACCCTCCTGACGATGCTGTTGTCGATGGGTAATAACCTGGAGGGCTTCAACCGGTTGTTTTTCGATTACTTCCCCCTGTACAACAAGTTCAGAACGCCTAACTCCATTTTGAGTGTCACGGCATTTTTGGTGCCTGTACTGGGCTTCCTGACGCTGCACAAGATCATCAACCAAAAGGTAACCAAAGAGGATGCCATGCGCAGCCTCAAGATCGGCGGAGGGATAGCCGCAGCCATTGCCCTGTTCTTTGCCTTGCTTGGCCCTTCTTTTTTCGATTTCAACAGCGCGGGGGATGCCCGGCTGGAGCAAAGTGGATTTGACCTAGGTGCTGTCCGTGCAGACCGGCAGTCGCTGATGCAGGGGGATGCTTTCCGCACCCTTATCCTGGTATTGCTCAGTGGTGGATTGCTTTGGGCTTATTTGCAGGAAAAAGTGAAGCTCAATATCCTGCTGCTTGGGCTCGGTGTACTCATCACTTTCGACCATTGGACGGTGGGCCGGCGCTATGTAGATGAAGACCTATTCGTAACCGAGCGGCAATACTTTGCCGGCCTTGCACCCCGCCCCGTGGATGAGCAAATCCTGCAGGATACCGACCCGCACTACCGGGTTTACGATGCCTCGATCAACACATTCAACAGTTCCAAGGCTTCTTACTACCACAAAACCATTGGTGGCTACCATGCTGCAAAGCTGCAAAGAGCACAGGACCTGATAGACCGTCACCTCAGTCAGGGCAACCAGAAAGTGCTGGATATGCTGAATACCAAATACTTTATCATTGGCCAGCCCGGGCAGGAACAAGTGCAGCAAAATCCGAACGCCCTGGGTAATGCCTGGCTGATCAGCAATTTCCAAACGGTAAATTCTGCCAATGCCGAGATTGATGCGCTCACTGATTTTGACCCCGCAACTACGGCAGTCGTGCACCAGGATTTCCAGGAATATATTGCCGGGCTGTCGCCATCCGGTGCAGGACAGATCAAGCTAACCAGCTATGCGCCTAACAAACTAACTTATGAAGCGACCGTACAAGGCGATCAGTTTGCTGTCTTCTCTGAAGTCTGGTACGGCCCCGACAAAGGCTGGCAGGCGTACATTGACGGGCAGCCGGTAGAGCACATCCGGGTGAACTACATCCTGAGAGGGCTTAAAATCCCCGCCGGGCAGCATGAAATCACCTTTGAATTTTCACCCGCTTCCTTTGACCGGGGCGTTATGGTTTCCCGTATTTTCAGCAGCCTGATCCTTTTGGGGCTCATTGGTTATGTGGGGTACTCCGGCTATCAGTTCTATCAGAATCCACCAGCCAACCCTGCGCCACAGCAGCCAGGTACAAAACAGACAAAACCAACAGCCACCAGTACCCAACGCAAAAAGAAGAAAAAATAATGCCGAAGGATAGCCACGTCGCGGTGGTCGTCCCTTACCGCTTTGTGCCGCCCCATAACGGCGGGCACAAAGCGGCATTCGGGCTGTGCCGGTTCCTGGCGGAGCGTACCCGGCTCACTGCCATTTCAACACCTGATAATACCGATGATGCCGCGCCATTCCAACTGAAAGGCTTGCTAAGCAGTGGTGTCGCCCGCTATGTGCTACCGGGAGGCGCCATGCGTATTAGCCGGTATTTTAAAGAAAATGGTGTGGGCCACTGCATCGCCTTTCAGCCTTTCATTGCCTTGTTGCTATACTGGCCGTGCAATAGGCAGGAGGTTAAACTTTCCATCTACATTCAAAATTTGGAGTACCAGCGGTTCCGGAGCATGGGCAAGGCGTGGTGGCCGTTGGTCTTTGCTGTGGAATGGCTCGCTTTCCGCCTGGCGCATCACCTTTATTTCATTTCTCCGGATGAAGTTGGGCCAGGGCAGCAGGCCTTTGGGCTTTTGCCCGAAAAGTGCAGTGTCTTGCCCTACGGCACGCCTCATCCCTGCCAACCGGAGCGGCAACGGGCCCGGGCAAGTATCCGGCAAAAGCACGGCTACGGTGAGGAGGAATGCCTCATTATTTTTTTCGGGCCACAGACTTATCAGCCTAATTTAGAAGCTGTGGTGCGCATCATTGAGCATATTGAGCCGGCCTTTCGGCAAATGGCAGATTTTCCTTACCGCTTCCTGATCTGTGGAGGCGGGCTGCCAGCGCAGTACGACAAATTAAGGGCTTACCAAAATGTCGAATACCTGGGCTATGTGGAGGATATCGAAGCCTACGTTCAGGCAGCTGACCTGATGGTGAACCCGGTCAATTCCGGTGGTGGAGTGAAGACTAAACTGGTGGAAGCGATTGCGTTGGGCACTACCGTAGTTTCCAGCTACACCGGCGCGCTTGGTGTACGCCCGCAAGCCTGCGGGCCCAAGCTCAGGCGGGTAGCCGATGAAGACTACCCGGCATTTGCGGAAACGCTGCTGCAATGCTTTCGCGAAGGACGGGTCCCCACTCCAACAACATTTTACGAAACCTATTACTGGGGGAATATTGTGCAGTCTGTTAGCGGTTAATTTGAAAAGCCTTACCTTTGCCAGCCATCAAAAACAATTACCGTGACCAAAGCAGAAATCAAGACCGAAAAGGGCACCATGAAAGTCGAATTCTACGACGAGGATGCCCCGAATACCGTTGCTAACTTTGTGAAGCTATCCAAGGACGGCTACTACGATGGCCTGACTTTCCACCGCGTCATCCCCAACTTCGTCGTTCAGGGCGGATGCCCGAATGGCGATGGCCGTGGCGGCCCCGGTTATACCATCGATTGTGAGCTTGATGGCGGCAATCAGTACCACGACCGTGGCGTACTGTCTATGGCGCACGCCGGACGGAACACCGGAGGTTCTCAGTTCTTCATTTGCCACAGCCGCGACAACACCGCTCACCTGGACGGCAATCACACCTGCTTCGGCAAAGTGGTGGAAGGCCTGGATGTGATCGACGATATTCGTCAGGGCGATAAGATTGAGGCCATAGTCATCCACGAGGAGGCTTAATCATTCCATATTACAGCGCAAAACCATACCAATGAATCTGCTCCAGCAAATTTTGCAGTCCAAGGCCCTGGAACGCACCAAGCGCTTCGTGGGTAAACAATCGGGGCTCTACCTCAAGCTCAAGCGTTTCACCCCTTCCGCCAGCGAAGAGATGCGGACCGCTATGCTTTGCAAGCACATGGGCATCACCCACGTGGTGGATATCGGTGCGAACACCGGGCAATTTGCGGAGTCGCTTTACGATTTTGGGTTTTCGGGCAAGGTCGTCTCCTTCGAGCCGGTAGCCGCCGCCCGGGAAGAGCTGGAAAAACGCTCTGCCCCCTACCCCAACTGGACGGTTGCGGAGCGCTGTGCTATCGGAGCTGAGGACGGCACCATCACCATGAATGTCTCGGATGATACCGTCTTCAGCTCGGCTTTGCCGATCAAGGATTCCTACGTTTCCCACAATCAGAAGTCGAGGATTGTCCGGCAGGAAGAAGTTCCGGTGTTTCAAATCGATACCATCCTCCCGAGATATATCAAAGACCTGGACCACGCCAGCATCCTCTTCAAGATTGATACACAGGGCTTTGAAAAGCAAGTACTGGACGGCGGGACGGAGACGCTGGCCAGGGCAAAAGGGTTGAAAATTGAAATTCCACTCTACGCGATCTACGATAATACCGAGTTCCAGTTTTATGACATCATGAATCTCGCGCGGCACCATGGATTCCAACCCTACAGTTTCCACATAGAAGGCGTAGACCTCACCACGGGCCGGGTGAATACGATTGATGGATTGTTCTTCCGGGAAGACTAAGCAGTATGAAGTATGTCATCGTCATGCCGGCCTACAACGAGGAGGGCTTCATTGGGCGCGCCATTGAGTCCATTGCAGCGCAGACGCTGATCCCACAGCGCCTGGTCATCATCAATGATGGCTCTACAGACCATACCCGCGAAATCGTGGAGGGCTATCAGCAAACCTACCCCTGGATTCAGCTGGTCAATAACGATAAAAAAGAACAGCGGGCGGCGGGCTCTAAAGTCGTACGTGCTTTCTACCTTGGCTATCAGCAAATTCAGGATCACTATGACTTCCTGGTCAAGCTGGACGCCGACCTTACCCTGCCCACCCACTATTTCGAGCGCATGGCTTCCCTGTTTCAGGCTGACCCTAAACTGGGCATCGCCGGCGGCACCATTGCCATAGAAGAAAATGGAGAATGGGTGTACGAGAATTTTTCGGATGTTGATCATGTCAAAGGCGCCTTCAAGTCCTACCGGCGGGCGTGCTTTGAGCAAATTGGCGGGCTGCGGGCCTCTATCGGCTGGGACACCGCTGATGAACTACTGGCCCGTTTCCACGGCTGGGGCATTCAGGTCGACCCGGAGCTACAAGTCAGGCACTACCGGGTACTGGGGGCGGAGACCGGTTCCGTCAAAATCCGTGTTAAGGTTGGCAATGGCATGTACCGGCTGCGCTACGGATTTTTCATCACTCTTATCAGCGCCATCAAAGCCGGCTATCTGAACAAGCCGTATGGCATTACCGGGCTGGCTGTGCTCTGGGGCTGGCTGCAATCCTTCCTAAAACAGGACGAATTTATCGTGACTGAAGAGGAGGGGCGGTTTATCCGGCAGTTTAGGAAGGACAGGATGCGGGCTAAGCTAAGCGGCCGGCAGTAATTAGCGGTACAAAATCGTTGTGCCTTTTTCTGTATAGAGATACTGCTCTTTAAGGCCGTAAGCTGCTTTCCATTTTTGGATGGTCGCTTGTTCATCCGGCCGGTTGGTATCATCCAAAATAATGACCGCTTTATCGCTGAGCTTTTCCAACAACAACGGCAAGGCCGGGAAACGTGCTTCTTTTTGAATATCTTCCGGCGGTCCATCGATAATTAGCAAATCGATATCCTCAACGTTTGCCAGACCCGAAATATCGTACCATTTCCAGTCGGAGCCATTCAACGAATAGCTCTTGAGCGGAGCAAAAAGGACTTCGCTATTGAGGTTTTCCACTTTTCGGGCAGTCTCTCTGGCGTATTTTTCCAGATGGTCCAGAGCATAATGCCTGGCTTCACTATTCACTGATCTTAGCCATTCTGAAATAACAACGGAAGAGACACCGGAGCCTGCTTCAACGATAACTTTAGGTTGTAACTGAATGCAGTGTTCTACAATGACCTTGAAGAAATCCGGCGACCCCGCAATCACCCTCATAGGAGGAAAAGCCACTTTAGGCTGAAACTGCTGGTAAATCCATTGCATGCTTTCCACCTGATTGGTATCATGCACACGGTCGAGCTGAAGTTTGTAAATCAGCTGAACAATTCGAAAGCCAAGAACAACAAACCCCAGGCTAATCAGTGCAAGCCCTGGCAGAAGAAAGCCAGGATACCCCAGGGATTCCATTAAAAGCAGCGCCAATACGCAGAGCGCACTCAACGCCGCTGCCCCTTTGAAAAAGGAAAAGGTCGTGTAGATTTTTTGCTTATTCATAGGGCGAAGTTATCATATTTGGCGGAGAAAGGAACGCACCCGGTCGACCATACTTGGAGAAACGGATGGATTATTTCGGATATCCCATTCTGCAAGTGCGGCCTCCAGGTCTCCCTCTGCTCCGATAGCATTCCAAAACCTCCGGAACCCTGTTTTGGCCTCTTCCAGGTCAACCTGAATACGGTTGGGCTTATCCCTCAGAAAATAACCCACGTTCTGATGTACTGTGTCTACGTAATCTGCACAAAACTCCAGCCCACGTTCCCTGGGGCGCATGAGTATACCCTCTGTGTAAGCGTCGATAATGCTCCGGGCTCTGCCCCATCTCCGGTTAAAGCTCGCCGCCGTAGCCTCCACATCCCGCTTGAGGTGCACATAAAACGCATCCTTGCCATATTTTTTACCTAACTTGCCGAGCATCCAGCTCAGGCGGTTGTCAGCCTCAATGTGCTGATCCGGGTAGGCCACGCGGGCTTCGCCCAGGAGGGTCGACCGGGTTTCGTGGCCCGCTGTGTAGTTGGTGATGTGCTGGCAGGCTCTGATGAATGTCATAGACCCACTCCTTCCGGTACACAGTATAAAGACGTTCATCTCAGTTACAATAGTTTTGCTGCATGGGAAGCATTAAGCGTCAGGGAATTGGCTCCGGCCTGTTTATGTATATCGGCTTGCTGATTGGTTTTGCCAATAACATCCTCTACCCACGTATGGTGGGCGAGGAGGTGCTGGGCTTTACCAACTGGCTGATGGAACTGGCCATGCTGTTTACACTGCTGGCGAGTTTCGGGAGCAATGCCACGATCATCCGCTTTTTCCCATATTTCAAAAATAAAGACGAGCAGCACAGCGGCTACCTGTCTTTTCTCTTTCTACTCCGCACCCTCGGGTTATTGGTCACCGGGTTAGTGCTTTTTCTTGCCAAAGACTTTCTGCTACAGATTTATACTACCGACGAAGGACAGACTTTTGTAGATGACTACTACAACCTGCTCTTCGTAGCCCTTGCGATGGTAGCGTACCTGGAGTTGCTCGAAAATTACCTGGCTGCTTTGCTGCGGCCAAGAGTGCCGACCTTTTTCCGCGATGTCTTCGCCAGAATACTGGCACTGGGGTTTATACTGGCGTATGGCTTCGGGTATATCAGCTTGTCTGCCTTTATCGTCCTTTATGTTTGCCGGTTTGTAGCAAGTATTGCAGGCATGCTGGGCTTTACCTGGTACATTGGCGAACTGCACCTGCGCAGTGGGTGGCCGGTATTCCGGAAGCCTGTTTTTAAAGAGATCGCTAGTTATAGCTTTTACTCGGTTTTTGCAAGCCTGGGCAGCAAAATCACCACCAAGATCGACATCCTCATGATTCCTGCATTGCTCAATTACGCAGCTGCGGGCATCTACACAGTATATATGTTTTTCGCACAGGTGATCATTATCCCGCATCAGGGGCTGGCTAAGATCGCTTCTCCCCTGCTGGCGGATGCCTGGAAACGGGAGGATTTTGACGAGATTCAGGATTTGTACAGCCGCCTGGCACTCAGCAATCTGGCAGTGGGTATCCTAATTTATGTGGGCATTCTGATCAATCTGGATCACATTGCCACTATACTCGGAGAAGGCTTTGAAACGGGTAAAATGGTGGCTGTCTTTCTGGGGCTGGGCCAACTGGCACACGCAGCGAATGGCTATAACGGATTGTTGCTCAACTATTCCCCGCTTTTCCGGTACGACCTCCTGTTCAAAGGCGCCACCGCTATGCTGACCATCATCACAAACTATCTCTTCATCAACTGGCTGGGCATCACCGGTGCAGCGTTGGCTACCGCCCTGACGATCGTACTGATCAATGTCTTTATTCAGTCTTTCATCTACCGGCATTATCAGATGCACCCTTTCTCCTGGCGGATGCTGGGGCTGGCCGGGGTCGGCATGGCCTGCCTGGGGGTAGACTATCTTATTCCGGTTTGGGAATGGCATTTCCTGGCAGACCTTGTCCTGCGCTCGGGCATTGCCACCCTGCTCTACTGCACAGCGATTATCGGACTAAGGCTCACGCCGGATATTTCGGACTTCTTTTGGGAATACGCCGGCAAAGTACGCGCGCTATTGAAGCGATAATGCTTTTTCCACATCCCGGAACATCAGATTTACCCACCCCGTGTACATTTTGGCGGAAGGGTGCAGCCCGTCCTCTGCCAGCAGGTCTGGGTTTTGCAGCCCTTCACGGGACATCGGAGTGACATTAATAAAGGGTATGCCGTAGAGCTGAGCTTGCTGTTCCAGATAACCATTATACTTGTCAATTTCGGAGGAAATCTGTGCAGGCTCACCAAAGTTCTGCCCAAAGGGCGTATAAGCATAATCAGGTACTGAAACCAGCACTAAACGACTCGTATCGCCGGCCGCTGCCTCGATTGCAAAGTGCAACAAGTCCTCCAGGTCACGTTCAAAAGTCACAAAGGGAAGGCGCTGATACTGATTATTGACGCCTATGAGCAGGGTAATGAGATCATAAGGCCGGTTGAGCGATTGTGCATGCTCTGCCGCATCCAGCAAATCTGATGAGGTCCATCCGCTCTTGGCGATGATGTCCGGGCTCTTGATGAAAACGGAGTCCTGATGCACTGCATTCAGACGGGCCGTAAGCTGTACCGGGAACCGCCCCTGAGGCTCCACCGATGCTCCTATCGTATAACTATCGCCCAAAGCCAGGTAGTACAGGGTGTCGATACCGGATGTATTTTCACCCCCAGAATGTTTCTTTCCGTCAGATGTGATATCGGTATCCGAGCTGCAAGCCCCTAAAAAAAACATCACTGTAATCAGTACTCCAAAATATATTCTCTCCATTGAATTCAATTCTTTTGTCTTTGTGTTGCATCGTGTGCTTTAAGGACACCCCATCCTCTAAATGTACGCATGAGCATTTAGAAGGTTATGTTTTCCAGCTTACATATTACATGTTTTTTGATTCTCCTCACCATCTGTCACCGAAAGTCATGATTAAAGCAGAAGCAACAAGCCACTTTGTCAGTAAGCACCGCGCCTATCTGCCACTTCGTCTGTTGTTACTAAAATGGCACGCCCATTGAGCGCACTTACTATGCCGCCTCCGCCTCAAAAGAAGGCTGCTAAGCATTTGACCTAAACCAATACCACCCAATGAGCAACGATATCATTACAGACGAAGAAATCATAGAAGAGGTACAATCAGAAAGTGCAGACCAGCAACTACAGCGGGTTGAAAATGTGCTTCCGCAAAACCTGACCATCCTGCCGCTTCAGCAGCGCCCCATTTTTCCGGGGCTGGCCATGCCCCTGACTTTCAAGGGTAAAGAAATGGTAGAGGCCATCAAAAAAGCAGTAGAAGAACAAGATGGTTACCTCGGCTTAGTCCTGGCTCAGGAATACAATACTGAGGATTATACCGAATCTGAATTCTACGAACATGGTACCCTCTTCCAGGTCCTCAGAGTCAATGAAGCGGCTCCCGGCGTTGCCCAGATTCTGGGCCGGGGCGTGTCCCGTTTCCACAAAAAGCGGGTGGTGCTCGTGAAGCCCGCTCTGCGTTGGGAGGTGCAATACCACAATGAGCCCGAAGAAAAGCCCGATCAGGACCTCAAAGCTTACATGATGGCGATCAGCGGGGAGATCAAAGCCCTGCTCCAACTCAACCCCCTGTTTCAGGAACAGGTCAACATGGTGGTCTCCCAGCTCAATTACGATGCGCCGGGCCTGACCATGGACGTCATCAGCAACCTCTTGTCTTCCGATGCCGAAGTCCTGCAGGATTTGCTTGAAACCTACGACCTCCACGAGCGCGCTCAAACCCTGCTCAAGCTCATCAAGGAAGAACTGGAAATTGCCAAAATCCAGAAACGCATCAATCAGCAGATTGAGGAAAAGGTCAACAAACAGCAGAAGGAATTCTTCCTGCGCGAGCAACTGAAAGCCATCAAAAAAGAGCTCGGCATGGAGAAGGAGGAAGGCGAATCGGAAATCGAGAAGCTGGAAAAACTTTTTGAAGGCAAGGACCTGCCGGAGGAAGTGCAGAAGACCGTAGACGATGAGCTCAACAAACTCCGGACCCTCAACATTCAGTCTCCGGAATTTAACGTCACCCGGACTTACCTGGAAACCATCGGCAGCCTGCCCTGGGGCATTCATTCCGAAGATAATTCAGATATCAAAGCCGCACGCGCGATACTGAATGACGAGCACTACGGGCTGGAAGAAGTGAAAGACCGCATCCTGGAGTTCCTCAGCACCGTGATCAAACGGGGCGCGGTAAGCGGCTCCATCGTTTGCCTGGTCGGCCCTCCGGGTGTGGGGAAGACCTCTATTGGCAAGTCCGTTGCGCACGCCCTGAACCGGGAATTTTTCCGCTTCTCCGTAGGCGGGATGCGCGATGAGGCGGAAATCAAGGGGCACCGCCGGACCTACATCGGGGCGATGCCGGGCAAGCTCATTCAGGCGCTGAAGCGGGCGGGCACCTCCAATCCGGTTATCATGCTAGATGAGATCGACAAAATTGGCAGCAGCTTCCGGGGCGACCCGGCTTCGGCTCTGCTGGAAGTCCTGGACCCTGAGCAGAACAACAGCTTCATGGACCACTACCTGGACCTGCCTTATGACCTGTCCAACGTCCTCTTCATCACTACTGCCAACCAGCTGGACACCATTCCCGGTCCATTGCTCGACCGTATGGAGGTTATCCGCCTGGCGGGATACATTTCTGATGAGAAGGTGCAAATTGCACGGCGCTATCTGTTGCCCAAGCAACTGAAAGAACATGGCTTCGAACCTGACGAAATCGACATCACAGAAGACGCCCTCCGGGTCATCGTAGAGAAATACGCCCGGGAAGCCGGCGTGCGGAACCTGGAAAAGCAAATCCGAAAGATCATCCGAAAAGCGACTCTGAAACTGGCAGAAGAGGAGACCATCGACTTTACCGTAGATAAGGACGATATCGAGGAATTTCTCGGCAAGCCCATCTTCAAATCAGAGCGGCTTTACAATAAGTCTATTCCAGGTGTAGCGCTCGGGTTGGCCTATACCTCACTGGGCGGTGCCACGCTGTACATCGAAGCCAACGGCATACCGGGGCAAAATGGCAGCTTTAAACAAACTGGTCAGTTAGGGGATGTAATGAAGGAATCCGCTTCGATAGCTCATACCTACGTCCGTTCCCGACTGGCAGCCTTTGAAGCCGAGGATATCAAAAACTACTACGACAAGCATCAGGTGCACCTGCATGTTCCTGCCGGCGCAACGCCGAAGGATGGCCCTTCCGCAGGTATTACCATGGCGCTGTCCCTATTTGCGCTGGCTACCGGCAAAGCGATCCGTGACGATATTGCCATGACGGGCGAACTGACCCTTACCGGAAAAGTACTGCCGATCGGTGGCGTAAAGGAAAAGACCATTGCGGCCCGCCGGGTAGGCATTACCAACCTGATCCTGCCGGAAGACAACCGCCGGGACTTTGAGGAGTTGCAAGACCACATCAAAGCGGGCATCAATGTCCACTACGCCGATTACTTTGATGATGTGCTCGCCGCAGCCTATCCGGATGATGACTTCTGGAAAGTTTAGATTAACTTGGCGGCATGATGCATCAGCCCAAAATCTTTGCGCCTCACCCCGTAGTAGCTGCCGAAAGTCAGCGCAGTGGCGGGGTGAGCCCGGCGCCTTACCACAGCCTCAATCTGGGCATCAATACCGAAGATGCTCCGGAGCACATCGGGCAAAACCGGCAGCGGTTCTTCAGGGCGCTGGGCTGGCCAGATGGTGCATTCTGCTGCAGTTATCAGGTGCACGGCAGGGAGGTTTTGGTGGCAACTGCACCGGGTGCCCATCATGGTTATGACGCCATTGTCACCAAAGAACCAGGTCTGCTTATTGGAGTGACGATTGCGGATTGCACTCCGGTCCTGGTCTTCGATCCTAAACAACAGGCTGTAGCCGCCATTCACGCCGGATGGCAGGGCACAGCCGCGCAGATTGTCACCCATACCCTAAACCGAATGCAGGAGGAGTTTGAAACAAATCCCGCAGACTGCCTGGCCTATATCGGCACCTGCATCACCCAGCCCCACTACGAGGTGGACGAGCGGGTCGCAAGCCGCTTGCCCGAGGCGCACCTGAAGCCCGGTGCTAAGCCCGGCAAATGGATGGCTGACCTCAAGGGCGCCAATCTGACCCAGTTGCTGGGGGCGGGCATTCCCGAAACTCAAATCGAAGTGTCGCCCTTCTGTACCTGGGCGGATAATGATCATTACTTTTCACACCGGCGCAACGAGGGCACTACCGGGCGCATGTTGGCCGTCATTGGTATCCAAAACAAACCGTCATGAATTACTGGCTTGTCAAATCAGAACCGGATGAATATGGCTTCTCTGACCTACAGGCGGAAGGTACGGGGCGCTGGGATGGCGTACGCAATTATGCCGCCCGCAATCACCTGCGTAGCATGAGAGAGGGCGACCTTGTCCTTTTTTACCACAGCCGGAAAGGGCTTGAAGTGGCGGGTATCTGCAAAGTGGTACGCGAGGCCTATCCTGACCCTACAGCTGAAAAAGGCGATTGGAGTGCGGTGGACTTAAGAGCAGTGCGGCCCTTAGTTCAACCTGTTTCCCTAAAAGCCATCAAAGCCAACCCGAAGCTGCAGGAAATGCCACTTGTGCGTATTGGCAGGTTGTCGGTCATGCCGGTGGCGGAGGCGGAGTTTCGCGAGATCTTAAAGATGGGGGAAACTGAAATTTGAACCTACACCAATAAATCAAACAGCATCTTACTGTCATTCAATGTTTGGTAGTCAATTTTAGAGGCTTGCATACGCTCCAGCAAGCGGTTGTAGTCTTCCCACTGCTGCAGCTGTATGCCCACCAGCGCAGGCCCGGAATCCCGGTTGTGCTTTTTGGTATACTCAAAGTGGGTGATGTCGTCGTTGGGGCCGAGGACGTTGTTGAGAAAATCCCGCAAAGCACCTGCCCGCTGCGGGAAGCGGATGATGAAGTAGTGCTTTAACCCTTCGTAAAGCAGGGAGCGTTCCTTAATTTCCTCGGTGCGGGTGATGTCGTTATTGCTTCCGCTCAGGATGCAGACCACGTTCTTGCCCTTGATCTGCTCTTTATAAAAATCCAGTGCTGCCACGGTAAGGGCGCCAGCGGGCTCGACTACGATGCCTTCTTCGTTGTACAGCTGCAAGATAGTGCTGCAAACTTTCCCTTCCGGTACCAGCACCATATCGTCCACCACCTGCTGGGCGATTTTGAAAGTCAGGTCCCCCACCCTGCGCACGGCGGCGCCATCCACAAAACTATCGATATGCTCCAGGGTGACCGGCTCACCAGCTTTAAGCGATTCGTACATGGCCGGGGCGCCTGCCGGTTCCACACCGATGATTTTAGTATTCGGGCTTAGCTGATGAAAGTAACTGCCAAGACCTGACACCAATCCGCCTCCACCAATAGCGCAAAAGACGTAATCCAGGCTTTCATTGCAGTCTTCCAGGATTTCAAGCCCTACAGTCCCCTGCCCTTCAATAGTCCGTGGATCGTTAAAAGGATGGATGAACTCCTTGCCATTTTCCTCTGCATCCCGGACCGCTTCGTGGTAGGCATCATCAAAAGTATCCCCGGTCAATACCACTTCCACCCATTCTTTGCCAAACAGATTGACCTTTTTGATCTTCTGCCGGGGCGTCACGCTGGGCATGTAAACCTTACCCTTCACCTGCATTTTCTGGCAGGCGAGCGCAAACCCCTGCGCATGATTGCCCGCACTGGCACAGACCACACCGTTCGCCAACTTATCCTTGGGCACCGTCGCCATTTTGTTGTAGGCACCCCGGATTTTGTAGGAACGTACCACCTGCATGTCCTCCCGCTTGAAGTACAAACGGCAACCGTAATGCTCCGACATGTGGTAATTGTACGTCAGTGGCGTAGGCTCCGCCACCCCTCGCAGGCGCATCTTCGCTTTGTAGATCGCCTCTACGGAAGGCAGGACAGTTGTCGTTGTGGATGTTGACATGGGATTACTTTTTTCCGATAGTTTGCTATACCTCAATAGTCTATTAAAAGCGGAGATGGCCTTCACTTGAACTTATCCGGATTGTCCATCATATACCCCAGCAAAGAGCCCACCTCAACGGAGTTTTCCAACCACGTATCATGCTGCCCCACAGGAATATAACCGAACCGGTAGGCAAATTGCGTCCAAACCTGCACCTCCGCATTCTCCGCATCCGAATCAGATAACTTGCTAATAAAATGCTTAGGATAACGCCGCTTCCTGTACCCCTCCGCAATATTCGCACACACCGAGCGCGAAGCCCGCCGGATCTGATCCGTCAACGAGTACCGCTCCTCCTTAGGAAAGGACTTAGAAACTTCAAAGATATCAACCGCCAGCTCAAATGCCTTCTTGTAAGCCAGCAGCTCCGTATACCTCAAATTAAACCTCTTCTCCATCCTAAATCCATTTTAAGACAAGTTAAACAAATCCCCCCCCTACAAGACTGCCCACTGCTAGACTACAAGACTGCCGACTGCAAGACTGCCGACTGCCGACTGCCGACTGCAAGACTGCCGACTGCCAGACTGCCGACTGCCAGACTCCCCACTGCCAGACTCCCCACTGCCAGACTCCCCACTGCCAGACTGCCGACTACAAGACTGCCAGACTACCCAACCTTCTCCCCCTGATTCTCCGGCCGAAGCCCCCGCACCGTACGGCCCGCTCTCCACATCTCACTATCATGCAACTCCTTGAGTTCCGCATCCAGTTTTTCCCGGTAATCGGACTGACTATTGGAATCAATGGACCGCTGTGCCTCTTCGCCCTTTGCTACGCTATCGTATAATTCATCAAAGACCGGCGCTACCGCATCCCGGAACTTCTTCCACCAGTCCAACGCACCCCGCTGTGCCGTAGTCGAGCAATTCGCATACATCCAGTCCATACCATTTTCCGCTACGAGCGGCATCAGGCTCTGTGTCAACTCCTCCACAGTTTCGTTGAAAGCTTCGGACGGGCTATGCCCATGACGGCGCAGGCAATCGTACTGCGCAGCGAACAAGCCCTGAATGGCGCCCATCAAAGAACCCCGCTCACCGGTCAGGTCACTGTACACCTCTTGCTTGAAAGTCGTTTCGAACAGGTAACCCGAACCTACGCCAATACCCAGCGCAATCACCCGATCCTTAGCCCGACCGGTCGCATCCTGGAAAATAGCGTAGCTGGAATTCAGCCCTTTGCCAGCTACGAATAAGCGGCGAAGGCTTGTACCGGAACCTTTGGGTGCCACCAGGATCACATCCACATCCTCCGGTGGGATAATTCCCGTACGCTCCTTGTAGGTAATGCCAAAGCCATGAGAAAAATACAACGCTTTGCCTTTCGTCAACAGCGGTTTAATCTTAGGCCATACGGAGATCTGTGCAGCATCGCTCAGCAGGTATTGAATGACCGTACCGCGCTCTACGGCTTCCTCAATCGGAAAAAGTGTAACACCCGGCTCCCAGCCATCATCCACGGCCTTGTCCCAGGTCTTGGAATTCTGACGCTGACCGACAATCACATTAAAACCGTTGTCCTTGAGGTTAAGTGCCTGCCCCGGGCCCTGTACCCCGTAGCCGATAACGGCAATGGTTTCGTCTTTCATAATTTCCCGCGCCTTTTCCAGCGGGAATTCCTCACGGGTGACTACGTTTTCCTCTACGCCACCAAAATTTAGCTTTGCCATGTTATTTTGTTGTTTTTTAAGCTTTCTGAAATGTACTGCATGATGCAGGGGAAACGAAATAACGGAATTTCAACACCCGGCGCTGTTATCCCCGCCGCCTTTTAGCGGGCATTTTACAGTAGTAAAGCCAACTTCTTACTGCTTTACAACGGTCAGCCATCAAACCCAAACAAGGTGTCTAAATTACTGATTTACTGATTGTTAAACCTACCAAAATCCAATCTGACTCACCACGCTTTCGCCCACCTTTCCCAAGGCAGCCCAAGGAGCGTATTACGAAATCCAAATAAAATAAAGCGGCACCGGTAATGCCAAAAGGATCACCAGTGCCGCTCATGTTACCGTTAGGCTCAAAAGAATTAATCAATCGTCGGCGTATCCAGCTCTGCCAGTGCTGCCTGTATCTCCTCTTCGGTGATTTCGTGCCTGACCAGATTGCCGCTCAGGTAATTTTCGTAAGCAGCCAAGTCAAAGTTGCCGTGCCCGCAGAGGTGAATCAATATAGTCTCGCTCTTGCCTTCCTCTTTGCAGCGCTTGGCTTCCTGAATGGCGGTGGCAATAGCGTGGTTGGTCTCAGGTGCAGGAATGATGCCTTCTGTTTTGGCGAAAAGCACGCCTGCTTCGAAGCACTCCAACTGATCGTGTGCGCGGGCTTCAATGAGTTGATCCCTTAGCAGCTGACTCACTACAACGCCCGCACCATGGTAGCGCAGCCCTCCGGCATGAATCGGTGCCGGGACGAAGTTGTGCCCAAGGGTATACATCGGCAGCAGCGGTGTCATTCCGACCATATCGCCGAAGTCATAACGGAACACACCGCGGGTAAGCTTTGGGCAGGAGGAGGGCTCGCTGGCAATGCACCGGATATTTTGGCCTTCTTCCAGATTAAGCCGCAGGAAAGGGAAGCTGATGCCGGCAAAGTTGGAGCCTCCACCAAAGGGCGCCACCACAATATCCGGCTGATCACCGGCTTTCTCCATCTGCTTGACGGCTTCCAGCCCAATGACCGTTTGATGCATGAGGACGTGATTGAGGACGCTGCCCAGGGCGTATTTCGTATGCTCGTCGGAGGCGGCCCGTTCCACGGCTTCCGAGATAGCAATACCCAGACTCCCTGGTGAGTCAGGGTTTTTGGCCAGCACCTGACGCCCCGCTTCGGTCAGGTCAGTGGGCGAAGGGTGGACGTTGGCGCCCCAGGTGTTCATCATCATCTTGCGGTAGGGCTTCTGCTTATAGCTGATCTTCACCATGTACACCTCGCATTCTATGCCGAAGTGCTGACAGGCAAAACTCAGCGCACTGCCCCACTGACCGGCACCGGTTTCAGTCGTGATGCGCTTAACGCCTTCCTGTTTGTTGTAGTATGCCTGCGCAACCGCTGTATTGGGCTTGTGAGAACCGGAAGGGCTCACACCTTCGTATTTGTAGTAAATTTTGGCTGGCGTATCCAGGGCTTTTTCCAACCCTATGGCCCGGAACATAGGCGTAGGACGCCAGATTTTATAAACCTCGCGGACTTCTTCCGGTATTTCCACCCATTTTTCCTGGGTTACTTCTTGTTGGATAAGGCCCATTGGAAAAAGAGGTGCAAGGGCATCCGGGCCGATGGGCTCCTTAGTGCCGGGGTGCAGCGGAGGCAGCGGCTTGTTGGGCATATCGTGCACAATATTGTACCAGGCTTCCGGAATCTCATTTTCCGACAATAAGATTTTTCGTGTGTTCATGCTAATTTGAATTTGGTTGCAGTAATGCCCACCAAATTAGCATATTCACCAACTTTTTCTACTCCAATACCAAACAAAAATCGGCAATTTTACAAAAGCAGGATACAAACTCACACCTTTCTGCCCAAATGTACGAAGTAGTCCCATACGCCGCCGTAGGCTGGCTTCACACTATGGGAAAGTGTCGTGAATTCCTGCTCCAAAAGCGGTAACAGGTGCCCATCCATCCGGACATGATTGTTACCCATGTGGGTTTTGAACCACCTAAACCGGGAATCAAAAAAGTCCGCCACCGCTATGATACCCCCAGGTTTAAGATCCGCCTTTGCCTGCCGGATCAGCTCTTCCCATTGCGGGTTAATCATGGTTAGGGAATAGGAAAACAGGACGGCGTCGAATTGCTCCAGGTATTGAGTGTCGCCCAGTGCATAGGGGCGCTCCTCCAGTTGGACCCGCTGCGCAAACGGCTTAGTGGCTTTTGTGGCTTTCTCAATCATGTGAGTGGATACGTCCAGCCCGGTCAGGTGAGCTTTGGGAAAACGGCGGGCCAGCAGCCGAAGGTTGTAGCCGGTGCCGCAGCCCACTTCCAGGATACGGTGCGCTTTTCCGGGATCAAGGGGCAACTGCCGGATGACTGCCCGACGCCCAAACAGGAAGGTCCAGCGGGTGAGGTCGTAGATTTTGGATTGCAGCACGTAATAGCGCTGCATGGTTTCGTTCTGTTCTGTAACGGAGGCTGTGATGTGCTTGGATGCCATATTAGGTTTTTAGATTAGGTAAGTTGCTACTGTACTTCGGCCAGATAGACACTTGCATAGGTTCCCACCCGATCAAGTTGATGGGTTTTAGCCGTTAAATCCTGCTCGAAAACAACCGCTTTCTGCACAAAATCAGGAAAGAAGTCCACTTCATGAGCCGCTGAGCGCAGCAGTATTTTGGTGCCGGGCCGGCTGTTCTCCAGAATCAGTCGCCACTCTTCTTCCAGCGCCGGCCGGTCATTGGCAGCCAGCCAGTCTTGATGGTCAAGGAGTACGTAGTGGGTATAGGCACCAGGATTGTCCTTCAGGAACTGACTGATTGTGGTGGTGTTGGTCTGCACCCGGTCTATTCGGTCACGAAGGGGCTCAAAGTGCTCCGGCAACAGGTAATTGGGCGCGCAGGTCTCTGTGTAGGTGCCGTACATGTATAACCGGTAGAAGTAGTTGTCCTGCAAAGGCAACTCCGTGAAGACTTTGCGCAGGCACTCCTGAATGAAGCCCAAAGCGCCCCGCTCATATTTTTTCACAAAAAGCTCCTGCTGCGACCGGGGCACCCCTACCAGGCACATGGTGAGGTGGCGGTTGACCATCCACTCTACCATATTATTCAGGACACGCTCTTCTACCTGCAGGTAGATTTCCTTCTGCTCTTCCAGCGTAGCGGCGTGAAACATTTGATCGATCTGACGGAACAGTTTCCTGCGCCCCTTTAGGTAATTGCCGGCCAGCCAGGCGAAAGTGCCCGAGGAGCCAAAATGATAAAAGGATTTCCGTAGGCCTTTAGGTGAAAAGTAATTCAGGTGCTCATCCCAGTACTCCTGTGCATAGGCAGGCAGTGCAGAACGGAGCTGCCGGTGGTAGAGGTCGGGGAAAGCCTCGTGGCTGCCCCTGCCAAACACTTGAAACAACGTTTGAGGGCCGCTGTGGCTGAAAAAGGCACGTTTGAGTTCAAGCAGGGCGTTCTGCCGGGGGTTCATGTCAATGCAGTGCACCGCTTTGGGCGCATCCAGCAGGTAATCCAGCGCATTGCAACCGGCACTTGTGATCATCACAATTTCGCTGTCCGCATCAATAGCCATGAGTTCGCGGTCGCAGCGGGGGTCTTCCCAGCAGGTATTGTAAACGAGGTTGCTCTTGTGTACGCGGTGGAATACCCAATCCCGCAGGTGGTTGATCTTCGTCACTTTTTTTATGGTGAAAATAGTACGCGTCAACCCGAATAGCGTTAGCCCTGAATTATCTTTGTGCTAACTTATTGTAAACCTACGGGCTCCCGCTTGGCCAGCCATTGATAGGTGGCGACCTGAGCCCTTACCGGCGTGCCCCCCTGATAATGGTAAGGGTTATTTTGTTCTGCATTAATGATGCGCGCCTTGGTATTATCAGCAAGTTGCAGGTTGATGATGTGCCGGATCTCCTCCCGGATTCTTTTATCATAAACCGGGAAAACCACCTCCACCCGGCGGTCCAGGTTGCGGGTCATCCAGTCAGCTGAGGCGAGAAACAGGCGCTCCTCCCCTCCATTTCCAAAAATATAAACCCGGGCGTGTTCCAAAAACCGGTCTACGATGCTGATGATTTCCAGGTTTTCGCCCACGCCTTCCAAATCAGGTACCGCACAGCAGATACCACGGATAATCAACTGTACCTTTACGCCAGCCCTACAAGCTTCGTAGATTTTCTCAATCATTTCGGGGTCTTCCAGGCTGTTCATTTTGAGCATGGCGTAGGCTTTTCGCCCTCCTTTGGCATGCCTGATCTCCTGCTTGAGCAAAGCCTCAAAACCGCTCCTCGTGGTGAACGGAGAAACCAACAGATGTTTGCACTTTGGCATAAGGATCTTCCGCTCCAGCAAATCGAAGACCTGCCCGACTTCTTTAGCCAGGCGGGGATCAGCAGTAAGCAAGGCGTGATCGCAGTACAGCCGGGCCGTTTTTTCATTAAAATTGCCGGTGCCCAGATAGGCATAATGCCGCAAATCCTCTTCTTCCTGCCGAATAATCAGCAATAGCTTGGTATGCACTTTGATACCAGGGTAGCTGTAAATCACCGTAGCGCCAGCTTTTTCCAGCTCAGTGCCCCAGTACAGATTAGCCGCTTCGTCAAACCGGGCTTTAGCTTCAATAAAAGCGGTGACCTGTTTTCCATTTTTGAGGGCTTCCAGCAATCCATCCACTACTGCGGAGCGGGAAGCAACCCGGTAAAGGGTAATCTTGAGGGTGGTCACATCCGGGTCCTGCGCTGCTTCGCGGATCAGCCTTGGGATGTAGTCGTATTTCTGATAGGGAAAGTGCAGCACAGCGTCCTGCTCCCGGAGATAAGGCAACAGGGCTTCTGCCTGCTCCAGCCCCTCATGCAGCAGGGGCTCCATGGGCTCATCGTGCAGCTCGCTCTGATCCGTTGGATTGGGAAAACCAAAAAAGTCGTTGAAATTGTGATAGCGGGCGCCGGGGATGAGGTCATGCTTGCTTAATTTCAGTTGCTCTTTGAGCAGCCCCAGGAGTTCTTCCGGCATGCGGCTGTCGTAGAGAAACCGTGTGGGCAGACCGATATTTCGCTCATCGAGGCTTTCGCGAATCTTCTCAACCAGGTCGCCGGAGTATTCATCATCGATGTAGAGCTCAGCATCCCGTGATACTTTGATGGCGTAGGCGCCCAGGACAGGCTCATCGAGAAAAGCCGGAAGGTTATAGCGAATGATATCGTCCAGAAAAGTTAGGTAGTAAATCCCTGCATCTTCTGAGGGCAACTCCTGAAACCTGGGCAAATTATCTGTAGGCATTTGGAGGATAGCGGTACGGCCTTCCCCTTCCAGATCAATCACAAAGTAAAGCCCCTTGTTTTCAAGGAAAGGCCATGCGGATTCCGGCTCTAAAATGATGGGGTTCAGGCAGGGGTAGACTTTCTCAAAAAAATAGCGTTTGGCAAATTCCTGCTGCGGTCCTGTGAAGGCTTCGTTGTTGATCAGGCGCACACCTGCTTTTTCCAACTCCGGGATGATATCCGTACGGAAGATGCGGCCAAAGACCTCTTGCTGCTCCTGTACAATCCTGCGGATCTGTTTAAGCTCTTTTTTGGGCTTAGTCTCCAGGTCGAGAGCCTTCCGGGTTTTCTTCTTCAGTTCTTTGAAACTACGCAGAGAAGCTACCCGCACCCGGTAAAATTCATCGAGATTGGAGCTGTAAATGGCCAAAAACTTGATGCGTTCGTAAAGGGGCACCGATTTGTCCATCGCTTCCTGAAGTACCCGGTGATTAAAAGAAAGCCAGCTGATATCGCGTTTTACCAATTCCGTTTTTGCCATACTGCCTGCGGATTGAATTATTGAGGGTTAAGCAAGGGAGCAAAACTAGGCAGAATGTGCTTATAAGCGATAGATGGAGTGTTATCTATATATTAAAATTTTAGCAAAAAGTCTTGTAGCAGCGCCCGGTAGGCCGGGGTGTAGGAATCCTCCGCTTCCGTTGCCCTGATGGCCAGTTGATCGGTTTCGGTAGGCCTGTCTTCCTGCTCGAACTGCATCAGCAAGCGGTTGACCGCTGCATCCGGCTTTGGCCGCACTTCGGTCACTTTGGTGCAGAACAGGTGGTATTCCTCCGCTCTTTCCTGAAACCGGAGCCCTTCGAGGTAAGGCAACACCAGGCAAAACCGCCCGTTTTTTGCCAATAGCTGCCTAACCGCAATGAGCAGATCTCCGTGCGGCATGCGGACCGTTTGCCGGGCAATCGCACGCTCCTCCTTCATACCGAAGGTGCCGCCGGAAAAGAACGGTGGGTTGGAAACGATAAGGTCGTAAGTGGTGCGGGTGGTGCGCGCATAGTCCTGAATGGCTTCCTGAATCACAGACAGGCGCTTTTCCCATGGCGAAGACGCAAAGTTCTCACCTGCCTGCTCACAGGCCACATCGTCAATATCAATCGCATGGATGGTAGCTTCCGGGGCACGCTGTGCCAGCATGAGCGCTATGACGCCGGTCCCGGTGCCTATATCAAGCGCCTGAGTAGCGGCATCTACCTTAGCCCAGGCACCGAGCATGATCCCATCCGTGCCTACTTTCATCGCGCAACGGTCTTGCTGTACAGCGAATTGCTTAAACTGAAACGGAGCGGTTTGTTTTTCTGTCTTTGCCATAGCTGGATTCAAGTAAGGGGAGCAGGTTTTTGTTACTGCTCCCCTTATTAAGGCTTTTTGGTCAGAATGGTTCAACAGATTGCTTACTGCTGAATATCGTTGAGGTTGCGAAGGGTCAGTTGGGGTGAGTTGAACTCGGAAACCATCGCCGTAAGGGTAAAGGCACCATCAGGAACCGCACTACCAGAGAAAGTGGCTTGACTGCGGGTGAAGGTCGCAATGGTAGCTGTACCGTCATCCAGCGTCTTGGCACCGGAGAATGTACCACCCTCTGTGTAAGAAACATCGGAAACCTTAACCAAGGTGGACTCCCAGGCTTCCGCATTATCCAGGATCTCCTGAATGGTGGCGTCACGTGGTTCCGGCAAGGTGCCGTTGCCCATACTTGTTGCATCGGCGTTGTCCACGTCATTTATCTGGAGCAGCCCGTTAAATTCACTCAGCTCGTCACCGCCAACACTGATTTCCACCTCTTCACCCAAAGCAAAGCTATGAGGATCAGCAAAGCGGACAACTATGCCTCCGGTTTCGTCCTGAATGACCATATTCCGGAAGTCTGTATTATTCGCATCCACATCCGAGATCACAACGGCATTGATAAAACGGTTGGCTGGCACAGCTGCAGCACCACTTTCAAACAGCGTGCGGAGCTCTGCCAGGCTGATTTGCTCGGGGTCACCGCCGCCACCACCGGTTTCGCCCCCTACATCTTCCAGATTCCGGATGACCAACTGATGGTCGTTGAACTGAGAAACAATAGCGGTCATATCCACAGGCTCCGCCGGCAGTGCAGAACTGGCGAAGGTGGCAGAGTTACGGGTGAACATCGTCATGCTTCCGGAACCATCATTTACCGTGGTCGCACCCGCAAAGGTCGCACTACCAGAAATGCTTGCGCCATTGATCTGCACCAGCGTAGATTCCCAGGCCTCAGCATTGTCCAGCACCTCTCCGATAGTAGTTACGCGGGGTTCCACCGGGTCGCCCATGCCATTGGAAGTAGCGAGGTCGTTATTGATAAAGTCTAGCTGCAGCAGGTCATTATAAAGTGAAAGCTCTTGGCCGGAAACCACCACTTCGATCTCTTCGCCCAGGCTGAAGCCGTGGTCGCCCTGGAAGAAAATGGTAATGCCTGCCGTACCATCCTGAACCACCGCTACCCGGCCGTCAAAGTTGCCATTCTGATTATCAGAAATCACTACGCCACGAATTTTCCGGTCTTCGGGGCCTTCTGTTCCGCCATCCGCAAATACATCCCGCAGTTCCCGGATAGTCATGAGTTCCTCTTCGCCCGTGCCGGCATTGCAACGCGTGCCGGCCATGTCTACATCGAGGTCAGCGGCACGAATAAACAGCTGCTTGGTATCTCCAAATACATTAAAGATAGCGGTGAGCGTACCATTGCCATCGGGCAGGGTATCAATTGCGAAGTCCGCGAAACCACTTGTACGAACGACAATTTCATTGCCATCACAATCCTGAAGCGTACGGTTAAGCGTGCTGCGGCCAAAAGCATCGGCGTAGGTCAGCCCCAGCTCAAAGGAGGCAAATTCCACATCTTGCAACTGTACCAGCGTGGAAATATCGTTGACGCCCAGGGAGTTAATCGTGTGGACAGCAGGCTCCGGCTCACCGACCAGCATGCCGCGGTAAATGCGCGAATTGTAGTCGATGATGTCGCCCAGCTCTTCACCTCCACCTTCCTGAATGATGTAACCACCCAGTTGAACAATACCGTTGAACTCGCCCAGCACCAGACCTTTACAGTCGATAGCGACCTCGCGCCCGAGCGGGAAGAGGTTGAAGGCATCTGTAAGGTTGATCAGGACTTCTATACCGGCAGTACTGTCCTGAATGATCAGGGAGCGGAAGAAGTTGCCCTGCACATCGTTGCCTACAACTATACCCTGCACAATGACATCCGTTTCGATAACCGTCAGACGGCCGGGGATGTAGAGGCTTTTAAGGTCTGCGATGGAAGTGTTGCCCGTCACTTCAAGCTCGGTACCGGTTACAGGTGGCTCTTCAAATTCGGTATCAACACAGGATGGAAGCACAGCCATACTAAACAGCAGGCTGAAAAAGAACAGCTTTGAAAACTGAAATTTCATTGTATAATCGCTTTTATGTCTTTTAAATGATGATTGAGGTCTGTCTTACAGGCTTAAACTAATATTGACAAAGAAGTTACGGCCATACAGGTAATAATACCGCGGCTGGAAAACAGAATCAGCGCCAGTCCGGGCATCAAAGTCAAAGCGCAGCTGATCAAAACCACCTGTAATGAATTCGGTATTGTTCAGGATGTTGTTGACCCCCGCATTGATGTACAGGAAGGTACTGCCAAACTTGAAGGACTTACCACCGAAGAAGTCAACAGTGAACTGGCCGTCAGTTTGACGCTGCGCCACAATCTGATCATACTCCAGAGAGCTGGGCTCCAGCCCAATCACAGCTTCCGGTGAACGGTTGATCGGGCTAAAGTCGATAAACACGTTGTCGAAGTAGTTGAAATTCAGGTAGGCAAACCAGAAGCCTTTCGGTCTAAGGTTCAGCCCCAGCGTGTAAGCGTTTTGAGGACGGCCCGGTACTTTGAGGCCTTTTTGGAATACCTCAAATTCACTATTGACCTGATCAAAGGTCACCTGATCGTCGCCGTACAATTCGCCTTGGGCATTACTGTTAAAAACATAGTCTCCCAGCGCTGCCACCCCCCGAATGCTAAGAGATGGTGTGACCTTTGCCTCAATCGCCAGCTCTGCGCCCTGATGCAGTTGGTCCTGTCCGGTCATTACAAGACTGCCAAATGCACGCTGCAGGTCATTGTAGAAACGGATGATCTCGGTACGGTTGCTAAACTGTGTGTAGTAAAGCGATGCCCGGCCCTGTACATTCGGCGAACGCAGCAGGTAACCGATTTCTCCACCATAAATGGTCTCGCTTTCCAGGCCAGGTACCAGCTGATCCCGGGTACGTGGGGATACGTAGGCATTCCGTACAAATGGAGCACGAGTCATATGCGTACCATTGGCAAAAAGGTAGTTACGGCCATCAATTTTGTAAGTAATCCCGCCCTTCACGCCGAGATTGGTGAAATTCTGTTTTTCAGATTCACCAAAGGATTGATCCGGGAAGCGGCCCGTACGGTACTTACCTGTGCGCCAGAAAGTGGTTTGATTCGCATTCACCGCAGCAAAAACGTCGAAGCGTGGCAGGGTAAACTGCCCTTGCAGCCATCCATCGGCACGGCGCACATCAATATCGTAGCTCCACCCGAAACGGTCCCCTTCACGCACGATGCGGTTGGGATTGTTCAGGTCACTCTGCTGCACCTCCGGATTGTCGGGGAAATCGCGCACCGCAAAAGCGTCGATGTCCACGAAGTAATCGGCGCCAAGCAGATCATCCACCACCTTAAAGTTATCGATGGTTTGCGTTTGATAAGTCAACCCACCGCTAAGCGTGAAGATATCGCTGATCACATGATTGTAATTGCTGTAAAAATTAAACTCCCGGGAGTCGTAGCGGCGGTCTTCCACCATATACTGTGCCCAGCGGCCTTCCGCCTGCTGCCCTTCAAGGAACTCCGGGTACTTATCTGCCAGCTGAGAAGTCCGGTTGACCTCATAAAACTGATCCCAGTTGATTTGACGGGAAGATTCATTAGTGCGCAGGTCTGCTTCTACAATGGCTGCTGCCTCAGGTTGGCCGATAGACTCGTAATAGCTGGGCAGGTTACGGTAGTAGTCGGGGCGTGGGTCCGGGGCTTCAAACCAGTTCAGGGCCGTACCACCGATGCGCCCAAACTGATAAGATGCCGTAGTAGTCAGTGTAGCGTCTTCACTCAACTGCCAGTCATGCCGGAGCATAATCACCGGCTGATGCACCCGGGATATGCGGGAGTTCCGCTTTTCACCATTTTGGTAGCCCCAGAAGGGGTTGTAGTAGTTGTTATCTGCCAGATCGTACATTTCCGGTGTACTTGCTCCGGCCCGGCCACGCTGCGTTGGGGCACCAAATGTGGTCAGATTCAGCAGATGCTTGTCTCCCAGTTTTTTATCAACAGCCATAAAGTAAGCATAGGCATCGTAAAAACTACCTGGCTCATACCCCTCCTGCGCCCAGCGGTGAGACCCGGAGAAGGAAAAAGCCCAGCCATTGTCCATCATTCCGGTAGAGTGCGTGAGCATGGTACGCCAGCGGTAGCCCCGGTTGGTTGCGGACATCGTCACGCGGGTCTGCTCGCGCTGTGAAGAAGCACGGGTATCAATGGAAGAACCCCCGCCTACGCCACCAAAGGCATAAGAAAGCGGGCTCAGTCCAATCTCTGCATTACGGTTGCGGGTTACGTCATTCAAGCCGCCCAGGGCACTCCAGAACGCGCGGCCGTTTTCCAGTTCGTTGAAAGGTACACCATTGATATATACAGCAGTATTTTCAGAATCGTAGCCCCGTATCCGGAAACGTGCAGGGCCGAAAGTAAAGGCGGCCGCTGAGACAAAGACATCTCTTGAAGCAGCCAGGACACCGGAAATATTCTGATTGTCCGTTTCCTGTTCAAGGTCACCATCCGAAAGGGTAATGGTAGGGATGAAGTCCTCTTTATTAGTGATGCCTTCATCGCGCTGCGTGGGCACGAGCTCTACCCTTCCAAGCGTAAAAACACCATCGCCCTGATCTTTAACGACCGTGCTTTGGGTTTGTGTAACGTAGTCCTCTGTACCTCGGAAGGTGAAATCATGTTTACCCTCTGGTACGTTGAAAAAGACAAAGGCACCTTTCTCTTCAGAAACGGCGGTGGTCCCATCATCAAGGGTAACTACTACCGCAGCTACCGGCCTGCCTGTCTCACTGTCCAGGACAGTACCGCGAACCTCTACCTGCGCTTGTAACAGCCACGCAGGCAAAAGCGCTAAGAGGGTAAAAAGCGTTCTTTTCAGTTGCATAAGTATGGTTTATATCAGAATAATGTACGATGGAGCGGGTGTGTAGTCGTTGGGATAGCTGTGCAGCAATCAGGGGGCATTGGTCCTGAAAGCGTGTGCAAAAGTAGAAGAAAAATAACTTTATTTAAGATCTCCCAGCCAAAAATTAACCAAAACTTAATACCGATGGCCAATTCCGTCTTCGTTTTTACAAAATCAGAATTAATATATTTGCCCCTGCTTTCCGGTTGGGAAAGCTTGTAATCGAGAAAACAGGTTTATGCAAAAAACGAATTTCCAACACCTTTCTGACAATTTCCAACCCCAAATTGCCATGATTCGCCATCTGACCCTTGTCCTTGTATTTTTAAGCTCAGCCATTACAATACTGACTGCCCAGCAGAACTACAAAATTGCCGCCGTAGGTTTTTACAATTTTGAGAATCTCTTTGACACCCTGGATACCGAGGATGTGCGCGATACCGAATTCACGCCCACCGGGAGCAAGGTCTGGAACACTAAGCGCTATCAGGCTAAACTGGACAACCTGGCTAAAGTCGTGGCAGAGTTAGGCACGGACGTAACACCGGACGGGGTAGCCATTCTTGGGGTTTCGGAAATAGAAAACCGCAGTGTGCTGGAAGACTTTGTGAAGCATCCCCTCATCAAAGACCGGAACTACCAGATTGTCCATCAGGACTCCCCTGATGAGCGTGGGATTGATGTCGCGCTTTTGTACAACCCCAAGTACTTCGAGCTGAAGGGCCATGAGAACCTCTTTGTGGAACTCTACCGGGACGGCGAGCCCGATTACACCCGCGACGTCCTCCTTGTTTCCGGCAATTTTGACGGCGAGCCCATGCATTTTATGGTCAACCACTGGCCAAGCCGGAGCGGCGGGGAAGCCGCCAGTCAGCCTGCCAGGAAAAAAGCTGCGTTGGTTTGCAAAACCGCCGCCGATTCCATCTTCGCCGAAGACCCTAAGGCAAAAATCATAATCATGGGCGACCTGAATGATGACCCCATCAGCCCTTCCGTTAAGGAGGTCATCGGTGCTAAGACCAACCGCAGGAAAGTGCGCAAGGGGGAGTTTTACAACCCCATGTATGAGCTGTACCGCAAAGGCATTGGAACCCTGGCTTACCGCGATGCCTGGAGTTTATTCGATCAGATGATCCTGTCTGATGGATTGTTGGATGAGCGGCAGGAAGGCTATCAGTTTTACAAAGTCAGAATACACAATCCCCGCTACATGTTGCAAAAACACGGCCGTTTCAAAGGTTATCCGTTTAGGACTTTTGGCGGAAATGAGTACCTTGGGGGCTATAGCGACCACTTCCCGGTCTACATTTTCATGGTAAAGCCTGCCGGGTAGCCTGGTGCGATCAGACGTAAGCTCATTTGTTGGCATTCCCCATAGCCTTCGAAGCTGAGCGGGCTCAGCTTACAGATTATTACGTCTCTATCCATCGGTGGTCCGGCGCGGCTAAAAATTGCAGGCACTTGGCATTCGAAAAGGCACCACTGGAACTTAGCGGCGACTTTAAAGCGGCCCTTCATATAATTGAAAATGAGGGGCGCAACGTTTTTATTACCGGGCGGGCTGGTACCGGCAAGTCCACCCTGCTACAGCTTTTCCGCAATACAACCCGTAAGAAGACCGCCGTGCTCGCGCCTACCGGTATTGCTGCTCTGAATGTAGGCGGTCAAACCATCCACTCCTTTTTTGGCTTTCCGCCTAAGCCTTTGAGCCGGCAAGACCTGAAAAAACGCCGCAACCGAAGGCTCTACACTCGTCTTGAAGTGCTTGTGATTGATGAAATCTCCATGGTCAGGGCCGATATGCTGGATAATATCGACTGGTTTCTGCGCATCAACCGTGAGGTACCTGCTCCCTTTGGCGGGCTGCAGGTAGTCTTTTTTGGAGATATGTTCCAGTTGCCCCCCGTTATAGCGAATGACATTGAAGCCATGCGCTTTCAGCTGGAGTATGACTCCCCCTATTTCTTCTCCGCTCAGGTCTTCCAGGATTCAACCTTTTTCCTGGAGATGATGGAACTCAATAAAGTCTACCGGCAGGAGAACCGCAATTTCCTCCGTTTGCTCGAGTCCGTGCGCCTTAACCGGCTGGATTATGATGATCTAGAGGATCTCAACAGCCGTCACCTGCCACAGTTTGAGCCCGAAGATTTCTACGTTACGCTCTCCGCACGTAACGCCACCGTAGACCGCATCAACCAAAGAGAACTCAGCCGGATACCTCTGGAAGAAAAAACCTATGTGGCCACCATCAGCGGGCAATTCAATCCCCGCCTCTACCCTACTAACCCTGCCCTGAAACTCAAGCTGGGCGCTCAGGTGATGTTCATCAAAAATGATCCGGACAAACGCTTTGTCAACGGCACTATCGGCAAGGTGATTAAGCTGGACAAGAAGACTGTGACGGTGCAAATTGAGCAGGCTGATGGCACCCCCACGCAGCTGGAGGTAGAGCCCATGGAGTGGGAAGTAGTCAAGTACAAACCCAGCGATAAAGACCCCAGCCGGATCGATACCGAGACGTTGGGCAATTTTACCCAGCTCCCTCTGCGTTTAGCATGGGCGATTACGATCCACAAATCGCAGGGCAAAACGTTTGACAAAGTCATTATCGACCTGGGCAGAGGCGCCTTCGAACACGGGCAAACCTACGTGGCGCTCAGCCGCTGCCGGAGCCTGGAAGGCATCGTTTTGAAGACACCACTGCGCATGCAGGACATCCTTATCGACGAGCGGGTCGTTCAGTTCTACGAAACCCACTTCTAACCGGCGAACTAATCCTGGCTTCGCGACCTTTAGGTAAGAGTACTGAATAGTGTTCATGAAGCTGATCTGGCTTTTACTGCTGTGTGCAACCCTTCCGTTTTCAAACACTTCCGCTCAACATAACCCTGGGGACAGCCTCGGTGTATACCACGTGAATCGGTGGGCAAGTGGCGGAGTTGCTTTGGTAGGTGCGTATACCAATTTCGAAGGCCTGTCAATAGTAAAAGACAAACCCCGTCTAACCAAGCCCGATCGGTTCAATCAACTAATGACAAACAGCATTAGCCGATTGAACCGATCGGGCCTGAAGCAGGATCCCGGCAAACGAGAACAGGCTCACCGGGTCTCTGATACATTAATGTACGGAACAGCGAGCGTGCCCTTTCTTTTATTGCTGGACGGAAAGGTCAAAAAAGACTACCTTGATGTAGCACTGTTGTACCTTGAAACCGTTGCACTGACATCCAACCTTTACACCTACAGCCCGCTCGACCCCACATTTGTAGACCGGTACCGCCCACTGGTCTTCTACGAGGAGGTCCCGCTTGAGGAACGCCAATCGGGCAACATGCGCAATTCCTTCTATTCGGGCCATGTCGCTACCACCGCTATGGGAGGTTTCTTTTTGGCTAAGATGCTACATGATTATCATCCGGAATGGGGCAGCCGCCGGTGGCTTCTTTTTGGTGCAGCCAGTCTGCCCACGGCAACTGTTGCCTGGCTTCGGGTACGTGCGCTAAAGCATTTCCCATCTGATGTCCTTGCCGGTGGTTTGATTGGAGCAGGAATTGGCATCCTGATTCCGGAACTCCATAGAAAGCTCCAAAACCGGATGAAAGTACAGGCTGGTTTTGGGCTGCAAGGCAATACTTTAGGCGTAATATGGGCTTTCTGACCCCGCAAATATCTTGCAACTTCGTTGCAAAACCCTTCAGGAAGGCTATCTTTGCGCCCGATAACTTAATTTAGGTAAAATGGTCAAGGAAGAATGGTTTGCAGAGTGGTTTGATTCACCCTACTACCACATCCTATATAAGGATCGGGATGAGTCCGAAGCAGAAGGCTTTATTGACCATCTCCTTGAAACGCTCCAGTCGCCGTCCGGTAGCCAAATGCTTGACCTGGCTTGCGGCAAGGGTCGCTATTCCCGTCACCTGGCCGGTAAGGGGTACGATGTAACGGGCCTGGACCTCTCTGAGCAAAGCATCGAGTTTGCCCGTCAGTTCGAGCACGACCATCTCCACTTTTTTACGCATGATATGCGGGAGCCCTTCCGGGAAGCGGCTTTTGATTATATTTTCAACTTTTTCACCAGCTTTGGTTACTTTGAAGAGGAGGCAGAAGACCTGCAGACCCTGCAAAATGTAGCGCGCAGTTTAAAGCCGAAGGGCACCTTTGTGCTCGACTTTTTTAATGCCCACTACGTCCGGCAACGCCTGACCGGCCCTGAGCACCGGGAAATCAACGGCATCACCTTTGACCTGCACAAACGACAGGAAGACCAGCACGTGGTGAAGACCATACGGTTTGCCGATGGGCACAGGAACTATTTCTTTGAAGAGCGCGTCCGTTTGTTTGAACTGGCTGATTTTGAACGGCTGTTTGAACTGGCCGGGCTCAACATCCTGCGTACCTATGGCGACTACCAACTGCACCCCTACAACTGGATAGAAAGCCCCCGGCTGATTCTGGTCGCCAACCTCATCAATCCCTAAACTATGGAACTTCTACTATCCAACCTGCTACATTGGGATGAATCCCTCTTCCACCTGCTGAATGGTGTGTGGACCCATCCGGTGCTGGATGAAGTGATGCCCTGGTGGCGGGACAAGAAAACCTGGATTCCGCTATACGTCGTTCTGGCCGGTTTCGCTATTTACCGCTTCCGGCTGAGAGGGCTATCTTTTATCCTGGGCGTGGTGCTAACGGTTGGCGTGGCGGATACGGTGAGCAGTAAGGTAATGAAACCCACCTTTGAGCGCCTACGTCCCTGCAACAATACAGAGTTGCCCTTTAAAGTGGAACAGCGAGGTGGCTGCGGTGGAGGGTACAGTTTCACCTCCTCACACGCCACCAATCATCTGGCTATCGCCTGGTTTATTGCGCTTACCCTCGGCGGTATCTATAAATGGATCCGATGGCCGATCATACTCTGGGCGATCAGCATCGCCTATGGGCAAGTCTATGTAGGTGTACACTATCCGCTTGATGTTGTGGTTGGCGGTTGCATCGGAAGCCTTATTGGCTGGGGGCTGAGCAAAGCTTTCAATGCCCGCCCTGCGCTAAACCTTCAAAATGCAACTATATGAGCCTACCGGAATACATTGCCTTATTTTTGACTGTTATTGCCGGAGGCTGGCTAAGCTTCCGGTACAGCACCTTTAATGACCAATGGCTGAAGCTCACCCTGTCTTTCAGCGGCGCTTACATCATGGGTATTACAGTGCTCCACCTGATGCCCGGCGTGTTTGAACAAGGCGGGCACAATGCCGGTTTTTGGGTACTGGCCGGTTTTTTCACCCAACTGATCCTTGAGCAATTCAGCCGGGGCATAGAGCACGGGCATGTGCACGCCCATCAGCACGAGCCCGCCAGTTTTGCGATACAGGTCATGGCTGGCCTCTCCCTTCACGCTTTTCTGGAAGGCATGCCACTAGGCTATTTTGAAGACTTCCACGCCCACCACCATCAGCATGAGGAGGGCGGGCAGCAATTGCTCATCGGGATCATCCTGCACAAACTCCCGGCCGCCTTTGCGCTGGTCGCACTGCTCATCCGCTCCGGCTTTAACAAGAGGATCGCGTGGACGTGCCTGGTCATTTTCGCACTGATGTCCCCACTCGGAGCCCTTGCTGCCGGCACCTTTAACCTTTCGGGCGCGCAAATCGCTAATCTGCTGGGCTTCGTGATTGGCTCCTTTCTCCATATTAGCACAACAATTTTGTTTGAAGCAGATGACACCCATCAGCACCGGGTCTCCTGGCGGAAGCTCGGCGTAATCATTCTGGGGGTTGCTTTGTCAATCGGGGCAGACATGATCTAATATTCAGCGAAAATTCGCTAAATCTTTTTATACTAATGCCAGCTGATTATCAACTCCTTACCCAAAACAGGAATGTCATTATTTGCCATACCCTAAATTTATTGTGTTAAGGCTGGGTTAATTGTATTGAAAATTCCCTATTTTGGCAGCCGAAAGCCGAATAATTTTTCCAAACCAGACAGGTGGATGACATGAAATTTGTACGCATAGGTTGGTTTCTAAATTTTGTTCTTAGTCTACTGTTTTTCAATGCTTCCCATGCGCAGGTCACCCTCAGTGGAAAAGTATTTGACGAAAACACCAAAGAGCCCTTAATCGGGGCAAGTGTGGTGATAGATGGGACCACTGAAGGTACCGTGACCGATTTTGACGGTGCTTTCGCACTGAAGACCCAGAATAGCCTGCCGGTAAAGCTTAGTGTATCCTATGTCGGGTATGAGCCTAAAATAGTGGATGTGGCTTCTGATGAGGAGCTGGACATCTTCCTGGGCGAGTCCGTAATCACTACAGATGTAGTGGAAGTTAGGGGGCAACGTATTTCTGACAAGCAAAAATCTTCCCCGCTAACGGTGGAGTCTATGGATGTGCTGGCGATTAAGGAGACGGCTGCTACGAGCTTCTACGATGGGCTCGGTAACTTAAAAGGGGTTGACCTGACCGCTGCCAGTTTAGGCTTTAAGGTAATCAATACAAGAGGTTTTAACAGTACGAGCCCGGTGAGGTCTCTGCAAATTATTGATGGTGTGGACAACCAGGCACCGGGGCTGAACTTCTCCCTGGGCAATTTTCTTGGTGCACCGGAACTTGATGTTCGCAAGGTCGATATTATTCAGGGTGCCAGCTCTTCTTTTTACGGTCCTAATGCCTTCAACGGAGTAATTTCTATGGAAACAAAGAACCCATTCTACACAGAAGGGCTTTCAGCTGTAGTGAAAGGAGGAGAGCGCAACCTGCTTAACACTGAGGTACGATGGGCAGATAGCTTCAAAGACAAGGATGGCAATGAAAATATTGCTTACAAGTTCACATTATCATACCTACAAGCAGATGATTGGGTAGCTGATAACGACCAAGCTGTAGATGGAACCCCTACACCTACCGGCAACCCCGGGGGATGGGATGCGGTGAATACTTACGGAGATGAATATGACCTCTTTGGTGATTTTACTCAAAACACGACCAATTCTTTTAATGAATCCGCAGGATTATTGACCGTTCATAGGCCCGGCTATCGGGAAGAAGATGTAGTGGATTATGATACACGTAACTTCAAGGCGCTTGGCTCTGTGTATATCCGTACCAATCCTAAGCTACAGGAGGAATCACCTGAGCTCGTACTTGGAATGAGCTATGGATGGGGGACAACCGTTTACCAGGGGGACAATAGGTTTAGCCTGCGCAATATTCAATTTTTTCAACCGAGGGTGGAATTCCGAAAGAGAGATAACTTCTTCATCCGTGCATATATGTCCCGGCAGGATGCAGGAGACAGCTATGACCCCTACTTTACAGCATTAAGGCTACAGGACCGGGCCGTCCGGGATGGAGCCTATTACAACAACTATAAAAAGTGGTGGGAAGACAACCGGATAGCCGCTCAAATGGTGGAAATGGGATACCCCGATGAGCAAATCATATTTGATCCGGAAACAGGACAGGTAGAGGTGATTTTTGATTCTCAGGAAGCTCAACAGTGGCTTCAGGACAACCAGGAGTTCATGAATGAGGCTCATGCGATGGCCCAGGATTTTGCCAATGCTCCAGACCCTGCAAACAACCGCCCCGGCAGATTTGTGCCTGGCAGCCCGGAATTCAATGAAGCCTTTAATGACATCCGGTCAAGGTACAACAATGAAGAAGGCGGTACCCGTTTTTTTGACAGGTCGGCCCTCTATCACCTGCATGCCGAGAAACGCTTTGATACGGATTTTGCAGAGATAATCGTGGGTGGGAACGGCCGGTTGTACACGCCAAATTCACGTGGTACGATCTTCTATGATTCTGCGGACATCAGAATTACCAATTATGAATATGGTGCCTATGCTGGTATAAATAAGACAATGGACGATGGGAGATGGCGGACAAATGCTACCTTCCGGGTAGATAAAAATGAAAACTTCGACTATGTCTTTTCTCCGGCTGCATCAGTTGTTTGGAAACCTCGCCCTAATCATTACCTCAGAGTGAGCTTCTCTTCAGGTGTGCGGAATCCAACACTGACCGACCAATTCCTTTCGTTGAATGTAGGCCCGGCTATACTCGCTGGCAACCTCAATGGCGCAGACAGTGTGATTACACTTGAGTCCTTTCAGGATTACCTTTCCAACTTCCTGCAAAGAAGCCTCCTCGAATACTATGACGTAGACCCTATCCGACCCGAGCGTGTCCGGACGCTTGAAGGCGGTTATAGAGCCACGCTTTGGAACAATTTATTCCTTGACGCAGGCTATTATTACAATATTTACACGGACTTCATTGGTTTCAATATCGCAATTGATGCACAATTTGACTCCCCATCGGACTTTGTCCCCAGCGATGTACAGGTATTCAGGTTTGCCTCAAATGCCCAGGAAACGGTAACTACCCAAGGGTTCTCAGTAGGGTTGAATTATTATTTCGCGGATTACTTTTCGCTAAATGGAAATTATTCCTACAATGCTATTGTCTCAGCCTCTGATGACCCTATCATTCCAGCCTTCAATACGCCGGAGCACAAGTACAATATTGGGTTATCAGGGAGGAATATCCGAATGGGGAAAATCAAAAACTGGGGCTTTAACATCAACTACAAATGGGTAGAGGGCTTCCTTTTTGAAGGTTCCCCACAGTTTACCGGGTTCGTCCCTTCTTACGGATTACTGGACGGTCAGGTCAACTATAATTTCAATGACCTGAATACCACTTTGAAGATTGGTGCTTCCAATATTCTTAATAATGCAGTATTCCAAACCTATGGTGGTCCGCGAGTCGGGCGCCTGGCATACATCTCCTTGCTTTATGAGTGGAAAAACACGAAATAGCAAGAAAAAAGGACAACTTATTAATAAAGATAATTTTGCAATAACCAAACATGAAATCTTTGACTATGAAAAAAAAGATTAACTCGCTGTTTTTCTTGCTTGCCTTGGTTTTAGCCTCGGTAAGCCTTCAGGCACAGGACGAAACCCTGTACCTTGACGCGCAGTTCGATGTGGAGGTGACCTCCAATATTGTATATGGCGTTAATGCTACCATCATGCCTGTAATTGCCCAGCAAACAACGGAAGCGATTGCGCGCCCGCTGGTGATGGACATTTATCAGCCTGTTGATGCACCAGGTGACCGCCCGGTAATGCTTGTGTTTCACACCGGCAACTTCCTTCCTTTCCCTGCCAATAACCTTACCGGAGGAACGAAGACCGATTCAACTGTTGTTGAACTGTGCAACCGGCTTGCTTCCCGGGGTTACATCGCTGCCGCTGTAGATTACCGTAAGGGTTGGAACCCAATCGATCCTTCTCAGGACTTCCGTAAGTTTTTCCTGATTAACGCCGCTTACCGTGGGGTTCAGGATGCCCGTACTGCTGTCCGTTTTATGAGAAAATTAGCAGTAGACGGTGATGACCAGGGCAATGTAAATCCTTATCAAATCGATCCGGATAAAATTGGACTCTGGGGCGTCGGTACAGGCGGATATATTGTCGCAGCAACAGCTACTATCGACGAATATATGGAAATCGTTATCCCGAAATTCCTGATTGACCTTGATGGCCCCGGCCCAAGCCCTACTGTACCTATGGTTATTGAAGCCGTCAATGGCAATATTGATGGTACCTCTTTAGGATTAGTACCACCGGGCTACCCTGTTCTGCCTGCCGGAGACACATTGTGCATTCCAAACCATGTAACCTACGCAAACGGAGACCCTATCCCTTCTGACATTAGCGTTGCAGTCAATAATGGAGGTGCACTGGGTGATATTAGCTGGATAGATGAAAACACACCGCCATGGATATCCTTCCATGTTCCTACCGATCCATTTGCTCCATACGAAACCGGAGTTCTAAGAGTGCCAGGAACGGGTGACCCCGACGATCCATCTGACGACTTTGCCGTAGTTGAAGTTTCTGGTTCTTATGACATTCAGGCAAGAATGAATGAGTTAGGTAACAACGATATTTTCGACAACGTCAATGGACCTAATGTAGAAGACTTTTCAGCTGTAGCCAATAGCCGAAACGATGGTTTGAACGGATTATTCCCGTTCCCTTCCTCTGACCCTCAGGAGTCTGCCCAGTGGGATTTCTATGCAGAAGACAACCCGAATGCTATGGAACCCCCGATGCCTGAAGTTGCCCGGACTTACTGGGACACCATTATGGCCTATGCTGGCCCCAGAGCCTGTGTAGCATTGGAATTATCTCCGTGCCTCGAAGTAAGCACTAATCACATCAAGCCTTCAGAAATCGGTGTACTCGCTGCTCCAAATCCTGCAACTTCTGAAGTGTTGATCAGTGTTGCTCCGGAGCACACCATAAAAACAATGGAATTGTACAATGCCAACGGTCAAATGGTACAAGCCTATTTCGATGTAAACAACTATCAGCACACGATTTACAGAAAGGCACTGCCGGCAGGTACTTATTATCTTAAACTTAGGCTAAAAGATGGGGTTTCCTTCCAAAAACTGATTTTCAGATAAGAAGAGACCACTAATGCATTAAACCAAAAAGCGCAACACTGCTCATCAGCGGTGTTGCGCTTTTTTTATTCCAAATCCAGCGTGAAAGTAGCTTTTTCGGGAACCCTTTTTCTACCCCTCAATCAAAGCCTTCACCTTCTGCTCATCCAACGGCTTCTCAATGAAGCCCATCACGTGGCTATGCTCATTAGCCCGGTTAATATCAGACGGATCAATGGAGGAGGAAACAATGTAAATCGGGAAGGTCACCGCTGATCCTTTCTCCTCCAGTTGCTCCAGAAAAGTCCAGCCGTCCATGACCGGCATATTCAAATCGAGCAGGAGCAGGTCCGGCTTTTCCTGTATCAGACGGTTTATTGCCTCCTCAGCATTGCTGAAAGACTGTATATCGGCCTCAGGAAATACCCGTTTCAGGCTGAATTTTGCGGTCATTAGAAAGATCTTATCGTCATCTACTAAAAAGATCTTATCAAAACTACTCATATTGTGAGGTAATGTAGTTTTCTGTGTTGGGACGGGTAAAGAAAAAATATTCTCTTCGCGGCTTAACAAGCTCCTAAACAAGACTCAGCAAGCTGAGCGTCAACCGCTTTGCAACCGCAATACCCGGTAAAGTCTATTTTTTATGCCTAATTTGCAATTCAATTTACAAATTAAGGCATTTCTGCCTTAATTTTCAGTATTCAACCAATTTTTACTCACAGCCCGGCAAGGAAAGCTAAAGTATCCTCTCCATCCGGATAATCCCAAAGTGCCGGCTCCTGTGCCTTGCCAAAATCAAATGCGGGTATTGGCAGTACTCCGCTTTTGGCAACGGTACACTGCACCTCACTTTCACGTTCCTGCAGTTCTTTGACGACTTGCCCTAATGAGCTGTAGGGCTCATAGTGCAGACAGGCAATGCGGGATTGCAAGGCCGGATCTTGCACCAGCAGAATACAACCATTGGCTTTAAATTCCATCTTATTGAGTACGAACAAGGCGTAGTTGTAATCGAAATTGTTCTTATACTTCGTATTGAGCACCACTTCCCGGTACTCGTGCAAGGCTTCCAGTAAAGGGTCAAAATCATACCCTTCCGGTACGTACAATTTAGCCACATTTCGACAGCCTAGTCCATAGTACCGAAATATGTCTTTTCCCAGCTCCTGCAATTCAGCGGGCGTCTCGTCTCCGGTTAGCACGGCTACTCCGTTCCGGTTTTTGCGAATGATATGGGGATACTTTGAGAAGTACGCCTCAAAGTAGCGGGCAGAGTTGTTGCTCCCCGTCGCAATCACCGCATCAAATCCCTGCAGGCGGTCAGTGATTGTTGTATAGAACTGCGTCCGTACATCCAGGCGCTCCAGTATTTTCATCAGGTACGGAAAAAGAAAAGGGTCCTTTTCAGATATCTTCACCTGCGCCTGATGCCCGGCTACGAATACGCACAACCAGTCGTGGAATCCAACCAACGGGATATTCCCAGCCATGACTATCCCCACTTTCTTAGGGCTCTTTACGGTTAGCTCGTAGCGCGACAGCCACTCCTGCAGCCGGTCTCGGTTAAGCATCTGTACCGCTATTTCCCGGACCGCTTCCTGCTGACTGTCTTCGGTAAACCAGCCATTGTGAAAAGCGGTACGTTTCATAACCGCTTCCAGGTACTCATCTTTGCCCAGCAGGTGATCGCCCAGTTGACCCAACACCTCTATGCGCTCGGATAATGTCATGTCTTGCTTTTTGATTTGATCTGATGCAATAGATCTAAAATGCCGGTGCGCCCCATAGCTTCCAGCCGGGCAATATTCCGGTTGGGGATGTCTTCCGGGGCTTCGTAATGCTCCAGCGCTGCCTCCAAACGTTCCTCCCGGATCAGGTGTAGCATCGGATAAGGCGAACGGTTCGTATAGTTGGATACGGCATCCGGTGCCTCCCCTCCAAACTGATAGTCCGGATGGAAGGAAGCCACCTGCAGCACGCCTTCCCAATTTTCTTCAATAATAAGCGCTTCAACTTCGCGGAGGTAGCCATTGTAGTCAAAAAAGTTGCTCAGTACGTGCGGGTGTATCAACAGCGTAGTCTCCACTTCCTTCCACGGGCGGCTGATCAGGTATTCTCCCTCCGCAATCAGGTCTGCCGACAAGCCCTCAGTAGTAGTTGCTTCCGACACCTGAATGCGGACTTGCCCAAGCCGATAGGGTTTTGCGGCAAACGGGCAGAAATTAAGCCCAATCACAATCTGTTCCAACCAGCGCCGGGTGTGTGCTATGTAATCCTGAGCGTTCATCACAACTGTTTCTTGGCCTGACGGTCCCGCAGATAGGTGCGCCAGCGTTCCAGGGCTTGTTCGAACTCCTCCGGCAGCTCACTTTCAAAATGCATGCGCTCCTTAGTTGCCGGATGGGTAAATCCAAGACTTTTGGCATGCAGGGCCTGACGCGGCAATACCTGAAAGGTATTCTCTACAAACGATTTGTATTTGCTGAAAACCGTGCCCTTCACGATTTGGTCGCCACCGTATTTCAGGTCATTGAAAAGTGGGTGCCCAATGTGCTTCATATGCACCCGGATTTGGTGCGTCCGCCCGGTTTCCAGCTTGCATTCCACCAAAGAAACGTAGTACAGGTCTTCCAGTACCCGGTAGTGGGTCACCGCCCATTTCCCGCCCTCCCCTTCCGGAAAGACGGTATGTTTTTGGCGGAAGCGCGGGTGACGGCCCACATTCCCACGGATGGTGCCTTGTTCTTCTTCAAAACCGCCCCAAACCATAGCTACATAGCGCCGGTCGATGGTATGCTCAAAGAATTGCCTTGCCAGGTGGGTCATCGCATAATCGGTCTTCGCTACCACCAAAAGCCCGGAGGTGTCTTTATCGATCCGGTGCACTAATCCCACCTGCTGATGGGTATTGCCCTCCAGTACCGGAAGCTCCTCAAAGTTGAAGTGGTAAGCGAGCGCATTCACCAGCGTCCCGTCCGGATTGCCTACACCGGGGTGCACCACCATACCAGCCGGTTTGTGCACGATCAGCAGATCATCGTCTTCGTAGCGGATGTCGAGAGGGATATTTTGCGGTTTGACAAAGCTCGCCTTCTCCGCATAGTGCTGAGGGACAACGACTTCAATCTCATCCCCCGGCTTGATCCTGTAGTTCGGCTTCACCTGTTTCCCGCTTACGGTGATAGAGCCTAGTTTTATGGCATCCTGCACCCGGCTACGGGAAACGTGCTGTAGCTTGTCATTCAGGAATTTATCAATCCGGATCATGGACTGCTTCGGATCCGCTTTGATGACCTTATGCTCAAAATATTCGTCTGAAGTATTATCTTCCATCGCTTTTTCTACGGCCTGTTTTTTGGGAATGGTGTCGGGTGTCGCTTATTTAGCGGGCAAAGTTACAGAAAATGAACACACCAAATTATATGAATCTTGCCAATCTCATCAGGGTCTTAACATTTACGTGGAGGCGACTGTTTATACTGACGATTAAGTGGTTTGCCACAGCAAACCTACTCAATGTCAGTATTTACGCTGGGAAGTGGCTTGCTCCGATGTCGCAAACCACTTCGTATTGCGTATAACCTTCCTTCAAATAAACAAAACACCTTGCTGGTATGAAAAACTTACAATTTGGGTCACAATGCGTACGTGCTGCCCGGGACACGAAGACCACCCGCCCTCATCAACTCCCCATTTATGCTACTTCCTCCTTTGCTTTTGACGATTTGCCGGAAGGCATGGCGGTGTTCAGTGGCGAACAGGCGGGGCATCTCTACAGCCGCTTTGGCAATCCAACCATTGATGCCGTAGCGGAAAAAATTGCTCAGCTGGAAATGCATGGTAGCGGGGAGGAAGGACATGGGCTTTTTTGCAGCTCAGGCATGTCGGCTATTAGTACCCTTTGTATCGGCTTGCTGCAACCGGGAGATGCCATTCTCACCCAACCCAACCTGTACGGAGGGACCGATGAGCTTTTCCGGAAAGTGCTTCAGCCGCTCGGCTTTGAGGTTATCCTGGCAGATCTTTCCGACCTGAATACCGTTGCTAAAGCGCTGGAGCAGCACGCTGCCATCCGGATGGTCTACTTCGAAACCCCTGCCAACCCCACACTGAGCTGTGTAGATATCAAAGCGGTTAGCGCATTAGCCCATAGTCATCAGGCGATTGCAGTAGCCGACAATACCTTTGCCACCCCTTACCTGCAGCAACCACTGCTCCTGGGCGCCGACTACATAGTGCATTCCACGACCAAGTACCTCAACGGGCACGGCAATTCCACCGCCGGTGCCATAGTGGGCAAGGACAAGGAGACGATGCAGGAACAGGTCTTCCCTGCCCTGAAACTCCTCGGCACCAATGGCAGCCCCTTTGAAGCCTGGCTGCTGAACAACGGCATGAAAACCCTGGAACTCCGCATGGAACGCCACTGCCAGAATGCCGCCCAGATTGCCGAATGGCTGACTCAGCAGCCACAAGTTAGCCGCGTCAATTACCCGGGACTACCCGACCACCCCGACCACCAACTGGCGGGGCAGCAAATGCGCCACTTTGGTGGTGTGGTGAGCTTTGAACTGAAAGGAGGGCTCCATGCCGGGCGGCAATTTGTTGAAGGGCTGGAACTTTGCACCCTCGCTCCGACTATGGGCGATGTGGACACCCTAGTCATGCACCCTGCAACCATGTCTCACCTGAGAGTACCCGTGGAACAGCGGGAGGCGGCAGGCATTTCCGACGGGATGATCCGGCTATCCGTTGGAATAGAAAATATTGAAGATATACGGTCTGATCTGGAAAAAGGTATGGCAAGTATCGAAAAACGAGGATAAATCTGTAGCTATACTGACACTGAAGAGGTTTGGGGCTACTGAAGCTATCGGTCAGAACATGCCCAAATCGCTTCGCGTCATGTATATTCGGAATAGCTGGGATTACCTGTCAAATATTAGATGTGATCTGGGGGCAAAGCGCCCTAATTAAGGACTAATTGCAATTCAACTTTTCTGTTCTTCTTCTTTTAATTGTTCCCGCACTTCATCTACATAAGTACCCTCTACTTCCAAAACTCGGCAGATCGTTTCATTATCAAACTCATCCTGGATCATGTTAATACAAGTCTGGTGAGTTTTTTCGCTGTAGCCTTTGGCTTTGCCACGGGCTTCTCCTCGAGCCTCGTACGCATCTAGAATACTCATCGCTTCAGATTTTATGGGTGAGGGTAAATCCCCCACTGCTTTTTGAATAGCGTCCATTTGGTCAGGGAGTTTATCAAAGAGATAAACAAGCAGTGGTCGGTATCAGTTCCCATGCTCATCGGTAGAATGCAGCGACAATGAGGGTGTTTGCTTTAAAAAGCCTCCCGCAACTCATAAGCCTGCCGCATACGCCGGTACAAACGTGCCGCCTCCGGAAAGCTCAGCGTCTGCTGCCCGTCTGAAAAGGCTTTTTCGGGCTGTTCGTGGACTTCCATGATGACGCCATCTGCACCTGCCATGATGGAAGCCAGCGCAATCTTATCTACATAACGGCGCAGGCCGATACCGTGAGAGGGATCAGCAATGACCGGAAGATGTGTCTTTTCCTTAAGCATAGCGATGGCATTGACATCCATCGTGTTCCGGTAGGCCGTTTCATAGCTGCGGATGCCACGCTCACAAAGCATAACCCGTTCGTTTCCGTTGGAAAAAATGTACTCAGCGGCCTGTAACAATTCATCGATGGTACCGGAAATACCGCGCTTTAGCAGTACCGGCTTATCTACTTCACCCAAGGCATCCAATAGGTTGAAGTTCTGGGAGTTGCGTGCGCCGACCTGGAATACATCGACGTAATCTGCCATGGCTTCGATTTGCTCCACCATCATGACCTCGGTGATGATTTTGATACCGGCTTCCCGGGTGCGTTTGTACCACATTTTCAGCCCGTCTATACCAAGCCCCCTAAATGAATAAGGCGAACTACGGGGTTTGTACACGCCGCCCCGCATAATGCGCACGCCTTCCTGCTGCAGGTGCGTGATGGTCTTTTCAATCTGCTCCTCTGATTCTATCGAGCAAGGGCCCGCCATAATACCAAAGTGACCCGTACCCAACTGAATGCCATCGCCAAGGTCGATAACGGTGTCTTCCACCTTCCACTTTTTGGACACGAGCTTGTAGGCATCGCTTACCCGGTGGATATCGCGTATGCCCGGCAGGGTACCAATGCTGCGGATATCGAATTCAGCCTTGCCTACGCCAATGATGTAGTCTGCAAACTGCGTCGTTACCCGTGTGGTGCTGTATCGGATAGCGTCAAGTCGTTCTTCCAGCTGCTGCAGTTGATCCGCTTTAATATTCGGTTCGAGTTGAATGATCATAGGTTAGTCTTGAGGGATGGGTGTTTTGAGAATTTGTTGTACAAACTGATGAGTGGCTTCGTCTACGGGCTGCCCTTTCCCAAGCGCCCGGATGTAAGCACTGCCAATGATCGCTCCGTTGGCGTACTGACAAGCCGTTTGGAAGGTTTCGTGGCTGGAAATACCAAAGCCTATCAGGCGCGGGCTTTCCAGCTCCATGCTCCGGATGCGCTCAAAGTAGGCGATCTGCTCCTCTGAAATCCCCGATTTCGCTCCTGTGATAGCAGAGTTGGAAACCATGTAGACAAACCCGGTGCTCAGTGCATCGATTTGGCGGATGCGCTCGTCGCCTGTCTGTGGGGTGATCAGAAAGCTAATGTCCAACCCTGCTTTTTCGATGCCTTCCTGGTAGAAGTTTTCGTATTCATAAATCGGCAGATCGGGTAGGATTAAGCCGTCGATGCCCACCTCTGCACAACGGTCGAAAAAGCGCTGCTCCCCGTACTGCATCACTGGATTAAAATATCCCATCAGCACCAGCGGAATATCGGTATGCTGCCGAACCTCGGCAATCTGCTCAAACAAAAGCGGCAGGGTCATGCCATTCTGAATCGCCTGCTGACCGCTCTCCTGTATCGTGGGGCCGTCTGCCAGCGGGTCGGAATAGGGCATGCCCACCTCAATCAGATCCACCCCAGCGTCATCCAATGCGCGGATGACCTTGCCGGTGTCGTGCAGGGCAGGATAGCCGGCAGTGAAGTAGACATTTAGAATATCCTTGGGCTTTCGTGCAAATAATTGTTGCAATCGGCTCATAATGCTCCGTTTTGATAGTCATCAAAATGATTAATGAAGGTCTCCAGATCTTTGTCGCCCCGACCTGAGAGGCAGATGACGATGACATCACTGCTGTTGTATTCCATAACGTCCAGCGCGGCAAACGCATGGGAAGTCTCCAATGCCGGGATAATGCCCTCTTTCCTCGACAGGAAGTAGGCGGCTTTAAGGGCCTCCTCATCCGTAATGCTGATGGCTTCTGCCCGTCCGCTGGCAATGAGGTGGGCGTGCATAGGCCCAATACCAGGGTAATCCAGCCCCGCGGAAAGAGAATAAGGCTCTACAATCTGTCCGTCTTTGGTCTGCATAAGCAATGTGCGGCTGCCGTGAATGATACCTTTGGTTCCCAGTATGCTTGTCGCTGCCGATTCCCCGGAATGCACCCCTTTCCCAGCGGCTTCCACCGCGATAAGGCGCACGTCGGGCTCATTCAGGTAGTGGAAATAGGCGCCAGCGGCATTGCTCCCACCGCCAACGCAGGCAATCACAGCATCCGGCTTAGCACGACCGGTGTGTTCCTCCAGTTGCCACTGCATTTCCTCACTGATCACAGATTGGAAACGGGCGACCATATCCGGATAAGGATGTGGACCTACAGCAGAACCAATGATGTAATGCGTATCCACGGGGTTGTTGATCCAGTCCCGGATGGCTTCGTTAGTAGCATCCTTCAGCGTTCGGCTGCCGCTTTCTGCCGGGCGCACTTCCGCCCCGAGCATACGCATACGGGAAACGTTAGGGGCTTGCCGCTTGATGTCCACTGCTCCCATGTAGACCACGCAGGGCATGCCCATAAGGGCGCAGACAGTAGCTGTGGCCACGCCATGTTGCCCGGCACCTGTCTCGGCGATAATTCGCTTTTTGCCCAACCGCTTAGCCAGCAGGATTTGCCCGATGGTGTTGTTGATTTTGTGAGCGCCGGTATGGTTGAGGTCTTCCCGCTTTAGGTAAATATTGGTGTTATAATGCTCCGAAAGCCGCTCTGCCAGGTACAAAGGCGAGGGCCGTCCAACATAATCACGCAGCAAGCGATGGAACTGCTTTTGGAAAGTCTCCTCCTGCATAATCTCCAGGTACCGCTGCCGGAGTTCTTCAATATTCGGATAGAGCATTTCGGGTATGTAAGCCCCGCCAAACTCTCCGTAGTAGCCTCTTTCATCCACTGCAATCATAAGGTGTTGTTTTTCAAAGTTTCGAGAAAGGGTTTCAGCAAGCCGGGGCCCTTAACGCCCGGAGCGGTTTCAAATTTGCTATTCAGGTCAATGCCAAATAGCTGTGGGTGGCGGAAAGCCAATACTTCGGCTGCATCTTCCGGGCCAATGCCCCCGCTAAGGAAGAATGGCGTCACGCCCTGATATTGCTGCAGCAGCTCCCAGTTGAACTGTTCGCCATTGCCACCGTAGTGTTTGCCTTTCGTGTCAAACAGCACGTACGCACAGTGGGCAGCGTAAGGATACACCCGGTTGAAATCGAAAACATCACCTACCTGAAAAGCTTTCATCAGCTTTGCTTTGCGCATGGAAGTGGTTTCCATGAGGTTGCGGATGAGCTGACAGTATTCCGGGCTTTCCTCACCGTGCAGCTGCACCAGGTCGAGCTGAAAATCGTGGACGGCATTGAGCACCTCCTCGATTTCTGCATTGACAAAAACGCCTACCCGCTTTTTACCGGACAGCGCTTCCGCCTGCTCTTCCAGCCATTGCGCCAGTTTAGGCTTTACTGCTCTTGGTGAATTGGCGTAGAAAATTAACCCCAGCCAATCGACAGGCAATGGGGCGACTTCCAGGATATTTTCCGGCTCGCGCAGCCCGCATACTTTTATTTGCATTCCAGTATAGTATTTAATTTTCAGCAATTGCACCGTCCAGCAGCGCTTCCACGTGCCTGACTTGCTTCACAAATTCCTGGCAGGCCTTGCCAGGCTCTGCCTGCTTCATAAAGTGCTCCCCAATCAAAAAGCCTTCATACCCCGCATGACGGAGCTCTGCCACCACCTGTGGGTCGCTGATGCCACTTTCGGATACCCGCGCTACGCCTTCCGGTAATTGCCCGATCAGCTCCAGGGAAGTAGCAATATCTACATTAAAGGTGGTCAGGTCGCGGTTGTTGACCCCCACGGCATCAATCTCGGGCACATATTTGGCTAACTGCCCGGCACTATGCACTTCCATCAGGATTTCCAGCCCCAGGGCTTTGGCCTGCTTCGCCAGCGCAGCCAACTGACCAGCCTCCAGGCACTCTGCAATGAGCAGCACCGCATCCGCACCAATCGACTTGGCTTCAATCAATTGGTACTCCTCAATGATAAAATCTTTACGAAGGATGGGGCAGAAGTTGAATGCCCGGGCTTCCGTAAGGTCGGCATTCTTACCACCAAAAAACTCGCCATCTGTGAGCACGGAAAGCGCCGATGCCCCGGCCTGCATGTACCCAATCGACACCCGCTCTACGGATGCATAGGGGTTAATATCTCCCTTGGACGGAGACCGCCGCTTAAACTCAGCGATAATGCCCGATTTGTCAGGCCGGCGGAGGTACTGCTTCAGGGAGACCACCGGGGTATCGAAGTAGATGCTTTGCTCCAGCAGTTTGACCGGGTAGCGTTCCCTGCGCTGAGCGACCTCCTGCTTTTTGTGGGCGACGATTTTATCGAGGATGTTCATATTTTCTTGTTTGTTGGCCAGTTTAGGCCAGATTTAATTCATGGAAATCAATTGGTCTAAGGTACGCCGGGCCTTCCCACTTTCGATGCTTTCCCGGGCTTCCACCATGCAATCGGACAAGCTTTGCTCCGGGCGCAGGCACTGTATAGCAAGGCCGGCATTGGCTACAACGACAGCTTTTTGAGCTTCAGTGCAGGTGTCCTCAAGGACCGAACGGAAAATACGTGCCGCCTCTTCCGGCGTGTCGCCTCCGTGCAGGTCTTGCTGCTGCAACTGCGGCGCCTGTAAATCCTTCGGGGTGAAAATGGTGTCCGACTCATTGGTGCGCAGCCGGAAAGGGCCGGTCAGGGAGACCTCATCGTACCCATCGAGTGCATAAACGATGCTGTAGCGCCGACCGGTTTCCTGCATAATGTACTGATACAGTCTCGACAGCTCTAGGTCGAACGTCCCAAACAACTGATGTGTAGGCTGCACCGGATTGACCAATGGGCCAAGCATATTGAAGAAGGTCTTCATACCCAACTGCTTGCGCACGGGTACGACTTCCTTCATAGCCGGGTGGAATAACGGGGCATGCAAAAAGCAAATGTTCGCCTGATCAAGCTGACGGCACAGCGTGTCTGTGTCATTGGTAAAGGTGTAGCCCAGCTCCTGCAACACATTGGAAGACCCTACGGAAGAAGATACGCCGTAGCTGCCATGTTTGGTCACCTTATAACCCGCACCAGCCACGACCACAGCCGAAGTGGTGGAGATATTGAAAGTGTTTTTCCCATCACCTCCCGTACCGACAATATCAATGGTTTCCATGCCCTCCACTTCGAAGGGGACGCAAAGTTCCAGGAGCGCATCCCGGAACCCCTGCAGCTCCGCAATCGCCACCGGTCGCATTTGAAAGACCGTCATAAAACTGGCCACCTGTACATGATTGTAGCGGGCGTGGGAAATATCCAGCAGCACCTGCCGGGCTTCCTTCCGGCTAAGCCGCTCATGGTTAAAGAGACGGTTAAGAATTGCTTTCATAATCAAACAGTTACCGGTTCAGGGGTTACGCAATACTTGAAGAAATTGGCGAGCATTTGTTTGCCCTCCGGTGTCATGATGGACTCCGGGTGGAACTGCATGCCACGCACGTTGTAATCCCGGTGGCGCATCGCCATAATTTCACCCTGGTCGTCCACCGCGGTTATTTCAAGTTCCGGCGGCAGGCTGTCCTTTTTCACCACCCAGCTGTGGTAGCGCCCGGCCTGAAACTCATCCGGCAGCCCCAGGAACAGGGGCGCATCGACCACTACCCGGGTAATCGGAGTTTCAATGCCGTGGTAGACTTCCTCAAGGTTCAGCAAATCAGCGCCAAAGGCTTCACCAATCGCCTGATGCCCGAGGCAAACGCCAAGGATAGGCTTGGTGGGAGCATAGCGTTGAATCAGCTCCGGCATGATTCCGGCTTCAGCGGGCAGGCCCGGGCCGGGAGAAAGCACGATGGCATCAAAATCGTCCACTTCTTCGAGGGAAATGGCGTCATTGCGGCGCACGGTCACCTCCTGTTCCAGCAGTTCCTGAATGTACTGCACCAGATTGAAGGTGAAAGAATCGTAATTATCGAGAACGAGTATGTTCATGTTTTAGAGTTTTTCGGCTTCGCGCAGTGCTTTGGTGAGCGCGCCCAGTTTGTTATTGACTTCCTGTAATTCTTTGGCTTCCTGACTGGCCACGACGATGCCCGCGCCGGCCTGGTAGTACAAGGTATTGTCCTTGCTCAGGAAAGAGCGGATGACGATAGCGTTGTTCATCTCTCCATTAAAGTTGATGTACCCCAGGGCACCGCCGTAGAAGCTGCGGTTTTGATTTTCGTACTGATTGATTAGCTCAAGGGCTTTGTACTTAGGCGCACCGGAAAGCGTACCTGCCGGGAAGGTATCGCCAAAGACTTGAACCGGGTTCGTATCCGGCCCCAGCTCACCGGTCACCTTGGAGACCAGATGGATCACGTGGCTGAAGTACTGAATATCTTTGAGGGATTCCACCTTGACATTCGTAGCGTGGCGCCCCAGATCGTTGCGGGCCAGGTCGACCAGCATGATGTGCTCGGCATTTTCCTTAGGGTCATCGCGCAGTTCCAGGGCATTGCGGGTATCTTCTTCCAGATCGCCGGTACGTCGGTAGGTGCCGGCGATGGGATTGACCACTGCCTTGCCTTTGTTTACGGACATTTGTGTCTCCGGGCTGGAGCCAAATATCCGGTAACTCCCAAAATCAGCGTAGAAAAGGTAGGGCGAAGGATTGATAGAACGGAGCACCCGGTACACGCTAAAATCATCACCGGTATACTTCTGGGAAAACTGCCGGGAGAAGACAATCTGAAAGACATCCCCGACCTGGCAGTGATGCTTTCCAATGCGCACCAGCTCCATAAATTCTTCATCGGTGAGGTTGCTCTCTTCTTCCCCCACCCGCTGAAAATGATGGGTGGCAAACTTCTGGCTTTTGATCAGCCGGTCCACCTCATCCATACGGGAGGGCGTACCTTCCGGCAGATTTTCCAGCACATACAGCTCATCCTTAAAATGGTTGATCGCGATGATGATCTGGTAAAGATTGTAGCGGATATCCGGCAAATCGAAGCGCCGCTTTTCTGCATCAAACTTCAGGGTATCAAAATACTGCACCGCATCAAAAGCCGTGTAGCCAATCAGCCCGTTAAAGCCGGCGTAGGCAGCATCCTGTTCCACCTCGAAGCGCTTGAGAAAACCCTGCATCGCTGCCGGGACAGCAAGGGTATCAGTGACCTGATGCTGCTCCGTTGTGCCGTCCGGCCAGCGCTCCGTAACCTGGAAGTTCTGCACCTGAAAGCTGCCCAGCACGCCCAGCCCCATGAAGGAGTAGCAATCCTCCTTATTGCGGAAGTCGTTGTTCTCAAGCAGCACCGGTTCTGAGAAATGGTCACGCGCCTTGAGGTAAAGCGTCACCGGCGTAACCGTGTCCGCCAGGTATCGCCTGACCGTGGTTTTGATTTTGTATGTCGTGTCCGTAAGCGTTGGCATGAATGATTTCGTTATGCGGTGAAACAGAAAAGCGGCTTGCCGAGTGAATCGACAAGCCGCTTTTTATCTTGATTGAGTTTTACAAGCATAGCCGTGTCACTTCACCCGGTCTCCCGAACGATTGTGCCACCACCACCAGTTATTGCTTGTAAAAGAATTCATTTCGATTGCGTTTGCGCCAAAGATAACGGCATTTGATTTAGAAAAACAAATGTGTATGGAAAATATTTTCAATCCCTTGCAAAAGTATGACGATTTACTTCAGGGAAATAGCTGGAGGAAAACGGATTCCACGAAAAAGAAATACATCGGGTCACCGAAACATATGGCACGGTCACACCTGTATTCAGCACCTATGAGTCTTACCGTTCAAAAGCGGACAAGGAACCCTTTGCCCGTGGCGTTAACAGTATTCAATTGCTTTATGATGAAAAGCGCTGGTGGATTGTCAGTGTCTATTGGATGGGAGAAACAGAGGAGCAGCCGATACCGGCACGCTATTTACCAGACTGATCTTCAGGTTTTTCAAAATCAACGCCGGCATACAAATCCCCGACTTTAATAGGCTTCCCGTTGATTTCGAAGTGTACTTCTTTTTCCGTGTAGACCGTTTCCAGCCACTGATTATCCCCCTGCCGCTGCATGTGGTGTACTTTAACGGTAGCCCCGTCAACGTAAAGAATGTGCTCAATGCCTTCAATCTGCTTGTAACAAGGCAGCTTCTCGCCCAGGTCGCGCACCCGGGTGGAAGGCGAGAGCACTTCAAAAACCACGATGGGCGTCAAATCTGCCCGCATGCCTTTTTGGTATTCATAAAAGCAGGCCGGCAGCTGAATGACGGAGCCGTCCGGATTGAAAATGGCATTACCGCAGGTTGGGATACAGACCGGGCGGTTGCTGTTGCCAAAGCGGACGTTTGATCCACGATAGATAGACTTTAAATGAAACATCAGTTCATTCATAATCTCTGCATGGTTTTCAGATTCATAACTCATAGACGCGATGATTTCTCCACGGTAGTAGTCTGCCCGATACTCTGCTTCCTGTGCGAGCGACCAATATTCTGCTTCCGATGCCGGATAGCGGAGCGGCAACGGTTCATCGGTTTTAGAAAGCTCTTCATTGGTCAGTGGCATAGCAGCAATTACAGTTGACATAAACAAACAGTTGGTATCACAACAAGATAATACAATTCGGGAAGAAATGCTCATCTTTTCCCTTTCCTAACAGCATAAACACGGCTTCATTGTAGGAGTTCCTTCCTCCTTTTCCTAATTTAAAGCGCTAAATTCATCAAACCACAAAACGAAACCACCAAATTATGGGCCAAAACCGCAGATCATTCATCAAAAAAGCAGGCTTAGCAGGCGCTGCGCTGGCTGGTGCCGCCAGGTCGGTGGCACAGGAAGCCCCTGTACCTTATGAAATATTAAAACCTAAACCGCGCCCTGCACCGGGACAGACGCTGAATATCGCTGTGATCGGGGCAGGGGGTATGGGCACCGTGGATGTCAATACCGCACTGGAGCACGAGGGCATACGCATCGTTGCGGCCTGTGACCTCTACGACGGGCGGCTTGAAGCGGCTAAAGAGCGCTGGGGGCAGGACCTTTTCCTGACCAAGAACTACAAGGACATTCTAAAACGCAAGGACGTGGACATGGTCATCATCGGCACGCCCGACCACTGGCACAAAGCCATTAGCATTGATGCGATGAAAGCGGGCAAGCACGTCTACTGTGAAAAACCGATGGTGCACAGCGTTGGGGAAGGCCAGGAGCTGATTAATGCCTGGAAAGCCTATGGCACCGTCTTTATGGTAGGCAGTCAGGGCCTGTCCTCTCTGGGCAATGAAAAGGCCAAAGAGCTGCTGGAAGCCGGGGTAATAGGAGACATCAACTACGCTGAGGGATTCTGGGCCCGCCACTCCCCTGCCGGTGCCTGGCAATACCCGGTGCCTGAGGATGCCAGCGAAAAGACGGTGGACTGGGCCACGTACATCTCCAATACCACGAAGCGTGACTTTGACCCTCTGCGCTTTTTCCGCTGGCGCAACTACCGGGATTACGGCACGGGCATGTCGGGCGACCTGTTTGTACACCTGTTTTCCAGCCTCCATTTCATCACCAGTTCCCTAGGCCCGGAGCGCATCGCGGCCATGGGCGGACTGCGGTACTGGAAGGACGGCCGGGAAGTGCCTGATGTCCTGCTGGGCATGTTCAACTACCCTGACAGCGAAGCGCACCCGGGCTTCAACCTCTCCCTGCGCTGTAATTTCGTGGATGGCACAAGCGGCTCTACCTATCTTAAAATCAACGGCAGCAAAGGCTCCATGAATATCGGCTGGAATGATGTCACCGTTGAGCGCAACCGCACCGTTCACAGTGATGATCCCTTCCTGGATGCCAAAGAGAAAGAAACAGGTACCCGCAGCGACCGCAAACAAATCCTGCCACCCCAAAAGATGGTCTACGAGGTGGAAAAAGGCTATAAAGGCGCCCACTACGACCACTTTGGCAACCTCTTCCGCGCCATACGCGAAGGCGGGCAAGTCGTGGAGGACCCCATCTTCGGCTTCCGGGCCTGTGCACCGGCACTTTTGTGCAACGACAGCTACTTTGAAAACCGGTTTATTGACTGGGACCCAGTAAATATGAAAGTGGTTTAAATCCAGATCGATCGCTATTCAAAACGACTAATCAACTAAAATCAACTGTATGAAGAACCTATTATTCTTAGCCTTAACGCTTCTCATTGTGGGATGTGGAGGCGCTACATCTGAACAGGAACAAGCCTCAGCCGCAACTCCGGAGCCTGAAGCGCCCGCCGCTGATAACACCCTGACCGAAGCCGAAAAAGCAGAAGGCTGGATGCTCCTTTTCGATGGCCAATCCACTGAGGGCTGGCGTGGCTACAATCAGGACAGCCTTCCGCCCACCTGGTCCGTTCAGGAGGGGGTGCTTATGACCACAGGTTCCGGAGGGGATATTGTATATGGCAAGCAAAACTTTGAAAACTTTGACCTTTACCTGGAATGGAAGATCGAAAAAACCGGCAACAGCGGGATTTTCTACCATATTCTGGAAGGAGAACAGTACCATGCCATGTATGAAAATGCTCCGGAGTATCAGTTGCTCGACGATATTGGATTTGAGCAAGCGCTGCTTGACAATCAGTACGTGGGGGCTGATTACGGTATGTATGTGCCTAAAAAAGACAAGCCCGTTAAGGCGGCAGGCGAGTGGAACAGCAGCCGAATCCGCTTCACCCCGGAGAAAGTAACCTACTGGCTCAATGGGGCAGAAATGCTCAGTTTCGAACCCTGGTCTGCCGACTGGCAGATGCGCAAGGAGGTCGGCAAGTGGAAAGGCTATCCTGACTATGGCGTTGCCAAGTCCGGGCTAATCGGCTTGCAGGACCACGGCAGCAAAATCTGGTTTAAGAACATCAAAATCCGCCCGCTATGAGAGTATTACTTGGATTTGCCCTAATGTGGCTTTCGCTCAGCCTTAGCGCACAGCAGCAGCTTTTTAACGGAAAAGACCTTAACGGCTGGCAAGCCTACGGCACCGAAAAATGGTACGTCGAGGAAGGCCTGCTAATTTCTGAGAGTGGTCCGGATGAACAGTACGGCTACCTTTGCACTACTGAATTCTACGACGACTTTGTGCTTACCCTTGAATTCCTGCAGGAGGCGAACGGCAACAGCGGCGTTTTCTTCCGCTCAACGGTTGATGGCACGAAAGTACAAGGCTGGCAGGTGGAAGTAGCCCCGCCCAATAAGCATACCGGAGGTATTTACGAGTCCTACGGCAGAGGCTGGCTGATCAAGCCCAGTGCCCGGAGAGAAGCAGCACTGATGGCTGATGCCTGGAATACCATGAAAATCAAAGCCAAAGGCGACCGGGTAACTACCTGGCTTAACGGCAAACGTATGGTCAGGATAAAGGACGAAAAAATCGGGACGGGCGAAGGCGGCATTTGCCTTCAAATCCACGATGGTGGCGGCATCCGGGTCAAATGGAAAAACCTGGAGCTGAAACCCTTATAATTCCAGCTCCAATGCTGATAGCAATAACCCTGAATAGCCTTCCCTTTAATCGGGCAAGGCTATTCATATTTTGAGCATATCTGGATTAAACCTGATAGCAACACAATTACATCCAAAAGCAATAAAATCAACTTGGGCATAACATCAAAAATGATTTTATCAACTGATTAACAGAATTTTAAATTCTGAATTAAGCTTTTGGTATAACACATTATGAAAAATCAGAGTAGTATAACTCCCCTTCTGCCCCTACTTTTGGTACCATCCAACACAAGCGGATACCTCCTTTCCAAATAGACCAACCCTGACCAAGCTATTCCCCGGCAAAAATGCCATGCACCGGGGCATTAAGACTCATTTTACGCATTATCCATATCGCTTTGCGCCCGACGTAAAGCCAGGCATTGTATTGTACTGGCTCACCAAAGGGGCATTGCACCGGTTGCTGCACAGGCAGTAACCTGAACACTCATTTCACAACCAACAAATCTCACTAAAAATGAAGCATTTTAACCACCTCAAGCGTTTAGCATTGGCCACAATCAGCTGCCTGGCATTAGTTTTTTCAGCTCAGGAAGCTCAGGCTCAGGAGGAAGAGAACAAATTTAGCATGAACGTCACGCTGAACTCGGATCAGTTCTTTGGGTTTTACCCTTTCTTCTCCGGGGGCTACAGCGTTAGCGACAAGATGGACTTTACCTTTTATGGCATCCTTTGGTCCGGAGGCACTGGTGGAGGCTGGGGCAACTGGACAGAATTTGGCATGGGGGTAAGCTTTCAAGCTTCTGAGTCTATCAGCATCACTCCACAGATAGGTTTCCTTGGTGGCAACTTGCTCTCCAGTGCCACAGCCGGCCCTGGCATTATGGGCGATGGTATCGTGCCTAACCTAACCGTCGGGCTAAGTACAGAGAGCCTGGAAGGAGAGTTTTACCTGGGCTACTACGCACCACTACGTGAAGAGGGTTCCACCTTGGCCTACACGCACTACTGGCTGAACGCAGGCTACAAAGCGCTGGACTTCCTATCTTTTGGTGCGCACTGGGAACACCTCATCCTTTCCGGCGGATCTGATGTGGAGGAATCATCCGATGTCTATCAGTGGGTCGGACCCTACCTGCAATTCTCTAACCCTAACGGCAGCACCTGGGCACGGTTTGCCTTCGGCAGCGATGTACTGGAAGGCAATGACTCCTTTTACAAGCTTACCGTAGGCATGGGCTTCTAAATTAAATGGAGCATAGAAGAACCGGCGATGGAACTGCGCATTGCCGGTTCTCTTAATACTGCCACTCATCGAGGTATTTGATAAACAACTTGGCCAGGTTTTCTGCATCGTCTATCGCCCGATGGTGGGTGCCAGTGAATTCAAAACCCTCTTTTTCCACGGCAGCGCGAAGCCCACGCGGGCGGCGCAGCCCGCGCATTCTTGCATATTCCTTTTTCACATTCAGGTGGTGTTCTGCCCACTCCCACTCCATTCCGTGCAGCTCGCAATCCTGTATGAGCATTTTGCGGTCAAAAGCACCCCAGGAACAGAGCAGGTAGTCTTCATCAAAAATCTCCGCCCAATCCTGAAAGTGCTCAATAACTTCCGGGAATTCATTAGACCGGTCGACATATTCCTGTTCGATAGAGGTCAGGTCCCGGCAAAAAAGGGATAGATTGGGATTGAGCACCGGCCGGATAAATTTGTTGAAAGAGCCCGTAACTTCCCCGTAACCATTTATTGATATCGCACCAATCTCAATGATTTCCTGTGTTTTATTGGGCGGCCGCCCTTCCCAGCAGGTTGCTTCCAGATCGTAAACGATGAAGTTCATGGGTTTTCTTTTTGTGCGTTACGTAGCAGCAGAGCTTTAAGTTCCTTTATTTCGTTGTGCAGGTCATCAACTTTACGTTCCAGAGCATCATTATTGTCCATAGTCATTTCATCAACAAAGACAGCATTGGCAAGGGACATGCCAAAAACACCGCCCAGCAACACCACCAGCACGAAGTAGAGCCGGGTCAGCCCAATAAGGATACTCGTGTTAAAAATCCCTGCCTGAGTCTGCCGCTCTGATAGACTTTGGGCGATCGTGGCCGGAATTTCATTCCATCCTTCCACGGTAAACATCTGGAAAATAGAATAAGATGCAATAAGGGGGTCTCCAAAATACTGCGGAGCAACATCTGCAAAAAAATGGCAGGTGAATATGGCTAGCAACAGATTGAGGAACAATAAAGCCAGCAGAACAAAGAGCGAGGCCTGCAGCGCCCGCCCCAAACCGGTAATCACTTTACTCAAATGCGGCACGAAACGAATAAAACGAATCAGGCGAATCAGGCGGAACAAGCGCAAAATGATCAGCAGCGAGGTATCGGGTACAGGTATGACCTGCACTAGCAAAGAAGGCAGGCTGCCCAGGACAATGATCAGGTCGAAACGGTTCCAGGGGTCAGCAAAATAATAGCGCGGTTTGAGCGTGTAAAGCTTAACGGCTGCTTCCAGAAGAAAAAAGAGGATGAAGACATGATCGATCAGCTCCAGCCATTCATTGTGCCTCCATCCCGGAAAATACAGCATAAAGATGAGCACTGCATTGACCAGGATTGCAGCCATCATATTGCGTTCCGAAAGAAAAAATCGTTTGATCATAGGGGTTAAACCATTTCAAGGTCAAATTGCTTCCACTGCACCTTTTCTTCCAGCCCGTAGCCGGTGAGGCGGTTGTGATAAAAATACAACACCTTGAAACTTTCACTAATGATTTGCCCTTTTTTATTGAAGCGCAATGGTTTGGCTATGTGATAGGTCCCCAATCGGCTGATGCCGTCTTTTATGAGCTGATCCACATCATACATCACTTGTTCCGACAGCTTTACCTCTCCGGCTTCTGCCATATCAATGAGGCGTTGCCGTAGCTGCCCCACCACTTCCCGCATCGTCGCCATTGGAAAGACATAATCATCTGCCGGCAGGCGCAGGATACCGTAAAGATCGAGGCGGCTGTTTTTATTTTTCACAATCTGGAAGGCAGCAAAGGCCACCAGATGGCTGCTCAGCACGATATTATCCTTAAAATAGCGCTCTACAATTCGCTCTCCCAGCCGCTTGGTGTACTCGGATTCCCGTTGGAGGTTCTTAGTGACCTTGCCAGCGGTATAAAAATACTCTTCCAGGTTGATTTCATTACCATACTGATCAAAGCTGTGGCCATCGGCATCTACGTAGTTGCCCAGCACGTCCATAGGCTGACCGAAGGAGAGCGTAATATCATTTTCCTGAGAAAAGAACTGCCAGATAAATTTAGTGAGCTTGCGGAAGCTGTAAAACTCATCCCGGCTTTGCATGTAGCGCTCCTTGCCCATCCGCTTAAGGTGCTGATCAATCAGGAACTGCCCCTCTAACACAAAGTGATAGCCCAGAATAAGCGGACAGATAAAAACCTTCTCCTGCCGGCCTTCCTCGTAGATAGCCCGTTGAGCTTCTACTGCAGTGCTCATCAGGCCCAGCTTCAGTTTAGTCTCCAGGGCACCGGAACGTGAGCGTGTGCCTCCCGGGAAGAAAAGACTGTTGACCCCTCGCTGAATGGAAAGTTTGGACATGCCTTTGAGTACTTCCAGATAGATCGGATTTTTCTTACGCCGGTCCACACGGTAAGCACCGAGGCGGTTCATAAAGTAAGCCGTATAACCTGTATTATAAAGGTTGAGTCCTGCTCCGTAGGAAAAGGAGGGCAACCCAACAAAGGAGTCCAGTGCATACCCAATCAGTATAGAATCGAGGTTGCTGAAGTGAGTGGGGACGATCACCACCGTGCCTTTTTTCATCAAGGCCCGGATGGTCTCTACATGCCCCCTGACCAGAAGCCGGTCCTGAAGCCGGTGCTTACTGCCCCAAAAACGCCGCCAGTTACGGCTGGCAGCGGTGTTGAGCAAACGGGTAAAAAACAAGGTCAAAAACCGCCGGGCAAAGAGGAAAGTGCCTTTTTGGAAAGTACCAACGATTTCTTCAGAGTACCGGTGGACGATTTTCCGGAGCAACTCTTCATTGGTCCGGCGCGCTTCTTCTTCGCTGCGGTCCAGCGACTGCCCCATAAGTTGATTGCGAATTTTACGCCAAAACTGACGCTCATTCGGCGGGTCCACTTTCCAGGGCTCCTCTTTCATACGGATGCGCTCCAGGTAAATGGTCTTAGATAAGATATCCGTAAGCTTAGGGGTGGGCTGCCGCATAAAGCGGTCTGTGATGAACTGATCGATGTCCGCAATAAAATTGCGCCGGTCCTGGCTCAGTTTATAGATTGGCCAGTCCTCAATATCCGGTATCACATGCTCATAGCCTGTTTGCTGTTCTTTCTTTTTCATTGGCTTCTACGTTCGGGCTCCCCGGTTGCTACAGGTCCTCGTGATGTTCAAAATACTGCTTATTGACCTGATCAATGTATGCTAGCAGCTCCTCCCGGCCGAGCCCCGTGTTGGAAGAGGTGATGAATTCAGGAGGCAGCGATTCCCAGTGCTGCAGGATAGCCTTACGGATTTGCGCCAGGTTGTCCTCCAGCTCCTGCGGCTTGAGGCGGTCTGCTTTAGTATATACGATCGCAAAAGGGATCTGCTCCTCTCCCAATTCATTCATAAAGTCGAGGTCAATCTCCTGAGGGGGCACATTACTATCAATAAGCACAAAGGCCGATTGCAGGGTATACCTGGTTTTGAGGTACGTCCGGATCATTCGCTGCCACTCCGCCCGCTTTTTCTTGGAAATTTTGGCGTACCCGTACCCCGGCAGATCAACCAGGTACCATAACCCGTCAACCAAAAAATAATTGAGGAGTTGGGTTTTGCCCGGCGTGCGGGAAATACGGGCAATGCTCTTCCGTTTGCAAATCATATTGACTAACGAAGACTTGCCTACGTTTGAGCGGCCGATAAACGCATATTCCGGCTTACCGTCACGCGGGCACTGCGATTCTTTTGCGAAGCTTCCGGCAAATGCCGTCTGTTTGATTTCCATAGGAAAAATCTGATTTTATCCAAGACAGCAATTATAGCCTAAATTTGTGGTTAATAAAAATACGAACGGAACCCCGAAGCACCCGCTTCGTTTACTTTTGGGAAAAGAACATTCGAAAACCATAAAACATATGCATATGAAAATCCCGACTTTGATCACCCTGCTGTCACTATGCGCCCTAACTTTATCTGCCCAGGTCCGCATCGGTATACGTGCCGGGCTGGTCAACCTCAACGTGCCTTCAAGCCCCAACAATATCCCCGAAGGAGGCAGGTCGCCTGAGCTAAACCTCGATGTAGACGAGGCACAGTTTGGTATTCAGGGCGGGCTTGTCCTGCAAATCCCCCTCGGTGAAAAATGGATCATACAGCCGGAAGTCATCTTTAATTCCAACCGGGTGGACTATGAAGTGGAGGAGCTTAGAAGTTCCGGAGCGGTCCGTAAAGTCCTCTCTGAGAAATATCAATATCTTGACATCCCACTCCTGCTCCAATATCGCATTGGTGCACTGCGGCTCTGTGGCGGGCCATTGGGGCACGTGTATATCAATAGCACCTCTGATTTGCTGGCCTATGAAAACTATGAACAGCGTTTTGAAGACCTAACCTACGGTTATCAGATTGGGGCGGGGCTCGACATTTGGAATATTATGCTCGATGTACGCTATCAGGGCAACTTCACCCGCTTTGGTGACCACATGTACTTCAACGATCAGCGATACGATTTCGATCAGCGCCCAGAACGGCTGATTTTTTCACTCGGCTTATTACTGGGTAAGTAATTTTTTCATTCCTATACAACCTGTTCTGTGCCTGGAGCGCTCTTTGTAACCGAAAACTAAAGGAGAACTCCAGGCTCATGGTTTATGTGACAAAAAGTATGACGGAATCAGAACTTATTGAAGGCTGCCTGGCCCACGACCGCCTTGCGCAACGCGAGCTGTACGAGCGGTATTGTAAAGCCATGTATACGGCCGCATACCGGATCACCAACGACTTTGATTCCGCCAATGATGTTTTACAGGATGCCTTTATCAAGGTCTTTCGGGCATTGCCTAAGTTCAGGCGGGAGTCTACGCTTGGGGCCTGGATCAAAACAATAGTAGTCCGAACAGCTTTGAGCCATATTAAGCGTCAACTGAAATTTGAGCCCCTGGAACATAACCTCAGGGAGGAAGCTATTAACTGGGGGCACCAACTGGATGTTGAATACCTCGAACGGGCCATTCAGGCACTACCGGAAGGCTACCGGGCGGTATTCGTCCTGATAGAAATTGAAGGCTACCCGCACAAAGAAGTAGCAGAAATGCTGGGTGTCTCGGTTGGCACCTCCAAATCGCAGCTATTCCATGCTAAAAAGCGGCTGCGGGAATCACTAGAACATTACAACTCCTAATCGATGAGTGAGCAAAACCGAACGACCCTGAAAGATGCACTTTCCCGAATGCCGGTCTATGCTCCCCCGGCAAAATGCTGGCAGGAGATCGACCGGGAATTAGATAAAGTAGCTGCTGAAGCCCCATTGCATTCTGCTCTGCATGAGCTGCCTGCCTACACACCTCCTTCTATGGTTTGGGCACGCATCACGGACACGCTTGAAGCGGACACATCCCAACAGCAGCTAACGGAAGTTCTCGCAAAGCTCCCTCAATATGCGCCTCCAGCCAAAGTCTGGACGGCTATTGAAGGGGGTATCAGGCCACCCGCCCGCAGATTCCAACTAATGATGCTGACCAGAGCAGCAGCGGCTATTGCCCTGGTACTCGGTCTTTGGTGGGCCTGGTCGCAACCGGATGAGGCACCGTTGCAAGCCACCTACACTTATGATCAGCAGACCACAAGAGCCCAATTCGCCAGTATTGAAGACTGGGGGCAGGCGGATGCTTTGATGCAAAAAGCGGTAAACGAATTCCGTGAAGACCCGGTAGCGAAACAACTGCCTACCTATGAACTGCTGCTATCCGAGTGGGCAGACCTGAAAGACGCTCAGGAGGAAGTGGCCAAAATGATGGAGCGCTATGGAAAAGACGCTCAGCTCATCCGGCAAATGAGCGAGATCGAAAAAGAACGCTCCGGCCTGATCCGGGAAATGATTACTCAAATTTAATCACCATTGCCCATCAAAATATCTGGACCAATAATGAAAAATTGGAACCCTTTATTTAGCGCAACCCGGACTCTTCGGGCGCTGCAGGCTGGCAAACGAAGCCTAAGCCGGCTTTTCCCAAAGCCACTTTGGATAATGCTCGCTCTTTACGGGCTGAGCTTTCCCGGCAACGGGCTGATGGCACAGACCACCAACCTCCACGTCATCACCAAACGGTTGGAAAAAACCTTCAAATACCGGGAAACCTATGAAGTGAACATCGAAGGCGAAAAAGCTGATGTCTCTATCGAAACCTGGAATAAGGACGAAATCGCCCTTACTGTTGAATTCATTGCCAAACATCCCGACAAAACCACTGCAGAGGCTGATATTGAAGCGATCAAGTATATCGCAGAGCGCGTACGCAACAAAATCTACGTGCGCAACTACATCTCTGTGCCAGAAGGGGCCCCTAAGCCTGCTTCCAATCTCTCTGCCCGCTATGTAGTAAGAGTACCCGAAGACTGCCCGGTCTACCTGAAAAACTATTTTGGCACGGCCAACGTCATCAACCTCGCCAAAGGGTTCCGCTATCAGGGCGAGTTCAGCCCGGTTGGGCTTGAAAATGTTAAGGGCAGCATTGATCTTTCCACACGTTTTGGCGATGTTTCCGGTAAACGCCTCGATGGCGACATCATGATCAATGCCCGGCGTTCAAACGTGACTCTGGAGGAGATCAAGGGCCTGTACAGCATTGAAGCTAACTATGGAGATGTGCGTATCCTTTCAGCTTCTGCCGGATTATTAGATCTCAATATTACCGGCACCAAAAGTGACATTTTCCTCTTCGACCCCCGGCTGCTGGACTACGGCTATGCCCTCACCGCTCAGCACGGCAGTATTTACTTTCCCAGCAATCTCAAAATGGAATTCCTGAAGAATACAGACGAGATTAAAAAGGTAGAATTCCAGCCCCGGGCGGAGTACTACCCCAATGTAACGATTTCCGTGACATTCGGGGACATCTACCTTGAGAAAGAAAAGCCGGATCAGCGACGCTGAACCTCAATCCAACTTTTCGCCCCCTAAACCTCCAGGTTATTCATCTTACCTATGTACTGCATCGGAGTACCCGCCATAAAAGGCTGGGGTCGCTCATCAGCATGCTCCTGGCAATAACTATTAACACTTTTAATGATTTTTATCACCCTCTTGTGTGACCGGGCACACAAAAGAAAAAAAGGATTGGCTCTAACTTCACCAAACATTATTAAAGCCAATTCACATGAAACATCAGATAGTGATCATTGGAGCAGGCACGGCTGGTATTACCGTTGCTGCTCAACTACTCCTCAAAGACAAAAACCTGGACATTGCCATTATTGATCCCGCATCAAAGCATTACTATCAGCCCGCCTGGACGCTGGTAGGCGCAGGCACCTTTAATTATAAGGACACGGAGCGCAACATGGGCGACCTAATCCCAAAAGGCGCGCAGTGGATTCAGGAATATGTGGCCGCTGTCAACCCGGATAACAACGAGGTCGTACTCAAAGACGGCACTAAGGTATTCTACGACTACCTGGTGGCCTGCCCGGGGGTTAAGTATGACTATTCGCAGATTGAAGGCCTGGAAGAAACAATGAACAAGAACCAGGTCTGCAGCAATTATGTAGATCCGGATTACACCTGGGAAGTCCTTCAGGAATTTAAAGGCGGTAACGCTATTTTCACCCAACCTGCCACGCCCATTAAATGCGGTGGTGCTCCACAGAAAATCATGTATCTGGCGGATGACTACTGGCGTAAGCAGGGCGTACGCGAGAAGTCCGACATCGTGTTCCTGACACCGGGCAGTGTGATCTTCGGGGTAGAACCGTTTAAGTCTACCCTTATGAAGGTGGTGGACCGCAAAGGGTTGCAGCTGCGCTTCTTCCACCGAATTAAAAAAATTGACGGGGAAAATAAGCGGGTATACTTTGACATCGTGAAGGAATACGACAAGATTTCTGCCGTGTGCTATAACTACCGTGACACTGAGAAAGAAGAAGTTGTAGAAGGCCACGCTATGATAGAGTTCGATATGCTCCACCTTGCCCCACCACAAGCTGCACCCGATTTTATTCAGGAGTCTCAGCTCGCCGTACAGGATGGCCCTACCAAAGGCTGGATTGAAGTAGACATTAATACCCTGAAGCACAAGCGATACCCAAATGTTTTCGCACTGGGTGATGCCGCAGCTTTACCGACAGCAAAGACCGGAGCAGCCGTACGCAAGCAGGCTCCCGTGGTCGTAGAGAACCTCTTCCATGCCATCGCCAATGACGGCAAGCTCAATAACGACTATCAGGGCTACTCTTCCTGCCCACTGGTGACAGGCTATGGCAAAATGGTACTTGCGGAGTTCAACTACGAAGGCGAACGGGACAGCGACCCGATGTTGTCCAAGTTCTTTGACACTTCAAAAGAGCTCTACCCGATGTGGGTGCTCAAGAAGTACGGCCTGCCATTCATGTACTGGAATATGATGCTAAAAGGCAGAGCATAACACCAACTCATTGTTCTACTTACAGCAGCCCCGTTAGCCGAATGGCTGGCGGGGCTGCGCTATTTTCATGGCAGTCCTCAAAATTCCCTATTTTGCCAGCAGAAACAGATTTAGGAGCCCATGCCCACCCCTCCCCTGCAGACGACCCATTTTAGTGATGTCATTCGTTATTATGATGAAACCCGGTTTGACTACAAAGTTGCCTGGCTCAATGAAGACAATCAGGCTGTACATTTCGGTTTTTATGACCGCAACCACCGGACACACGAGCAGGCGCTGCTGAATACCAACCAAATTATGGCAGCATTGGGCAAAGTAGAGCCCGGAGAGCATGTCCTTGACGCCGGTTGTGGCAACGGCGGCAGCAGTTTGTGGCTGGCCGCCCAAAAATCTGTACGGGTAACGGGTATTACGCCCGTTGCCACCCAAGTTGCCACCGCTGAAAAACAGGCTTCAGAACGCAGGCTCGCCCACCTTTGCCAATTTATTGAAGGCGACTACTGTCAGGTGCCCATGGAAGACAACAGCGTAGATACGATCTGGGCCTGTGAAAGCCTTTGTCATGCGCAAAACAAAGCCGCCTTCTACCGGGAAGCTGCACGCCTCCTGAAACCCGGAGGCCGAATTGTCATTGCCGAATATATCCGGTACCAAAGACCACTCCCTGATGCGCAGGAAAAACTGCTGCTGGATTGGGTCAACCGCTGGGCCATACCGGACCTTGATAGTACGCACGAGCATCACGCTCACCTGGAAAGTACGGGCTTTGAGAATATCCAAATTCAGGATTATACCCGCTATACATTTATCTCCCTCAAAAATCTTTACTTGATTTCCCGACGCTGGCTATGGGCCAATTACCTGCTTCACCCTATTGGTATCCGGACCCGGGCACAGCACAATAATATCCTTGGCAGTATACGACAGTTCCAGGCACTGAGACAGGGGCTTTGGTATTATGGGCTGATCACTGCCCAAAAGCCCTTTGGAAGTCACTAATTTTTATAGTATAATTGTTGGTGGCATCAACCTATCTCCTCATGAAAATACGCACGGCTGTCATTTGCCTGGCGCTCACTGCTCTGACTGGCTGTGGGCCTTCTCCCGAGTCCGGGCAACTTCCAGTTGATACCCCTGATGCCCGCCATAAGCCAAAAAAGCTGAAAATCGACAGATACGGAAGGGTGCAGGGACAACCCAGACAGCAGGATATTTACACTCCTATCCCTCTGGATTCCCTCACGCTGCCCATCATTGATGGGAAAGCAGTAGAAGCCCTACAGCACAACCTTAAATTACTGGACCTTGCCCGAAGCCGAAGCAATTATCAGGTAGGAAACCTGAGAATACGGCACGAAGCGCTCCGTGAAGTCACTGAAATGCTCGCCGCATGGCAGCACGCACAACCCTTTGGCATGGAGAAGTATCTGAACGCCTATCAGATCTGGGGGAGGGACCAGCGTGGGAATGTACAGTTCACAGGGTACTTCACACCGGTAATAAAAGTATCCCGGGAACCTTCCGGGCCGTTCAAATATCCGATTTACAGCCGCCCACTTGACTGGGAAGGCGCTCTTCCTACCCGCGCTCAGATTGAAGGGGAAGGGGTGCTCGACAGTATGGGGCTCGAGCTTGCTTATGCCGCCAATAAGGTGGACCTGTACTATATGCAGGTTCAGGGCTCCGGTTATGTGGAATACCCGGATGGCACCCGGGAGCTCTTTTCATACAATGGCAGCAACCGACACCCCTATCTGAGTATTGAAAAATATATCATGGAACAGCCGGACCTTAATATCCCCGACCTTTCTATCCGCGGCATCCGCAAGTTCCTGCTCAAAAACCCTACCTTGACTGACACCATTCTGTTTCAAAACCCTTCCTATACTTTTTTCATCCGTCAGCAAACAGTACCATCCGGAGCCGGCAACGTGCCCCTCACTCCCGGCTACTCCATAGCTGTCGACCGCAGGTATATCCCCCTGGGAAGCTGCCTCCTCGCGGCTTTCCCCATTTTCGACAACCGCAAACAGCGCGTGATCGGACATGATTACCGCTTGCTAATTGCGCAGGATGTCGGCGGCGCTATCCGTGGCCCCGGGCATGTCGACTTTTACACCGGTATTGGAGATGCAGCTGCACAGGAAGCCGGCAACCTCAAATCCTACGGTAAACTGTGGCTCTTGCTACCGCCTTTAAGCGAGCCTAAGCCTGTAAGTACAAGCTTAAAATAAACACATACTATTTTTGGCATATATTTTGCAGCTCTGTATATGAACACAATACAGAAAAACAAATGAAGATTTTTTTTAATAAAACACAGTCAAACCATACATATATAGATAATTTTTATAATATTTGCATAGGCACAGTCGGAAAACTGTATGCCTGCAATCATAATCATTCAGTAAACCAAGACAACCTATGCAGAACCCTTACAAACCGGGTGCAGACTGCCTGGGCAACTACTGCCCCAAAGGCTGCACTGCACCATCTCCTCCTTAAACAACACTCCTACGCTTGCAATTCGCAGGCCATCTACAACCACCGATTTCAAACACAGTATTGGCCAGGTGCGGTAGCGTACCCCGCAGGCCCTTTACATTTTTTGCCTGATAGCCCGGCAAACACCAGGCTATCATTGTGTCCAATGTATGCCTGTACCTCTGGCAAGTGTATCCGCTTGCCCTGCTACTCCTATGCCTGAATAGCACGTGCCTGACCGCACGCCGCTAAAGGGGCGAGCTATGCCCGCTCCTGAGTAACAGCCTCCATTGCAATGGAAGCTGAAAGCCCTTGCTGTGCCTTGTCGAAACCTTTTGCCCGGTAAAGTGCCCCGCACTTGCCATGGCATTCCTATGCCGCGTCGGAGCGCTCTGCTGCCCCGACGGGAAAGCCCCCCGCATTCCTAAACCGCAGCTTTCAGCCCTGCCAGTGCTGCTGCTGCAACAAACAACCAAACATCATGGCACGTAACAAGTCGAACATCGAAACTATTATTATCGCATTGCTTCTCGTTTTTGGCGCCGCCGGTGCGTTTTTCCTTTTTTCCGGCTCGGAAGGCAATATGCAAGAACCTGGACACTCTCTGGAAAACGGTGCTGCCGTTTATGAGCAGGTGTCTATGAACGATGCCATGACGGCTATCGCAGAATAATCATGGGCATTGCCTCCGGTAACGTAATTTTTTTGCCGGTTGTGTAATCCATTTACCTATTTTATTGTTAGGGATTTGTTCCAGAACAATAGCGGGCATTGCTATGCTTTTTGACCGGAATCCCGCTTGCCGGCAACGCCTCAACCGGATTAAACGTTATACCTGATGACAGGTTGAGGTGGCCTGCCCGGCATTGCACGGAAGTGAAGTGCCTGACCAAAAAATGGCTTATGCGATACGTAAAAGACTTAATGGAAAGATCAGCGTTTGGTGTATGCAGCTATCTCGGAGACAAAATGGGGATCGCTTCTGCCCGCGTGCGCATCAATTTTATTTACATTTCGTTCGTGGCCCTGGGGTCACCGGTAATTCTGTACATTTTCGTAGCCTTCTGGCTTAATGTACGGAACTATATCCGGCGCAAACGGTCTGTGATCTGGCAGTAATTCCTACTGCTGAAAAGCGAATTGTATAATGTTAGCCCCCATCTGAAGGGCCCGGCGACGAATAGGCTCCGGGTCGTTGTGCACGTCTTCGTCTTCCCAGCCATCGCCCAGGTCTGACTCGAAAGAATACAGGCAAACCATCCTGCCTTCGTGAAACAAACCAAAGGCTTGTGCTGGCTTGTCATCGTGTTTATGCACTTTCGGCAACCCATTCTCAAACTCAAACTTCTGGTGAAAAACCTGGTGCTCAAATGGCAACTCTACAAATTCCTGCTCCGGGAATACCTTCTTCATAGCTACCCGCACGTAAGGGTCCATGCCGTAGTTATCGTCGATATGAAGGAAACCGCCTCCCAACAGATAATTGCGTAGATTTTCTGCTTCTGCATCTGAGAAGACTACATTTCCATGACCGGTCATGTGTACAAAAGCAAAGTTGTACAACTCTACGCTCCCCACTTCTACTTCTTCATATTCCGTATCGAAGTCAGTACCTAATTGCACATTACAAAAGGCGGCAAGATTAGGCAGTGCAGTGGGGTTGGCGTACCAGTCGCCCCCTCCGTTATACTTAAGCAGGCCCATCTTCAAAGTTCCTGCACCAGGGTCGGCCGGTGTAGTAAATGATATCAAAAAGATCGCAATAAGCCCCATTCCAATTCTCAACATGGATTATGCATTTAATAGATGAATAGTATGGCAGGCAACAAGGGCTGCCGTCTCAGTCCGCAGGCGGCTTTCGCCTAAAGTAACAGGGGTAAATCCTGCCTCGGCAGCAGCCTCGGCTTCCTGCGGGCTGAAACCGCCTTCCGGGCCAATCAACAAACAAACGTCTTGCCCGGCTTTGTAGTTTTGTTTTAAGGCCCCCTTAACGCCATTGCCTAAATAAGCGATGAAACGGTCAGCTTCCCGGTCTGTTTCTGCCAAAAAATCGTCAAACCCGATCAGGGGGTTGAGTTGGGGCAAATAGGCTTTAACGGACTGCTTTGCAGCGGAGAGTACAATTTTCTCCAGCCGCTCCATCTTCAGCACCCGGCGTTCGGAATGACTGCATAGCAAGGGCGTGAAGGTATCTAACCCAATTTCAGTGGCTTTTTCCAGCAGCCACTCCATCCGGCTGATGTTTTTGGTCGGAGCAACTGCAAGGTGTACCCGGTAAGAGCGTTTGCCGTGGTTTTCCTTATGAGAAATGACCTTCAGCAGGCATGTCTTTTTGCCTGCCTCAGCAATCTCCCCTTCGTATAGCCCGCCCTGCCCGTCTATAAAGCGGATGCGGTCGCCGACTTTATGGCGAAGCACCTGAATACAATGCCGGGCTTCACTTTCAGGAAGCGCAGCCACCTCTCCCCTCACCTGATCTGTAAAAAAAATATTCATGTTCTAACTTTGCTGTTCCGGTCCGTTTCGTCCTGAAATCTGCGGCGCTAATATAATATTTAACTACCTTTGCCCGCTCCTAAACAACATAACCGGAACGAAGCTGTTCTTTTGTTCGATAAACTAACCATCCTGCAAGGAAGAAAATAATTTATGGATTATCTAATTATGGGCGGGCAGTTGATGCTTAGCCTTTCTATTTTGATTGTACTGCATGAGCTGGGCCACTTTCTACCGGCTCGCCTGTTTGGCACCCGTGTGGAGAAATTCTACCTCTTTTTTGATCCATGGTTTGAATTGTACAAGAAACAAATTGGAGAAACCGAGTACGGGATCGGCTGGCTGCCCCTGGGCGGCTATGTCAAGATCTCCGGTATGATCGATGAGAGCTTCGATACCGAACAAATGAGCGAGGAACCGCAGCCATGGGAGTTCCGCTCCAAGCCGGCCTGGCAACGGCTAATTATTATGCTGGGCGGTGTGACAGTTAACTTTATTCTCGGCTTCCTGCTCTATGGTTTTGTGCTTTGGGTATACGGACAAGAGTACCTGCCCAACGAGAACCTCGAATACGGTATTCAGGTAGATTCGCTGGGGCAGGAAATGGGGCTGCGCGATGGAGACCACATCCTTAGCATAGCTGGTAAGCCTTATGAGCAATTCAACGACCGATTGGTGGTCCGCGAAATCATTATCAATAATGCCGACAAGATCACGGTGGAGCGGGAAGGCCGGGAAGTGGAAGTCCCGATTGATCCCAAATACGTTACGCTGCTCTCAAGCTACGAATACAAGAACAAGGCGCTCTTTTACCCACGTATGCCCTTCAAAATCAAAGATATAATGGAGGATGGCCCGGCAGAAAAAGCAGGCATCAAACCCGAAGATCAGATTATAGGGCTGGATGGGCAGCCCACGCCCTGGTTTATCGACTTTGCAAGAGCTATCCGTGGTAAAGATGGGGTGGAAGTAGATCTTACTGTTTTGCGGAATACCTCTGACACCCTGCAGCTCAGCCTGACCACTACGGAAAACGGCATGATCGGGGTAGAGCGGGTACTTGCAGGCGAGCTATTCGGCACCAAACGTAAGGAATACAGCTTTGCCCAAGCTATGCCAGCCGGTGTACAAAAAGGCTGGACTTTCCTGGGCGATCAGGTAAAAGCCTTCGGGCAAATGTTCCGTGGCCGCATCAAGGCATCGGAAAGTCTGGGTGGGTTTGGTACCATTGGCTCCATGTTTGGCAACGAATGGCTCTGGGAGCGCTTTTGGACAATGACCGCGGTGCTGTCTTTGATCCTGGCCTTTATGAACCTCCTGCCTATCCCGGCACTCGATGGCGGACATGTCATGTTCCTCCTTTATGAAATGATCACTGGCCGTAAGCCCAGTGACAAGTTTTTGGAGCGAGCCACCATCGTCGGGTTTGTGATTGTAATTGGGCTGGTCCTATATGCCAATGGGCTCGATATTATCCGCAGTTTTTTTAGTTAGGAACACACTGACTATCAGACGTAAAGCAAATGGAGCGTTATTATTGAAACTTTTTTCGCTCCATTTGCTTTACAAATTCAAAATACCGCTCTATATTTGCATCCGCAATTAAAGCATTGCAGCGCCGATTGATCGGCAATCTTATGCCGACGTGGCGGAATTGGTAGACGCGCTGGATTCAAAATCCAGTTCTGGCAACAGAGTGCGGGTTCGATTCCCGCCGTCGGTACGAAGTAGTGTAAGGCGGGAAGAGAAGTTTATCCCGTTGTTGCAGCTGTTGGAAGCGCAGCGACCTTACGGATGCACTAACGGGAATGACCGCCGTCGGTACGAAGTAGTGTAAGGCGGGAAGAGCAATTTATCCCGTTGATAATAATTATAAGCCCGCGTGGCGGAATTGGTAGACGTGCATGATTCAGGTTCATGTGTCCTTACGGACGTGGAGGTTCGAGTCCTCTCGCGGGCACCCCGAAAGCCTGGTTGCAGTTGCAGCCGGGCTTTTTTATTTGATTAGTTCAATAAAATTGAGCCCTTGCCAATTAGCCCATTAAACCGTATTTTTACCTAAAATGAATTGATGCGTACTATTGAGATTAAAAAGGATATTAAGCTGGAAGCAGACGAACTGCTTAAAGGGCTATCTGAAATGGATTTAGATAGCCTTGAAAAGTTCTCTGAGGCACTTAATCATATCATAGCCCGCCGTAAATCCCCTAAACCCTCAGACAAAGAATTAGCTTTATTGGATAAAATTTACCAGGGGTTTCCTATCAAAGCACAGCGCCGCTATGATGACTTATATAAGAAACTACAAGACGAGACCATACTTCCGGAAGAGCATGCAGAGTTGACCAGACTGGTAGAGCAAACCGAAAAACATAATGCTGATTGGCTGGAGGCAATCGCTGAACTAGCCGCTCTGCGTGGAATTACCATAAAAAAGCTAAAACAGGACTTGGGTATTGAAAATCCCTCATTAACAGATGAGTAGAAATTCTCACTCACATGAACTGCGCCAGTTGGTGGAAACCAGAGCTGTAAGTCGTTGTGAATACTGCCTTACACCTATGGAAATCTCCACTCAACCTTTCGAGATAGAACATATTATTCCGCTTTCAAAAAAAGGACTTTCGACTCCGGAAAACTTAGCCCTATCATGCAGAGGCTGCAATAGCCATAAATACAACAAAACAGAGGCTGTAGACAATATTTCAGATAAAAAAGTCCCTATTTATAACCCGAGGGCAGATCAGTGGAAAACTCATTTTGCATGGGACAGAAACCCTCTCTACCTAAAGGGATTAACACCTACCGGCAGAGCTACAATACAGGCCCTTAAATTAAATCGAGCTCAACTCATTAGTGTACGAAGAATCCTGCAACAAATACACATGCATCCCCCGAGGTAATTTTTAAAAATAGATCTTCATTTCAAATTCCGAGCAAGTACATACCTTAATTGATGGTATGCGCAGAAATTAAAAGCGCCGACATTCAGAAAAACTTGCACACCCGCCCCCTGTCCCCTATTTTTAAGCTCAACCAAACCCAAACCAGCTCATGGCACTCCATCCTAATGCCGGTAAGCCGGCCACCACTGGCGAACTCGTTAACCTCCCCCGCCTGATTACCCAATACTTTACGGATAAGCCGAACCCCGCAGAACGTACGCAGCGGGTTTCCTTTGGCACCTCTGGCCACCGGGGCTCCTCGCTTACAGCCTCTTTCAATGAAGACCACATTCTGGCGACCACACAAGCCATCTGCCTCTATCGCCATAAGGAGGGCATCACCGGACCCGTATTTATGGGCATGGACACGCACGCACTTTCGGAACCCGCGCAGGCTACCGCCCTGGAGGTCCTGGCGGGCAACGAAGTGCCAACGATGATTGCCGCCAATAATGAGTATGCGCCTACCCCTGCGGTCAGCCACGCCATTCTGACCTACAACGCCGGGCGGACAAGCGGACTCGCAGATGGGATCATTATAACGCCTTCGCACAACCCGCCACAGGACGGAGGATTCAAATACAATATGACCAACGGCGGGCCAGCGGAGGGAAGCGTCACCGCATGGATTGAGGCTAAAGCCAATGAAATTCTGGAAAACGGTCTTAAGGAAGTCAAAAGGCAACCTTTGCAGAAAGCTCTGAAAGCCTCCACAACGAAGACCTACGACTACCTGGATGCCTACACCGCCGATCTCGATCAGGTAATTGACCTGGAGGCTATCCGGAGCGCAGGACTGGAAATCGGTGTGGACCCCCTGGGCGGCGCTGGTGTCCGCTACTGGGAGCGCATTGCCGACCGTTACAATATCAATTTGAATATTGTCGATACACAAGTAGACCAAACTTTCCGGTTTATGTCGCTGGACTGGGATGGGAAGGTGCGTATGGACCCCTCCTCTGCTTACGCTATGCAGCGGCTGCTCGCACTCAAAGACCGCTTTGCAGTAGCCGTAGCCTGTGATACCGACTACGACCGGCATGGTATCGTGACCCGCAGCCAGGGATTGATACAGCCCAATCACTACCTCGCTGTGGCTATAGATTTCCTCTTCCGGCACCGACCCGGCTGGTCGCCAGATACAGGTATTGGGAAGACCTTGGTGAGCAGCCAAATGATAGACCGTGTGGCGAAGAAACTTGGCCGAAAACTGGTGGAAGTCCCTGTAGGCTTTAAATGGTTTGTGGACGGATTGTTTGACGGCAGCCTGGGCTTCGGTGGAGAAGAAAGCGCCGGTGCCTCTTTTCTGGACCGCAACGGCAAGGTGTGGTCTACTGATAAAGATGGCATCATCGCTGCGCTGCTGGCTGGTGAAATCACGGCTACAACTGGCAAGGATCCGGGTGAAATATACGATGAGTTCACAGCAGCATACGGTGCGCCGGTATATGCACGCATTGATGCGCCAGCAACGCCGGATCAAAAAGACAAGCTGAAGAAGCTATCAGCCGATCAGATCACCTCCTCCACATTAGCGGGTGAACCTATTGATGCCATACTGACAGAAGCACCAGGCAATGGTGCTGCAATCGGCGGGCTAAAGGTAGCTACTGAGAACGGCTGGTTTGCCGCACGCCCTTCCGGAACCGAAAATATCTACAAGATTTATGCGGAAAGCTTCAAAGGCGAGGGCCACCTGAAGCAGCTGCAGGAGGAAGCACAAAGCGTGGTAAATGGCGTCATTAGTTAAAAAAACCGCCAGCCTTGATTCCAAAGCTGGCGGCAGTCCAATATGTTCATGGATTATTTCTTCTTAAAGAATGACCCACAGCGCGTAAATGAACCCCGGAAGGTAAAACAACAGCGTCAGCACCAGGCTTATCCAAAACGCTGAGGCAAGCCCGGTATGAAGCCCTACGCCAAGTGGAGGGAATATGATGGCCAAAATAACCAGTAGTACTTTGTTGCCGGAGAGGGTTGACATAATTATTTCGTTTTGGGGTTTACAATATTTCTGTTGCTTTGCTTAACTTATCAGCAATTTCAGACTTGCTGGAGATATAAGTGTACTGGTTGTTAAAATCTCCCCGCGGCTTTTCGCCAATGATGTAGTGCTTCACATCAAGGTCTGGCGCATTCAGCACAATCTGGTCTGAAACACGCATGGTCTGTTTTTGCAGATCCTGGCCGGTACTTTCCAGTTCAGAAACTACTATCAAGCGGTTTTTGGAGGCATAAATGCCTTCAATCTCTATTTCATGGCTGGTTTCCGCTACCTGAGCTTCCACCATAATAGTGCGTTCTTCTTTTTCCTCATTGGGCATGTCAACGTCCACAACGGGTACTTCTACGTGTTCTTCTTCCATAACAACGACCACCTTGGGCACTTCGATCGTACGGGTGGTGGTATTCACATCAACATCTGCCCAGTCTACGTCGTATTCCGGCATTTCACCTTCCTCAACGTTTACATCCACATCAGGCATTTCGCCTTCCTGGGTTTGGTCTACATCGCAACTGATCAGACTGATCAATGCAAGGGTAAACAACATTTTAATCATTGTTTTCATAATCGTTTCTGTTTTTTGGTGTTACAGCCAAAATGGCTTCACCCTCTTAACCTACTAAATACTACCATGTTCGAAAGCAGGAAGCGAGTGAAGCCAGCCAGTAGTGTTGCAATCCTACTGAGGCGCTATGGCAAAAGCATTGCTTACGGTGTTGCGGTAGAAGTTGCCGGCGTGGGTGCCATCTGTGTGCAGTCCCACTGCAGTTAAGCTTTCCGAAAAAGCAGCTTTGTCTCCACAACCAGCCAGTAATGCCGCGATAGAGAAGGAAGCCCGGTAAATGCCATCTGGCCCAAGGGTATATGGTGCTTTGCTTCCAGTGACCACGCCTCTGGCATCGCCAAGAGTGAAATGGTTGAACAGGCTGTTTCGCCGGCCTCGTTCTACATTGAAGTTAAAGAGCCCGAACCCGCGGGGGTGGCTGGCCCTAAAGGAAAGGCCCACCTGCTGGCTTACAGACTGATAGGCCAAAAAGCCACAATCGGTCATTGCGCTGAAATCGCCATCCAGCGAAACCCCGAAAATACCCAATGCCGGTCTAAGGTTATCCACCCTCATCCTAAACTGGAAAACTGCATCGGCCCCAATTTGACGAATGTATAGATTGGGCGCTGCCATGGTAGCGTTAACATCTTCAGGATCTGGAACCCGGAAAAAGTATGGATTGACATTGGCCAGGTCGCCATTTTGATCCAAAAAACGGACTCGGAATTCATACAGGCCATCCTCTTCAAGGAGGTTGGTGTTAATCCGTGCAATAGCCACGCTGTCATAACGCGACCAACGTGCCGTAGGGTCTGAAGAAGCCGGCTGACCATCTATGCCAGGCAGTTTCGGGTCCAGAGGCGGGATGCGGTATACCCGCGCTCCGTTAACCTCAAAAGGCCCGAGATTATAGTATTCATATTTGAAGTCCAAACCATCCTGCAAAACATAGCGCCGATTGAGCGCACCACTTTCCAATGTCTTCCAACCTGAATTCAGATCTGAAGGATTGATAAGGGTAAGCAACCCCGCATTATGTGTCCGCCGGTACTGCACCTGAAAATAGTGAATATTAGTGGCGGGAAGCCCTTCTCCAAACTGCGCGTAGATGGGTATATTACCCGTAAAGGGGCGAACAAATTGGTTAGTGAGTTGAGGGCTATAGCTCCCCAGTCCCTGTGTTGCATAGCTGGTTAGCCCAACGGTCCGGAAATTACCGTCTCCTGGCAAAGTAATGGTATTAGTAAGTCTCTGGTCAATATGCAAAGGCGAAACATGCGTGCCAATACTCCGGATAGCCACTGAGGTTCCCTCCAGAATACCTCCACATACCGGCGGAATGCGGCTATCTGAAAGCTGGATATTGATGTCTTCTCCGCAGTCGTAGTCCCAGTACGTAGCACAGGGTACGCGAGGGCGGTGCACCGTGACGTTTCCACCATCCAAAGGATATTCCAACCACACATAGACATCCGGCTGATCGCCCTGATGCCAAATGCAGGCTTCAAACCGCCCGTTCTGATCAGTCTCCACTACAGCTACTTCATCGCAACGGTACAGCCATGGCCAGAGGTAAGGAAAAGTGCAGAAATAAGGAAAAAAGTGGGCGAAATGATCTGCCAGGATATTCCTGAACTGCACTGCGTCCACCCGCTGAATTTGCTGATGCAGCAGCTGAAGCTGAGCGGGGCTTTCCAGGGCTGCTTGTGGCATCCGGTTGACAGAAATGTTTGAACTAGCATTTTGCAACAGCTCCAGCCCAAATTCAGGCCGGAATGGCGGTGGGTCAGGCAATGGCCGGGGTGGCTCTGGAATGGGGATAGGAATGCGCTCCAGCAAATCGCCTCGCAGCCGTTCGAGCAAATCGGAGTCAATGCGGTCAATCCACCATCGGATACGGTCTACTTCGCAAATGTGCACGATGGCATTGCAGGCCGGGTAGGTTTCCAGCTGCCCTTCTACAGATGCCCGGTTGGTGATACGGCCCCGGATACAGCAACGGCGCCACCACCAGATTTCACGAATGCGTTCAGGAATACGCTCAAAGATCAATCCGCCATTTTCATTAAATCGCAGACGAGGTTCGAAGGCCTGACGCCTTTCTAACCGCTCGATGCTGAGGCTGGTAAGCGGAATGCCTGTTTCGGGCTCAGGGAGGATGAAAACCCGGGAGTGCCTTAGTGATCTGCTATCAGCATCAAAGTAAACAGTATTGCCGTCTTCGATTTTTCCTTTGCAGAGCAGGCTGCCATCACGGCGGAAAGCGAATGCTGCTAACGGCTGCTGATTTTCTGGCTGGGTTTCATGGTGTTTGGCCATGGTTTTGGTTTTTGGGAGATTAACTAATGGGATTATCACCCATTGATCAGCCCAAAAACCAAAACGTTACTGCGCGATACTTATTTGCCAGAGCAGGTTTGGCTAATTGAAATTAATGTCTTTGGTAAAGATGCCGTTCTGAAGGCTATCCCGGGCTTCATTGCCGATTCGGATACCGCGGCGAACAAGCTGAAAACGTGAGGTGAATACACCCAGCCCTTCTTCAATATTAGTGTAAACGGGTATATTTTGCGCCGATGTAATACCGGTATTCGCCTGTTCCACTAACACAAGGTCTCTAAATTCTTCTCCGGCTCCTGTAATGATGATGTCGATATAGTCGAACAATCGAATCTCACCCTCACTAGGCGGGATAGAAGCGCCAAGGAAGGAGTAAAAGCCCTGCCCGGGTATGTCCACTTTTTCCCGCTGACTATCAGAATCCTGCCGAAGTATAGATTTATTGACGACCCACTCCAGCGTTTTTTCTACCGGGTCCTGCCCCTGACCGGGCGTAACTTCCCGGTAGTGGATAATAAAACGGACATCAAAAATCTGTGCCTCTGGCCCGGGGCTCCAGGCTACAGCAAGCATTTGATTATAGCGCCAGCGGTTGATGGTGTTTGATGGAGAGGTCGCTACGGAGTCTATTTCATTCAGAATAATGGTCTCAGCGGTAGCCGGCGGCAACTCATCCCCCCTTTCCACACGGATCGACACCTCATCACCGCCTTCCAGACCGGCCTCTTCTGCATCAAGTTTGTACAGGATGTTTGGAGAGTTGGCAAACAGCCCCTCCTCCTTGAAGTAGCCTTCATCTTCTCCATTGACGCGCTGCAGCACGAAAGAGGTACCCTGCGTCCGGTTTTCAAGCACGACATTAACCTCATCGTAGTAAAGCGAGTCACTCACCTGAGCGATCTGAAGGGCGTCTCCACCCGGCTCCAGAAAAGCTTTTTGTATACGGATATAATGAGCTGTATCCTGAATATTCAGGAAGCCATATACGATAGGAATGTCTTTCCATTCTGCTTCAAGGTTCACTTCGGTGGAACATGCGCTCCAACCCATAACCAAAATCAGCAGTAGAACAAAAGGCTTAATTAATTTCATTCTCAACTATTATGCAGTAATCTGTAAAGCATGGCAAAGGTAATCTAAATACCTCCAAATTCACAAACGATGAAAACGGGCATTGACGTTTAAAAGACGGAATTGTTTTTTGCTGACTCTCGCCATATTCAACCAAAGGCAGCTCAATATTTGTTTGTCAAACGGAATTGAGCCTATATTGTGGCTCCAAAAAAACTGGAACGCATGTCCGTTAATAAAGATATCAAACGAATGACCACTCACGTCATTCAGGAAATGAAAGAGCGGGATGAGAAAATCACTATGCTCACCGCCTATGATTTTTCAATGGCCCGCATCCTTGATGCAGCAAATATCGATGTATTGCTGGTGGGCGACTCGGCTTCCAACGTTATGGCTGGGCACGAAACGACCCTTCCCATTACACTCGATCAAATGATCTACCATGCCTCTTCAGTGGTCCGGGCGGTCAAACGTGCGCTGGTAGTCGTAGACCTTCCCTTTGGTTCCTATCAGGGCAATTCCCGCATTGCGCTGGAATCCACCATCCGAATCATGAAGGAATCCGGTGCTCACGCAGTCAAGCTGGAAGGGGGTGCCGAAATCCAGGAATCCATCAAACGTATTCTGTCGGCTGGAGTGCCGGTGATGGGGCACCTTGGGCTTACCCCGCAGTCAATCTACAAATTTGGCACCTACACCGTGCGGGCCAAGGAAGAAGCCGAAGCTAATAAGCTTATAGAAGACGCGAAGTTGTTGCAGGAACTGGGCTGCTTCGCTATTGTGCTCGAGAAAATCCCGGCAAAGCTCGCAAAGCGGGTAACAGAAAGCATCGATATCCCAACCATTGGCATTGGTGCCGGCCCTGATGTTAGCGGACAGGTCCTGGTCTCCCATGACCTGCTGGGCATCACTAAAGACTTTAAGCCGCGTTTTCTTAGGCGTTACCTCAACCTGTTTGATGAGATCAAACGCGCGGCTGAGCAGTATGGCGATGATATACGCTCTGGGAATTTCCCTAATGAAAAAGAGCAATATTAGAAGAGGAACGGGCCAATATTAAAAGACGAACACTATGAAAAGAGCTGTGAAGACCACGCTGCTGCTCCTGACAGTAGCCATCATAGGAACGGGGCTGTATCTTTACAATGCCTTTCTGGCGAAAGTCGCTGTGCCGGAGGGGCTCGGCAGTTACATCGTAAAAATCCCCACCCCCTCTACTTTTGAGGAAGTTGTCACTTTGCTGAAAGCTCATGATTTCATTCAGGATGAGCAGGTGTTCCGGGTACTGGCAGACCGCATGGCCTACGAGCGCGACCCCATGCGCCCCGGACGGTTCGAACTGCAGCCCGGCTGGAACCATATTGAGCTCATCCGGCATTTGCGCAATGGGCCTCAAGCTCCAGTAAATGTCGTGCTGCACAACGAGCGGCTCATTGAAGAGGTGGCTGGGAAAGTTGCCGGTTTTTTAGAGCAGGACTCCCTGGCTTTCTTGAATCTGATGCAAAACGAAGTCTACCTCGACTCCATCGGCTATACTCCGGAAACACTGATGAGCCTGTTCATCCCCAATACCTATGAATTCTACTGGAATACTGTGCCGGAAGCCTTTATGGACCGCATGATTAAAGAACATGACCGCTTTTGGAAACAAAAGGACCGACAGGCGAAAGCAGCCAAAAAGGAAATGACGCCCGCCGAGGTGTACACTCTGGCTTCCATCGTAGAGCGCGAAACCCTGGTCAGTTCCGAAAAACCCCGAATGGCTGGTGTATACCTCAACCGCCTGCGCATCGGAATGCCCCTACAGGCAGACCCCACTGCCGTTTTTGCACGGCGCGATTTTAGTACGCCCAGGGTAACCGACTACCACACCAAATTTGACTCGCCATACAACACCTACCTGTACGCAGGGCTGCCTCCCGGGCCCATTTCCATGGCGTCCATTTCGAGTATTGATGCGGTGCTTAATGCCGAAGGCCACGAATACCTTTACTTCTGTGCCAAAGGTGATGGATCCGGCCTTCATTCCTTTGCCCGGACTCTATCGGCACACAACCGCAATGCCGCTATCTACCGGGAAAACCTGCGAAAGCGGGGCCTTCGATAATTCGGTTGCTGCATTTACAAAAAAGCCCTAGCTTTGGTGAGGCGGGTCGTTGACCCGCCGCCTAAACCTCAAATACGATCATGGCTGAACAACAGAAAGTCTTCAAAATCGGAATTGCAATGGCGGGGGCAGTCTCCGCAGGTGCCTACACAGCCGGTGTCATCGACTATTTACTCGAAACCCTGTCCAAATGGGAAGGCGCCAAGGAGCGTAACAAACAATTAGGAAAAGACCACCCCGAGTATGACCACAGCGTCCCAATGCACGATGTGGTTATTGAGGTCATGGGCGGCTCTTCTGCCGGAGGGATGACAGCAGCAATCACTGCGCTTGGCCTTTTCGAAGGGCTGCGCCCCATCAACGACGACAACCCGAATAAAGAGCAGAACAAACTGTACGAAGCCTGGGTCAACCTCAACGATAAGGGAGACGGCAAAATGTCTACGCTCCTGCAAATGCTTCAAACCGGGGACATTGAAGAACACGGCGGGGTCATTTCCCTGCTCAACTCCCAGCCTATCGATCAAATCGCTGACCGTGCTGCCGAGCTCAAAAGGATCACAAAGCTGCCAGATTACATTGCACAGGATTTGGAGATTATCCTTACCATTACCAGCCTTAGGGGAATTCCTTTGGCTGTGAACTTCTTCGATGAAGTAAAAAAGGAAAGAGCATTTAGCGAACCGCCCAAGCCGGCCCACCGTATGTACCTACATAAAGGTATTGCACATTTTAAAGTCAATACAGCCGGAACACAGCACTACGACCACACCCTACCTTTTAACCCTGAAGAGGCACTAGACCGGGAAACGCTCCTGCAGTGTGCCAAAGCTACGGGGGCTTTCCCACTTGGCCTGGCCCCACGGCACCTCACCAATACCCAAACTCCCTATATCAAAGCGATGGTAGACCGCATGTTTTCGCCCAAGCGGCACGAGGAGGGGGAGCTGCCTACGCAGGGGCTGCGCATTGAAATTGAAGAAGACACTTTTGACTTTTACGCCGTTGATGGTGGCACGGTGAACAATGAACCTTTCGGTGAGGTGATCCGGGCACTCGAAGAAAAAAGCAAGGACGACCCAGGTCAGAATTATGCCGTACTCATGATTGACCCTTTCCCCAACTTTGAAGGGGAAACTCAGCAGGACCGGGAGGAAACCCCAAAGCTGATTGAGCTGGTCCCTAAAGTCCTGGGCGCAATCCGGGGGCAGGCCATGATGAAAGAAAGCGACCTGGTCGGCGGTTTGTCTTCTGACCATACCCTGCGCATGATATTCCCTTCCCGCCGGGAAGGTGATCAGAAGGACCCCTACCCCATTTCCTGTGGTTCGCTTGATGGTTTCGGCGGATTTTTCAGCCGGGGCTTCCGCGAACATGATTTTGAGCTGGGCCGCCGCAACTGCCAGAGTTTTCTGCGCAATTACTTCTGCATCCCTACCTCTAAGGCAGCTGAGCGGGATAGCGTCTTCCGGGACTGGGATGCAAGCGATGAGCGCCACAAGCGGTTCTACAGCGAATCCGTAGATGGATACCCCATTGTACCAGATATGAACTTTGACCGCCAAAAAGCGGACAACCCGGAGATTCCACTACCGAAACGTCAGCGCCTCAAGCCCTCTGAGCTACTCAGCATTGAGGGCAATATCCGCCACCGCCTGCGTGAGGTCTTCCTAAATGCTGATAAATACGAAAAGCCGGAGCCTATACCTGAGCAGGAAAAATTGAAGGCAGAGGTACACCAAATCCTGCAACACCACAATCACAAATCGGTAAAGCCCAGCCTGTTCGGTAGCTTCATTACCTGGGTATTGAAGGGCGTTTGGAAACAATGGGGTGCGGGCATCGCTGCCAACCGGGCCACCAATGCAGTGCTGAAGACCATCCTAACCGATTTTCAAAAACGCAACCTTCTGGACCGTGACGGGCAATAATCCCGGGAGAATTGAGTTTTTCCATAAAAGTTGTTTATGCAGAGAATCGGATTGCTTCTGGTCGCCTGTTGCCTCTTCGGCAGCCTTTTCGCACAATCAGAGCTCAAAGTTGGTGTGGAGCTGTTCCCGAATATCAGCCACCGCAGGCTCGTCGCCCAACTCAACGATGTAGACCCGGCTGAGACGCAACGCCTGGAGAACCTCGAAGTATCCCGGTTTTCCTTTTCTGCGGGCTTGATGGCGCAGTGGCGCAGCGAACGCATTGCGTTCAAAACCGGTGCCTACTTTGTGGAAAGCGGTTACCAAACCCGGCGTACAGAAGTTGACCTGCGCGATGACATCCCGGATGGTGCCGAAGATCAGCGCACCAACTACGTCCACTACTTTATTGAAATCCCCGCTGAACTCCTCTTCTACCAAACACTGGACGATAAAAACGACTTTCTCTTCTCCATGGGAATTTCCATGGCGGTCAATATTGCGAACCGGGAGCGCATCACTTACTATACCGATGATATCTCAGAACAGGTAACAGAGAAGCCAGAAGGCGATAACTTCTCCGGGCTGGGCTACAGCTTTATTTCCGGGCTCGGCTGGGAGCACCACTTCGATGGTTTCACCACTATGATTCAGCCGACCTTTCAGTTTTGGCTCAGCGGGCTGCTCAATGATCCGCTTGAACAGTATAATCGCAATCTCTACTCCGTTGGGATTAGAACGGCTGTGAAGTTTTAGGTGGCGCCCTCCTAAACAATCCCTTTCCGGCACGGGTTGCTTTGGAAGAATAACCAACCAAATACAATCTATGGAAATGCAATACCGCCGGCTCGGAAAATCCGGACTACAAGTGAGCGCACTTTCGCTGGGCTCCTGGCTTACTTTTGGCAAGCAAATCAGTGATGAGACAGCAGAATCGCTCATGGTAGCGGCCTATGAAAGGGGCGTCAACTTCTTCGATAATGCAGAGGCTTACGCTCAGGGCAAGTCCGAAATTGTGATGGGCAACATCCTCGCTAAGCAAAACTGGGACCGCAGCTCCTACATCGTTTCCAGTAAAGTGTTCTTCGGGGATGGCGGCCAGAAGCCCAATCAGACCGGGCTTAGCCGAAAGCATATCTTCGAAGCCTGCCATGCTGCCCTGAAGCGATTGCAAGTCGACTATCTCGACCTGTTTTTCTGCCACCGCCCGGATAAGAATACGCCCATTGAAGAAACCGTCTGGGCTATGAACCACCTCATTCAGCAGGGAAAAATCCTGTACTGGGGTACTTCTGAGTGGTCTGCTCAGGAAATCATGGAAGCTCACATGGTCGCACAACGCCTCAACCTCATCGGGCCGACGATGGAGCAGCCGCAATACAATATGTTTCACAGGGAGAAAGTAGAGGTGGAATTCAGTCAGATTTACAAAACCGTAGGGTTAGGTACCACTATTTGGTCTCCCCTCGCTTCCGGTGTGCTGACCGGCAAGTACCTGGATAAATTTCCGGAAGGCACCCGTCTGGGCATGGAAGGCCTTGAGTGGCTCAAAGACCTTAGCCTGACTGAGGAGCGTCTGGAAAAAGTCCGGAAACTCAGTAAAATCGCTAATGATCTGGGCACCTCTATGCCTAAACTCGCTATTGCATGGTGCCTGACCAACCCCAATGTAAGCACTGTAATACTCGGTGGCTCAAAAGTCAACCACCTGGAAGAGAATATTGATGCTCTGGAACTGGTCTCCCAGCTGAGTGAGGAAGTGCTGAACCGCATTGAGGAGGTGCTGGGCAACAAGCCTGCTCATCCGACTTTCTAAACCAGCCTAAAAGAGCGAAGACCGCCCCAAAGCGGTGGGTTGTCACCCTAATTCCGGAGCCTTGCTGGCAATCAGCGTCAGCAAGGCTTCTATATCTTCACCCGAAGTGTGCGGGTTGGTAAGGGTGACCCGAAGGAAAAGCCCGGTTTTGAGCTGGGTCTGCACAATGTAAAAGCGGCCATCCTCCAGCAGGGACTGCCGGATGCGGGCATTCAGTTCATTGAGATCGGCGCCAGGCTTCACGTAACGGAAACAAACAATATTACAAGCCGGCTCAACCGCCAGCTCAAAGTCCGGATGGGCACGGACCAGGTCCGCAAAAAGAGCGCCGTTTTGCATGACTTTGCCCAGATAAGCTTCCCACAATTCAAAACCGTAGGTACGTAGCAGGGCATGTACCTTCATACCCATCATCAGCTTGGTACACTCGAAGGTACGCTTGGCCAGATTGTACCATTCCTGCTCGGTTTGTCCGGACCAGAGGTATTGTGCCCGCTGACTAAACGTCCGGTAGCTGTCCGGCCCGTTTTTAAAAATTAAAGCGGTGGCTAAAACAGGTGTGAGCAGCATTTTGTGAAAGTCCATAGCCACTGAATCTGCGCGTTCCAAACCGTCCACAACAGCCTTGTACTGTGGAGAGAGTGACAATGCCGCACCGTGTGCCCCGTCAACATGCAACCAAAGCCCTTCCGCCTCGCAAAAATCAGCCAGCGCATTCAGATCATCAAAAGAGCCTGTGGAGGTGGAGCAGGCGCTGCCTACGACGGCGATAACTTCCAGTCCCTCTTCTTTGGCATGAGCCAGATACTCAGGCAGGCATTCGTGCCGCATGCGGTAGTGGTCGTCCACAGGGATTTTGATGATGCCCGTTTCACCCCAGCCCATTATCCGGACCGCCCGGTCTACGCAATAATGCGCTTCTTCTGATACCAGAAGGGCAAGGCGCGTCTCATGCCCGCCCTCCGTCCATATGGCCCGTTTGCTTTTCACTGCCCTGGCAGCGAGCAGCGCAGTCAGATTAGCCAGGGTACCTCCCGAGGTCAGTACACCACCAGCATTCGGGCCGAAGCCCATTCTCCCTGACACCACCGCGAGAACCTGTTGCTCTATAGCGGTAGCAGACATCCCCATTTCGTAAACAGCCATACCGTTGTTGAGCAGCCCGTCCACTAAGCTACTCAGGGCAGCAAGCGGAGCCGGCGGGCAAACCTGATGCCCCATATACCGGGGATGCTGCACCTGCACACTGCGCGATAAAATTTCCTGAAAAAAATGGGCGGGGCTACCCGCTCCGTTGATCAGATCATCCTGCCAGAAAGTGGCTTGCTCTCCCGGAGGCAAATAAGCAATGGCTTGCTGTTCCCGGCCCTGAACGGATTTTAAATGATCGGCGAGCATATCAATCAGCTCGTGCCCTACGGCCCTGAACCTTTCCGGGTCGTAGGCCGACTGTAAAATATCTGTTCCTGAGATCATAGTTTTTAACCTCTGACAATATCAGTGCCATCTACGATTTCGAGCTCGTAGTGCTCCGCCTGTACGGAAAAGGCCCGGTAGTACTCCTTTTTTGCGTACTTCAGGAAGTCCTCCTTAGCTGATTTTTTCACCAGATTAAGGGTGCAGCCGCCAAAACCTCCGCCCATCATGCGGGCACCGGCAACGCCTTCGTGGTCTTTTGCCAGCTCCACCAGAAAGTCGAGCTCGCGGCAGCTGACCTCATACTCTTTGCTTAACCCTTCGTGGGTGCCGAGTAACAACTCACCGAGGGCTTCCATTTCGCCGTTCGTCAGCAGGTGCAGCGCCTGATGCAGGCGTTCGTTCTCCTCGATGACATAGCGGCACCGCTGGTAAACGACAGCCGTCATGTCTTCCCGGCAGGCCTCCAGCTGTTCCAGAGATACGTCGCGCAGGGATTGAATGCCTTCAAACTTTTGGGCCACTGCTTCCGCCCCTTCACGGCACTCGCGTACCCGGTCTTTGTAGGCAGAATTAGCCAGCGCGTGCGATACACCTGTATTGATGAGCAGCAGTTCGTAGTCCTTAAGGTCCAGTTGTACATACTCATACTGCAGGGAGCGGCAATCCAACTTGATCGCCTGCCCCCGTTGCCCCAGCAAGCTGGCAAACTGGTCCATAATGCCTGAAGGGATACCAATAAAATTGTTCGAAGACCGGTGGGCAAGCTGTGCCAGTTCCTGACGGCTTTTCTGAAGATTAAACAGGCTGCAAATACCCAGTGCAAATCCGGCTTCGAGTGCTGCGGAAGAGCTCATCCCGGAGCCTATAGGCAGGTTGCCGCCAAAAACAACATCCACGCCTTCAAGAAGGATGTTTTCCTTCTGAAGCTGATCCAAAATACCCATAAGGTAATTTGCCCAACTTTTGTCTGACTTTTTGATATCGCTTAGCGAAAACTGATAGGAATCATTGATGTCCAACGCATGAAAATGGCACTCATTGGTCCCGTTCTCGGCTATAGCGAAGTAAATATATCTGTTGATGGAGGCGGGCAGCACAAAGCCTTCGTTGTAGTCGGTGTGCTCACCAATGATATTGATGCGCCCGCAGCCCTGCACCAGCAAAGGTTGTGAAGAGAATGTATCGCGAAATACGGAAGCTATATTTTCGAGGGTGTTCATCCCAATTTTTTGCGCAAGATAGAGAACTCCGGGCATTGACCTGAAAGAAATACCCGAAATTTAGCCCCCGGTCAGTTTAAGTGATCCTGCAAGAACTGTATTGCCCGGTACTCAGACCAGGCATAGGGTTTTCCGGGCAGCGTAAATCCAACGTGGCCACCGCTTCCCGGACGCTCAAGGAAGAGCTTGGGGTGGTCTTTGCAAAGTTCTGCAGGTGAGCAAGCCGGGGGCAAAATTGGATCATTACCGGCATTGACCAGCAAAATGGGCCGGTCGGTACCGCCCATGAAGTTTTTAGCGGAGGCCTGCCGGTAGAAATCTGCCGCGTCCTCATAACCGCCAAGGGGTGCGGAATAGTGCTCATCGAAGTCGCGCCAGTGCCCCACTTCATCCAACTTTGATATATCCAGGCGGCCGGGAAAATCCGCAGCCTTATCTGTTACCTTCCTGCTCAGACTCTTGAAGAAGCGGCGCTTGTAGAAGCCATTGCCAGGGAGTTCCAAAGCATCTACACTGGCTTTAAGGTCACAGGGGGAAGAAAAGGCAACTCCGCCAATTACGGCTTCCGGAACTGCTTTACCATGAACGCCAAGGTATTTCATAAGAATGCTCCCTCCCATGCTGAAGCCAATGAGCAGGACTTTTTCGTAGTTTTTGGTTTGGAGCGCATGTCCGATTACTTCGCCAATGTCACCGATCTCGCCATGATTGTAGAGGCGGAATTTCCGGTTCATCTCTCCGGAACAAGAGCGGCAGTTCCAGGCCAGCACATCCCAGCCTTCCTCCGAAAATCGATTGGCCATACCCATCATGTAGTGGCGTTCGCTGTTGCCTTCCAGCCCGTGGGACAAGAGCACCAAATTGCGGCTTCTGTTGTCCACCCAGTCGAGGTCGACAAAATCACCATCAGAGAGCGTTAGTCGCTCCCGCTCATAGGTCGTCTGCACCCTGCGCAAAATAGCAGGGAGCACCGTCTGAAGGTGCCCGTTAAACTGATAACGGGGCGCCCGCTTGTAAGTCGATTCTTTAATCAGTGGCATCTGTGGTAGCCGTTGTATGGTATTCGAATGAAGCGCGCTCAGGCGAAAGGGCAGCCGTCCGGTCGTTTTCGGCAACCACAAAGTACTGAATGGGCTGCTCTTTATCCTGATGGGAGACAATGACGCCGAAGACCTGATCCTCGGCCATTTCATCCCCGCTCGCTCCATCGTCTAACATTTCAACCGCCCTGAAGTTGCCCCGGGTACCGTTCCTGTAGAACAGCCAGGCTCGTGTTGCCCCTTCCAGGCGAGTGGCAAAAATGGCCTCGTCCCCCACATCGATATACTCAATGGTATCAATTTTTGGGGGCTCATGTCCTATCAGAGGATGATTTTGCAAATATTCAGCCCGGGGCTCCATAAGCTCTGTGATCCCCACGATGTTGACTTTATTGGCCCTTGCTGACTCGTAGAGGTTTTTCTCAAAAGCTTCCACGTTATAGAGCTTGTTGGAATCCGCCTCTACAAATGGGCGGATCCGTTCCTGAATGCGCATGCCCTCGTAAAGGTAAGTGCTGTCGGCGAAGAAGTCCTGAACGATGGTTCGGATATGAGCAGCGTACATTTTGCGGTACAAGTCATTGCCGAGCAGTTCCGTAATAAGAGGCCGCTTTTTATTTTTTTGCTTATAGTGGATAAATGGGCTCAGGGTCTGCATGTCCTCCAGCCCAAGGGGCTTGCCCAGTCCATCGTAGCGAAAACCGCCAAATGAAAGGTTGAGGTCCCAGATGATGGGGTGGAAGACACCGTCTTCATCCTGATAGAGGTAATAGTTGTGGCAAAAACGCCCGGTGTAGCTGTCCAGATTGACCAGTGTGATATTGAACGCCAGCATCCAGAGTGCTTCATCCACCGCGAGTACAGAGTCGATTTTTTCAGGGTGATTATTCAGTATATCTGTAAGGGCTACCAGCTGTGCCCATCCGGAATCCGATTTGATCTCATAATTACCTTTATAGCAATCCGGATCAGGGCCGAGGTATTCCAGGGACGACTTTTCCCCTTCTGCGCAGCCTTCGGGTGCTTCATAGCTCCAAACCGGGTCACATTTAAACAGTACCCCAGTCTCGTCTTCGTAATCACTGCCAAAGAAGCGTTCGAGCAATTCCTCGTCAACAGACTCCGTGTTGTTGTAGAGCCCAAAGTACTCATCATTGATAAACACGCGAACGTAATTGGCCCGTGGCGAGACCATGTACCGGTTGGCGATTTTGTAGGACAATGCTTCCCTAAGAAAGGAAGGGTCCCGGAAAACATTGCTCAGCTTGAGCTTATCGTAGCCCCCGGGCATTTTCCGGTCTTTGTGGGTCTCATTAACATCAATATTAAAGGGCAGCTTGGCGTAGTCATTTTTCCTGACGTTGAAGTAGGAGCTGTTGCCCTTATAGCGGACTCCTGCCCCCTCATAGGTTTCCCCTGCAAACTTTACTGTGGCAATCAAGCGCTGATCCAGCCCGGCTTGTTTGAGTGAGTCAAGGATATCGTCCCAGTTGTCTTCCTCAAAATAGATGCGGACCTCCCGGATGGAGTCCGGGTCGTAAATATCGATTTCGGTATCCTGCCCGATAACCGGAGCCGCGTATATCAAAGCAAACAGAAAAAGTAAGAGAAGTTGTTGCATAGATTTGGTCAATTGAACCCTATCAAAAGAAAATTGCGAAGCAAACAGTAGCTGCTTGCTTCGCAAATTCAGGAATTCTGGCGGCAAAACCTACAGGCATGCACCAAATTATTCGTAAGCTTTAGTTATTTAATTCTTCTAAGGTAGCGGTGTGCTGCTCAAACATATAGCGGGACGGGCTGAAGTTTGCCGCCCGGGCATTTTCGGCGTAGATGTAGTATTGGATTGCGGTAGCTCCCCCTTCCGGATTCACAACCGCCCCAAAGACACCATCCCCCGCTTCGCCATCATTATGCCGGCCATCGTCTGCCATGTCTACCCGCTTGAAGGGTTGAGCAGCGTCGTGACGGTAAAATAAAGCCACCTCCGTGGGAAACTTCTCTACTTTGGCCTGGATTTTAAACTCTGTGACCCGTTCAGCAGAAAATTGCTCGCGGGAACTGACCGTAACATCACTAACCATTGGAGGGATAACAGCTAAAACAACGTCCTGCTTGAGGAAATCCGTACGGGGCGTCATTAGTTCCTGCAAACCAGGAATACGGCTGCGCTTGCCAATCGTTTCGGTGAGGCTGTTGTCGAAGTCTTCCATGGAGTAATACCGGTTTTTGTCTGCTTCAAAGTCTTCCCGGATAAGGGCTTGCAGTTCTTTAACCCGCTCCAGGTACTGGTCTTTGCGGAAGACCTCATTCACGATAGTACGGATGTGGTCGAGGTACATTTTCCTGTAGTGCTCATCCTTGAGCAGCTGACTAATCAGTGGCTTATCTGCATTATTGACGTGCAGCAGAGGGTCCATCTCCTGCAGGTATTTCAGCTTAAGGTCGGAGCCTACACCTGTGTTTTTGTAGCTGCCGAAACAGAGGTTAAGGTCAAATACTATAGGATTGAACCGCCCCTGATCATCGCGGTAGAGGTAATAGTTTTCGCTGTAACGGCCGGTGTAGCTGCTCAGGTTAGCCAATACGTTATTGTAGGCCAGCATCCAAAGGGCCTGGTCTACGTTAAGCACACGATGCACCTCATCCGGCTTTTTGTTCAGCAGGTAGGTCAGCTCAATGAGGTCATCCCACCCGCTTTCCGAGAGTAGCTGGAAGTTATGAAGGTAACACTTGGCACTTTCGTCAAACTGCAGGCTGCCGAACACATCTGCCTTGCACCCAGCAGGTTCATTTTCCACAAGATTTGGCGCGCAGCGGATGAAAGTACCCTCATCTGTGCCATAGTTGCGCTTGAGAAAAGCATCATCAATCGGCTCCACATTCACAAACAAGCCATAGTACTCGCCATTGACCATCACACGCGCATAATTGGCAAGTGGTGCAGGCATGTAACGGCGTGCAATTTCATAGCCAAATACTTCACGCACCATGCTAGGGTCTCTCAGTGCACTGGAAAGTTTGACGGTGCCCCGCCCCTGGTAATTCTGTTCCTTGTCGATATAATTGAGCTTCAGGTAGAGGCTATTGCGCTTGTTCCCTGGCTGGAAGGAACGGCTTTCACGGTAACGTACCCCAATATCATCAAACTTTTGCCCGTTAATTTCAACGCTGCCGAAGAGCAAGCCGTCACCGTTGAAGCGCAGAGAATCCAGTACATAGCGCCAGTTCTCCTGCTCAAATCTGATTTTGATTTCCTGAATGGTGCCGGTATCATAAAAACCGGAAGCATCATCTTGAGCCCATAGTGTTGTATAAGCCCCGAAGCAAAAAAGGCTTAGTAGGATCAGCGTTGTTTTTTTCATATTGAAGGTGTGATGTGATTTTCAGGATTTTGTTTTGGGTATAATCGCCAGCGGCTCCTGAACGCTGACAAATTATACTTTTTTCATTGCAATATTAAGAAATTATGCTGACGATGGAGGGCTCTCTTCTGGCAAACCCTTTAGGAAACGCCCTTTATTTTTTACTTACTTCCCGCTGAGTTGCAGGAAATGCAAGTAAAGATTGACCACCATAATCGCGATGATTGCGAGGGCACCGATCCGCATCCACCAGGCATTGCGCTGCCGGAATGCTTCTGCTTTTTTCCTGGACTCAGGATCGCCCGCCTGTACCCGGCCTATGCTAAACAGGTAAAGGTAAATACCAAAAGCCAGGAATATCAACTCCATGAGCAAGCCCAAATAATCCATTTTACTAGTTGTTTAATTCCTCAAAAAAACCAGTCTTTTTATTCTTCACGACATTATCCCAGTGAAAATACCGCCCGTTCATGGATACATATACGCCCGGCTGCAACGTTTGTACAAAAGCCAGGGCACTGCCCAAGTTGAAAAAGCCATCCGAAGAAGTCCCGAAAGCATAGGGAATCATTGCACCGGTAAGCACTATGGTTTTCCCTTCGATATTCCGCCCGGCCAGAAATTGTGCCGTTTCCACTACCTTATCGGTACCGTGCGTAATAAGAATTTTATCATACGGGCAACGCTGACAGTTGTAGGCAATAATTTCCCGGTCCTCTTCCATCATCTCCATACTGTCGATCATCATCAGCGTCTTGATATTCACATCAAGCGTACATCTGCCCCGCTCGAACATACTGGGTAAATGGGTATCCCGGAAAAAGAGACTCCCTGATATATAGTTGTACTCTTTATCAAAAGTACCTCCGGTGACGTAGACCTGAATCATTATTGCTGTTTTTGCGCTTAGCGGCAATTATACGACAAATGCCTACTGCCACAAAGTGCAAGCCTGGGATAAATACAGCTTCTTTACCAGAATGCAACAATTACCTTTGGTTACAATAAAAATAACCCCAGCTGCCACCATGAGGCAACCAGGGTTATTCGCACCTAGTATATACTCCCCTTACAAATTACACCTCTCGTAACCGGAGGGAGTATAATAAGGATAATGCTATTCCTTGTCCACCTTGAAGAAGTCGTCTTCAAGCCCTGTGTTGATGTTTACCTCCTCCACTTTCATCGTCAGTGGTACAGGGGCCATGCCTTCTGATTCGGTTTGGAACGGGACCATCATCCCCTCCACTTCCCGGTAGTCACTAAATCGGTTAGTGATAGTAACTGAACCCTGCGGCCCATCCTGCGTGGTTACCGTCTTTAGCTTCAGCCCGCTTTCGATTGAAAAATATTCAGTACTCTTACTCCCATCAGGGCTGATAATTTCAATTTTATAAGCTGGCTCGCCATCCACTTTTTCTGCTCCCGTAAGTTTGAGCTCATAGCCTTTTTTGTCGTACGCCAGTTCCGGGTGGATCATCGCCTGCGATTTGAATGCATCGGCATCTTCTCCCTCGAGGATTTGCTTTTGCCCCATAGCGCTGACCATCGCTCTTTCACCGTCGTAGCGGGTTTCGTTGACTACAGACCCGTTCATCTCTACCGTCATGGCCATTTTGCCGGTTGCTTTCTGCTTCATTTTCATGGTCAGGGCCATACCCTGAATAGTAGCGCCCATGGTCATGCTCATATCTTCCACGCTTTCCAGCTTTTCACGGCCACCGAGCGCTTCAATATATTGCGCAATCACATCCATAGCTTTCAGGCCTTCTGGCACACTCAGGCCGGCTTTGTCGAGTGGGCGCCCCTGATTGTCGTACATTATCACGGGAGCCACACGCTCTAGCGGCTCAGCCACTTCGCCGGCATTCCCTACGACAACGACGTAGGCCTGGCCCGGCAGCAAATATTTCTGAGCAGCCGCTGTGAGGTCTGCCTGCGTAACAGCCTGTACGCGCTCCAGATAGGTAGCATAGTAATCTTTCGGAAGCTTGTACCGGGCAATATTCAGTGCAAAACGGGCAACGGTCTCCGGTCGCTCCGTGCTTCGGGCAAAACTGCCAAAAATGAAACTTTTCACACTGTTGAGCTCTTGCTCCGGCACAGCCTCGGTGCGCAGCTTTTCGAGCTCGCCTAACATCTCGACCACTGCGCTGTCTGTCACTTCATTACGAACATTACCGCCGGCGGCAAAGTAGCCGATGATTTTATCGTACTGCAGCGTTGAGCGTACGCCGTAAGAATACCCTTTATCCTCGCGGATGTTTTGATTCAAACGGCTGGACAGCAGCCCTCCGCCCAAAATGGTGTTCAATACGTTTGCGACAATCGCATCATCCGTGCCGGGCTTCAGATTGACCGGGTAGGTGATATTGAGGATCGACTGCGTTGCGCCATCTTTGTTTATCAACGCCACCTGAGTGGCATCCGGCGCTTTAGGACGGGGGTAAAACGCCCGGGCTACATTACCTTTTTCCCATTTCCCGAAGTAGGTCTCGGCCAGCGCCCTGGCTTCATCCGCGTTGATGTCGCCGATAAAAGCCAGGTAACTAATGTTAGGCTTGAAGTTTTCGTTATAGTATTCCTTCAGGTCTTCCAGCTTAATATTTTCCAGCGTTTCCCTGGTTTCTATTTCACCGTAAGGATGGTCTTCACCAAAGGTGAGTACATCCGAGACGGTGGAAGAAATATAGCTGGGATCAGAAGTCTGAAGAGCAAGTGCAGAAAGCCGCTGTTGTAGCAGCTTCTCAAATTCTGCCTCCGGGAAGCTTGGGTTGAGCACAGCATCCGCCATGAGCTCTATGAGGGTTTCCTTATGCTTGCTCAAGGCTGTAGCATAGGCACCTCCGCTGCTTGTGGAGAGACTTGCCCCCATAAAGTCAACGGTTTCATCGATTTCATTTTTGGTACGGTTTGCTGTACCGCGGCTCAGCATTTCGCCAGCCATACTTGCCATACCTACCTTGTCGCCTTCGGCGGTTGGGGGCACGTCGACCAGAAGCTGGAAAGTCACTTTAGGCAACTTGTGGTTTTCCACTACGATCACTTCCAGGCCATTGTCCAGCTTAAATTGCTGGTATTCGCCAAACTCAATCCGGGGCGGTGGGCCGCCTTCCGGTGCTTTCTTACGAAAGTCTTCGTCTTGCGCCTGTATAGCGGTCGTACCCAATAGCGCGATAACGAGGTATAATAGGGATTTGAAATTCATATCTTGATTCAGATTTTGACTTAACAATTAGGTTTTGGGGACTGCTTACGGCTGAGCCGGCTTGGGCAAATAGTAAAGCGCAACCCGGTTGCCGGGCACCAAGTATTTTTTTGCTACCCGTTGGAGGTCCTCCCGGGTTACTGCCTTGTATTTCTCCAGCTCGGTGTTGATCAGGTTGGCATCATCGTAAATGGTATGGTAAGTGGCCAGGCTATTGGCAATACCAAACATAGAAGCATTATCGGTAAAGAAGCTGGCTTCAATCTGATTTTGCAGCTTTTGGTATTCCTGCTCAGAGATAAGTTCTTCCCGGACTTTTGCTGTTTCGGCGTCCATCGCTTCTTCCAGCGCTTTGGCATCTGTGCCGGCACTCGCTATGGCAAAGGTCATAGATAAACCCGGATCTTCCGTACCATCTGCAAAGTTGTAAACGGCCAGTGCCTTTTCCTGTTCGTCTACCAGCGCACGGCGCATGCGGGAGCTCTCCCCTTCCGACAACAGCCGGTTGAGCATTTGAATCGCGTAGGCATCATCTTCGGTTATGGATGGAATGCGGTAAGCATGGATAACGGCCGGTAACTGGATTTGGTCGTAGACAGTGTCCCGCACTTCCCCATTCAGAGCCGGCTCCTTAATTTCCGGGCGGTAAAAACTCCCTTTCTTAGCCGGAATAGTACCAAAGTATTGGTTCACCCACTTCTTAGCCTGCTTGGTTTCGAAGTCTCCGGCGATGACCAGCACAGCGTTGTTAGGCACATAGAAATCTTTGTAAAAGTTGACGTAGTCCGCTTCCGTTGCCGCATTCAGGTGGTCCATGGAGCCGATCGTCGGCCACTGATAGGGGTGCTTTTTGAACGCCCGCTTAAGTGCTTCCATGCGGAACGTACCGTAGGGGCGGTTATCGTAGCGCTGCCGCATCTCTTCCTTGACCACCTCCCGTTGGGTTTCAATACCCTTATCCTCTACCTTAGCGTGCAGCATGCGCTCGGATTCCAGCCACATGCCCAACTCCAGCTGATTGGAAGGCAGAATCTCAAAGTAGCAGGTAACGTCTGAAGTGGTGTAGGCATTCAGCGTACCGCCAGCGTCCTGAATGTACTTGTCAAACTGGCCGCGCTCGATGTTTTCCGAACCTTCAAACAAGAGGTGCTCAAAAAAGTGGGCAAACCCGGTACGGTCAGGGTTTTCGTTTTTGCTTCCAACATGATACATCACGGCAATGGCAACAATGGGTGTGGTTTTATCCTGATGCAGAATCACATCCAGCCCGTTATCCAGCGTGAGCTGTTCAAATTCAATGGCGCGGTCCTGGGCCAGCAGTCCGGTCCCGAGAAGTACGCCGCTAAGTAGAAAAAATAGCTTTCTGAGCGTCATATTGATATTTGGTTTGATACATTTTTTCAATAAGGTGCAAGTTGCAAAACGTATTGCACATCACGAAGTGCAATAGAGTAGTCTTCGATAACCAACGACGAAACCCGTGCTTTTGATTACATACAGAGATGGCAATGCTCAATTTTATAGTTTTTTTCTATATTAAATCTTTGCAAAGCCCCTTAAAGATGTCCCGAACAATCGCTGGTTTTATCTTTATGATAGCCTGGTCATGCTGCTTGGTCCAGGTGTTAAAGGCCCAATCTACGCCCAATATCATCATCATTATGGCAGATGATCAGGGCTGGGGCGATCTTAGCCTGCATGGGAATGTCAATCTCAGCACTCCAAACATTGACAGCTTAGCAGTGAATGGGGTTCAGTTCGACCGGTTTTTTGTTGACCCGGTTTGCTCTCCGACACGGGCCGCTTTACTTACCGGACGATATGCGGTAAGGGGTGGCGTTTATGCCACTTCTGCCGGTGGTGAACGGCTCGACCTGGATGAAAAGACGCTGCCTGAGTACTTTGAATCTGTCGGCTATGCCACCGGTGCTTTTGGCAAATGGCACAACGGCATGCAGCCACCCTATCACCCCAACTGCCGGGGCTTCGACGAGTTCTACGGCTTTTGCTCCGGGCACTGGGGCAGCTACTTCAGCCCTATGCTGGAACATAACGGGCAAATCATTCAAGGCGATGGCTACCTGCCTGACGATCTGACGAACCGGGCTATGGATTTCATTACACAACATCAGGACAAGCCGTTTCTGGTCTACCTCCCCTTCCCCACCCCACACGCGCCTATGCAGGTACCGGATGACTGGTGGGAAAAGGTGAAAGACCGCCCGCTCCTAAACCGGCACCGAAATCCGGAACGTGAAGACACCACTTTTACCCGGGCCGCACTCGCCATGGTGGAGGATATTGACTGGAACGTGGGGCGCCTCATCGCACATCTCCGCAAGCTGCACCTGGAAGAAAACACCATAATATTGTACCTCACAGATAACGGCCCTAACTCCTGGCGCTGGAACGGTGATATGAAAGGGCGGAAAGCCAAAACCGATGAAGGCGGGGTGCGTTCGCCACTGCTGATACAATGGAAAGGGCAGCTCCCTGTCGGAAAGACCATCCAACCCATTGCCAGCGTGCATGACCTGCTGCCGACTTTAGCCGACCTTGCAGGCATTCCCTTCGATCCCCCAAAGCCCCTGGACGGCAAAAGCCTGAAATCTTTGTTTTTGGAGAAGAACACGCATTGGCCCGAGCGTTTGATCATCAACCAATGGGGCGACCGAATCAGCGTGCGCAGTCAGCATTCCCGGCTGAGCCATGACGGACAGTTGTTTGATATGAATGCCGACCCCGGGCTACGGTCTACCAGATTCCCCTGCGCCTGAATACCAATTTCCCCATCTTCAAGCAGTTCTTCAAAAGTAAATTATTCCTGAAAAGCGTACTAGGCTATCATTTTGGGATTAACACTTCATACGAAGAACCAGACCTGTATCAGTCCAGCTTTTCAATTACAAGGCAGGGAACCACATTGACCTATGATGAAGAGACCAAAAGCAACTACGGCTTCCGCAGAACGTTCAACCTCTTCGAACTCGGGCTGGGATTAGAACTGTTTTTTGGCGACAAAGTATCTCTCTTTGGCCATTATAATTATCTGTTCGGTACCGATCAACTATTCGAAATAGATATCGCCTACCAGATAAACGGGGGAGATATAAAACGGGAGCAGATCAGTTCGAATGGGAGCTATAGATTGCTCAAATTTGGGGTAAAGTATCACCTATGAGTATGCTACTCTTAATCGAATCTACATCTTTAATTCACCCTTGAGTTGACTTGAAAACATGAAAAACATCCTACTCCAGTTTGGTCTTACCTTACTTCTTTTGCAAAGCTGTGCTCCCAAAGAGCCAACTGTGCTTCAGTTTGAGAACGAAGCCCTGCGCAAAACCTTTTCCCAGCCCCGGCAGCCCGATGCCATTTCTGTAGAGCTGTACGACAAGGAACAGGCCGCCCTCCTTAACGACCCTGCCGGACTTCCCTATTTCGAAGCAGTCATCAACGGGCAGCTACTCACTGCTGCCGATCCGGTTTGGGTATTTGAAAGTCAGCAATCGCGATCCATAGGCAACGGGGGCACCGAATACGAACTGCGGTACCGGGCTGCCACCGGCCCTGCCGAAGGCTTGGTGGTCCTCATCCATCAGCAACTCTTCCCCGGAAGCCCGATTGTACGGGAAAAGCTCGAGTTACTGGCCGATGCCGAAAACCGCTTCACCCTGAATGAAAAGGATGGGGAGCTGCACTTCCGCTTTCCGCAGTACCGGCTACGGACCGAGCAGGCAGGCGAGCCCCAAACCACCGAAATCCGCATCGCCAGCTGGAATCATAAGCCCATCACCTTTGCTAAAGCCGGTGACGCGCCCGGCAAGTCCAATCACATGTACTACCCGGATGTCCGGACAGCCGCACCTGATGCCCCCGGCGACCGCCCTGCCAAAGGCCCTTTCCGGATTATCCATAACAGCGACTGGAGCTTTGGGCTGGCTTACGAGCACGCCTCGCAGGACAATACTAACGGGTTGCTCGACATCAAAAAGAAAGCGGAAGACGGCCGGATCGTTGATGCCATGCAGGGCACCAAAGGGGTATTCAACTTTGAAATCAAAGACGAGGATTTTCAGTTTCTGGGCATTGGTGCCGTAGCACAGGCACAAGGCATAGACGCCAGCGTGCAAGCCATGCGCGGCGCCTATCTGGATGGAGAGCCCATTGACGCACAGCGCCCCTACGCCTCGGTTTGGACGGCCCACTTTCATCATACCGGTCCTGCACTCGAAGACAGCAAAGCTCTTATCAGGGACTACCTCCTGAACAAAATCTGTGAGCACCCGGCTTCCCGCAAACCGGAGTTTTACTACAACACCTGGGGCATGCAGCGGGCATCCGAAGAGCTGCGCGATGTACTGACCTATGAGAATCTCTTCCGGGAAATAGAACACGCTGCTGACCTTGGCGCTGATATATTTGTGCTGGATGATGGCTGGCAGGAAAAATTCGGTAATTGGACGCCCAATACTAAAAGACTCCCCGATGGGCTTGACCCGATTCGTGAAAAACTGGAGCAGCACGGCATGAAGATGGGGATATGGCTATCCCCGGCTACGGTAGACAGCACAAGCGCACGCTACCGCGCCCATCCCGAGTGGGTCATCAAAGACTCAGAAGGTAATCCTATTACAGCACAATGGGACCACTGCGCCTTCGATATGGTTGGCCCCTTTCAGCAGGTTTTTATTGAAGATTGTAAGCGGCTGATTGATCAGGGTGCCCGCTTCTTCAAGTGGGATGCCATCAATACCTTCTTTAGCGATCTGCCCGGCCTTCACCATGGCGATTCCACCTACACTGCTTCGGAGCGACGTGCCCGGTACGAGTACCTTTTGCCTATTTATGTGACCGAAGCCATGCGCATCCTAACCGAGTATGAGCCCGAGCTGATCATTGAGGTCGATCTGACGGAAGCCCGCCGGGTGATGACCGGGCTGGCACCACTGAGCCAAGGCAAGCTGTTTTGGATGAACAACGGCGCAAGTGGGTACAACGACTATGGCCCCTACCGGGCACAGTCGATGCGCACCATCCCCAATGAATTTGCGGGCATTATCCCGCTGGAGCTTTTCACCTACGCCAATTATCCGCATGATCTGGAAGACTCGCAGGACTACAACATCCACACTTCCCTGATTGCCGGGCACGGTTACTGGGGCAAACTCGACCTGACGACCGCCGAAGGCCGGCAAGAAGTTGGCGCTAAGACTGAGCTGTCCAAACAAGTGCTGCCTTACCTCACCGATATCGCTCCGGAAGCGGAAGGCAAAGTAGGCGCCTCTCCGGAAATCTACCGCATGATCAATGCGGAGGCTGGCGCCGGGCAAGTCTTCACCTTTACTACCGAGCCTGTGCCGGCTTTAGACCAAAAAGTAAAGATCAATACTGAAAACGTGGGGGCAATCCTTCATACTCCGTTTGAACTGAGTGAGCAGGAAGCCCGACTACAGTTTACGCTGGACCAGCCTTATGCAAGTGGAGCGGCGTTCCTGCTACCCATTGGAGAAAAAGGTGTTCAGATTACAGCATCGAATAGCCCGCTTTTGAGTTGGGAAGTCGAAGCGGCAGGAGTAGCCTACCATACGGCTGGCGATGGGGTGCAAACAATACGCTGGCCTGAAGAGCTTGGTTCTCCAACGGTTACAGGTGCTGTAGTATTAGAGAAAACGAAAAACTCAACCCACCTCCTGTTTAAGCTGGAAAGCAAGAGCGGTGATAAGGTTAAGATTAAAGCCCCTAATTAAAAGACCATTTTATGAAAAAGCTTTGCTTAGTCATCTCCTTTTCTTTTCTAATCAATTGCTTAAATGCACAAACTGAAAAAGCCTTTGTGCCCAATTACGATGAAAGCAAGGTGCCCAAATTCACTTTGCCGGACCCACTTCAGACTTTTGAAGGAGCGCGCATTCGCAATCAACCCGACTGGGAATCCACAGGGCGGCCCGAGCTGCTGAGCTTTTTTACCCAGCAAGTCTACGGCGAAGTGCCAGGCTCACCTGAATCTGTAACTTCGGAACTTATCGAATCTTCCGTTGATGCTTTAGACGGAATAGCCCGCCGAAAGCAGATGAAGCTAACTTTCAAGGAAAACGGGCGCAGCCTGGACTGCCACGTTCTCATGTATTTACCTAAAGGCACTGGTCAAGCTCCTGTATTCCTCGGCTATAACTTCTACGGCAACCATACCGTCACCACTGACACGATGGTTTACATCCCTCAGGCCTGGTCGCGCAACAATGCAAGTTTCGGTGTGGAAGACCATAAGCTCACCGCCCGGTCCAGGGGCGTACGCGTGAACCGCTGGGCGATTGAGGAAATCATCAATGCCGGATTTGGGCTGGTCACCATTTACTACGGAGAGATTGACCCGGACCGCAATAACTTCCAGGATGGCATTCATCCATTATTCTACGAAGCGGGCCAACAGCAGCCTTCGAAGAACGAATGGGGGGCTATCTCTGCCTGGGCATGGGGGCTAAGCCGTGTTATGGATTACCTGGAAGAGGATCAGGATGTAGATTCAGGAAAGGTTATCGTTATGGGGCACTCTCGCCTCGGCAAAACGGCACTTTGGGCAGGCGCAATGGATCAACGCTTTGCGGCGGTCATCTCCAACAACTCCGGTTGCGGTGGAGCAGCACTTTCCAAACGGCAGTACGGAGAGACTGTTGCCCGGATTAACAACCACTTCCCGCATTGGTTTTGCAGGAACTTCCATACCTACAGCAATAATGAAGCATCCCTTCCCGCAGATCAGCATGAACTCATCGCGCTCATTGCACCACGCCCGGTGTACATAGCCAGTGCCGTTGAGGATCAATGGGCCGATCCCAAAGGCGAGTTCCTTTCTGCCTGTCATGCTACTCCGGCGATTATACGAGTATGGAGGTGGAATACCGGAAAGTTAAGCTGAGGATCGAATCGGCAGCTTACGGCAACGACCTCTACCTGCTCATTACGCCTCTGGAGCTGGACGAGGAATATACTTCGACACTCCTCGTGGAAGGCGGCTTACTTTGGAACCGGCCCGGGCAGATTTCCAGGGAGGAGGACGCGCTAACGATAACAACCCCGGATCAAAAGCTGGAATTCCGGTCCTCTGCTCCACTGAGCAATCACCCATTCTTTAATACCCTCAGCCCTTTTTTGGCGATTGAACTGAGCGGTGCGGTGGGCATTAGCAGCACGACTACTAATTTGGCTGCGATTCAAAAGAAGGTAACCGAAAAACGGAACGATTACGAAGCCTACCTCAAGCAATTCGGCAAACTCACTGAAGCCTACGCAGGCATGGCAGCCGGGTTGGGTTGGAATACCATTTATGATCCCGTTCAGGACCGGGTATTTTCTACCGTAGACCGTCAATGGAACATCAACCGGGGGGGATACGTCTTTTTCGGCTGGGACAACTTCTTTATGGCGCACATGATTGGGCTTGATGCCCCCGAACTGGCTATGGCTAATGCCGTGGAGGCACTCCGGGAAGCCACTGCTGATGGCTTTGTCAGCAACCTCAGTCAGGGCAACGGGCGCAAAGCCTGGGACCGTTCTCAGCCACCGGTAGGCGGACTGGCCTGCTGGGACATCTACCAAAAACATCCGCACCAATGGTTCCTGGAAATGGTCTATCCCCGGCTGTTGCGCTGGAATGAGTGGTGGTTGGAAAACCGCCTGAATGGCGACCTGCTCTCCTGGGGCTCTAATCCCGCTCAAAACCCTTTCCATGACAAAGTGTACCACAACCTTCAGGCTGCCATGCTGGAGACCGGCATTGACGATAGCCCTATGTACCTCGATGCACAGTTTGACCCGGAGAAAAATCTCATGGAAATGCACGATGTAGGCCTGAATGCCATGTACATCGCCGACTGCCGGGTACTAGCCAAAATGGCGGACGTCCTGGGGCAATCAGAAGACGCCCAACGCCTGCGAAAACGTGCAGACCGCTTACAGCAGTACCTTCAGGCGCTTTGGAATGAGGGGAACCAGCTTTTCCAAAACTACGACCTGATTCAAAATACTTTCTCAGACCGAATCTCCCCAACATCCTTTTATCCCTTGCTCACCCGCACCGCATCGTCTGAACAAGCGCAGTCTATGGTCAGTAATCACCTACTCAATGAAGAAGAATTCTGGGGCGAATGGGTGCTGCCTTCCATTGCCAAAAACGATCCGCTTTTTCCAAAGCAGCGGTACTGGAAAGGCGCCATTTGGCCCCCTATGAACTTCCTGGTTTACCTAGGCATGCGCGACTATCCGGAGCTGAAAGATGCCCGGAAAGCATTGGTAGACAAATCTGTAGACCTTTTCGTACGCAACTGGACCGAACAGGGGTTCGTTTGCGAAAACTACTCGCCCATTGACGGCACCTGCACCGAGCCTCAGCTCAATAGTTCGCCATGGTATACCTGGGGCGGTTTGCTGGCGCTAATGGGGCTGATGGAGGAAGGGTATTATGATTAATTCATCAACCGGACTCCCGGCGGTCAGCATTTACCCGTCAGCCAATCGTACCGGCTGAGATCGAAGGCTTATATGAAAGATCTGCTATAAGCCTGGCGCATTACAATCCCCCTTGCTGCGTATCTCCTAAAAAAAGCTTTTGGATATGCTCCTACGTTACCTTCGGATCATTTTTGCTGCGTGCCTTCCTCTTTTAGTCCCCGCACAAAACACGCCCAATATTCTGGTCCTCATCGCCGATGACTGGTCCTACCCCCACGCGGGCATTTACGGCGACCCGGTGGTACAAACCCCCAACTTCGACCGGCTTGCCCGGGAAGGCGTTGTGTTTGACCATGCCTACTGCGCTTCCCCATCCTGTACCCCTTCCCGCGCGGCCCTGCTGACCGGAAAATACCCGCACGAACTGGGGCCGGGAGGTAATCTTTGGAGCCTGCTGCCGGATACGTTCCCCAATTATGTAGCCTTGCTGGAAAAGCAGGATATATAACTGGTAAAGCCAATAAGGGATGGGGACCCGGAAATGAAAAAGCAGGCGGTTACCTGCACAATCCTGCTGGACCAAATTACGATAGTTGCACCGATTTCCTCAAACTGCGGGACCCGGACCGACCCTTCTGCTTTTGGGATGGCAGCAATGATCCCCACCGGGTGTATGAACCGGGGAGCGGGGCGAATCAGGGCATGGATGCCTCTGCCATTGATCTGCCACCTTTTTTTCCAGACCTGCCTGAGGTACGCGATGATATCCTTGATTATTTCTATGAGGTGGAACGCTTCGACCGGCGGATCGGTACCGCTGTTCGGGAACTGGAAAAACGTGGATTGCTGGACAACACCATTATTGTCATCACCAGCGATAATGGCATGCCCTTCCCCCGGTCAAAAGCGAATCTTTACGACTACGGGACAAGGGTCCCTCTGGCGGTCTACTGGAAAGGGCAACTACAGCCCGCCCGTGAAATGGAAAACTTTGTCAACCTCATCGACCTGGCGCCAACTTTTTTGGAGGCCGCTGGTCTTTCCGTCCCCGGAGAAATGTCAGGCCAAAGCTTGCTTCCCCTGCTCAAAGGGCAGAGCCAAAAGCACCGTGATCAAGTCTTTCTGGAACGAGAGCGCCACGCCTACGTCCGCCCCGATAACCAAAGCTATCCGATGCGGGCCGTTCGGACAAAAGACTACCTCTACATCCGGAACCTGGAACCCGACCGGTATCCGGCGGGCGATCCTGTGCACATCTATGCGGTAGGTGCTTACGGCGATTGCGATGATTCTGTAACGAAAGACGCCATCCTTGAGGGGCAGGACAGCCCCCTGAGGCAACTGGCTTTCGGCAAACGCCCTGCTGAGGAGCTTTACGTGCTTGCAGAAGACCCTTACCAAATGGTAAATCAGGCCGCCAATCCGGAGTACAGTCAGGTAAAAGCAGAGCTGCACAACACCCTCAACGAATGGCAATCAGCAACTCATGACCCGCGTACCAATGGCCAGGGTACTGTTTTCGAAAAAGGCCCCTACTTTGGAGGCCCCACCCCGTCAAAACAAGCCAACCGCCACCCCCGGTCCGCCCCACGTACTGATATAGGCCATCCGGTACCTGCCAGATCCACCGCCCTTGTTGACCCATTCCTGGGGAGTATCAATGGTAATGTGCTTCCGGGTGCTTCCGTCCCTTTTGGAATGGTTAAGCTGAGCCCGGACATTATGCCCCCGCAGCCCACCTCCGGCTATCGCCCCGGCAAGCCTATCGCGGGCTTCAGCCACACTCATACCAGTGGGACCGGTGGAGGTGGCCGGTATGGGAATATCCTCTTCACCCCACTGACGAAGGAGCTTAACCTTAAAGATTACGCTTCGCTAAAACAGGTCAATGAGCGGGCTGCACCAGGGTACTACGCTGTCACCCTTGCCCGAAAACCCGGCGATGTGGAAGTGGAATTAACGGCTTCTGCCAAAGTAGGCTACCATCGATACACTTTTTTCACCTGGGATAAATCACCGGAAATCGAAGGGCAGGTGATTATTGATGTCGCACATGCCATTGGCCGGACGGAGCTGGAAGATAGCCGTTGCCTCGAAGCCGAAGTGGAGATTGTTGGAGAAAACGCCATTCAGGGCTGGGGCCATTTCGCCGGTGGCTGGGGCGGGCAAAACCCGTATAAGGTATATTTCTTCGCCCAGTTCGACCGCCCCTTTGATGCAGCAGGTGTTTGGCAAGACACCACCCTCCTACCCAGCCAGCAAAACTTATCAATCCGCTTCCCGGACGATCAGCCGGTCAAAAGCCGCCGCATGGGCGCATGGGCAACCTTCAAAGGACCGCAGCGGCAGCAGGTGGAAGCAAGGGTTGGGCTTTCATTTAAAAGTATAAAAAATACCAAGAAATTTCTGGATGAGGAAAAGCAAAATTCATTTGACCAAGCAAGAGCTGCTGCCGATCAGTCCTGGGACAAACGGCTCTCCCGTATTGAGGTGGAAGGTGGGCTGCCCGAGCATCAGCGGATGTTTTATTCTACTCTTCGCAATACCTTCCTCATGCCCACCGAAGTCACTGGCGCTACCGAAGACTGGTCCGAAAGCCAGCCTCATTACTGGGACCATTATTGTATTTGGGATGTTTTCCGCACCGTTATGCCCCTGCATACGCTGATTGCACCGGAGCAACAACGAGGCATACTTCAGAGCCTTTTGGCCATTTACGAAAAGGAGGGCTGGTTGCCGGATGCCTGGATAGCCGGCGACTTCGGCAGCATACAGGGCGGGACAAATGTGGATGTCGCCTTTGCGGATGCCGTTGCCAAAGAACTGGGTGGATTTGACCTGGAACAGGCGTTAAAAGCCCTGCGGCATCATGCCGAACATCCCTCTGATAATCCCAAAAAACACGGCCGCCACCTGGAAGATTACCTAAAACTGGGCTATGTCACTTCAGCATCTGCCAAAGGGGCGACTTCCCGCTCTCTGGAGTATGCCTACAATGACTTCTGTATTGCCAAAGTTGCCGAAGCAGCAGGGGACACGGCAACTGCCCGGGAGTACAGGAAGCGCTCACAGGGCGTTTACAAGCTATTTAACAAAGAAGCCGGGCATTTTTGGGCAAAAGACCAAACCGGCAACTGGCAACCTGGCATCACCACCGAAAACCTGCGCAAAGACCACTGGAATGATCCCTACTTTTACGAAGCTACGCCCCTTGCCTACAGCAGCTATGTGCCCCACGATATTCGGGGGCTTATCCAACGTCATGGGAGCCCGGAAGCCTATATCAAGTACCTGGACCGCTTGCTGTTGGACCCCGGGTTTGACCTCGGTAATGAACCGCTCTTCCTGTTGCCCTATCAGTACATTTATGCGGGTAGGCCGGATAAAACCGCTGAAGCCGTTCAGCATCTAATGAGAAGGAAGTACGCTGCCGGGCATAACGGTCTTCCCGGACAGGACGACTCCGGTGCGATCTCTTCCTGGTACGTCTTCAGCAGCATGGGCTTCTTCCCCGTTGCCGGGCAGGATGTTTACCTCATCGGCAGCCCGCTGTTTGACCGTAGCCGTATCCGATTGGAAAATGGAAAGACCTTTAGCGTGGTGGCACACCGCCGGTCTGCTGAAAACATTTATGTACAATCGGCCAAACTGAATGGTATCCCGATCGACCGGGCGTGGTTTCGCCACCGGGAGCTGATGCAGGGCGGCACACTGGAGCTTATCATGGGATCAGCGCCCTCCGAATGGGGAAAGGTGCAGGTACCGCCCTCACTAACACAAGTATCCCCTTATGCTCCGGAAGATATTCAGGCCATTTGCTGGAATATGGTGGACTACCACCTGCGGGAGATTTACCCAAAGCTCAATTACGTCCCGGTCATGGAAGGCGCCTGGACCAAGAACGCTTACTGGAATGCGGCCACCTTTTATACCGGGCTTTGGAAACTTTATGAAAAAACGGGACATGCTCCTTTTTTCAAACATATGGCTGACTGGGGCAAGCGGGAGCGGTTCACCCCGCTAAAGTACGACCCTGACATTGCCAACAATCACCTTGCTGCCCACACCTGGCTGGAAATGTATCAGGAAACCAGAAACAAAGCCTACCTGGAACCGAGCCTGACGGAGCTCGACCGCTTTATGCGCCTCCCCTACGAAGGGCGTACCGAATGGTGGTGGTGTGATGCGCTCTTCATGGCACCGCCTACTTTCGCTTTGGCTACCGAAATCACCGGTGATCCCAAATATCTCGATTTCATGCACGAAAAATGGGTGCAAGCCACAAAAGCACTGCAAGATCCCGCCACCGGTCTCTTTTTCCGGGATGCTAAATACGTCTACGCCCCCGATAAACCTGAAACCCACGGCAAAGACGGCGGCAAGGTATTCTGGTCGCGCGGTAATGGCTGGGTAATGGGCGGCATTGTCCGGGTTTTGGAGCATCTGCCGGAAAGTGACCCGAGGCGGTCGTACTACATCGAATTACTCCAACAGATGGCAGCCGGTATCGCTCCCTTACAGGGCAAAGACGGGCTCTGGAGGGTCAGTCTGACCGATACCCAAAACTACCCATTGCCGGAGACAAGCGGTACAGCCCTGTTCTGTTACGCCCTGGCCAATGGCATCCGCAATGGTTATCTGGATGAGGCGACCTACCGTCCGGTCATGGAGCGGGCATGGGAAGGCTTGCTGCGGCATATCCGTCCGGATGGCAGCCTCGGCAGCGTACAACGCGTAGGCCATGCCCCCGAACAAATTGATACTGATCATACGGAGCCTTTTGGGCTGGGTGCTTTTCTGCTGGCGGCGGTGGAGGTGATGGGGATGCTGTAGGTTGGTAAGTTTCTTTTTTACCACGGAAGACGCGGAATACACGGAAGGCATGGAGTTTTCTTTTTACCACAGAATACTCGGATGACACGGAAGGCATGGAGTTGTTTTTTCTACCACAGAAGACACAGAATACACGGAAGGCTTTAGCTATGGTGGCAGTAGGCTATTTGATAATTCTTTCTATTGTCGCTTTGGGGTAATGTCCAAAATTCACCAAAAACCCTAGCCGAAAACCAGTAGCCTTCAAATAGTTATGTAACTGGGCCCGATGCTCATCCGCGATTTCTTTTACCGCTTTCAGCTCTACGATAATCTTGCCGTAACAAATCAAGTCTGGCCTGTAAGTAGTATCTAGCTTTTCCTGCTTATAAAAAAGATCAAGGGCAGGCTGTGCAATAAAGGGGATTTGCTGACTACGCAATTCCTTTTCCAGGCACTCTTGATAAACCGCTTCCAAAAAACCAGCACCCATTTCCCTGTACACCTCAAACACAGCACCCCGAATCCGGTAACTTTCTTCCTTGTATAATAATCCTTCGTGATTGTCCATATTCTATATTTTTAAAGCTCCCTAATTTCCGTGTATTCTGTGTATTCTGTGGTTACCCCCCATTTCCGTGTTTCCCGCATATTTCGTGGTCATCCACCCCCATTTCCGTGTTTTCCGCGTATTCCGTGGTCACCCCACCCCCCATTTCCGTGTTTCCCGCATATTTCGTGGTCACCCCACCCCCCATTTCCGTGTTTTCCGAGTATTCCGTGGTCACCCCACCCCCTATTTCCAATCCTAAATATCCAAAATTCCCAAAAGAATTTTAAGCCATTCCACCCAGTATTGGTTAATATGAAGTATCCCCTTTCTCAAAAAAAATAAACGATTCATGTACACATCTGCTCATTACTCTGCCCTACTATTCGCACCCACATTTTGCCTGATAATCATACTGATAGCTCCATCCCCAGGGTACGGGCAAATGACTGCCTCCGAATTCATGCCCTTCAAGTTTGAACTGGACGAACCTGTTCTTCCAATCAGTGAAGAAGTACTACGGGATGAAATCCCAGATATCACAGCAGCCCAGCAACAGATGGAAACGGAGAGTTTATGGGCTGTACGGTACTGGAACAACGCCTATCCCGTATACCGCTGGCACCAATTACTTATGCAGGCGAGCCGGAACCATAAAGGACATAAAAATGGAGGCCGGGTGGCCATTCTACACCTTGCGGTCTATGACGCTACGGTGGAAGTTTGGGAACACAAACAGGCACATTTCCGGAAAGCAGCCTACCATTACGACCAAAGGGTGAAAAAGCTTGGGGCGGAACCAGAGTATTCCTCCTCCCTTTGTGAATGGAGTGCAGCAGCCGGTGCGGCGCATCAGGTTATCGGATATTACTTTCCGGAGCAGCAGGCGATGCTGGACAGTCATCTCATTGCCTTCAAGTCTGCCCGCCTGGCTACAGGGCTGGTATTCCCCTCCGATATTGAAAAAGGATTGGAAATTGGCCGGAATATAGCCCAACAGTACATCGAATATGCGAAAACCGACCGCACAGACCGCCGGTGGGAAGGGCAGGTACCTCAGGCGGATAGCCTGTGGTCAGGCAACCCCAGCCCCTGGGACCCGATGAAAAGGCAATGGAAGCCGCTCACCCTCGAGCAAGCCGATCAGTTCCGGCCCGGCCCACCGCCCACCGACTGGACTGCAGATATGGAGGAGCTCCGGCAATTCAACGCCGCCCACCAAAGCAGCACCATAGCCTGGAAGTGGAAAAGTGAACCGGTATGGGACCTATTGGTCGAACGCAAGATTTTGGAATACGGCCTTAACCCATTAGCAGCTGCCTTTGCAAATGCCGTTTTCCACACCGCCCGATTCGATGCCATCATCGCGGCATGGGATGGGAAATACCACTACTGGGGCATCCGACCTTTTCAGTACGATCCTTCCTTTAAACCTATTCTGATTGACACGCCGAACTTCCCGGGCTATCCTGCCGGGCATACGACCGTTGCCGGGTCCATAGCCAGAGTGCTCTCGTTCCTGTTCCCCGGAGACAAAGCCTTGTTTAAAACACTGGCAAAAGAGTGTTCAGAATCCCGCTTTGAGGGAGGCGTGCATTTCCGCACCGACAATGAGGTGGGGCTGGAAGTAGGTGATCAGGTCGGCCGACAGGTGATCAAAGCATTTACTTCAAAAGGAAATTAGATGGAATAGCACGATATAATCTGAAATCCAGCCAACTTAAAGGCTTTAACCTTTTCAAAAGCCCTCGGTTTTCATAGCATCTATGATGTCGGTTAGAAATATTTGATCCATTTTTTCAACGTAGGGGTCAAACATTTTTACTCCATTTTCGTATTTTTCTTTTGCAAGTTTTATGTTTTCCATATACCTCTTTTCGTCCCTCAGTGCCTTATAAACTAAAGCCATATAGTACCTGTTTTCCGCGATATCATTTTCTAATGCCTGCTGCTTTAAAGCACGCAGAGCCAATGAAAATTTTCCCATTTCCAGGTAAAGAACCCCCAAATGCAAATAATCGTAAATACCAACGCTATACATGCTATCACTTAGTTGTCGCTCGAATAGCTGTAAGGACTCATTCAGTTTCCCTATAGCCTTATAGGACAAAGCTTTGATAATATTGAGGTGATAATCCCCATTTTGGGAATAACCAATGTCGTAGTCAACCAAGCTATCTAATAGTTCAATATCTTCTATTGCTCCCGCATAATCTCTAAAAAACTGATAGCGGCACGACGCCCGGTAGAATAGTTCTTCCTCCGGATCGTACTTCACGGCTTTGTCCATTAGCTTTTTCCAGGTGATAAAATCACCACTCTTCAGATATGCGGTGGATTTAACCCTGTATGCGTAAGCAAAGGTAGAGTCGATCGCCAGAACCTCATCCAGTGCTTCCTGGTACGCTCTGCTGAACTGATAATGCCCTCTTGTTTTTTCCAATGCTCTACAAGCCTTATATTTCAACTCGTCTCCGTTGTACATATAGACATTACAGTTGGGCTGAGCAGCTAAACAAGAGGACATGATGGCTAAAACAAAAATCAGAAGCATTCTCATGGCAAAATATCAGTTAGGTCTCCGTTGTTGATCTTAAAGATTAGGTATTGGTAATAATCCCGGGGCTTACCACCTTTTGAGAGCACGGCCCAACCATCCAATGATTGGGTAATCTTTAATAACTGTTCGGTGATCCGTTCATCAAAAATTTGTTCCTGATAGTCTAAATCGGAGCCTATCATTCTAAATCTTCCAGCCAGTCCCTGGCAGTTGACAATAAAACGGATTCTTATCCAACCACTTTGAGCGGTTTCTACTGACCGGTACGCTTCTTCAAATCGTTTGCGCAGCGCTATCTTCTCCCCTTCATACTGAAGCCCCTGCCCGAAATGGAAGTACTGCTGAACCATTTTCTCACTGCCACACAACTGGAAATCGCTGGCATCTATTTCAGGGTCGGGCTCAGCGTCGCCAACCCATCTTAAGTATTTAGAATCCTGGTCGCTACGGGTACACCCTGCCAGAAGTGCTATGGCTATGATGATTATTTTTTTCATTTACAGGACATTTGACAGTACGATTGATCAAGTATTAAATGATAACCTCAATTTAGGCTCTGGTTCAATTCTACTACTTGTCATTCTAAGGGCATGTCAATAATGCCTGAGGTTTTTCGGAGATAACTTTCAAATCAAATGAAAAACCATTCCTTCAGGTACGGTCTAAACCATACCGCTGGTGTTAGCGCGGTAAACATATCGTAGTATAAAAGGGTAATTAAGTGCATTTATACAAAAAACCGGCTGCAAGCCCAATGCCCACAGCCGGTTTAAACTTAATCAAGAGCACTGCCTGATTTACAGCTTCTTGATCTTAATATTGCGGAACCAAACATCATTGCCGTGGTCCTGAAGGCCAATATGCCCTTCCTTAGCGACGTCAATGAAGTCCTGATAATCCTTGAACTTACTGTTGGCCACCATCTCTTTCCAGTCGTCTGTCCAGAGGTGGTACTCTACCACATTCTCACCATTTTGGGTATGTACGATGGTGCCATCGTAGGAAAGAATGGTCACCTCGTTCCAACCACTATTAGCTGGTACCGCATTTTGCGGTTTCGCCGGGATCAGGTCGTAGAGCGAGCCAGCCTGCCGGTTGCCATCTTTGCCAAGACGGGCATCAGGGTGCTTCTCATTATCGAGGATTTGCATTTCAGGAGAGGATTTCCAGATCGCCTGCCCATCTTCGCCACATTTTTCGCGGGCCAGATAGAAGATTCCGCTGTTGCCACCTTCGGAAATTTTCCACTCCAGTTTCAGTTCAAAGTTGCCAAAGGCCTCCTTAGTGATGATGTCGCCACCACCACCAGCTTCGCCCTGACCGGAAGCTTTGCACATTAAGATGCCGTCCACGACTTCCCAGCCTTTTTCCGGGAAACCCTCTTTACAGTAACCTTTCCACTGATCGGTGCTTTCGCCGTCAAACAAGAGCATCCAGCCATCGGCTTTTTCCTTCTCGGAAAGCGTATTCATCGCTGCCGGAGCTTCAGCCTCTGTGGCTCCATCAGTAGCCTCAGCTTCTGTGGCTTCCCCTTCGGTAGCTTCCGGGGCACCGCTCTGACAGGAAGCCAGGGCAAACACCAAAGCAGCGAACAAAAGAATTTTGAATTTCATAATCGAAGTTTTGTTTTTCGTTGATGCTTAATAGTTCCAACCTTTGCGGTACGGACGCTTGATGTACTCTTCCATCGCCTGCTTCGCATTGATGGTTGCGTACTGCGTGTCGAAGCGCGGGTCGCCATCCACTACCGTAAACTTATCAGAAGAAACCACCCGGATTTCTTCGTCATCAGCAATATTGGTAATCTTCATATTCGCACCATCCCACTCCAGCTTACGCTTGAGGTCCTGCAGGCGGATCGCCAGGTTACCCATTACCACCACCTCATTCAATGGAGCGGAGTAGCCAAAGTGAGAAGAGGCTTCCGTACGGCTGCTCTTGTCTTCCTTGCAGGCACGCACCCAGTCCATTTCGTGGCTGGTTTCTACGCGGCGCAGCTCGTTGGTTGCCTTAGGAGGGTCGTTCTCCCGGCCTACGATGTAGGGATCACGGGCGTAAGTACTGCAAATGAGTGTGCCCTTGGAGCCTACGAACATAGCACCACCGCCACCGTCACCAAGGATTTTACCCTCAGGAATACCCTTAGGTCGATCAGGCAGCAAGCCCCCATCATACCAGGTAAACTCAACGGCTGGCATGTTAACTTTGCCCATCTTCTTGCGCTCAGGGAAGTAGTACGTTACCTTTTCAGCAATCGGTGCACTCTCCGTATTAACCTGTGAAGAACTACCCTCGAAAGCAGTAGGCTGCCCAAGGTTCAGCGCTTTGAATACCGGGTCAATGATGTGGCATCCCATATCACCCAGTGCACCTGTACCGAAGTCCCACCATGCACGCCAGTTCCATGGCGTATAAGCCGGGTGGTAAGGGCGCCATTTAGCCGGGCCGATGAAAAGGTCCCAGTCCAGAGTAGGTGGTACAGAAGGCGTTTCAGTCGGCCGCTCCAGCCCCTGTGGCCAGATCGGGCGGTTAGTCCAGGCGTGGACTTCCTTCACCTCACCGATTTCACCATTCCAAATCCACTCGCAAACCTGACGGATACCTTCTCCGGAGTTGCCCTGATTACCCATCTGTGTGGCTACGCCGGTTTCTTTTGCCAGCTTAGCCAGCATACGGGATTCGTAGACCGAGTGGGTCAGTGGTTTCTGTACGTAGACGTGCTTGCCGGCACGCATAGCATCGGCGGTTACTACGTAGTGCGTATGGTCAGGCGTACCTACCACTACGGCGTCGATTTCATCGCCCATATCGTCCATCATGCGGCGGTAGTCTTTGTACACCGCAGCATCTGGATAATCGTTAAAGCATTTGGCAGCATACTTCCAGTCTACATCACAAAGCGCAACAATATTTTGAGAATTCATATTGCGCAGGTTAGAACGGCCCATACCGCCTACACCAACACCTGCAATGTTTAATTTGTCACTTGGCATCACATGCCCCAGTCCGGAAACTACGGTGCTGGGCACAATGGTCATACCAGCCGCAGCAACACCAGCCTGACGAATAAAGGTCCGGCGATCCAGTCCCTTTGATCCTTTTTTTCCTGGTTCTTTCATTGAATCTGATTGTTTTGATTTTGGAAATTAAAATAAGCAAATCTGTACAATTCCCAACTTTATGGGCAGGATTTGATGGCTCAATTTATGAATTATTGTACAGCCAGATTAGGAAACCGGGCAACAACTTACTATCCAACAGCAAGTTATCGACCCCTGCTAGGTGTAATCTTTACACTAACTTTTTTAAAAATATTTTTTGCTGTACCTGTGAGCCGGTTACACCCCACTTCCGCACGATTCCTGTTCCCAAAGCATTCACTGATGTTAAAACCGACCTTGCTGTATAGTCTTTTCCTGCTATCCTTATGCCTAAGTTGCAGTTCTGGTGCAGCGCCTGAAGAGCCAACCGCTAATGCCCAACCCAATATCCTTTTCATTTATGTCGATGACCTGGGCTATGGTGACCTGAGCTGCTACGGCGCTACCGACATTCAAACCCCGAATATCGACCGCCTGGCTTCCGGAGGGCGGTTGTTTACCGATGCCCACTGTGCGGCAGCGACCTGCTCCCCTTCCCGCTATGCATTGCTTACGGGCAACTATGCCTTTCGGCAAAAAGCTGCGGTATTGCCGGGGGATGCTCCATTGATGATCCGGCCGGGGACACCTACCCTGCCTGCCATGCTTAAAGAAGAGGGCTACCGTACCGGTGTGGTTGGTAAATGGCACCTTGGGCTGGGCGATGGCGACCTGGACTGGAATGAGGAGATCAAACCCGGACCGTTGGAGATTGGCTTCGATTATTGTTTCCTGCTGCCGTCTACCGGTGATCGGGTACCGAGCGTTTATGTTGAACAGCACGAAGTCCTCAACCTTGACCCCGCCGACCCGCTGCAAGTCAGCTTTACAGATGATCCGTCAGGAGGTAGCCCCTATGACACGCCCACCGGGCTCAGCCATCCTGAATTATTGAAAATGCCGGCCGATACGCAACATAGTGGTACCATAATTAATGGCGTGAGCCGCATTGGTTTTATGGCAGGCGGAGAAGCGGCGCACTTCCGTGATGAGGACTTTCCCTATTCCTTTCCGGAAAAAGCGATACAGTTTATGGCTCAGGAGAAAGGCCAGCCCTTCTTTTTGTATTATGCCTTTCACGACATCCATGTGCCCCGCATTGTCCACCCCCGGTTTGAAGGCAAAAGTAAGATGGGCCCCAGAGGCGATGCCATCCTGCAAATGGACTGGGTAACGGGCCAGTTAATGAAAACCCTGGATTCCCTTGGCATAGCCGAAAATACGCTGGTGTTTTTTAGCAGTGATAATGGTCCTGTACTGGATGACGGCTACACAGACCAGGCCGTGGAAAAGCTGGGCGATCATCAGCCCGCCGGCCCATACAGGGGCGGCAAGTACAGCATCTACGAAGGTGGCAACCGGGTGCCGACAATCTTGCGCTGGCCAGGTAAAATCACGCCAGGGCGCAGTACGGCCCTTTGGAATCAGGTAGACCTTTATGCCTCCATTGCGGAGCTGCTGGGGCATGAACTGCAGGAAGCCGAGGCTAAAGACAGCAAAGCCCTGTGGCCCGCACTCTCAGGGCAATCTGATGAAGGGCGGTCGGTGATGCTGGAAGAAGCCTTCACCCTTGGGCTTAGGCAGGGGCAGTGGAAATACATCGTCCCTACCGAGAAAGAATTCCCCTGGATTAAGGGCATCAAGGACATTGAAGGTGGCATCTCTACGGAGCCGCAGTTGTACAACCTGTCGGAAGACCCCGGGGAGCAAAACAATCTCGCTGCCACCTATCCTGAAAAAGTGCAAGCCATGGCTGCCGAACTCGAACGCATTCAAAACCTAGACCAATGACAAGGATTACCTTTCTCGCTTTATTCTTTTCTGTATCTACGCTAAGCCATGCACAGCACTACAATGGCTACCTGAATGTAAAGGATTTTGGGGCGTTGGGCGACAGTTCAACCCTGAACACAACTGCCCTCCAAAGCGCCATTGACTCTGCTGCTGCCCAGGGCGGCGGCACGGTGACCGTTCCACCGGGGGTATACCTCAGCGGTACCATTTTCCTGAAGGACAATACCACCCTGGATGTCCAATCCGGCGCCAAAATACTGGGCTCCCCCAATATCGAAGACTATGCAGTCATGATCTGGGGGCACAACAAAGACCGGCAACCCCGCCACCTTATTGTTGGGAAGGACGCCCGCAATATCGCCATCATTGGCGGCGGCACAATTGATGGCAACGGGCTCGCTTTTTGGGAAGACTTCGACCCGGCAGAAGACCCGCAGTGGAAAATGGCCAAGCCACTTAAGATCAGCCCGATGGTGGAAATACAGGATTGCCAGGATGTGCGGATCAAGGATGTCCTGCTGCTCACCGGAGGTGGCTGGACCCTGCATTTGTACGACAGCGACCGCATACAGGTTCAGGGGGTTAAAATTATCAATGACCTGTTTGCACCGAACGGGGATGGCATTGACATTTCCGGCTGCCACGATGTGACCATCAGCGACTGCATCATCAAAACCTGCGACGATGCCATCTGCCTGAAAACTATGGTGGATACCCGCGACTGCAAGCGCGTCACCGTCACCAACTGCGTCATCGAGTGCTCCTGCGCTGCCCTGAAGATTGGTAATGAAACCTTTCGGGATATTAAGCAAGTAACTTTTAGTAATAGTGTGATTTATGGCTCCTCCCGTGCCTTCGCCATTTACGCCGAAAGCGCCGGGACCGTTGAGGACATCGTAGTCGACAACATCATCACCGACTCCCGTGCCCCGCTGCTTTACAACCGCCCCATCCACCTGAGTCTTTACCTGCCGGAGCCCGGTGCCGGCGGCCGCAATGGAGATTGGATGCACCTTGAAAAAAAGCAGTACGACTACGAGGGCCGCAAACCCCGCCTGCGCAATGTGACCATCACCAATTTCCACGCCAAAACCGGCGGGCGCATCCTCATGACCGCCGGCGACGGGTACGCCATTGAAAACCTGACCCTCCGTAACGTCAACCTCACTTATCCCTGGATTGAGGACCCGGCACCTCATGTGGATGAAGTCACAAGTTCGCAGTTTGCACCCGTCAAGCGCGCTGCCAAAGTTGCCAAAGCGGCAATTGTCACCGAAAATATCCACAACTTCGTACTGGACAATGTAATGATCAACTGGCCGGAAACGGAGGAAGTCCCGGCGGACTGGCAGTTCCCTAAAAAGATCGCCAACGGCACCCTGAAAGCCTTCTACCCTACCCGGACCGAAGCCCGGCAGGCGGAACTTAAGGTACTATATGGCCGCGGGCTGAAAAACGCTATACTTAACACTCCGCTAGCCAAATCTTCAGATGGTCAACAGCCCTACTATGACCTGGAGGATTGTGAGGTGATTAATCAATAACCAGAACAGAAAGATGCGGTACATTTTTGCCATCATATCACTCCTTTTTTACTCGGTTCTGATTGCGCAGCAACGCCCCAATGTGCTGCTCATCTACGTGGACGACCTCAACGACCGGCTGGGCTGCTACGGCGACTCGCTGGCACAAACTCCACACATTGATCAATTGGCAATTGATGTACCGGGCTACGAGTTGAACAATAATGGCTATTACTACAACGCCCCCCTGGGAAACCCACCGCGTGGGCGCTGGGGGAGCTGTGGCCTGGTTGAGGGCAGAAAAGGGCGACGAGCGCCATCACGTTTACAATGTAACCACGGAAGTGATCCGATTGATGAAGGAAACCAAGGACCAGCCCTTTTTCATGGCCGCCGGCTTTATCCGGCCGCATGTGCCATGGGTAGCGCCGAAGCGGTACTTTGAAAAATTTGACAGTGTGGATATCCAACCCATACCGGTACCTGCTACCGATCGGGAGGATATGCCCAAAATCGCCTATGACACCTGGGCAGGGCACTTCAATCTGCCGGAAACCGAGCGCCGGGAAGCGATGCGTGCCTACTATGCCTGCACTGCATTTGTAGATGATCAGGTGGGACGACTAATCGCTGCGCTGAAAAACCAAGGATTATACGACAACACCATTGTCGTTTTAGTAAGCGACCACGGCTATCAGCTGGGCGAGCACGGCTTATGGTTTAAGAATTTCCTGTTCCGGGAATCGGCCATAGCGCCAATGATTATCCGCCATCCGGGTATAGGGCCAGGCATCGTAGAGAAAGTCTTGGAATTGCTCGACCTCTACCCTACCTTGGCGAAGATGGCAGAGCTAAATGCCCCGGCTAATCTGGAAGGGCGAGACATGACTGCACTCATGCAGGGGCAGCCTCAGGGCTGGAAAAACTACGCTATTGTGGAAACCCGGCATCAGGGTGTGGTGGGCAAAGCGGTTTACACGCCGGATTGGTCTTATATGGACTGGGGGGAGCATGGTGAGGAGCTTTATGATTTGAAGAGGGATGTTTATCAGTGGGATAATTTGGCGGGGCGGGAGGAGTATCGAATAGTTATAAATGCCCTAAGGAGGAAACTAGTGGTCTGTCAAGGCTAAAACTAGGGGTTGCCTGCGGCGACTTTTGAGGCTACTCTTCGTTGGATAACCCCTTGCGTAGCGCTGCTATGCGCGGGAACATCCGCCTTGATTAGCCTCAAAATTCGCTCCCACTCAACCCATAAATTAACACTTGACAGACCACTAGAAGAATAAACACTTAAACGACTTCCACTGCATCCTTAATAAGTGCTTCAAGGGCTGACTGATAATAACCATATAGTTTCGAACTATGATGTACTTCAATTACCGGCGCTTTGCTTCTGGGCACTCCAAAAATATAATTGGAAACCAAAATTTTACCGTACACACTATCCGTATCTACGGCTAGGAAGTGGGCGGTTGGCAGATGCCTGTATTTAAAGATATGGAAAGGAGCTCCTGGTAAAATCTGCCTGATCTCGACCTGAACTTTTTGAAGGTGCATGATCAGACCAGGAATAGCTTTTTCTCCAAAGCGCTCTTCAGGTAATGCCGTAGCCAGATCACTGAAATAAAATCGTACAGGATTGTGGTCAGGATCAGCTAAATAACAACTTACCCGTACTCCACAATCAAGCAGCTTAAGCAAAGGCTCTTTGAACTCTGCATCTTTTCGGTGCGTGAAATAACTGACCAATTGACGCAACCGCACGCCTAGAAAAATCACTTCCTCCTGTGCTTTACTGATAAATTCAACTTTCTCGGCAATGGAGCGCCTCCCGTCAGCGTGGAAGAGAAGCTCATTTGTACCGTTTAAAAAAAGGTTCCCATCTTGAGTCGGCACTACTTTTTTAGAGAAATGCCTGGTTGTCTCAACAAACACTTTCTGGGCATGATCATATCTCAAACCTAACTCAAGGCGCAACAGTTCCTGCACCCCTTCACTGATGCGCTGTACCGAACGTAAACCAACTGACTTCGGGGTATTAACCATCTTACTAAATAGAGAAGTAGAAACCTGGATACCAAGCGTTTTTAGCTTTTGGCAAATAACAACTTGAGTATAAAGTGTTTCTTCCCGACTGGTCAGATGAACCATAGCAGCCCTGAAGAGCTCAAGATGCTGTTCACGAATGGACATAAGCTTAAGTTTATTCCCAATTTAGATATAATTCCATCTGTATTTCATCATTGATAACCTCGACCAGCTCTTGTTGTGTGCTCAAAAAATCTGCTGGTTTGAAGCTGTAGGTTCCGATGTAATCATCATCATCAAAATCATCATCCCAAAACTTGATGATGTAAGTTGAATCTAAGCTCAGACTTAGGCAGGGGGAAAGATCAGGCCAATCTCCCATAACGGGCGTGTTCGGAAAATCATCGTCTGCATCCTCTATAATTGAAGAAAGGTACATCTGTGTTTCGCCTGGTCCTATGACTTCATAGTAAATATCAGGAGGAAAATATATAGGCAATATTGCAAGTGGGTCCCATAAAATAGTTGGCGGCAAATAACGAATATCAATCAACTTTACATCCGTAATACAAACGCTTAATGCATTGACGACCAACGCAACCTCCGTCTGACTGCTCAGACAATTGTTGTAAAGCATTTCTATTTGCAAAACCAGCGTATCTGCAAAACTAAAATCCGGTGGAATAGTAAAGTTTACAGTCTGGCTGGCTGAAGCTCCTGCTTCCAATTCATCCAAAGCCAGGGTGACAGGGAACTCCGAAATACTACTGTTTGTGATTCGTACTACCGGGTCAATAGCCTTCGCATCACCTATATTTTCAAAAACGAATCTTAAATTGATATCGGCCCCGGGAACTAAGAGCGTGTCATTGGGAGCAACCCCTACTTTAGTAGTTTCTATCAAAAGTAATTTCGGTTTTTCATCGGGTACTTGAAGCGCTTGACTTTTGGGTGTTGAATGTGTAATATACTGGGCCGTATCATCCCAGCCCCAAGCCGCCCAGAAATAATCTGAAGAATCACACTGAAAGAACACCTGTGAAAAAACCAACGTGCTATCTAGTAAATCTCCTTCCTCTAAATGAATTTCTGAATTGGGCCCCACCTCTCCAAACCATTCCCAAATCATGTCCTCTTCTGAAATTAAAACCCCATCCTCCACCTCAGGCGGCGAATCAAATATCCCAACAAAAGCCAGTTGAACTCCCGGCTCTGAAAGCTCAAAGAGGATCTGCCCTTCCGGGCTTAATCGTTGGATTATATTCATTTCTGTGGATTGAGGATATAAAAGCGCAGAGTTTTCACCCGGAGTTGTGGGCTCCTCACTACATGAAGCCAGTCCAAACGACGCGAACAAAGCCAGAAACCAAAAAACAATTTGGGGTATTTTCATAGTATCAATAGCTTTTAAAGGTAGATATTCCACTGTAAACCAACAGAAAAGAGGGATACACGCTCTTTTATTGAGTCAAGGTTAGCATTCTGATGATTAAGGCGAAAAGACCGGTTTGGCAAGTTGGCATTGAATGAATTAAACCCGGCTTTCAACCGCAACCACGGGAAGCGTCCAAAACCAGCGAAGAAAGAAGCATGCCCCCCTGCATGAAGAAAAAATACCCCCAGTTCAGCACCATAAAATAATCCACTCTGAGAAGCATAGCGTTTGTAAACCACTGAAGCAGATGGGAGCAATAGCAATTCTTCTTCCAGCACAGGCTCCGCCTCAAAGCCAGGAAGCGGAGTTACCCGGGTTTCAACAGGCAATCGCAGCCCCTTGACTCCTGCTCCCAAAGATAGCTTCCCGGTCAAAGCAAGGTGATAATCGAGAGACAGGCCTACACTTGCGTGCTGCTGGTAGGTAAAAAACTGGCTGCTCAAGCTTAAAGAATGAATTTTTGGCCGAAGACTGCCAGGTTCGAGCTGATTTGGCCTGACCGTCCATAGCTGATGCGTATTTGGCTGCAGACCGGGGTAAGGCCCAACTTGAACCGTATCGCCGCCCTGCGTTTCTAAGAATATTCTTAATGCGTGAACGTTACGATCAACCTCAATCCAATTTGTCCCGCTGGACTTTTTAAAATCAGGATCCAGCCAGTTATACTGTTGCCCCTTTGGCAATCTCACGCCCATAAGGCTTAATTGGTCTAACGATAGATTTTGATACCTGGTCTTTAATAATTCCCTGACTAATTCTCCTGCCAACCGACTGACTTTATGCTCGAGCCTGCCCCTGTTTCGGATAATAGCTCTGGCTATTTGCTTTTCGTCACGAAATTGAACAATATTAACCGTAAGGTACTCCTCCGTTACTATACCCCTGCAAAGATAGTCAGGCCTGGGATGAGATTCATCCCATTTCGTGGAGTCAGGTACATCATCTTGATAATGGGCAAGCAGATTGATCCGCCGATTACGTTCTTCCAATGACAAAACCGGCAACGCAAACTGTTCCAATTCATAGGAGAGCATCTGCCCCATTTGCCTGAGCAAAAATGGATCATATCCACTTCCTCCCTCAAAATCAACGACCAACAGCTTGACGCTTTCAGATAAGCTATCCGATTGGGCAATAATGGTATCAGGCATCGAGGTTAGGAATAATAGGATTCCTAAGACTGCCCTAATTCTCCTAAAACTCCCAATTAATAATAGTTTGTCCATTGTCACGAGAGGGTACATTTATAATTGTTCTGAATGGTGGCTGTTGTCCGGCAATAATTTCAAGTTCGTGTTTGCCAGCAGATAGCCTGAATTTATTCCCGACTCTTAAAGCGGGCTCGCCATCAATAATATAAGAAGCCCCAGGAATCCGTCTGCCTGCTGAGTTAAAAACATAAATTTTGTATAGAAATAGTTTTTCATCTTCCGGTTTTTCATCAGTTGGGAGAGGTGGCGGTGCAGTCCTTATTGAATCAGGCTTTACATTATCTGTTGTTGCTTCAGCAAAATTAATAGTTGTATCGGACTTCAATTCCTCAACCTCCTCTAATAGTGCAGTTGTATCCCTCGAAACAACTGGCTCAGCTTTCGTTTTTAAAACCGCGGTTCTTTCTGTCTTATTTATGGGTTCAGCCTTTATCGTATCTCGTTCCAGCACCTCCGTTGCCATTGGAAAAGCACCAAGAGTAACCACCGGTTTTTGCAAATCAGGAAATACTAAAACCCCAGTAATTAATGCCCCTACTGAAAAAACTACCCAAGCTAAATTTCGGCTGTATACACCCAAAGGAATAACAGGGATCCATTTTGGATTTTTTTCCAATAAACACTTTAAAAATACAGCCGCATTAGCTACAGCCAGTTCTCTGGAATTATTAGCGTTGGCATCCACTTTGTCTTCAAGCCGGTCTGCAATACCCCTAATCATTAAGGTATCAACAGTTGGATACTTACTGGCAGCGTATAAAAAAGCGTAAGCCTCCATCTCCAGTGCTATTGCATCATTAAATCTTTCTCTAAGCATCTGTGCAAGAGGCGCTGTGTTAGATTGTAAAACTTTGTCACCACTGGCCACAGGGCCAAAGAATACTTTGGGGGTTGAGGCAGCTGAAGGAGGGAGGTCAAGCTTCCATGTTTTTTGTAGTGCCTGCTGTTCCGCTTTCTCTATCCAAAGTCGATTGGTAATGTTCAATAATGTGTGTCTCTGGGTTAAAAACTAGTTATTCTGTCACGCTGTTCCAGCCGTATTCTGTAGGCCGTAGGCCGAAAGAATACGGCTGGAACAGCG